>WXFD01000017.1 GCA_009877105.1 Bacteroidales bacterium
CTCTCTCCGGATTCATACCTTTATCAAAATTGAATGTCCCGAGATAAATCCAGGTCTCCCCTCCCATCGTCTGATCAACCAGGAAGCCTGTCGAACCGCCGGTGTGATGAACGGTATACAATGCCTCACCTGTATTATCAGGCAACAGTGGGTATGAAATATAAACCGCGTAATCGCCCCGTGACGGAATATCGGGAATATAGTGTGCCGTATCGTCGGCTGTTCTGAGGGAACTTCCATTCCTGAAAGGATTGAATCCTGCAAATATAGTATCAGTCAGGATAAAGCCTTTATTGATTAATTCGCTATTCTTTCCTGTAGATAGCAAGAAGGCGGAATTAGCCGTCGAACGATCATTATCGACTATGACCTCGTTGGTCTGGATATCCCTTTCGCGGGGAATATGGACCGTTGCCCCGGCTTTCTCAAGCATCCTCGAAAGATATGGCAGCACGTATCCCGTGATGGAAACGTCCTCCACGGTGCCAAACAGTTTTGCACGCTGGAATTCCCATCTGTCTAAGGACATTTCAAAATAGTATCCGTGACTGTTCCACAGGGCTATTGACTTGCCGTGAAGCCCCGATGAAGGAGGGTCGTCAGAAATCTTTTTCACCAGTATCCTTTTATCAGTATCGGGAACAGGAAAACATGATGAGTCGGCCGGGAAGTCCTTTCTGAAATAATTCGGTACCAGCTGTTCTATTCTGTAGGTATTGGTTATCAGCTCAATGTCATATTTTTTGAATTTTCTTCCCAGGGCATCAACGAGCGATTTCCTGAATAGTCTGCAGCTCTCTTCCCTGAAAGGATAATATGAAAGTTCCGGTGCAAACCAGAGAATGAGCTTGCCGTTGCTCTTTTCAAGCTTCAGAGAATCGATCTTCGGAACGGCAATATGATTCCACTGCGTGAGCGGGTTTTTCCAGTTTTCAAGTTTGCCTGCCGCCATCCCTTCAAGCCTCTCATCAGACTGTGCCTGAAGAGAATAAGGGCTTGCAAGCATGAAGGCCAGAAAGCAGGGAAGCAATCTCAAAAAAGTCTTATTCATCAGGTGGGTAAATTAGGCATGAAATATAGTAATATTGTATGAATTATTCACGTAAATAACTCAGGGAGCAGGGAGCAGGAAGCAAAGAGCAGGGGACAGTAAGAGCTCTGAAAAAACCTTTTCGCCCTCAGCGGTTTATAAATATAAAAATATAAGGTACATAAAATTCTTAATACTAACTAAGCTATGAAAACTGTCGTGAAAATACTGCTACTATCGCTTTTATTCCCGGTATTTTTTTTCTCCTGCGATAATAATCCCTCGGAACCGGAGCCATGTGAATTATATACAACTGGCATTTATAACAATGTAATGCCGGGTGAGGTACCTGAAAAATTCTGGCCGTGTATGAATACCAAAGATCTGGTTGACGCGGGGTCTTATAATTTTAACAGCTTGTACCAACTGGATGCCGGATGCTGCGGACTCCAAAGCGGCTATGATCTGTGCAAAAGCAATTATTCGTGGTACGCCGATCTGGAAGGAAGAGATGACGCGTTTCAATACCTGCTTGCAAAGTATATTTCCATTGATACGGTTAATTATGA
>WXFD01000018.1 GCA_009877105.1 Bacteroidales bacterium
TTAAGTTCTTGTGTGAAATTTTCTGTATTTTTATTTATCATAATAGAAGGGTGTGTTTTTGTTGTAAGCACTTCAAATATAACTAATTAAGTTGTAAATGAAGAACAAAAACCCCCTTTTTATGAATAATTCAGGCTAGAATAAAATCTTTCTTGGTTATGAAAAAGTTACAATTATTAAGATTAATAACTTTTCTTTTTTTTATGATTCTGGTAGTAAATTGTGATCCTGATAATAGAAAAATGAAAATAATAAACAATAGTAGTTCAGGTATTTATTATAATGATAGCTATATGTATCCAGATACTACTCTAAGAATTGATGACAATCCTAGTTCGCTTTCAAGATTACTGTTGTCTCCTGGTGAAACAGTGTCAAATCCAAGGAGAGGTAGCTGGGAGGGAGTATTTGAGAATATTGATACCTTAATGATTTTCATTTTCGATGAGGCGACAGTGAAAACCGTTCCATGGGATACGATCAGGAAAAACTATATGATACTGAAGCGGTATGATTTAAGCTATGAGGATCTGGTAAAAATGGAGTGGAGGGTGGTGTATCCGTAAAATAATGTTTTTTAGGCATATTGGTAAGATACTGTGCCTGGCGAAGTAGCAGATGTTGTAGTTAAGTACCAATTGCAGGATAATTTTAACAAAATCATTGATCTGAGAAGGTATGATAATCAATACACAGCCAGCCAGCCTGGAGGGCTGCAAATCCAATATCCATGGTTATATCCATGGTAAATGTCTGCCCTGGCTTTCAACGCCGGAGGTGTTGAAGAACAGCAGCTTCAACCCTCTCCGGGGTTGGTCGGCAGGGCCGGAGAACTACCCCGGATGTTACCGGGGACATTGGACTTAAAAGCCCCGCTGGAGCGGGGCAGGCTCCCAGGCTTTAAAAAATTAAAAGAAACATAAAGCGCTTTCCTGGCAATTTTATGTTCCAACTAACTGAAAAAGAGAAAGAAAAGATGGTCGTAATTTGCGACCACCTCCAGAACCTGAAATACTCCCCGTATTTACCTTATGCTTTTACAGAACATGGATCTGTTATGCTTGCAAATATTCTGAACAGCGACAGGGCGATAGAGGCATCTATACGGATCGTTGAGATCTATATTAAAATGAGGGAGTTGGTACTTTCTCATAAGGATATTTTACTAAAGCTGGAACAGCTGGAAAAAAGAGTAGGCAAGCAGGATGAAAACATTGCTATGATCCTCCAGTATTTGAGAAAATTTATTGATGTCCAGGAAAGACCCAGGAAAACGATAGGCTATAAACAATCCGGGACCGACAAACAATAATCCCTGCAGCTCCCAAAAATCTTCTAATTGTTCCCACATTTTTGGGAGCAGCTCCCCCTCGGCCGTGCCCTGCCGGCTTATTTTTTGTCATGCCTGTCTGCCGCCAGATAGACTTTTTGCTCCGGCACACTTGCAGCACATTGTTTTTGTTTTCTCTTTTAATTGATTTTAGCGGTAAAAAGCCAAAAGCAAAGAGCCGCGCCCACCGTTCAAACAAAAAGACACGGCCGGAAAATAATCCTCCAATGGCTGATTACCCCAGACTACGGAAGGGCATTATGGATACTGTCACGGTTTAAGCTTCAGCAGCCTACTCAAATGAGAACCTGAAATTTTCGTTTTTCTTTGATCCTGTTCTGAATATGTTGGCAGATGAAACATAAATCCTGGTTCCGGAGGACTCCGGTCGTTTTTCTCCTTTAACCACCAGGCGCACCTTGTGTTCCCCGGGGGTGAGGCCCATTATGTGCCACATGCTTTCCTCCGGCTGCTGCTGGTTGCCAAAGTAATAATAGGTATCAATGGTCCTGTGAAGCTTTCCGTCGATATAAACGTCGGCCTTGCCGCCGTCCCTGTACAGGTTCCCGGTGAGGGAGATACCCGTTCCGCTGAATTCCAGTACAAGTTCATCACCAGGCCTGTCAGAATACATGGATTGCCTAACGGGCACGCTGCCGGCCCCGTAATTTACCTCGAGTGGTTTCCATGCACCGGTGAACCTGAAACCGCCCTTTTCAAACACCGAGATCTTCTTGTCAAACAGGATATTGGGAAACGCAACCTCAAGCCGGGGCCGGACCGGTTCCTGCGGACGGATAAGGATCCTGTTGCCGGTTACCCTGCCGCCTTCTTTGGAAATAAGATCCAGGGCATAATTGTATGTGCTTTGCACTGCCGAATTAAATGAATAGGTTGTAAAAATGAAAAGTGAATCGCCGATTGCCTTTACACCATCCTGCATTTCCTGCGGCAGTCCGCTGAAACCGTTTATAACTCCGAGGACCGCGAGTGCATTCGAGGGATTGCAGTCCGAATCCTGGCCGCAGCGTGTTGAGATTTCAAGGGTTTTGTACGGATCACCGTCACCATACAGTAATCCCATAACTATGTAGGCTCCATTGAGTTTTGCATCGATATTGAAGTCGGTTCCTGCCCCGCAGATATCCACATCACCCCATTTATTTTCAAGTTCCTGCCAGGCTGCGCGCCAGTCGGAAGGATAGTGCCCGTGAAGCTTTATCACATCTTCCACTATCTTATGATAGTCACTTTCTTCAGGGAGTGATCTCAGGGCCTGTTTGACGATCTTCCTGATGTCCGGTTCGAAGTAAGCCTCTGCATAAAGCGCTGCAACAAATATTCCCCCGTACACACCGTCGCCGTAATTCATGATATGTCCTATCTTGTCGGCAATCCCCGAAGCTGTGCGTGGCATTCCTGGACACATGAACCCAATGTAGTCGGCCTCAATCTGAAAATCAATGTCATCGGCATGAATATTGTATTCCGGGTTTCCTGACAGGGGAGCAAAGATCGAATCGAGATAATTCTTCCGGGCCTGCATGTTGGCATGCCATAAAGGATAACCGGCCTTTGCGAGCATCTCCTGGAACTGTTTCTGCGAAGCATCCATCCCAAATTTATCCATTGTCATAAGAAATGTAAGCTGGACATATATATCATCCTGCCATATGCTTCCTTTAATATCCTCCGGTTTCCAGTTTATGGGATCTTCATAGGTCTTTCCCCCGGCTTTGAATTCCGTGGGAGCACCGTATGTGACACCAATCATTTTGCCTGCCCAGCCGCCGGCAATCTTATCCTTCAAAACGGCGGGATCTATCTTCCTGAATCCGGTGCCTGATTCCTTGCAGGAAAACATGCCAAGCACCAGGATAACTGACAAAAAACCGAAAATTTTTTTCATACCAGTTGAGTTTATTCTGTAAAACCTTGTTCTTTTCCTTTTTTTGCTTTTCTGTTTCGGGAAACATCTGAATTCATTTACCAATCATGTTTTCCCGTTTTCACGGCGGATTATTTTATGATAGTCGGATTTTCTCCCACGCGTCACATTCTGAACAAAAAGCCTGAGTCATTTACTTTCCAAGCGGAATGTGCATAATCCTTTCCTCTATGAACCCGGCCATATCCTGTACGGGCATTTTCTGAACCACGTAGAATTGATTGCCATCCGGGTCATCAGTCCATCCGTTGCTGCCGTCGGTGTTCACAATGATTTTCCCCCTCACAGTATCGAAAAACCCGTCGGTTCCGTAAACACCGATAAGAACGGCAGTCTCATCCCAGCTCATCCTTCCCATCCTGTCTTCCTCCGACATTGGTATGCTTATTTTGAACACATCCTTTACCGGGCTGCCAGATACCGGCAGCTGCATCACCTTCAGGCCCGTCCTGATTTCTACTCCAATTTCCCAGCCGGTGAATATAATTTTACCGGGCCAGTTGTCGAACACATACTTTGACGATAATGAGTCAATGTAAACATTGAATTCCCTGCCTTCAGGGAATTTTCCGGCCATTGACACGAGCAGCTTTACCTTTTTTGAAACCAGGTCACGGCCGGAGAGGGGGCTGACAGCATCCGCCTCTGATCTGAGAAGATTGGCCAGGTTTGTCAGGAATCCGACTGTGACAATTGTAACACTGCCGTCGGGCTGGCTGTTCAGGATTTTTCTGTACAGCGATACTGCGTCCTGTACCTCATCAGTCGATCTTATTTTATGTGGATAGTTTGCAACCAGCGAATCTGCCCAGTGCTGGGTTGATCCCATATTTGCACCTTCCGATTTCGGTGCACCTATCTCAAGTTCCGGCCTTTTGAAATATGTATTTATTATTTCGATAGAAGGAGCAACAAGTTCGTGCTTATTTGATGATATGGTTGCCAGGATTTCGGCTTTTCCGCTGTCGGCCATGGCGTGGAGAAAGGCCAGGGCACCCACGTCGTCATAGTCAGGACCCAGATCGGTATCGAAGATTATTTTCGGGATGCCGGTCTCATTCCTGGATGCCGGGTTCAGGCATCCGCCGAGGGTGAGGACCAGGAAAATGAGGAAAAGGATTTTGTTGGTCATCATGATCGGGATAAAAGTGTTATTTGTTCTGATGAAACCCCAGCAGAGGCTTCGTTCAGTGTTTACTGTAATTCCTTCCTGTATGGGGCTGAAGACTGGGCCCCCATCCTTGTGACCGATATTGCCGCGGCCCTGTTGGCAAAATCCACAGCATCCTTCAATTCCGCGCCTTCCGCGATCGCAACTGCCAGCGCCCCGTTGAAAACATCGCCTGCCGCGGTCGTATCCACTGCCTTCACAGGTACAACCGGCACCATGCCTGCAAAATCCTGGTTCATAAGAAAGGCTCCTGCCGCACCCATGGTTATTACAACATTACGGACGCCTTTATGGAGAAGTTTCCCGGCAGCTGTCCTGGCAGATGCGGCATCGGTTACTTTGATACCTGTAAGTAATTCAGCCTCAATTTCATTTGGAGTGATCAGGTAAAGGCACTCAAGCAGTTCGTTGGGCAGCAGCCTTGCCGGAGCGGGATTGAGGATAACCCTGATCCCCTTGTTGAACACTTTCTGCGCCACAAATTCCACAGTACTCACCGGGATCTCAAGCTGCATGAGAAAAACATCATGCGAATCAGCCTCAAAGGCGGCATCCTCAATGTCGTAGGCTGCAAGTGTGGCATTTGAACCCTGGGCAACTACAATGCAGTTTTCACCATTCTCATCTACCGTAATCAGAGCAATTCCGGATGGATTTTTGGGATCCCTGATTATGAATCTTGTGTCGATACCTTCAAATTTAAACAAATGGATTGCCTGTTCCCCGAACAGGTCATTCCCGGTCTTTGTGACAAATGTCACCTTGCCTTCGAGCCTTGCAGCCGCAACAGCCTGGTTTGCTCCCTTGCCTCCCGGGTTCATGAGAAAAGTGCCGCCGAGTACGGTTTCACCGGGAGCCGGCAGTTTTTTTGCTTTGATCACCATATCGGTGTTGGAGCTTCCGATGACGATTATTCTGTTCATTTGGCTGCGAGTAAAAATACAGATCCCTAAGATAAATTTTTCCTTTAAATAAATACATAAATTGTAACAGTCAAAAAAGGCCGGCAGCGGAAATAACGCATGGCTGTAATTAAATGATACCGGAGAAGCATGTAAACTGATCCGGATGGCACGGGACAAAAAAACACAGGACGGTAAGGAGTACTAACATAAAATATTCCTCACTCTCCTGTGTTGTCCTGCGTTTCTCCCCGTCCGTCCGTGACGATTCCTCAGCCGATCCTGACTTTTACAACCACTTTCCTGACTGGACCGGGTTGGTTGGCCGGAGCTATTTTGGGCTGATGTGCATCTTCAGGGAAAAATATCCCGTATGCTCCCTTTGAGAGGGTAATATAGTCCCCGTCGCCACCCAGGATCTCAATATCCTTTTCTGGGTTGTAGGGAGTGATGACATGCATCTTTCCTGTGTGATTGACGCCAATCTGTTCAACACCGTCGGCGATATACTGAATATCAATATAATTCCTGTGACATTCCCATTTTCCCTGTTCTTTGGGTATCGAGTCGTACACCTGTACCAGTGCGTAAAGGTTTGCCCCGTCAATTTCATACCTGCCTGGTTCCATTGCCGAGAAGTCGGTCCCGGCAATATACTCAAGTCCCCTGGCGATCCCCGGCGATATTGCCGAGTACAATTGTCTGTTTTTTATAATGTCTGCTATCATTTCAGAAGTTTTTTTAAGTTGGATTTTACTGTAATTTCAGCTGTTTTCAGATCTTTACCGGGTACTGCTGCCTCAGTCTCTTCACCAGGGCAACTGCATTCCTGACATCTTCTTCGATTTTTTTGAAGTCTCCGGCTTTGACAAGTTCGGATTTGATCAGTTGTGATCCCATGCCTACGCAGACAACCCCGGCCTTGAACCATTCGGTCAGGTTGGCCTCAGTGGGTTCCACGCCGCCGGTTGGCATTATCTGGGTCCATGGCATCGGGCCCTTCATTGCTGCCACGAACTTCGGACCACCGACCTGGCTGCCCGGGAATATTTTTACGATTTCGGCCCCGAGAGCCTCTGCCCTTGATATTTCAGAAGCTGATCCGCAGCCCGGCGACCAGAGGATTTTCCTCCTGTTGAGAACCCCGGCCATTTCCTCATTGAGTATCGGCGACACAATGAAGTTGGACCCCAACTGTACATACAGAATAGCTGTGGGGGCATCAATGACCGAGCCGGTGCCAATGATCATGTCGGGAAACTCGGCTGCAGCAAACTTGTTCAGCTGTTCAAAGACCACATGTGCATAATCGCCCCTGTTGGTAAACTCGAATAGTCTTATCCCGCCTTTATAGCATGCTTCAATTACTTTCTTGCACACTTCTGCATTACTGTTGAAGAAGACCGGGATCATTCCTTCTTCTGCCATCCTCAGGGCAACCTGAATTCTTGTAAATCTAGCCATTGTATATTATTTGATATTTATATCCGTAAATTATTTCTGTTGAGACATTTTCAAGGGCTTACCTTGACACTCTTCCTGAGGCATCGCCGCCCATGAGAGTTTCGACCTCTTTGACGTTTACCATATTGAAGTCGCCATGGATGGTATGTTTGAGGCAAGAAGCCGCAACTGCAAAATTCAGGGCGCGCTGGTCATCGCCGGGGAAAGTGATGAGACCGTAAATAAGTCCGCCCATGAAGCTGTCACCGCCTCCGACCCTGTCAACAATATGGGTTATGTCGTATACGGGTGCTTCGTAAAGTTTCTTACCATCCCAAAGCACACCCGACCAGGTGTTATGGTTGGCGTTGATCGATCCGCGGAGTGTGATTATGACTTTCTTTGCCCGCGGGAATTTCTGCATCAGCTGGCGGCACACCGATTCATAGGCCGCTGCCTCCACGTGCCCCTTTGTAACATCCACTCCCTCAGGGTGTATACCAAACACTTTCTCCGCATCTTCCTCATTGCCAAGGATAATGTCGCAACCTGACACCAGGTCGGGCATTACTTCCGGCGCCTTTTTGCCCCATTTCCAGAGATTTTTCCTGAAATTAAGATCTGTCGATACGGTTATTCCTTTTTTGTTGGCAACCTCAATGGCCTCCTTGCATGCAAGTGCCGCTCCTTCAGATATTGCAGGGGTTATTCCTGTCCAGTGAAACCATGTTGCACCTTCAAATACCGAATCCCAGTCTACCATACCGGGCTTGATTTCAGCAATGGCGGAATTGGCACGGTCGTAGATCACCTTACTTGGACGTGCCACTGCACCGTTTTCGAGGAAATATATGCCTATCCTGTCTCCGCCGAAAATGATTTTGTCAGTCCCCACATTGAGCCTTCTGAGTTCCATGATGCAGGAATCCGCGATGTCATTCTTCGGGAGCCTGGTAACATAGTCGGTCTTCAATCCGAAGTTGGCCAGGGAAACAGCCACATTGGCCTCACCTCCTCCGAATGAGGCATTGAACTGCTTTATCTGGCTGAAGCGCTCAAAACCGGGAGTTGCGAGCCTCAGCATGATCTCTCCGAAAGTTACGATTCTGTGATTCATAGTGTGAATTTTATGGTTTTTTAATTAATTATTGATTTTCTTTTCTGTGTCCTCCTCCTTGTGAGTAGGCTTTGTCCTCCACCAGCTGGCGAGGGTTGATCCGGTCACATTCATCAGCGGGCCGTAAATTGCCGGAGCAAGGCCTATTGTGGCGATATTTCCTATTGTGATAGCCAGCCCGGATGCCAGTCCTGCATTGGGCATCCCGACCTCGAAGGCAATTGTCCTGCGATCCTGCTCAGGCATCCGGAATGACCAGGCAAGACCATATCCGAGGGCATAGCCTCCAAGATTATGCAGAATGGTCATTATCAGCAGTAATGCACCAACCTGGAGCAGGCTGTCCCGTCCCGCAGCTGTTATTACCGTAACAATAACCGCAATCCCGACCATGGAAAACATTGAAAGTATTTTCTTCATTGCCTGTTTATTGTCTTTGAGGAAGTATCGGAATGCCAACGCGCCGACAATGGGCAGTATAAAAAATATTCCAATTATTTTTGCATTTTCCAACAGGTAACCTGTGAATCCGCTGTCCTTAACCTTAAGAAAAATAAGGTTTCCAAGGAAAATTATGGCCAGGTAGGAGGCAAGCTCTGTTATGGCTTTCCGTGTCAGGCCCTTTCCCCCCCAGATCAGGTTGAATATGAACCCGGCGATTATCGGAAAGATCATCATGTCAATAATATCCAGCATCATCTTCCAGATATCTATCGCAACAAACTGTCCTCCGATTATTTTCATGAGAAAGGGCGTAACAAAAGGTGCGATGATCGTTGTCAGTGCACCAATTGTTACAGCAAGTGCAAGGTTGGCATTTGCCAGGAGTGACATTACATTGGAGGCTAGGCCGCTGGGAACGCATGCAACGAGTATTATTCCGGCAGCTATCTCAGCTGGAAAATGGAAAACTTTGGTGATAAGAAGAGCCATCAAAGGCATGATTATGTAGTGTCCAAGTACACCTATTACCACGCCCTTGGGCATTTTAATAACCCCGGTAAAATCATTCAGGCTCATCTGCGAACCCATCCCGAACATTATTATCTGGAGCAAAGGCACTATTAATGCTTTGGTCTGGAAACCTCCGATCTCCACAAACAGCCCGGGATAGAACATCGCGGCACAAACAGCGGTGAACATCCACATGGTGAATGACAGGCCCTTTACTGCAGGAAATCCCTTCACAGCATAGGACAGCGTTATGAACATTATTATCAGCAGAGGTCCGGCAATTGCACCATTGCCGGTTAATGCCGTTATGAGAATAATAACAAGCATGAGTAAGGCAAAGCCAAGAGCTGCCTTGTGAGGGTTCAGTTTTTTCATAAGCTGGTCTGTTATAAATAAATAGGTTGATTAATAATTAGTCTGTTTTCAGTCTCCGATCAATGGCCTGTCAGCCTGTCCTAGTTATGTTAATGGGAATTCACCTCAGACAAATATAATTCTTGCTTTCTTATTAGCCTAATTTAACCTTAACTCCCGGAACTATTTTAAACTTTTTTAATACAAAACTCTGTTTGAAGAAATATATTGAAATATCACCCAAATGGTGAAATGAACTTTAAGCCCTCACAAAGTCGCTAGAGATTGGTTATAGCAGGTAAAAAAATCATCCTTCGGCAGTTACGCGCTCAACCAGGGCTTTCATGTATCCTATTGAGAAAGCTGTTCCTGAATGCGGATGTACCATCGCCGGGATATGGTCGGCAATAATAACGCCATCAAACTTTACTTCCTTCAGTGCCCTAAGTATCTGATACATGTCGGCGTAGCCGTCGTCGAGGAATGTCTCGGTAAAATGCGGCATGGGCTGATTTACGTTCCGGAAATGCACCTTGAAGATTTTTTTTCGCTCACCGAAGTATTTTATTGTTTCAATCACATCTCTTCCCATCATCGTACCGCCTTCGAGCCAGCAGCCCACGCAAAGGCACATTCCCACGTATGGGCTGTCGGCGATTTCCAGGGCCCTTTTATAGCCGTCGAAATTACCGAATATGCATCTTGGTATACCTCCAAGCTCTTCAACTGGGGGATCATCGGGATGGATGCCAATGCGGACCTTATATTCCTCAGCTGTGGCTGCCGCCTTTTTTATAAAATACTCATAGTTGGCCCAGAGTTCGTCCTTCGAATATTTCCTTCCATGCGAAAGCGGAGCCTCGTACCTTACGCCGTGCCAGTATCCCGCATCCGCCGAATCGAGATTGAAGGCCCTTGCAACGGCACCGCCACGCGTTTTTTCATTGGCGGTGCTCCAGATACCGTTGGCCATGTGTGCATAGGTTGTGTAATATATTCCGGCTTTTGAAAGATTGCGCAAATGTGCAAGATATTCTTCTATTTTTTCATCCCTTCCGGGAAGATTAAGGGTTATCTTGTCCTGATTATGAACATCCCAGTTTCCGAAACCGAAAACCTTTATTCCATGCGATTCATACAATTCACGCCGGCTGTTGTAGTATTCATAACCTGCTTTTTTTGCATCGGTCCATAAAACCACATAATCTACGCCCATCTGCCGGATGAAGCTGATGTCATTTTCACCCGGCTCGGCTGGTGCCTGGTAAGCTATTTTTATGGAGGGTTCACGAACAGATACGTCAGACCGGTCCTTCAGGTATGACTGTTCCTTATCCTGTTTGCGTGAGGTATTTGTCTGGCAGGAATTAAGGCCTGCTATTGACAGGGCAGCAAGTGCTCCCCCCTTTTTGATGAAATCTCTCCGGTTGTTTTTCATTGCAGGTTGATCAGGTTACGGTTATGGTTCATTCTTTAATTTATCGTGCCGGAAGTCACTGATTTTTTTACCAGTGAATCAGGAATTGTAACAAGCTCTATCCCGGAATTTCTCCCCAGATTCCTGGAGTATTGCCTGTCTTTGGGATTGTTCCAGTGTTCATGGGTACCCAGGCTTGGAAGCGGCTTCCCGCTGTTGTCGGGATCGTAAATAATATTCACGGGCCAGTTTGCCCTGTCGGCGGCCTGATGGAGATAATCATCCACTCCGTGTAGATTCGGCCTGTCTTCCGACGCATTATTAGCGGGATCGTGCTTGTTCTTTCCGTTCCATTCGTTCCTCAGAATATCGAAGCAGACAGATTCAAGAGCCACCTGGTCCTGTGATACAAATACCGAGCTGCACCAGTCGTTGCAGAAAGGAGGACTCAGATACTTTACCGGGGTTCTTGTTTCACTGGATCCTCCGCCGAACAGGCCTTCAACCAGGTATAATACTGTGTTTTGCCCGAGATATTTGCTTCCCATCAGGTCGACAAGAACGCGGTATTTGCGGTAGCCCGTGTTCAGGGGCCTTGAACCGATGGGCACCATCAGGGAGTAATGGAGGTGAATTGCGTTCTCCCTGGCCTGCGAACCGAAATGGTTTTTGGCGGTTAGGGTAATGCCGGCTGACATATGAGGTTTAAGACAGGCTGAATTAATCAGGTAATCGGCATTTTCCAGAACGTCATAAAGCTTGTCGGTGTAGATTTTGTCGGAATAGAACAGAAGATCCTTTTCTGTGGGTTTGATCAGGGTCCTTCCATGTTTGTCGGAATACTTTCCAGTATAGACTATACCGGGAAACTCACCGTGCCAGACCTCATAGTTGTGTCCGCAAATATCGGTCATTGGATCACCAACCCCGATATCTTCCTGATCTACACCCACTTCATAGACAAGCTCCCTGAGCAGCTCGAGTACGACATAAGGTCCGGTTTCCGTTGCGCCGTACAGGGGTTTTCTTTTCTCATCGCCTGGTTTCAGGGTGGAGGGATAGTAAAATCCGTTATCCTTCTCCTCCGGGGTAAGTCCCAGTCGTGAAGTACCCTGATTGATCTTGATAAATATTTTCTGTCCTTTCCTGTAACCGGAATCCAGGCCGTATTTTCTCAGGTTATGGGTCTTAAAAAGGACATCCCATGATTCACGGATATTTTTTTTGCCGGTAAGTTCCATGAGGGAGCTCCTGACCATATCACCTACTATCCTGCCGTTGGTGTTCTCCGGTTTGAAGAACCAGTCCTGACGATCGAAATTGTTCATGCAGTTTTCGTTGGTAGCGTCAGGATTCCAGACCCAGACTACCCTGCCCGGGTTTGCACCACGTGCGGTACCCATTGGCTGATTGGGACCATCGGCAGGCCCGGAGACCTGGGTTGTAGCTGCTGATAAATTAAATGATCCGTGGAGAAGGGATACAACTATTCCAGCTGCAGCTGCAACGAGGAAAAGAAAAGCAGCCAGGTAACGGGCCCTGTAAAGATTCCGGCCTGCTTTTCTGAATGCCACAACAGCCCCGCCCATGGAAATGAGGTATAATACGAAACCCGACATCAGCGGTGCCGCAACCTTCATGCAGGGATATGCTGCCCTGGAAGGTTTGGGAATGACACGCAGCAGAAACCAGGCGGTTGAAACTATTCCCATCAGAAAGAACAAGAGACGGGGAGGTATTCTCCACGTTCTCATCCGGTCCCTGATTGACGAGGGTTTCCCCTGAAGCCCGGAAATATCAAATCGTTTATTTTGCGACATAGCCTTAAGTTTGCTGATAATCTGAAGAACTGTATATTACTGTTGTTCATACATGTTGAGTATACGGAGAATTGCCTGATAAATCCAAAGGCAACGGATCAGCCGATGTGAAAATAGCGATTTTTCTTGTCTTTTCCCTGCCACACCGTTAAGATTATAGTTATTATTTACAGGATAAATCAGGAATATACTCTGCTGAACGAAAGGATAAAATAACTACAGGAACCGCAGACATATCAATTTCCGCCTGGAATATCCATGCGCCTGATGCCTGGCGGATGCATGCTGCGTTCCCTGCGGTTAAAGATATTTGCTCAACAGCCACAGGATAATATGTAGTCTTATAGCCAATCTTATAAGAAGTCTTTTTCCCGATTAGCTCCAGAGCCTGTCGTGTGAGCGTTTCTGGTCCCATTCAGGAGTTGGTTCAAACCAGCCGGCCCCCTTTGGCATATGTTTTTTGCATTCTTCCTCGTTGAGTTCTATGCCGAGCCCCGGGGCATCAAGCGGTACGTTGGCAAAACCTTTTTCGATCATTGGTTTTGAACCGGTCATCTTCACAAGGTTGTTGTAATATGGCACATCCACGCTATGATGTTCAAGAGCCAGGAAATTCTGTGTTGCTGCAGCGCAATGAACATTTGCCATGAAGCAAACCGGCGATCCTGCCATATGCATTGCCATTGCAATTCCGTGTTCTTCGGCGTAATCACCAATCTTTTTTGTTTCGAGCAGCCCGCCCGATGTTCCAAGGTCGGGATGGATTATATCGACTGCCTGAGCATCGATGAGCGGTTTGAATCCATCCTTCAGGCAGTAGATGTCCTCCCCTGTGCAAGTGGGGGTTTCGAGGGCATCAGTAACTTTCTTCCATTGTTCGGTGCTGAACCATGGTACCATATCCTCAAGCCATGCCAGCCTGAATTTTTCCATGGCTTTACCAAACCTTATCGAGTTATTAAGGTCAAAATGTCCGAAATGATCGGCACAAAGGGGGATCTCATATCCCACACCATCCCTTACCTTTGCCACATACTCCTGCAATCCTTCCAGACCCCTGTCGGTTATCTGGATTTGGGTGAACGGATGAAGGGTGTTCCCGTATCCCATGTATTCCCTCAGGTCATACTGTCCGGCTGCTCCGTTCCAGAATTCCGCATTTACCAGGGCTCCCGGTATTTTGTTCACAACATGGATGCCGAGATCCATTTTGAGCCATGTAAATCCCTGTTCTCCGACTCTTTTCTTCATGACCTCGGCAAATTTTACAGGATCGTCAACCTCGGGTGTATCGGCATATAACCTGACTTTGTCGCGGTATCTGCCACCGAGAAGCTGCCATGCAGGAACGTTGTACGCCTTTCCGGTAAGATCCCACAGAGCCATCTCAACGGCACACACTCCGCCGCCCTGGCGGCCATGATAACCGAACTGCCTGATTATTTTGAAGATCATTTCAACATTGCAGGGATTCAGACCAAGTATCCTGCTTTTCAGGAACAATGCATACCTGACATCAGCTCCGTCTCTTACTTCGCCAAGCCCGTAAATACCCTGGTTGGTGTAGATCCTGATAATATGTTTTCCCATTACAGTGGCATAGCGCATGTCGGTTATCTTAAGTTCGGAGGGTGCGGAGGCCCTGTTAACACCAGAGGTTGTCTGGGCTATAGTGTCCTCAATTGATGAGTACATGAATCCTCCAAGTGCAATTCCTCCCAGGGCAGCCTTCTTCAGGAATCCGCGGCGGCTGCTTTCCCCGGTGCTGCCGGAAGCATACGACTTCTGTAACTCTTCATTTTCCCTTTTCCTTTCCGATTCAAGGATGTGTTTCAAAGTGCCTTTCATGATGGTTTGGATTTAGTTTTTAATGTGATTCTGATTCTGATTCTGCATTACCAGTGACGTTCCTTAAAATAATTATCCAGTTCCTGCTGACTCATCGGGAGCTGGCCCGGATAATTCCTGAGCCAGTTCAGGAAGTCTTTTTTGATCTCATTTGACCAGCTGCTGTCTATTTCTCCGGGTTTGTACTTACCCTCTTTCAGCCTCTGATGCCCGAATTTGTCCCTCAAAGCGGTAACCTCCGAGGTAATTACAAGCTCCTCGACCAGATGAGCAGGGATGAAAATAACGCCGTATTTTTTTGCCAGCACCACATCGCCGGGCATTACAGTGGCTCTTCCCACACGAATCGGTGCATTGATTGATGTGAGCATCATCTGGGTGATGTACGAAGGATCAGCTCCCCTGATCCATGCATTGAAACCTTCAATATCATCAAGTCCTTCGGCATCCCTCACCGACCCCCAGAAAATTACTCCCCGCTTCGATTTGGCATATATCGAGTTGCCCAGATTGTCGCCGATCAGCGTCCCGTCAACAATCTTATCATAACTGTCTGCCACATAGACATCCCCCTCAACCAGGACATCAATCGGCCAGGAATTTGATCCGCCCTGCTGGGCCCTGTTTTCCCGCTTGCCCTGCTCCCGGATATATTTGTCATAATCAGGCCTGAGCGGCATATACTGTGCAGTGACCACCCGTCCCGTCATGGGCTCATCAGGATTCAGGATCATCCAGCCTGATTCAAACTGGTTCATATATCCCTTTGACCGAAGAACCCCCCATGCTTCTTCCATGGAAATATTTTTCAGCCTTTCCAGCAGCCTGTCGGAAACCTTCGGCCGTCCGTCAGGAAACCTTTCCCCCTGCCATTCTGCGGTAAGGGCTTTTATGTATTCCGGTGATGAGCCAATGTTCTGGGCACTTGCATAGTGGAAGGAAACCAGAAACCCAATGAAAAGGAACAACGTTTTTTTCATCATAATTATAATTTTAAATTAATGGTCCGAAACCTGCCTGACCCCATGGGGAGAAACTCCAATGCCGAACTGGTATTTATACATGTTTTTGTGTTGTATAATAATTGGTTCAATAGGGATTCAGGGTTAACTGCCTGAAATCTGACATTAACGCCGGCAATTAAAAGAATTTTTCTGATTCGGCAAATCGATATAGACAGTTTTTTGAATTAAAGCCATTTATTTTGTTTTAGTATCCCTTCTTTTTTCGACATTCAGGAAACCGGATCGCTTCAGTCCTTAATTGCAGCGGGTACGAACACATGATAGCTGCCCGGACCTCGTCAGTTTCATCCATAATCCGCAGATATTAAAATAATCAGGATTTAATCACTTATTTTAGCACCGGCGGGAAAAATTATTAATTTGGCGGAAATTAACCATTGATTAAATTAGCGGTTCGTTGTTTCGGGGCCTGACTGGTTCGAGCGGGCAGGACACGAATGACGAATTACGGGACGGGATTTTTCAGTATTGCGGTACCAGGATCATTTTGCGCAGATGCCCTGCACCTGTAATATTCAGAATAAAGAAAAATAAACCTGAACTATAATTTCAATAACTTAACTGACTTTTAAAATGAAGAATGTTTACCTGCCGGCAATTATCCTTTCAGTTTTGATGTTTTTTTCCTGCAGCCAGGAGAAGCCTTTCAAAAAAATCGTTGATGATTCGCTTGATTTTTCACTGAAACAGTACGGGCTGATGACTGACGTCATGAAATCCATGCCTGGCCAGCTGCCCCGAACTATTGACAGTGAAGGAAAACTTATTACAGAGAGTTCCTCATGGTGGACCAGCGGATTCTATCCCGGCAGTCTGTGGTACCTGTATGAATATTCCAATGATCCGGGCCTGAAAGGGAATGCCGTCGAGATGAGCATGAGGGTTGAAAAGGAGAAATACACAACCGACAACCATGATGTGGGTTTCATTCTTTATTGCAGCTTTGGTAACGGATTGAGACTCACCGGGGAAGAGAGTTACAATGAGATTCTCATGACTGGAGCCCGGTCGCTGTGTACACGGTTCAGGCCCGTTACAGGGTGTATACAGTCATGGGAAGCGACTGACAGATGGCAATGTCCCGTCATTGTTGATAATCTTATGAATCTCGAACTGCTTATGTGGGCATTCAGGCATTCACGCGATTCCTCATTTTACAGGATCGCAACGAGCCATGCCGATGTGACGATGAAAAATCACTACAGGCCCGATCACAGCGCCTATCATGTAGTATCGTATGATACGGTTACGGGGCAGGTTCAGGTCAAGGCCACGGCGCAGGGTGCAGCAACGGAATCGGTTTGGGCCCGCGGACAAAGCTGGGGCTTGTACGGTTACACGATGATGTACCGTGAAACCGGACTGAAACGATATCTCGATCATGCCGTCAACATTGCGGATTTCCTGATAAATCATCCGAATCTTCCTTCAGACAAGATCCCGTACTGGGATTACCTTGCCCCGGAGATACCCAATGCCAGGAGAGACGCTTCTTCAGCAGCAATTATGGCTTCGGCACTGATCGAGCTGGGCGGCATCGTCGGCGGTGAAAAAGGAGACCAATATATGAAGATCGCGGAAATTCAGATCCGGTCACTTTCATCACCCGCATACAGGGCAAAATTGGGTGAGAATGGCAACTTCATACTGATGCACAGCGTAGGATCCATCCCTCATAACAGTGAGATAGATGTGCCTCTTACATATGCCGATTATTATTTTATTGAAGCCCTGCTGAGATACAGGAAGATATTGAAACAGAGTTAAAAAACGATCTTATATCAATACAGTTGCAGGGGAATGATTTACGGCCCGGGTGATTTAACCGGAACAAATCTGATTGCCTGTTCCCCCTTAAGCCCGGGATCAGTGAACACCAGCTTTATCCGGGTCACACCAACGGGCCAGTAACGTTTAAGTGTCCTGTCTTTTATTTCCATAAATTCGATTTCAGGAGACACCGATTTTGAACTGAAAGCCATGTTAAGGCTGAACCCGTCGCCATCAAGCCGGATAAGCCCGGGTTTTACCACTGTTGCCCTGCAATAAGTGATAAAATTGGCACTTGTTGGCCTGCCGGTCTGTTCAGTAAGCTCATACCTGTCTTTTATCACGAAGCTCTTTCCGCGGCTGAGGGTATAGCTACGGACCCAGCTTCTGACCCTGGCTTCGGAAGGATAAGCCCCGGCAATATCAGTCGAAAACGTAGCGGTTTTCGGGTTTGCGGAAAACCTTGAATTAACAGCTCTGAACTCAGCCCCGTCTTTCTGGTCCGTGCCGTTGATGACAGGAAGATTGTGATAGCCCGACTGCATTGTCCATATCTCGTAGCGCTGCGGACCGAAGGTTTTGGCAACGTATTCTTCACGCCCAAGGTCGATCAGGCAGGGCTTGCCGTCGTAATACATCAGGCATGAACCCACGTCGTTGTGATTATGGCTTTCGGCATTGAAACCGCCTTTTGCCCCAAAGAAAAACCCCATGAAGCTGCCTTCCCTGTCGCGGGCTCCCGCAATCTCAGTATCGGGGAACCAGAAGTCGGCAACCAGTGCTTCCTTTTTTTCTGCATCCGATATTTCATCCAGCAGGAGAAGGCTTTTTACCTGATCACAGATTTTGCCGGTGGGCGTATGTTCTCCCCATTTTGCAAGTGAAGCAAGGTATGCTCCAAACTGCTGCATCAGGGGATCCCTTATGGCTTTCCCATACCTGTAAACGACAGGGGGACTGCCGCTTGTAGTCGCATCGGCATCCGCAAAATTTATAAAGTATGGCGCATGAATGTTTACTTTATAAAAATATTTACCCATATTCTGAACAAGCGGATTGTCAAATACATCAAATTTACCGCCGGTGGCATCCTTAAGTACCTCCAGGCACTCATACAGCAAAGCCCCTGCGGCGCCCCAGTATGACGGACCTTCATCGCAGCCGCCGTCGTCGGGATATCCGTTCAGGAATTTATCAAGCGAGTTTATGATCTTCATCACCTGCGCCCTCTTTCTTACGGGATCATCCTCAATCAGAAGGAAGCAGTTAAGCATGTTGTAGTTAACCCATGGGTTCCAGTTGTTGGGGCGCCCTCCCTCAAATCCCATGTACCAGAAATCATTCCTTTCAAAATATGGTTCCAGGACCTTGCTTCTTATTTCCTGCTTCAGTCTTGAAGCAATGAGAGGATGTATTTTATTGAATTCATCCTTGAATAAATACCATGTCCACGAAAGATTGCTGGCTACCTCTCCGACACCAAGATCCACAACCGGATCGTTGATGTCGGGCAGGCCGGCTCCCGCCTTCTGCGGACCAAGGTGTGCGGACCATCCCCACCAGGTCTGCTCGCAGTAATACCAGACAGCATTGATGATCTGGTCAGTAAACCGTCCCCGTCCTTCGACCAGCTCACCCATCACCAGGCTAATGAGTGCGTTGCTGCATGCCGCATATACTTCCTGCCTTCTGTCGCCCGAGCGGATGTATTCAAGATAATCGGTGGCTTTTACCACCGGCCAGTTATAGCTAAGGAAACTTTCAGCCTTTTTAATATATTCCTCCTTCAGGTTTGAAGGAAGATGCTGCCAGAATTGCCTGTTTTTGTAACCGGGAAGCCTGATCCATGAATTATCCGTGATAAGTGAACGATCAAGATCAATGGCTTTTGCTTCGGAGGCAAGAATGTTCCTTTCCCTGATCTGCGGTTCATTCAGCCCGTGGGCTGTGCAGGTCAGCATCAACAATAGAAACCCTGCAGCTGACAATTTACCGTTGAAGTTTTTTGATTCCATATCGTTTACTCAAAATCAATCATTGTTTTCATTACCCCGTCATGGTATCCTGCAACAAGGTCGAAGGCAGCCTTTGTTTCCGTGAAAGGAAACCTGTGGGTGATCATCCTGTCGATATTGATCTCACCTGATGCCATCATGTCAAGTGATGGCTGCACGCAATCGACCTGGCGCCTGATGAACTGAATGCTTATTTCCTTTCTTCTTGTCCGGTCGGCATCAAATTTCCATTTTTCAAATTCCGGAATACCTACAATGATCAGTTTTCCGCCGGGTTTAAGAATTTCCACGGCCTGATCCACAGCTTCCTGTTCTCCGCAACACTCAAAAACAATATCCAGTCCCGACCGTGAAATTCCGCCTATCCCTGCAACGATGTCTTCCCTGAGGGGATTCATCACAGCATCCGCACCTTCCATTTCAGCAATATCAAGTCTCCTGTCGATCTTGTCAGTGACGAAGATCTGACCGGCCCCGGCAGCTTTTGCTGCAAGCATCACGCTCATTCCTATGGGTCCGAATCCCAGGATGCCGGCAGAAAGGTTTTTGATATCTCCTGATTTCCTGACTGAATAGACACCGATTGCAAGAGGTTCGGAAATGGCTCCATGATCGGCGTTGAGGTTGCCGGTTAAGGGAAAGCACGATTCTTCTGGCATGACAATGTATTCCATCAGGCTGCCTTCGGACTGGCCCGGGCAGCCAAGGAATTTAAGCCGCCTGCATGTATGATGCCTGCCGGCAAGGCATTGGTCGCATTCCCAGCAGGGCATTGCAGGTTCAATGGCAATTACATCGCCCGGTTTCACCCGTCTTACGTTTTTCCCGGTTTCGATAACAATACCGGCACATTCATGACCAACGGCAAAGGGATAGCTTACGACCTGAGAGCCAATCCTGCCGTTGACATAGTAGTGTATGTCGGATCCGCAGATACCAAGAACGCTGAGCTTTATCTTTACATCCTTTGGCCCGGAAATGACCGGTTCCGGCAGATCCGTCATTTCTATCCGTCTTATTCCTGTAAGCTGCATTGCCTTCATCGACTGCCAGATTTATTAATGATTTAGTCCTGAATTCACTCCTTATTCCCTGGGCTTGTCATATCTTCCCGGTATGAAAGGGAATCTTTTTTCAACGTCATCGATCACCTCAACCCCGAACCCGGGACCCTCAGGAAGCTCAATGAATCCGTCAACCGGGACAAGCGGTTCCTTGAAAAGGTCGGTCCGGAGAGGGTTGTAAGTCTGATTCGTTTCAAGCATCATCAGGTTTGGTATCCCGGCAGCGAGCGAGGCATTGGCAATGGTTAACAGGGCCCCGTGCCAGTTGTGGGGAGCGCACAGCTGATTCTGGAGGTGAGCCATCCGCGAAACATACCATGCTTCGGTAAGACCCATCACTCCTGCATCTGGTTGAACAATGTCCATCGCGTTGCGATCGATCCATTCCTTGTAGTCAAACCTGTTGTCCATAACATCCCCCCCATACGAAAGCTTTACAGTTTTCAGGGCATCTTTTATCCTGCTGTAGTTTTCCTTTGCCTCCGGTCCAAGCCTTTCCACAGGATCCTCGATCCATATCAGCTTCATTTTTTCAGCTTCGGGGATAAATTGCATGGTCTGTTCCATGTTCCACTGGGCATTGCATTCCTGGATAAGCCCGAACTCCGGGCCCATTGCATCCCTGATCTTCCATACACCATCGATATATCTGCTCATTGTCATTCCACTCACCGACCAGTGAGTACCGGGGCGGAACTTGTAAGCTTTAAACCCTTTTTCCCTGAGTTTTAATGCTTCTTCAATAAGATTATCCGGCCACACATCTCCATCGTACATTTCGCCCGCACTGGCATAAACGGGTATTTTCCTCAGAGGCGGATGGTCAGTTGCAAGGAATTCATAAACGGGTTTGCCCTTGGCCTTTCCAATAATGTCCCACAGAGCGGCATCCACACCCGCCCAGCCAACCATGGGCCCCCTTTTTTTAACCCCGCATGTGAGATATTCTATATCAAAAGGATTCTTGCCGATGACAGCCGGTTTGATGATGCTTTCGATATATTGCTTTACAACCTCGGGTCCGCCATACTGGGTTGCTCCTCCTATTCCCCTGAACCCCTTGTCGGTGAAGACTTCAACAAGAATACTGTCGGTCTTCCATGCCTTGTATCTTTCCGGGATCCAGTCGAGATACCATTGTTCATCGGGAGGGATCTCACATGACAGGAGTGTGACCCTGACATCTGTAATGACTAGTTTTTCCCGTTCTATACCATCGAGGGGATGATTTCTGGTTTTACCGGAGGCTGTTCCATCCTGGCCATTTCTGCAGGCCGGCAAAACAGCTGTTGTACCAAGACCTGCAATGGCTCCTGATACTATGAATTTACGTCTGGACAGAGTTCTCATGGAGAAAAATATTAACAGTCTAAAGTAAGGTAAATTATTAAAATGACCTCAAATTTCTCCCTGATAACATGCTTTGACATTTCCATCATCTCTTTTTCCATGCTGCAGGTATTCCCTACCCCTCTTATCCCCCGCTCCCGGGAGAGCGGGGGATGATAGTTGTTTGCAAGGTTATAAGTCTCTGTTTGTTTGATATGGTCTATAATTATGGTGTTCTTAAAGTCCCTCCCCCCAGGGGGAGGGATTTAGGGAGAGGTGTATTGATTCACCTCACCCCCTCTTATCCCCCGCTCCCGGGAGAGCGGGGAACGATAGTTGTCTGCAAAGTTATAAATCTCTGTTTGTTTGAGATGGTTAATAATTATGGGGTTCTTCAAGTCCTTCCCCCTGGGGGGAGGGATTTAGGGAGAGGTGTATGGGAGGGGAAATAACCGGGCGATATGGGGATACGAAATATATTTATCAATGAGCCAGGATTTATGAATACTTCAAAATCGGTTTGTTCTGCTAATGTTAAAATTTTGTATATTCACATCTTCAGTTATAAAAGATGAGAATTTTAAAGGAAAACGCGGCAGCTGTTGTTATTGACATCCAGGAAAAGCTTTTTCCTCACATGCATGAGAGTGAAAAGCTGCTGAGAAATTGTCAAAAACTTATAGACGGGCTTCAGACACTTGAGGTACCGTTAATTGTGACCCAGCAATACACAAAAGGGCTTGGTCCGACTATCCCGGCAATTTCATTCAGGTTTTTCAATTTCAGTTATTTTGAAAAAATGACTTTCAGCTGCTTTGATGACCCGATAATAAGGGAACAAATGAATTCATTAAACAAGCCGGTTCTGATTCTTTTTGGCATTGAAGCGCATGTTTGTGTCATGCAGACATGCATTGACCTGATTGATAACGGTGTCACGACGGTTGTGGTGGAGGATTGCATATCATCAAGGAACCCCGACAACAAAAAAACAGCGATAGAACGTATGAGACAGGAGGGGGCGGTGATTACCGGTTATGAGAGCCTGCTGTTTGAACTTACACGTACTTCCGCAAATGATGTGTTCAGGAGGATTTCGGGGATAGTAAAATGACCTGTCAGCCATGAGGAAGATATACGGGATAGGGGAGACGGTTCTTGACATTATCTTCAAGAACGGTCAGCCGCTGGCAGCAAAGCCGGGAGGAGCGATGCTGAACAGCATTGTTTCACTTGGCAGGATCGGTCTCCCGGTTCATTTCATAAGCGAGTATGCCGGGGATCAGGTTGGCACTCTGATTGACCGTTTCCTGCATGAGAACGGCGTGGATACCTCGTTCGTGTACCGTTTCAGGGACGGGAAAACAAAACTTGCCCTGGCCTTTCTTGATGACAGGAACGATGCGGAATATACGTTTTATGAGAAATATTCGGAAAAGAGGCTGGAAACGGAATTTCCCGCAATCGGCAGGGACGATATTGTACTTTGCGGATCAATTTATGCCGTCACCGCAGAAATACGGACCAGATTCAGGGATTTTATCAACAGGTCCCGGGATAACGGGGCACTGATAGTTTATGATCCGAATTTCAGGAGTGCCCACCGGCATGAGCTTGCCAGGCTGAAGCCGCTGATCATTGAAAACATGCAGACAGGGACTCTTATCAGGGGTTCGGATGAGGATTTCAGGAACATCTTTGACGCCAATACCCCCGATGAGGCCTGGGAGGCCGTGGGGAATTACTGCGGATGCCTTGTTTATACGGCAAGTGCACGAGGTGTATATGTAAGGACGAGAAGTTTCAGCGGACAATTCCCCGTTAAAAGGATCACCCCGGTAAGTACAATAGGAGCAGGAGATAATTTCAATGCCGGAATGATTGCCGCGATCTGGCTGAAGGGCATTTCAGCGGACGAGCCTGAATGTATGGATCTTGTTCGATGGACTGAGGTTATTTCCATGGGAGTTGATTTTGCCACTGAGGTTTGCATGAGTTATGAGAACTATATCCCGGAGCAGTTTGCGCGGATGCTGAAAGAGAAAATGAAAATTACCTGATCTGCTTTTATACGGGAGGTAAGCCCGCTGTTCAGCGATACGTCAGGCTGCGGATGAATTCTCCGATAACTACAAATATCTGCCTGGTTTCCATTAGGCTATATGGGTTTTGCATTTTCCAGAAGATATTGTTCAGCCTCCAGGCTCCAGATATAATTGTTTTTTGATACGATTTCATGCAGTCCGGCATAAAAAGGATCGTTCCTGCCTTTTTCCCCGAGGTCGTAAAGGGAAACCAATGGTAGCGATATGTTGGTATAAATGAGTTTTTTACCACCGGGTATCTGCGGCAGGTTCAGGGTTGTGTCGATCACTGAGTCAAGACCTCCAACGTGAGTGATCATTACTGCCGGATTTATGCTGCCTTCGGCCATTAGTCGAAGCGATTCCTTCATATCATCGGTGTTTCCGCCCGACGTTCCCATTATATGGGTGAATGAATAGTGGATATTGTAAAAATTGATCTCAGCCTTAAATTCGGTGTTTGTGGGACCGGCAAAAAAATTAAGGCATCCGTCGAAGCCAAGGATCGCATCTGCCTGTTCAACAACCTGTTTTACAGGAGCAAAAACGAACACATCATCATAACCGGTACCTCCTGTAAGGTCTCGCAGGGTTTTTTCCGGTTCTGTAATCTTTGCGGTATTGACATAGATCAGCTTCACGCCTTTGCCGGCTGCCTTTTCAGGAGGAAAAAGGCAGGCTGCCCTTGCCAGTCTTGAGTCGTCAATGTCGGTCACCACCAGGATGGACGGCTTTCTTTTATGGTTCAGGGCAAGATCTATCGCTCCGAGACCCATCGGACCCACTCCGGCAAGAATTGCCATTTTGCCCCCCGGTTTTATTCCCATTTCATGCCTGTATGTTCCGGGGGGAACATGATATGAGGCATTGAATGCTCCAACTATGCACGACATCGGTTCGGAAAGCGATGCAGGGAAAAATGCCTCACCGTCGTACTCCAGGAGGCAGTCGGCTTCCATTACCAGGCCGGGTATGATGATATGAGTGGCATCACCCCCGATATATCTGTAGGAATAGCCCGGTGCGTCCAAAGTTCCCGTGTGTGCCATTGCAGGCTGGATCGAGAATTTCTGACCGGGACTGAACCGGTGCTTCCATTTTTTCCCGACCTGCAGGATGACGCCGGCAAATTCATGACCAATTATGGTGGGATTAATATGAATGTCATTGGGCACGCGCTTGTGATCAGAGCCCTGCAGCGCTGCCTTGTGTGACGACATGCAGATGCTGTCCGATATGACCTGTGCAAGTATCTCATCGTCCTTCATTTCCGGAAGTTCAAATTCTTCCAGGCGAAGATCTTTTTTTCCGTAAAGCCTTACTGCCTTGGTTTTCATAATGAATACATTAAATAAAAATCATTCTTTCCGCAGGCAATAAGATTGCCCGATGTCCCATAAAAGAGATAAGCGCAGCCTCATGCCATCTCCATGGCGGCAAAGGGAGCCTATCCCAGCATCACCTGGCCTCCGGTTACCGGTACAGCCTGCCCTGTCTCATATTCCTGGTCGATGATATAAAGAACTGCCTTTACCACATCCACCAGCCTGCAGCCCCTTTTCATCGGCACCTGCTCCTCATAAAATTTCCTTACATCATCGATGGTTTTTGCACCCGGAACCTTCCCCGTTCTCAGATATTGTACAAACAGGCCGTTCCCGGGATCGGACCACAATGGCCCCTCGTAGAAATTACCCGGACAAACGGCGTTAACCTTAATTCTGAAAGGAGCAAGCTCCAGGGCAAACGACTGGGTAAGACCTATCCCTCCGAATTTACCACCTGAATAGGCAAAATTCCGGTTACTACCGCGAAGACCCGATTTGGAGTTGATTTGTATAATATCCGTGAAATAATCCGGCTTTTCCCTGTTCTGCAGCTTCATGATTTCTGAAGCATATTTGGCACAGTGAAAATAGCCATTGTAGTTGACAGAGGTTGTTTTTTCAAAATCTCCGGGATCAGTTTCATCAAGTCCTCCTGCCCTGAGGATCCCGGCATTGCTTATCATGATGTCGATGCCGCCGAATTCCCTGACGGTTATGGCTACAAGGTCTTTTACCGAATCCGGACTTGCCACATCGGTTCTTACAAATAAAGCCCTGCCGGCAGATTTCCGGGCATTGAGCGATGACACCAGCTTCATGCCGGTTTCTTCATTCAGGTCTGCAACCACAACATTGACGGAATGCTCAAACAGGGATTCGGCAATCCCGGCCCCGAATCCCTGGGCGCCCCCGGTTATCACCGCCACCCTGTTGTTCAGCTTGCCCTGCTCTTTGCCTGCCAGGGCAATCTTTCTCCTGTAATTCTCAACTTCCCACTGATCAATAAAAGCAACCTGCTCAGGGGTCAGCGTTTTTGTGCCGCCTGCTTCCGACGATAGACTGACGATCCTGATCATGTCCTCATACACATCCAGGACCGTTTCAGCCGCGGATACGCTATCTTCAACCGCAAATATTCCTGCATCCTTTATCACCACAATTTTCGGCATGTATCCATATTCCTTCCTGAAAGCCGGCAATTGCTGTTTCAGGGAATCAATGATCTTTTCAGGGGTTGCGGAATTCTCCACATAAAGGTATCTTGTCTTGCAATAGACAATGATATCGGGTGTAAGAGGGAGTGAGATCCTGTGGAATTCTTTCTGATTCTGATAGTATTTTTCAATCAGGGTGTTGTGCCTGTACCTGATTATTTTCGGGTTTTTCTCTGCGAACAGCATCCTCATTACAGGCAATACCTTGTGAAGCACCGGATTAAAGGAGATCTCACTGGCCGGGGGCAGGGGTCCCAGGTAATTCAGGATTGCCGAAATGATTTTATCATACGCTGACCTGATCCCGTCAACAGTATTTCCCGACACAAACACACCGTGATTTTCGAGAAAGATCATGGTGGGATCTTCTTCATGCTTTTCCCTGTAAGACTCAAGATCCGATTCCAGCTTTTTGAAAAGCGTGTAACCCGGATCGGTATATGGTACGAACAAAGCTTTTTCCCCGAAAAGTTTTGCAGTGAGCATTCCTGCATTCCTGCTGCACATAATTCCGTTGACGGAGGTGGGATGGAGGTGGACGACAAACCTGTATCCTATCAGCTCATGCAGCGAAGTTTCCACTGACGGCCTTTTGGGAGATCCCGTTCCTGTTATCGCTGATTGCAGATCGCGCTTGACACACTCTTCCCTTTCTGCAGGATCATCGGGGTACTTTTTTAGCGATATTGCACGTATCTTTTCCCTGCTTAAGGCAACGAGGCCTGTCTCGTCAAGATCTGAAAGAGCCTGTCCGCTGGCCTTTATCCAGATTGTGCGGTCATCTTTAAAGGAACTGTTTCCGCCGCCCGCAATTACATAATTCTTGTCCCTACCGTAATACCGGGAAATCTCAAGTAGATCCCTTATTTCATCAGTCATGATTGAACTTATTGAAATAATATTCAATGACCATCTGTCCCAGGGCAGCCATATTATTCCTTTGCTCCCTGTTGGAGGTACCGTCAGGAAGCACGTATCCCTGACGTCCGTCGGCCCTAAGGTACTGGTGAGCGGCCAGCAGGCAAGCTCCTTCCCAGGCTGTTTTCTTTAAATTCTCGCTCAGCGGAACCGCTCCCCTGGTGCTTACCGTAAGCGGAGCAAGGTCAGGGGTATTGTGTTCCGTTCCGAAAGTAATTATAAAGCCCCGCTCTTGAAAATATTCAACGAACCGGTTAAGATGTTTTGCATCGTTTCTCATTGGAATCAGTTCAATGCACTCAATGCCTTTTTCCCTCAGGGAATCGTGAAGCTTTTCCGGGTCAGATTCAAATTCGGTAAAATTCCCGGCACTGTCATCGAGCAGGACCGGATAACAGGGAATGCCTCCGGCATCGATGATGATCTTCATTATTTTGTCAAGCGGAAGGAATGATTTTTCGTCTTCCTCCACAAATGCTGCACCTCCGCTTTTAAGCAGGTTTGACCTTATCTCATTTTCGAGTGATGAATGATCATCCGGGCCAGCTTTCGATTTTTTCCCGCCGTAAAGTGATTCAATGAATGAGATTCGTTTTTCAGGATCGGGATAGTGTCTTTCGGCAACCATCCTGACTGCTTTGGCCAGATGCCTTTCTCTCACCAGATTACGGGCATGCTCCTGTCTTACTGATTCATAACTGAGTTTAATTTGCGGATCGTGTTTCTCAATTAATGAATTGAGCTTTGCTATCATTGATCTGATCTGGTTTTGGCTTTCTTTTCTTATTTTTCTCAGGCGTATCCTGTTTATGAAACCCGCGTGGAACGGATAGTCGAGACCTTTGCCGCAGAAATAGATCCTGCCGGGATTATTGGGGTCATTGATCCTTATCCCTTTTTTCTGCTCATCTTTCATTAAACCAATGAATTCAATGTTGAACAGGGGGAATATCCCGTTTTTCAGACAGCCCCTGTGAAACTGTTCATATCCGTCAGCGACATTGAAATCGTTGATTCCCAGCACATCGACTTTTTCGTTTTTGGCCATTCTGAAAATGGTATCCAGATCGGGAAAGGCACTGAATGAATACGGTGTGTGAATATGCGCATTAGCCTCTCGATACTCGGGGACGGTCATGCCATTCATTGCCTTGTTCAGCTCCCCGTATGAAGGGAAGGAAGCAAGAAAATTCTTCATACTGGCTTATATGTCGGTTTCAATTTTTAGTCCGGCCACGAGGGCATTGATCCGGTTCAGTTCATCATCCGTAAGGGTGAACTCCACGGCTTTGATATTTTCCAGTACCTGTGCCGGATTTCTTGCGCCCGCGAGTGTGCAGGTGATTCCGGGCTGCCGGATCGTCCAGTTGAGTACCAGCTGTGCCAGGGTGACATCCCTTTCTGCGGCAATGACTCCGAGATCCTCTGTCAGGCTGATAATCCTTGACAGATTGGGTTCCCTGTAATATATAGTGTCGGCCCGGTTGTCGCCTTCCCCGAATTTGTGGCCCTTTTTTATTTTACCGGCAAGCAATCCCCTCTGCATCGGACTGTAGGCAAGGATCCCTATATTATTTTCAAGGCAGAACGGAATTATTTCCTTTTCAATGCTCCGGTTAACCATACTGTAGGGAACCTGGTTGGATGCAATCTGCAGGGTTCTGAGAGCTTCCTGCATCAGGTCGACCTGATAGTTTGAAACGGCTCCGGCCCTGATCTTTCCCTGACGAATAAGGGTATCGAGCGCTTCCATTGTCTCTGACACCGGCGTTGTGGCATCGGGCCAGTGTATCTGGTAAAGGTCGATATAGTCAGTGCCGAGTCTTTTCAGGCTGGCTTCGCAATCAGAGATAACCCTTTCGCGGGACGACAGGTTGTAAATGTCAATTTCCTTCCCCTCGCTATCCCTGGTGGAAAAGTAGAACTTTCCTTTTTTCATGTCCCATATCATGCCGAATTTGGTCAGGATCTGAACCTTGTTTCTTTTTCCCTTCACAGCTTTACCTACAAGTTCCTCGCTGAGGCCGAAGCCGTAAACGGCGGCAGTGTCGATGGTTGTCATGCCATGGTCGACAGCGGTTTCAATTGCCTTTACTGCATCATCTGAATCGGCTCCGCCCCAGAGCCATCCTCCTATTGCCCAGGCCCCGAAAGCCAGTTCGGTGACCTCCACATCTGATTTGCCAAGTTTGTTGTACTTCATATTCAATAAGTTTGGTTATTGCAGGTTTAACATTTTTATTCAGAAACTACCAGTTCAGTGCATCATCCGGCACCTGAAGGAGGGAACTGCAAATCCAGTCGGCTTCAGTAAGCTCTGCGGGAGAAAAAGATGTAGTAACGGCAAGGCATTTACATCCCGCGGCTTTACCTGCTGTTATGCCGCTAACAGAATCCTCAACGACAAGACACCCGGATGGTTCGAGTCCCAGGCTCTCCGCCGCCTTAATGTATATGTCAGGATATGGCTTTTTCCTTGCAACATCCAGGCCTGTGATGATTGTGTTGAAAGTGGAAGGAGGCAAATCGATCTCGTTAAGACTGATCTCCATTTTCACCCTGTCGGCACTGGTGGCCAGGGATATCCTGAGCCCCTTCCCGAGGCAGTCTTTAATAAGCTCCAGTGCTCCGGGCAGCGCTTTGAGTTGCCCCCTGGCAAGATCACCAAATATTTCATAGGTACGGGCCTTTGCTTTCTCCATTTCAATGGGTTTCCCATATTTTCCAGCCACACCTCCCAGGTAGCTGTTCTCACCTGTGCCCACAAAGGGGATGAAGTCGTCCGGTAAAACATCCAGCCCAATCTCCTTGAACATCATTATGGCCGCCCTGCAAATAAACGATTCCGAGTCGACCAGAACCCCATCCATATCAAAGAGCACTCCCTTTATCATCTGAAAAGTCTTTCAATTTCACGAAGCCTCATTTTTCCAAGCGGTTTCCTTTTACCGGTCATTTCTGTCATTAATGTCATTATTGCGGCATTTTCCAGGACCTCCAGTCTGTCGAAAGCTTCAATAAGGGTAGCCCCGGTTGTCAGGATCCCGTGGTTCTCCAGGAGCAGTATTGATGAATCTCCTATTGAGTCAGCAGCCCTGGAGGCCAGATCATTCGTTCCCATAAGAGCGTATGGTACCATTACCGGGTTACCGCAGATTGCCCTGGCTTCTGCTGTCAGATCCGTTCTGATGTCCATTCCCGTTGCCGTAAATCCCGATGCAATGACCGGGTGGGCATGAATAATTGCCAGAACATCCTTTCTCTTTCTGTAAATTGCAAGATGCATACCCGATTCAATTGAAGGCTTAAGCTCAGAACTGAGATTTTCACCCAGGATAGACATTATTCCAACCTCTTTCCAGCGCATCCTGCCTTTATCGGTTGCCGACGGAGTGATGAGGATCAGATCATTTGAGATCCTGAGACTGATATTCCCACCGGAAGTTGTTGTCAGCCGTTGGCGATACAGGCGCCGCATGAACCTGGCAACTTCTTTTCTTTCATCTTTATATTCAACAGTCTCTTTCATAAGCCGGATCACTTGATCAGATCGATTATTCCGTTGAGTACATATCGCGGACGGTAGGGGAAATTGTCAATATCACCGCGACCGGTGATGCCGCTTAACACCAGCAGTGTATCAATTTCTGACTCCAGCCCGCACCTTATGTCGGTATCCATCCGGTCTCCGATCACTATTGCTTCCTCCCTTTTGACTCCAAGCTTTTTCAGGGCGATCCTCATCATGAGAGGATTTGGTTTTCCGACAAAATAGGCCTTCTTTCCCGATGCGATCTCTATCGGAGCAATAAGGGCCTTCACCGAGGGGGAAATTCCGGTCTCAACCGGACCGCTCACATCGGGATTTGTTCCTATCAGCCTGGCTCCCCTTAACACCAGGTTAACGGCCGTTTCTATCTTTTCAAAGTTGTAGCTGCTGGTATCGCCCACCACCACATAGTCGGGGTTTACATTATTCGTTGTATATCCAATACTGTACAGGGCATGAATAAGCCCGGCATCCCCGATTATATATGCACTTCCATCGGGTTTCTGGCTTGCCAGGAATCCGGCAGTAGCAAGGGCACTTGTGTAAAAGTGCTCTTCGCCAACATTTATTCCCAGCCTTTCCAGCTTCTCGTGCAGCTCTTTCGGGGTCCTCTGACTGGCATTGGTAAGGAACAGATAGCTTTTGCCAGTTTCCTCGAGCCACCTGAGGAATTCAACAACTCCGGGCAGCAACTTGTTACCGTGATAGATGACCCCATCCATATCTATTATAAAGCCGGCTTTGTTCCGGATTTTTTCTGCAATGTTTTCCATGGTTCTTAATTGTGCTCCAAATATATCAAAAAGGTTCCACACCCCCTGACGGTTCAGCAAACAGATTTTTCCGCCAGTACTTTCACGGAAAAGGTCTCTTTCCCGGATTTCATCCTGAAAATTACAAAAGACAGCTTCGGGGGTTCAGTATGCACTGTCTGCTAAATTCCCCTGCTGTTCAGTTCAAGGGTTTTTTGATCCGACTGATCGGTGCCGGGTTTGTGACCTTTAAGCGGAACTATTTTTTCATTGATTGCATCGATGATCCAGCCGGGCTGCGGAAAGAAATATCTTTCCATTTCAAAGGCCGGCGTGATCCAGTTTCTTGAACCGACCACCACAGGTGGTGCGTCGAGGTGATCGAAGCAGAGTTCAGTGATTGTCTGGGCCATATCCTTCAGGAAGGAGCCGCGTGAAGATGCATCGCTGGCAAGCACGATTTTTCCGGTTTTCATTACCGATCGGACGACAGGTTCATAATTAAAGGGTACGAGCGATCTGGCGTCAATTATTTCGGCATTGAGACCATAGTTTTTCTTCAGTGTTTCAGCTGCCTTAACAACAGTATACAGAGTGGCTCCCACTGAAAGGATTGTGATGTCGCTTCCTTCCATCTTGACATCCGGTTCGCCAAGCGGGATTTCGTAATAACCCTCCGGTACGCCGCCTTCATGGAACATTTCTCCGATGTCGTAGATCCTCTGGCTTTCAAAGAAGATGACCGGGTCGGTTCCCTGCAGTGCGCTGTTCATCAATCCTTTTGCATCGTATGGAGTTGCCGGGAAAACCACCTTGAGGCCCGGTATGTGGGCCACCAGCGATGACCAGTCCTGTGAATGCTGGGCACCGTATTTGGAACCCACAGAAACCCTTATTACAACGGGCATCCTGATGAGGTTGCCGCTCATGGCCTGCCACTTTGGCAGCTGATTAAAAACTTCATCACCCGATCTGCCAAGGAAATCACAGTACATTATCTCCGCTATTACTCTTCCTCCGCACATGCCGTAGCCTATTGCCGTTCCGACTATTGCACCCTCTGATATGGGTGAGTTGAAAAGCCTGTGGTAAGGCAGGGCCTCGGTGAGCCCCCGGTAAACGGCAAAAGCTCCTCCCCAGTCGCGATTCTCCTCTCCCCAGGCTGCCAGGGTCGGATCCCTGTAAAAGCGGTCGATAACTGCTTCGAAAATCCCGTCTCTCAGCTGGTAGAGCCTGGCTTTTGAAACCGGATTTCCTTCCCTGTCCCTGTAGAATCTTTCCTTGTTCTTAAGTGATTTCACCCTGGGATTCTCCTCCATTGGGTGATATACCTGGGGGATACCCTGTTCCATTGCGTCCAGAGAACAGTTGGAGAACATCATCTTTCCGATTCCGTCAGGATCACCGTCAAGGTCCAGGTGAGGAGATATCGTATCATCGATGCTCAGCCTGAGTATTTTAACCATCAATTCCCCAACCTCTTCCCTGATCTGTTTAAGCATCCCCGGATCCGCTATCCCGGAATCAGTCAGCATTGTTCCGAAGGCGTTGACAGAATCCTCCTTCTGCCATGCTTCAATTTCCTCCCTTGACCTGTATGATGATGCGTCGGAAGGAGAATGACCGCTGATCCGGTATGTTAGTGTATCGATGAGCACCGGGCCTCTTTTTTCCTCCAGGATCTTCCTCTTACGGCGGAAGGCATCTATCACTGCAAGGGGATTGTATCCGTCTATCCTTTCAGCATGCATCATTTCAGGATTCACTCCCGCACCTACCCTGGCAAGGATGCCGAAGCCCATTGTTTCACCCATGGTCTGGCCACCCATTCCGTACAGGTTGTTCATGAAATTGAAGATAAGGGGCAATCCCCCATTGTACTCACCCTCCCATAGCGTTCTGTACTGGTCCATGGTTGCAAAAGTGATCCCTTCCCATACGGGTCCGCAGCCCATGGAAGCATCGCCAATGTTGCATACCACTATCCCGGGCTTCCTGTTGATCTTCTTGTATAGAGCCGCTCCAACCGAAATATCGCCCGAACCGCCCACAATGGCATTATTGGGATAAATGCCAAAAGGAGTGAAAAAAGCATGCATTGATCCTCCAAGACCCTTGTTAAAGCCATTCTCACGCGCAAAAATCTCGGCGAGGGCACCATAAAGAAGAAAGTGCTTTGCAAGTTCCCTGACTGTACCCTTAAAGCCTTTCTCAACAACTGCCAGGGTTTTGCCGTTAAAATAATTCTTCATTATTGAATAAAGGGTGTCCTCGTCAGTCTTGTGAATGGCAGAAAGCCCCTTTGCAATAATTTCTCCGTGACTGCGGTGCGATCCGAAAATATAGTCATCAACATCAAGATTGTATGCCATTCCCACCGCAGCAGCTTCCTGCCCTATCGAAAGATGCGCAGGCCCCGGATGATTATAGGAAATGCCCTTGTATTCATTTGTCGTTTTGATCAGATTCAGCATCGTTTCAAATTCCCGTATCACAACCATATCGTGATATATCCTCATGAAATCGTCGGCGGAGAAATTATCCCTTTCGTCTTCGATGGATTTGTCATACTGGTTTACCGGGATCTTTCCGAATTCAATGAATGAAGGCCTGCGGACTTCTTCAGGGTAAATGTTATGAGTTTTAGGCATGTTTTTCCAGTTAATAGTTCATTGCGGGTTGTTAAATGTAAAATACCTGGTATAAGATATTTAATGTTTAATGTTGAAGATTCCGGATTAACCATTACTGAGACTCAAGTAAAGCGAATCCTTCTATCTGTTTTTTCACTTCGCGCAGGAACAACGTTGCCGGTCCGCCGTCGACAGCCCGGTGGTCATAGGTAAGTGAAAGTCCGATGAAAGGGACGAACCCGAAAATACCATTGCCGGTATCGGCAGGCCGGTATGTTACCGTACATACGCCCAGAATTGCCACCTGTGGAAGATTCAGCACCGGGGTGAACATTTCAACTCCGTAGTTGCCGAGATTTGACACCGTGAAGGATGCCGAGGTGCTCTTTATCAGCTCGGGATCAATGTTTCCCGTTTTACAGGCATCGGCAGCCGCCCTGAGCTTTTCCGAAAGTGTTTCAATGGTCATTGAGCCGGCATTCCTCACCGCGGGAACAATCAATCCCCTCTGAGTATCAACGGCAATTCCCAGGTGAACATGGTTGAAGGTCCTGATCCTGTCGCCGAGGAAATGACTGTTTATATCAGGATAACTTCGCAGAGCCTTTATCACACACATGCAAATCATGTCATTCAGGGTAATGTCGGGTCTTCTGGCATCGCCTGCCAGGTCATCCTTTATTCTTTTCCGGGCTTCCAGAAGTTTTCTGGCGTCGGCACTCATGTGGTGGGTAAGCTGGGCCGAATTATGAAGAGAATCGTACATTGCCTTTGAGATCAGCTTCCGTATGTTTGAAAGTGGCTGGTCGGTGTATTCAGTTGTTTCATCAGCCGGGGCTGGTTCCTTTAGACGGCTATCCGCAATGGCTCTCTCTATATCGCTGAAAATAATCCTTCCTCCTGGTCCTGATCCGGATATGCCCGCAAGGTTAAGTCCCCTGTCAGCAGCCAGGCGTCTGGCACGGGGTGAAATTCTAACCTTGGTATGATCCTGTTCATGGACGGGATGCTGGAAAGCGGGCCCGGAAATAACTGCACCGGGTGTGGCCTCTCCAGGCAGTCCGGATGGTTCCGGCTTCTGTGCCGGATGGGCTCCCGGAACGAATGGAGCGAAGGATTCTCCGGGGATTCCCATAACTGCCACAGTAGCAAGGACGGGCACCTCTGATCCCTCCGGATAGAAAATTTCGAGGATAGTACCTTCGTCAGGCGACTCAAAATCGAATGCGGCCTTGTCGGTCTCATACGAAAAAAGAATATCCCCCTGTTTCACCCGGTCACCCTTTTTAATGAACCATTTGGTTATAATGCAGGTTTCCACCGATTGTCCCTGCCTGGGCATTATTACTGGTATTGCCATGTTTTGCCTGGTTGAATTTTGAAAAAACGTCGTTAAATGTTCCGGTAGCTCTATGTAAAGATTTAATAACTTGTAATAATAAGTGAGGCTTTATAAATATTGTGCCTTTCAATCTAGTTAATTACCAGTGCTTACAAAAATAAAAAATATTACTTGTATTTACAAGTAGTTTTTTATATATTTACGAAATAAATGATTTTTATGACAGGACCGGGAAGGGTTCCGCAATACAGAAGACTTTACGAAATACTGAAGAGGCATATAGCCGAAGGTATTTACAGGGAGGGTGACCTGCTTCCATCGGAGAATGAGCTGTGTCAGCTTTATTCAATGACAAGGCCGACGGTCCGCCAGTCGCTGGGAAAACTGGCGGGGGAGGGTTATATAACCAAGCATCAGGGGAAGGGAAGCATTGTACACCAGTTTCCCAGGGATATCGGTATCCTTTCCATATCGGGTACAACCACTGCCGTCGGCGACAGGAATCTTAAAACCAGGATCATAGTCAGGCCAGTGATCAAGCCGTGGCCGGATGATTTCATGTTTGCCCTCTCGGAACTGGAAAAGGAATCGGGATGCGTTTACATGGAAAGACTCCGTCTGCTGGATGATTCGCCAATTTTTTTTGATATCAGTTATATTACCAACCTGAATCTTCCGAGAATAACGTCGCGACAGTTTGAAAACCGGTCACTTTTCCAGATCCTGAGGGAACATTACGGTGTTGAGGTAAGGGGAGGAGAGCAGCGGATCAGGGCCATCCCTGCCAGTGGCCGGACTGGTCGCTTTCTCGGAATTGCAAGGGGGCAGCCGGTCCTGCATCTTGAGAGAAAAATGGAAACCAGCGTGAACGGGCTGTTCCTTTATTCATCAATTTATTGCAATACCATTAAATACTCAATATTTGGAAGATTCTGAAAAAAATCTTTTAAAGATTTTAATAAAGGATTAATTTTAAGGGGCCAATAAAGTTGCCATGTGAATTTTGGATTTTTAGACATATCGGATATTTTGACCTAAAAACAAACATTTACCTATGAAACCCGCATGATCGATAAACAGATATGAACAGGTCTGATTTAGAATATGCCGGTTCCATTGAACCATTAAAATCAAAATTGTATTATGATGAAAGATCAGAAGAATTTATGGACCAGGCGCCGGTTCATTGGCTCGGCTGCCGCAGGAATAACAAGTGCTGTACTGCTGCCACACCTGGCGACATCGTGCAAGAGCAAGCCAGTTACTGAAATTAAACTGGGTTTCATCGGACTGGGCCGCCAGTCGATGTTCCTGCTCAGTGGCTTCATCCAGATCCCCGGCGTGAAGGTTCTGGCCGGTTGTGACGTATACGGCATTAAAAGAAAGCGTTTTGAAAGGAGGGTGAATGGGTTCTACGCAAATACCGGTAAGGCAGTCAGGGTCGAAACTTATGAGAAATACGAGGATCTGCTTGCCCGTGCCGATATTGATGCGGTTGTAATAGCTGTTCCCGACCATACTCATGCCATGATTGCCATTGCTGCCTGCAATGCCGGCAAGGACGTGTATCTTGAGAAGCCGATGACTTTTACCATCAGGGAAGGGCAGGAGCTGAAAAGGGTGGTCCGCGACAATGACAGGATTCTCGGGGTCGGGAGCCAGCAGCGTTCGGATCCGGGGTTCCAGCATGCTGTGAAGCTTGTTCAGACAGGGGCACTTGGAACGATTTCCAGGGTGAATGCTTACGTTGGGGCACCTCCCATACCATATGATCTGCCAGAGGAGCCGCTGCCGGAAGATCTTAACTGGGACAGGTGGATAGGGCCCCTGACGGCAAAAATCCATTTCAACAATCAGCTGGATCCACCCATCTCGCTTGATCCTGAAAAGGATGAGGAGATATGGGGCGCTTGGCGCTGGTACAAGGAGATGGGCGGCGGCTTTACTACTGACTGGGGAGCACACATGTTCGACATAGCCCAGTGGGGACTGGGTATGGACAAGAGCGGCCCCGTTGAAATATCACCGATTGGCGACGGGACCGAATTCATTTCCTGGAAATATGCCAATGGGGTGATAATGACCTCCGAACCGTTTGATGACATGCTTACAAAAGGAGTCAAGTTCTGGGGCGAAAACGGGTGGATCGAAGTAGCACGCGGCTATTTCAATGCCTCCGATCCTAAATTCAATCCGCCTGCAGCCGCATCATCGGACGACAGCGGCCCGTATGAAACAAGGATACCCCATCAGGTGAATTTTATCGAAGCAGTGAAACATCACCAGGATCCAGTGGTTCCGGTTGAGATCGGACACAGCAGCTGCACGGTATGTACCCTGGGTAACATCGCCTGCGACCTGAAGAGGACCATCAAATGGAACCCTGATACAGAAACATTCGTAGACGACACTGACGGGGAAGCTACCAGGCGCCTCCATTATGAATACCGCAGCCCATGGAAGCTTGTCTGAAAAAGACAGGGGATATGTGAATACTTCTTTCTGACGGCTGCCAGGATTTTGGACTGCCGGCAAATAAAAAAAAGAGGCTGCAGGATATACAGCCTCTTTTCTGCATTATGGTATCCACTAAAGCTATTGTGCAATTTTCCTGACCTTAATGGCTACAGGGCCCTTTTCCTTCATTTCAATCTCAAACTCCACGGCCTGTCCGGTTTCCAGATCGGCCTGAGATACCTCCAGCCCCGTCTTGTGAACGAAAATATCCTTCTGGTCTTCCGTCTGAAGAAAACCATATCCTTTTACCCTGTCATACCACTTTACAGTGCCTTTCATAGTTCGTCCTCTTTATTTTCTATCTGTAATTATCCCTTCTGTTGCCAACGCCACCGCGACGATCGTTGTCTCCCCCCCTGAAATTACTTCTTCTGTCAGCCCTTTCAATTGATTCGTTTACAATAATTTTTCTGCCCTGGACTTCAGCACCGTTGAGTTCTTCAATGGCCTTCTTTGCTTCAGCCTCGTTAGGCATCTCAACGAAACCGAATCCTTTACTCTTGCCTGAGTACTTGTCAATAATAATTTTCGCGGATGTTACTTCACCGTACTCTTCAAAGATTTCTCTTAGCTCTGCTTCATTCATTTTAAAATGAAGACTTCCTACATAAATGTTCATAATTCAAAAATTAAAATAAATATTCATCAGCAAAGGTCAGATTTATTTTTGAGAACAAAAAATAAAACTTCATAATATGTTGTATTTTAATACCTTTTTGCTACCTGCCAACCTGATTGAAAGCCATTCGAAACCGGGATTGTTTTCGCACTGTATTTTTTTATTTACTAACAGATAATACTTAAAATTGTTCTTGAGAAAATAAACATTGCTCGCATGAAGATATTTCTGACCGGGGGCAGCGGCTTTATCGGTAGCAGGCTGACAGAAAGGCTGATAAATGAAGATCATGATGTTACCCTGCTGCTGAGGGATCCGGGCAAGGATCTCTGGTTCGACAGGAACAAGGTGAGGATCGTTACAGGGGATATTTTTGATACCGGCATCCTTGCAAAGGAAATGAAGGGTTGTGAGGTGGTCTTTCATCTGGCTGCCTACACAAAGCCTTGGTCAAAGGATCCTGAGCTGCCCTACAGGGTCAATGTCACCGGGACCATCAATGTCCTCAGTGCGGCAATTGAGGCAGGGGTGAAACGGGTTGTCATGACCTCTTCCTGCGGTACTTTCGGATACTCTTATAACGGGTCAGTTGTTAATGAATTAACAGTACCCGAGAATCCTCTTTGTACAGTATATGAAAGGACAAAGGCTGAAGCAGAGCAAAAGGCTCTCGGATTCTGCAGCCGGGGTATCGATGTAATAATTGTCAATCCGTCCCGCCTGTACGGCCCGGGTGTCCTGACAAGCGGTAACTCATTGACGCGAATCATCAGGGGATATGTGAGGGGTACATGGAGAATCATACCCGGGAAAGGAACCGCTGTGGGTAACTATGTTTTCATCGATGACGTAGTTGATGGTCATATTAAAGCAGCCATCAGGGGAGTTACAGGAGAAAAATATATCCTGGGAGGTGAAAATCTCTCATTCTCAGCCCTTTTTAAGATTATCGGGGAAGAATCAGGGAGAAAAAGGCGAATGATCCGCTTCCCGCTGGCTGCAATCAGGGACATCATAAGACTCATTCGCCTGGGTTCCCGGTTCCTTGGAATATCTCCTCCAATTACTGAAGAATGGATCGATAAATACATGAAAGATACCGTCATTTCCAGCGATAAGGCTGTTTCCGTTCTGGGTTATAAGATCACACCTTTCAGACAGGGCGTTAGAAAGACTGTTGAATGGCTAATGACAAATCACAGGTAAAATTTTCATCCATTTTCAATGGCGGCGTTTACCTGTCATTTGAGTTATGTCGAGACGCAGGATCAGTGTTTTGGCCAAAGCCTCAGGTCTGAATGAAAAATCCCTCTTCCCGGAATAATGCTCCATTATTGCAAGCATTCCTTCCTTCCTCTCATCATTGTCGGACACCCTTGATATCCTTCCCCATCCCACAACTGAACTGAATGCCATTCCGTAATCACAGGCGTCAGGGCCTTTTAACAGTATGTGATCGGTATCGAACTCAAAACAAACAAAGTTGTTCCTGTCAAGCATATCCAGCTTTTTTCCTTCCGGGGCACAATGAAAATAAATCCTCTTCCTGTCCCCGCTGCAATACCCGAAACTCATCGTCACAATGTAAGGCAGATCTTCATTGGCAATTGCAATACGGCATACATCCGATTTCCGGATCACTTCCTCAATTTCCGCGATGTCGCTGATTTCCCTGTCCTTTCTTCTCATTTCAGAACTTTTTAAAATTTACCGGAATCCTACGGCATCCTGTCTGACCTGATTCCTGCTAATTTTGTTTATTGTGCCTTAAAATTACCAATAAAACGAGGATTATTTTTAACTTTGGAGTCTTCAAAAAACGGAGTAATAAATTCAATAAACCTGTAACAATGGGAAAAGGTGACAAAAAAACCAGGAGAGGTAAGATAATTCGTGGCACTTTCGGAGTAAGGCGGCGGAGAAAGAAAACCCCAAAGCCTGAACTAAAGCTTGCTTCTCCTGTTGTTGAGAAGGAGACCACAGACAAGAAGCTTATTAAGGATAAAAAGAAAGCACCTGAGGTTAAAGAACAGGCCGGAATCCCTGAAGTGACTGATGCAAAAACCGTGAAGGATGGAATTGAACCGGCTGATTCAACACCGGTTAAGAAATCAAAGCCTGTAAAGGCAGCAGCTGAGGGAAAGGAGAAAAAAGCTCCCAGGGAAAAGAAGGAAGCTAAAATTCCAAAGGAAGTAAAGGAAAAAAAAGAAGCAAAACCGAAAAAAGGAGAAGAATGACTGAAAGGGTTCTTCTTTTCAGGTTTATCACAATCAGAAGTGGTGATTGTTCCAGTTTTCAAATCCAGCTTTTCCGGCATTATCTGTTTTCCAGGTATATTTTAGGTTATAAACATCTTTTTGATGCCGGGTAATTTCAAAAACGGCAATTTATCTCCGTGCAGGCAGCCTGAACAGGGTATGGGGCAGCGCGAAACAGGTTTAATGTAAATGAAAAGGCAAATTATCTCCCTGTTGTTTTACAGTGCCTTCTGGCTGTCGTTCTTCATCGTTGCAAGAAGCTATTTCCTGGTCTCTCATTGCAGTGAGGCATCTGGCGCAGGATTCACTACAATGGCTGGAACTTTTACCCACGGAATCAGGCTCGACATTTCTGCCACTGGCTATATCCTGATTCTTCCCCTATTGGCATCGATACTGTTTGTATGGTTCAGCGGTAAATGGTTCAGTGCATTCATGAAATGGTATACCCGGATCGTTTTGCTGGCCGCTTCAGTAATCATTGTTGTTGATTCGGTCCTCTATATTTACTGGGGATACAGGATGGATTTCACACCATTTATGTATCTTAAAACCCCCAGGGAAGCGGCTGCTTCTGTAAGCATCCTGAAAATATTCCTGATGTTGCTCGCCATTCTGTTGCTTGCAGGTACTGCCGGTATAATATACAACAAATTATTCAGGAGCTGTTTCAGCAAACCTGTCAACCGCAGCCATAGGTTTGCGGCCACACTGCTTTTCATGCTCTTGTCCGGTTCTCTGATAATACCGATTCGCGGCGGTCTTGGGGTGGCCCCGATTTATGCCGGTTCAGTGTATTTCAGCGAAAACATGTTTGCCAATCACGCTTCGGTAAATGTGGTATGGAATGTCGGCAGCTCCTTTGTCAACCGTAAGCCTGCCAGTAATCCATATGTTTTCGCAGATAAGGATGAAGCAGAAGAGATTACCAGGTCACTCACAATAAGTAATGGCGCAACTGAAATGGTTTTAACCACTGCCAGGCCCAATATTCTCATCATCATTCTTGAGAGCTTTGGAAATGCACTGATCGGTCCTCTTGGCGGCGATCCCCTGACAACACCCTGCCTCAATAAAATGATAGAAGAGGGATTGGTCTTTACAAATTTCTATGCTTCGGGAAACAGGACAGATAAGGCCCTGCCGGCTATACTGAACGGCTATCCGGCCCAACCGTCTGTCTCAATAATAAAAGAGGCCAAAAAAACACAGTCGCTTGAAAGCCTTGTAAGGGTCATGAATGGCATGAACTACCACTGCTCCTTCTGGTATGGAGGGGATATAGACTTTGCCGACTTCAGGTCATTTGTTATCAGCTCAGGGTTCAGTGAGATCATAACAAAGGATAATTTCAGCAGGTCGGACTTCAATTCAAAATGGGGGGTACATGATCATGTGTTTTTTGAGGCACTTCGTGATTCAATGCAATATGTTAAGGAACCATTCTTCCGGGTAGCGCTTACCCTTTCAAGCCATGAGCCGTTTGAGGTGCCCATGAAGCCGGTTTTTGAAGGCAGGGATAATCTGACAAAGTTCAGGAATTCCGTTTATTACACCGACAAGGCATTGGGAGATTTTATCGGATGGGCACAGACTGCTGAATGGTGGCATAATACACTTGTGATACTTGTTGCCGATCATTGCAGGCGGAATTCACTTGATGAACTTGTGTATTCGCCGGAGATATACAAGATACCCATGCTTTGGCTGGGAGGGACCCTCAGGGTGCACGGCAGGAGAGTGGCAAAGCTTGGATCCCAGGTCGATATTCCTGTAACCCTGCTCCGTCAGCTTGATACGTATAGCAATTTCAGTTTCGGTAAGGATCTTCTGTCAGATGATTCCAGATCCTTTGCTTTTTACACGTTCAAGGAAGGATTTGCATTCCTTACCGATTCATCTGCCTATATCTATGATCATCAGCTGGGAAAACCTGTTGTTGAGGAGGGAAAAAATCCGGAATATGCCGGCATGCTCGGAAAGGCATATCTTCAGGTGCTGTATGATGATTATCTTAAAAGATAGATCCCTGTGTTTCAGCCAGTGTCAGGCTCTGTTCCCGGATCTTTTATTCATAAAAGATCAAGCTCAATTTCCTCATCTTCCCTGACCTCGAACACTTTGCCGTTTTCACATTTAATGGTTCTCGCCGGGAACTTTTTCAGGATGGTATGGTTATGTGTTGCGATCATTACTGCCCGGCCGGTGGAACTGATATCCCTCAGAAGCCTGATTATTCCTTCCGAGGTTTCCGGATCGAGATTTCCCGTTGGCTCATCGGCAAGTATTATGTCGGGATCATTTAGCAGTGCACGTCCGATGACAACGCGCTGTTGTTCACCTCCCGAAAGCTGGTGAGGCATTTTGTATCCCTTCATTTCGAGACCAACCTTTCCCAGTACCTGATCTATCCTGTCGGCTATCAGATTTTTATCCTTCCAGCCGGTTGCCCTGAGGACAAATTCAAGATTATCGTTTACGGTTCGGTCGATGAGCAGCTGAAAATCCTGGAATACAACCCCGATCTTCCTGCGAAGAAAAGGTATTTCCCCGGGCTTTATTCCCGAAAGGTCGAAGCCGGCTACAAATCCGCTTCCTTCCCTGAGCGGAAGCTGGGCATTCAGCGTCTTTATCAGGCTTGTTTTGCCGCTGCCGACCTTTCCAACCAGGTACAGATACTCCCCTTTGCAGATACTCAGGCTCACATCCGATAAAACCAGATTGTCCTGCTGCCATATTTTACATTCCTTCAGGTCAATAATTCTCTCGTATGTAGGAGACTCTTCCATCTTGATTGTTTGGCAACGCAAATTAGTGAAAGAATTGATAACTAACATTTATATGTTGATAAAATCCGTAATAAAGCCCTGAATGAGGCGTTTTATAATTGTATTTTTGCATGTATCTGAGAAATCAGGAAATAGGTTTCAGATGGCTTATTATCAGTATTTTACTTATCGACCTCAGGTTCCTGTACCGGGGATTTGCGGAAGCTGACCGGCCAAAAATTCGAAGTTATGAATAAATTGAAAATCCTGCTGGTATCATTTATTATGATCATGCCGGGTATGGCGGCTAATGCCCAGATGTCATTTTCCGAAAACGATTTTGATTCTGAGTTCAACAGGGGAATGGATTTGTTTTACAAAGAAAAATATGTTCCTGCGATTAAATATTTTGACTCGTACATCAGGAACGGAGACAAGGCAGAAAAGATTCGCATGGCCGAGGCCGAATATCATGCAGCATTGTCAGCCCTGAGACTTTTCAATCCTGATGCTGAGTACAGGATGCGGACTTACCTGAAAGCTCATCCTGAAAGTCCGAGGATCAATGAAGCATATATGTCGCTCGGAGATTATTTTTATCAGAACAAGAATTACCGGAGGGCCTCGGAATACTACGGATCAGTAGACCGGATGGAACTGAAAAGTTCGCGGCTGCCCGAATATTCATTCCGCTACGGGTATTCCCTCTATATGAAAGGCGATAAACAGAAAGCACAACTCATGTTTGCCGAAATCAAGGATATTGACACGGAATATACACCCCCTGCAATTTATTACTATTCCCAGATAGCTTACGAGGATAAAATGTATGAAACCGCACTTGAGGGTTTTTCAAGGCTTAAAGATGACGAAACCTTTGGTCCGATTGTGCCCTTTTATATCATCCAGATTTTATATCTCAACAAAGACTACGACGAAATTCTGAGAACCGGTCCGGATCTCCTCCAGTCGGCACCGCCTGAACGGGCAGTGGAGTTATACCGTTTTATCGGGGATGCAAATTACAAAAAGGAAAATTACAGGGAGGCGCTGAAATACCTTGAGCAGTATGCTGCAAAGGCAAAAACGACCGAAAGGGAAGACAAATACCAGCTTGGATACTGTTATTACAAAACCGGGAACTATGACAGGGCAATCCAGGTGTTGTCTTCAACCTCAGCAAAATCAGATGCCCTCAGTCAGAACATATGGTATGTCCTGGGTGACTGCTATCTGAAAACGGGCGACAAGAAGAGGGCACAGTTTGCTTTCGGACAGGCTTCGCAGATGAATTTTGACAACAATCTTAAAGAAGATGCACTTTTTAATTTTGCCAAGCTTACCTATGAGACTTCATCTTCTCCCTTCGGTGAAGCCATCGCAGCCTTCCAGGAATATATTGAACTTTATCCTGCTTCCGACAAGATAGAAGAAGCTTATAATTATCTTGTTGCTACATTTTCGGAGATCAGGAACTATAAAGCCGCAATAACTGCCCTCGACAGGATCAGGAACAAGGATGGCCGGCTTGGGGAGGCTTACCAGAGAGTGGCTTTCTTCCGCGGGCTTGAACTATTGAAGAATATGGAAGTCGAAGAATCAATAACCATGTTCAACAAATCGCTTTCATACGGGAAATATAACCGTGACCTGATGGCAAGAGCCACATACTGGAGAGGCGAAGCAGAGTACAGGTCAGGCAAATATGAAGGGGCCAGGGATGATTTTGAAACCTTTCTGGGCATACCCGGTGCAGCCCGCCTGGGTGAATATGCTCTGGCAAGGTATAATCTGGCCTATTCTCAGTTCAACCTTCAGAATTATCCCGGTGCCCTCGCCAGCTTCAGAAGCTTTGAATCGGAGGCTCCAAATGCCAAACCGGAGATACTCACAGATACGAAAATCAGAATAGCTGACTGTTACTTTATTACGACCAACTATCCCATGGCAATCAGCTACTATGACAAGGTTATAGAGAGTGGCAGGACCGATGCAGACTACGCCATGTACCAGAAAGGATTCTGTCTTGGGCTGAGTAATAATCAGAAGGGAAAGATCGATATACTGACCTCACTCATTTCACGATACCCGAATTCATCGTATGTGCCCAGTGCGATTTTTGAAAGGGGCAGGGCTTATGTTGCCCTGGAGGATTTCAAGCGGGGAGAGTCTGATTTCATTAATGTCATTGCCAATTATCAGTCCAGCGCTTTTGCACCTCGGGCAACCATCCAGCTTGGTTTGCTGTATTTCAACCTTGGCGAGAATGAAAAATCCATTGCACAGTTCAAAAAAGTAATCGAGAATTACAAATCAACACCCGAGGCACGTTATGCACTGACCGGCCTTAAAAATGCCTACGTTGAGATAAATGACGTGGAAGGTTATTTTTCATACGTGAAGACGATCGGTTACGGTGATGTCAGTGCAACTGAAAAGGATTCACTGCTCTATGCCTCGGGAGAGAATCTTTATATGGAAAGGAAATATGACCGCGCTGCTGAAGTTTTCAGGAACTATCTGCGTGAGTTCTCATATGGCAGTTTCAGGCTCAACGCCCAATTCTACCTGGCTGAATGCCTGATGTCGTCACGCGGCAACAGGGATGAGGCACTGACATTGTACAGGCAGGTCGCAGAAGTTCCCAACAATCCGTTTCTCGAACAGGCCCTGATTTCAGCTGCGGATTTGCTTTATGAAAGGGAGGAGTATGCGGAGGCTTCCGGATATTATGAAAGACTGGAAAAGACTGCTGTTACTTCCGATATGCGGGTTGCAGCCCTGAAAGGACAGCTTAGGGCAGCCTACCAGGAAGGAGACGCCCGGAAAAGCATCGAAGTGGCACGGAAAATCAGGAATTCTGCCGGTATGCCGGAAGAACTTAACCGGGAAGCTGTTTTTATCAGCGCCAAGGCTCTTTACAGTCTGAATCAGTATGATGAGGCACTGGCCGATTTCAGAAAGGTGGCAACGGAAATAGTAAGTATCGAAGGTGCCGAATCGAAATACAGGGTGGCTGAAATACTCTTTTTGAGAGGCAATACCGATGAAGCTGAAAAAGTGGTTAACCAGTTCATCGGTCAGAATTCACCACACCAGTACTGGATGGCCAAAATGTTCCTGTTACTTGCCGACATCAGCATAAAAAAAGGGGATACACTGCAAGCAAGAGCTACATTGCAAAGCCTAAGGGAATATTACACCATAAGTGATGACGGAATCCTTGACGAGGTCAGATCAAAGCTGGCAGGGATGGATGAAGGAAACTAAATTGCTTTTATGACGTATCTGACTGATGCAGAAATATGATCCGCATGATTGACCAGAAACACAGAAACGAATGAATATAAACGCTTTCAGTAATGCGTGGATCCCTGCCCGACGGATAAGACGGACATCCGGACTTTTAAAGAAAAATTATACGGATGATAACAGAATCAGAAAACAACAAGCCATGACGATAAAAAATATTATATCAGCCACTCTTTCAATCATAATTCTGTTTTCCCCCGACCTGGCAGCACAGAAAAAAGAGCAGGACCTCCGGAGAGAGATTACCTTGTATAACCCATATAAGCCTTCACTGGCTGATTTTAAGAAAAAAAGCTACCTGCCTGAAATTGATGATACCGTCAGGGTAATCCCGAGGTTCAGTTACAATGTGCTGTCGAGGCCTTATTCACCCGAGTTCAGCATCAGTACAATAAAGCCTGCGGCACTTCTTTCTGATCCGCTGCCAAAGCTTTACAAGGGTTATGTAAAGCTTGGGCTGGGCAATTATGCAACACCACTGGCGGAACTCAGCATTTCAAGTCACCGTTCAAGACAGGGAGCCATCGGCCTTTATGGCAGGCATCTTTCCTCTTTCGGAAAACTCCCCCTACGGTTCTTTCCTGAAAGAGTTTTTGCAGGTTTTATGGATAACGAAGCATCAATATATGGAAAGAAGTTTCTGGGAAACAGCATCCTGGGACTTTCCGTGGATTATGACCAGAAAACCAGGTATGCATACGGCTTCAAAACAGATGAACCTGCATATCTCTATAAGCCTGATAAGAAGGAAATTAAAACTGGATATTATGATGTGGGAGTAAAAGCAGTATTTTCATCAGCTAATCTTGATTCTGCAGATTTTTCCTACGATTTCAGCCTGTCGCACGATTACTTCAATTATTCAAAATATCGTACCTTCAACCATACTGCCTTTTCCGGTGAAATGGCCAAATCCATTGAAAAGCTGTACGCAGGCGCCATTCTGGATTTTGATTATTACAAGATGGCCGACTCGTTGCATATGAAACCCAGGTACATTTTTCACGCAAATCCTTTTATCCGCAGATCAACAGGACAATGGAACTTCAATCTCGGGTTAAGGTTCGTGCTGGCCCGGGATATTGAAAGCTCCGCCAGGCCTTATTTTTATCCGGATATTGGCTTTGGCTTTACCATCGTGCCCGAATACCTGGGATTCTTTACAAAGCTTGACGGCAGGCTTGAGAATAACGATCCCCTGAATATGTTTTCACTCAATCCCTTCCTGCGTCCCGACACTCTCTTCAGGATGAAAAACACTGATCATTCCATTGCGATATCTGCAGGGCTTAAAGGAAACAGCGGCATGGGGGGAAGCTATGTGCTGTCAGCATCATTTTCACATGTTAATGACCTAATGTTGTTTGCCAATATAGCCCATCCCGATACCCTGGGACATATTGAAAGGGGCAATTACTTTGTTCCAAGGACAGATGATGCCGAGATCCTCAATATTCACGGAGAACTGAGCGGAAATATTTCTGAAAGGCTTAAATTCCTGACATCGGGTAACTTCTATTCTTATACGCTGGCATTCAACAGCCATCCATGGGGTAAGCCCGTATGGAACGGAAGTTTTGAGCTGAAGTATAATCTTCGGGACAAGATACTGGCCGGAGCGGGACTATCCCTGCTTGGCAAGAGATATTTCCTGGTACGGCAAAGTTCAACCGGCTGGGCCACACTGTCTGACGAAGTGATTGAAACGCCTGCCCATTTTAACCTGAGCCTGAGTGCAGAGTACCGGTATACCAGAATACTGTCATTCTGGGTGAAAGTCAATAATATTTCCACAAGACGGTATTATGAATTGGCGTTTTATCCCTCGCAGATGTTCAGTTTGATGGCCGGTTTCAGCTACAGCCTCTGATGCCGGAACAACCGGCATGCAGCATCTTCAGCGGCATTGACTGGATCTTCCGGGGATTGACAGCAGCTTCCGGCATTATTATCTGATTCATATGCCCGCTCCCGCGTCTCCTCTCTCTTCCACTCACACTCACACTCACTCTCACACTCACACTCACTCTCACACTCACTCTCACTCTCACTCTCACTCTCACACTCACTCTCACACTCACTCTCACTCTCACTCTCACACTCACTCTCACACTCACTCTCACACTCACTCTCACTCTCACTCTCACACCTTCTCATTGTTGATTTCTTTGAGAAATTGTGCATTACTTTTAACAATCGTTTAACTAAAGGCAGTTTAATTATTGCTATCTTTGTGGCGATTATTAAGAAGCTTTACATCAGTGATTTACGGTAGAAATAATTTGCTGGCGCACGTGTTTACAACTGTTGTCGCTGGCTATTGCTGTAGCCGTGAAAAACCGGAGTAAGGCAGGACTGATAAATTCTGAAAGATGAAATAATCTGTTGACTGAGATGAGTGAAATGGAAAAAAAATTGCAGGATAGTCCTGAATACTCTGCGGAGAGCATTCAGGTGCTGGAAGGTCTTGAAGCCGTGAGGAAAAGGCCTGCAATGTACATTGGCGACATTGGGGTAAAGGGATTGCATCACCTTGTTTACGAAGTAATTGATAATTCTATTGATGAGGCTCTTGCCGGTTACTGTTCAAGGATTGATATAGTGATTCATGAGGATAACTCGATAACGGTTAAGGATGACGGCCGGGGGATCCCCACCGGGATGCATGAAAAGGAACATAAATCAGCCCTTGAAGTAGTTATGACGGTTCTGCATGCCGGAGGAAAATTCGATAAGGGATCCTATAAAGTATCGGGAGGATTGCACGGAGTCGGCGTTTCATGCGTCAATGCCCTTTCAGAGCAGCTTATTGCCACCATAATGAGGGAAGGGAAGATATTCAGGCAGGAATACAGGCAGGGTAAACCGGTAACTGATGTTGAAACGATCGGCGGCACCTCCAAATCAGGGACAGAAATAAAATTCAGACCCGATCGTTCGATTTTCCAGACAACGGATTTTAATTTTGAGATCCTTTCAGCCCGCCTGCGTGAGCTGGCTTTCCTGAATAAAGGCATTGTTCTGACATTAAGGGATATGCGCGAGCTGGTGGAGAACGGGAACGGGGGAAAGGAGCGTTATATGGAATTTCACTCTGATCTCGGGCTTGTAGAATTCGTCAATTATCTTGATGCCAACCGCGAAAGGATCATTGAGTCACCGATTCATATCACATTTGATAAAACCGAGATACCTGTCGAGATAGCGCTTCAGTACAACAGTTCTTTTTCAGAGAATGTACATTCTTATGTGAACAATATAAATACAATTGAAGGCGGCACGCATCTTGCCGGTTTCAGAAGAGGGCTAACGCGGACCCTGAAGAAATACGCTGAAGATTCAGGTGCTACAGCAAAGCTTAAGTTTGATATTAACGGAGATGATTTCCGGGAAGGACTGACAGCCATCATTTCCGTAAAGGTTGCAGAACCCCAGTTCGAGGGACAGACAAAGACCAAACTCGGCAATTCCGAGGTTATGGGGGCGGTTGACCAGGCAGTGAGCACGATGCTCACGAACTACCTGGAAGAGAATCCCAGGGATGCAAAGATCATTGTGCAGAAAGTGATCCTTGCGGCTACGGCTCGTCATGCAGCAAGGAAAGCAAGGGAACTGGTCCAGCGCAAGAATGAATTTTCAGGTTCCGGCTTGCCTGGCAAACTGGCTGATTGCGCTGACAGGGATCCTTCCAGGTGCGAGATTTATCTCGTCGAGGGCGATTCTGCCGGAGGAACTGCCAAACAGGGGCGTGACAGGAGATTTCAGGCCATTCTTCCACTTCGCGGAAAAATACTTAACGTGGAGAAAGCAATGCATCACAGGATTTATGAAAGTGAGGAGATCAAGAATATCTTCACGGCTCTGGGCGTGAATATTGGTACCGACGAGGACAGCAAGGCTCTCAACACTTCAGGGCTAAGGTACCACAAAATTATAATAATGACCGATGCCGATGTGGACGGTTCACATATAACCACCCTCATCATGACTTTCTTTTTCAGATATATGCAGGATCTTATCAGGGGCGGGAACCTTTTTATTGCAACTCCGCCGTTGTACCTTGTAAAAAAAGGAAAAACCGAAAGATACTGCTGGAGCGAAGAAGAGCGTGATGCCGTGGTCAGCGAACTTGCACAGGGAAAAGAATCATCGGTGAGCATTCAGAGATATAAGGGGCTTGGTGAAATGAATGCAGAGCAGCTTTGGGAAACAACCATGAATCCCGAGACGAGAACCCTGCGCCAGGTTACCATCGAAAGCGCCGCAGAAGCTGATCATATTTTTTCAATGCTAATGGGTGACGAGGTGCCCCCGCGCAGGGAATTCATTGAAACTCATGCCAGATATGCCAGGATCGACGCCTAGACCCCCAAAAGCTTTCTCCTGATCACAACTGCATTATGCTTGCAGACTTCACTGCAGCAATAACACCTGATACACGCAGCGTCGTTGAGAACAACATGATTCTGTTTTTCAGCATGCATTCTTAATGCATTCGAGGGACAGATCTTAATACATTCCCCGCACGACGTACAGTTCCTGTGTATAAAAACCGGCCTTCGGTCAAGCTTCCGCATGAAACTGATCCTGTTCCTGAGGAACCTGATCGAAATATTTGTATTGCGTTCAATTATTATTCTGCGGAAATCTTTTTTTATGATGGATTCAATGGGCGGACCGGCATAAACAATATCATCGGGAGATCCGAGCCATACGGCCCTGGCAAGGGCAATTCGGTTAGTCGGTATATCCCAGGGATTGTAGCCAATTATCTCCGATGCAATTATATCAAGCGCAAGCGGGTTTTCCGAGCCGATCAGAACACCGGTGTTTGCCGGGGTACCCTGGCCGGGCCCCCTTCCTTCCATTCCCATGATCCCATCCATCAGGAAAAAATGCGGCGTTACTCTTTCGTTGAGATCGACCAGAAACCTGCTGAAACTTTCCCTGTCCTGATACCTTGCATGCAGCTTTGCCTTCGAAAAGCCCGGAACGAGGCCAAGGGTGTTCTTGATCGCGCCGGTAAAATAAACCAGTTCATGATTTTTTAGTTTCGGCAGCGAAATTATCAAGTCAACTTCATTGATCACTGAAGCAATCCTGATTTTTCTGTCCCTGACTTTCATCAAAGCGGCATCAATCGAAAAATCAATCCATTCGATCCCGTATTCCCTGCAGATATTTTCAATTCCCGACTTCTCAGCCCTGAACCCCCTGGTATGAATGGCCGGTGAATCGCCGAGAACAACTTTTGCTCCTTCATCGCGGAGGAACCTGACCATGGCTTCAACGACCACGGGATGTGTACTGATGCATTTTTCCGGTGGATTGTCGGAAAGAATATTGGGTTTTAAAAGAACTGTCCTGTTCCTCAGGCCTGGCCCGCCGCAGAATCCAAATATCCGGGAAATGTGAGTATAAACCTCATTAACATCATAAACCGTGCATTTCCTGACAGCTACTTTCGTATTCATTGATCGTTGGCAAAAGTCGCAAATATAGTTTATTGTCAGGAAGAATCTGCTAAAAAGTCAGTTTTGCAATATAGTCTCTTTCAATATTTCTTCTATCCCCGATACGATCCTGCGCGGCGGACCTGAAAAATTGTTTATTATGATACTGAAGGCGAGAACACGGCCCGACATTGTTTCAATATATCCCGCGTAACTGCGGGTTCGCGTCAGTGATCCGCTCTTGGCCCTTAACCGGGAGCTGAATACAGGATCTTTGAAATACCCCGCCAGCGTGCCGTCTTTACCTGCCCGGGGAAGCGATGAAATGAACTGATTGAAATATGACTCCCTGTTCACTGCGTAGCACAGGAGAGAGACCAATGTCCTGGCACTTACAGCATTGAATGGTGACAAACCGCTCCCGTCCTCAATGAACACACTTTTTGTATTTATTCCTGCCTCTTTCATAAACTTCAATACAATGCCTGTTCCGGAAGCAGTTGATCCGTTGTTCATGAAAACCCGGCCCAGCTCTCTCACCAGGTGTTCCGCATAAAGGTTTACGCTTTCATGATTCAGTATCCGTATTATGCTGTCAAGCCGGGGAGAATTTGTCCGGGCTATGATTACAATATCCCCGGGAACCCTATTCTCAATTCTTGAGGTTGAAGGGCCTCCCTGGATTCTTATTCCTGCTGAATCCAGTCTGTTCCTGATAATACTGGCCAGCAAACGGGGAGGATCAGGTATTGAAGCCCGAAGAACAAAATCATTTCTGTTTACAGGGATGGTTCCTGAAATCCAACCTGTATTACTGTAAGGAGCGGCATAAACATAGCCATTGTCGGTGCTGCCTTCGGCCCGGAGTTTGTTTGTCAGTTCAGTTGCCGCTTCCGGCGGATTGATCCTGGTTATCCGGGGAATCGTGCCGGTACCTCCTGTCCGGAAATGGACCTCATAGGTGTTGTCAAAAACCGACAATCCGAAGGCTCCGGCACCATAATAATTTCCAAGATCTTCCCACAGCCATTTTGAGGGAACCGGCTCGTTGTCGTACCGCGAATCATCAACAATGACTTTTCCTGCAATTTCCCTGATCCCTGCTTTTCTGATCTCACCGATCCAGTCATTTATGAAATCACCATAATGATCCCTGAAGTATGATGATCCGAGAGCCGGATCCCCTCCTCCGGTTATAATGATATCTCCCTCCAGTTTGCCGGTTCTTTTGTCGAGGATACCTGTGTAGCCCAGGCTTGTCGTAAAGGTGTAGGCGGGGCCGAGCAGCTCCAGTGCGGCAAGGGAAGTAATGAGTTTCATTGTCGAGGCAGGCATTAGGCTTTGCGTGGGATTATATTCAAAAACCGTGTTTCCGCTTCCCGCATCAAGGATACACATTGACACCGATGCACCCGACATTGAGGAATCTGACAGTATCAGGTCAAGCGCTTTTTCCTGCCCGTTCAGGTTAAGAACGATATGTATACTTATTATTATTATCAGCTTCCTGTACATTACCTGTCAGTTTTGTTTTGCTTCAAGGTGGAAAGAAGACCGCATGCTGCCTGGATGTCAATGCCCCGGCTTGCCCTTATAGTTGTAAAAATGCCTTTTTTTGTCAATGCATCCCTGAATTCAATGAGCTCCTCAGGTTCTGGGCTCTCAAGCTCCGAACCCGGAACAGGATGGAAGCGGATCAGATTGATCCTGCAGCGGATGCCATCCAGTATCCTTGCAAGCTCCCTGATATGGCGCGGAGTGTCATTGATACCCCTGAAAACAATGTATTCAAACGAGATCCGCCTTTGATTGTCAAAATCGAAGTTCCGTATCAGGGTCAGTATTTCCTTTATGGGGTTTGTTTTCTGAACTGGGACCAGCATCCTTCTTTCATCTTCAAAAGGGGAGTGAAGGCTCACTGCAAGGTTGACCCTGGTGTTTTCAAGAAATTCCCTGATCCTGTCACTGATCCCGACGGTGCTTACCGTTATCCTGTGAGGACTCCAGCCAAATCCCCATTCACCCGTCAGGATTTCCAGGCTTTTTATGACCTCATGCAGATTATCAAGGGGTTCGCCCATTCCCATATATACTATGTTGGTCAGTTTCCTGAATTCCGGTATGCTTCGGAACTGATTCAGTATTTCATTTGAATTCAGATTACCCTGGAATCCCTGCTTCCCGGTCATGCAGAAGATACAGCCCATTTTGCATCCGGACTGCGATGAGATGCATATTGTGGCCCTTTCCCTGTCGGGGATGAATGCTGACTCAACATAATTCCCGCCAGATACCCTGAACAGATACTTCCTTGTGCCGTCACGGCTTTCGGCAACGCTGACCGGTTCTGAAAGACCGAACTCATATTCCGCCGAAAGAAGATTTCTCATTCTTTTTGAAATATTGGTCATTTCTTCAATAGTCCGTATCTCTTTTCCATACAGCCATTCGGCCATTTGCCTGGCAGAATATCCGGGCATGCCAAGCTTTTTTGTTACGGAAATCAGCTCATTGAGAGTCTTGCCAAACAGATTTTCCTTTGTCATCGCAGATCAGATTTGACGCCATGCAGCTTTGCAGGAAAGCTGCTGTTTAACAGGAGCAGAAACACAGAATTTAATTCAGTACATTGTTCAAGTACCCAGGCTTGCTTTAATAAACAAGGTCATATCTCAACTCTGCCTTCAAATACAAATTTTGCAGGGCCCGAGAGCCAGACGTCAGTGATCATCTCTTTACGGACGATGAATTTTACGCTAAGGCTGCCGCCTCTGGTCCTGACATTTACAGGCGAACTGACAATTTGTCCAGTCAATACTGCTGCAATGGCAGAAGCAGTTGCGCCTGTTCCGCATGAAAGTGTTTCATATTCGACTCCTCTTTCATAGGTTCTGATGTATATTCCTCCCGGCACAGGCTGAATGAAATTTACATTTGTTCCGTCCGGGTGAAAATCAGCGGAATACCTGATCTTTCTCCCTTCAGTGTTAACATCCAGGCTGTCGATATCGTTGTGGAAGACCAGGTAGTGCGGTGACCCGGTATTGATGAAATAATTATTTCCGATCCTTGAAATATTCCCGACATCGGTCATTTTGAGGTCTACTGATCCTGCATCGGCGACTGCCCGGTGTATTCCGTCCGAAGCCCTGAATACTATACTTGTACCGGCAATATTGTTCCTTTTTGCAAAGCCGGCGGCACATCTGCCCCCGTTTCCGCACATTGTTCCCTCATACCCGTCGGGGTTGAAATACTTCATCTCAAAATCATATTCAGCTGTTGCACTGTTGATGAGAATCAGTCCGTCGGCTCCTATTCCGAATCTCCTGTCGCAGAGTTCCTTTATCAGTTTATGGTTGCCGGGATTGAAAATATCCCTTCGATTGTCTATTATAATGAAATCATTTCCTGTCCCCTGGAACTTGTTAAAGGTGATCATATTCATTGTTAAAGTGGTGTTAAATATTTGCAGATAAATCAGGAACAAGAAAAAAATGCATGAACTTTGTTAAACAAATGTTTTTAAAATCGGTTATAAAGATATTTATTCTTTTAAGAAGATAAATTATCTGAAAAATCCGGAAAAACAGAAGTACAAGAAATAATATTATGATTATGAAAGCAAAGAATTTGATTGGTGCGTTTGCAATGGCTGTTCTTGGTGCGGCCATTGCTCTGTTTGCGTACTCCAGAATAAATAGCAATTCCGTGGGAGCAGTTGCCAGGGACAGCTCGGGTATTGAGCTGCGGGGCGCTGATACCTATCTTACATCCCTTTCGATGCAGGAGCGTCCCGTGGATTTTACCTATGCCGCTGAGCAGACGGTCCATGCGGTTGTTCATGTGACTACAAAATCGATGGTTGGCCCCCAGGCCAGCAATCCCATTATGGAATGGTTTTACGGGGACCGCTATTCCAAGCCAAGGGAGGTTGCAGGATATGGTTCAGGGGTGATTATTTCAGATGACGGCTATATTATTACAAACAATCATGTTATTGATAATGCTGATAACGTTGAAGTAAAATTAAATGACAACAGGGTTTTCACAGCTGAAATCATTGGCCGCGATCCTACAACTGACATAGCATTGTTAAAAATAAAGGCTAATAACCTTCCTTTCATTAAATACGGAGACTCGGACCAGTTGAAAATCGGGGAATGGGTACTGGCAGTCGGCAATCCCTTCAACCTGACATCTTCGGTCACCGCCGGGATAGTAAGCGCAAAGGGAAGGAGTCTGGGTATTCTTGATGCCGATCTCAGGATCGAATCATTCATACAGACAGATGCCGCCCTTAACCCGGGTAACAGCGGAGGCGCCCTGGTCGATACCCGGGGGCTGCTTGTCGGCATCACATCGGCAATTGTTTCTCCAAGCGGCGCATATGCGGGCAATTCGTTCGCAATACCGGTTACAATAGTCAGGAAAGTTGTTGAAGATCTTAAACAGTTTGGCGAAGTACAGAGGGCCATTATAGGAGTTAATATCACCAATGTGTCGCAGGATGATGCAAAGAAACTGAAGCTTGACGAGGTCAGGGGTGCAAAAATCAGCAATGTTGTTCCCAATGGTGCAGCCGAGGCCGCAGGACTGAAGGAAAATGATATTATTATAAAATTCAACGGCGTTTCAGTGGCATCTCCGTCAGAGCTTCAGGAGCAGGTTGGAAAATTCCGCCCGGGCGACAGGGCCAGCATTACCTACATTAGGAACGGGAAAGAGAACACAGTTCCGATTGTCCTGAAAAACATTGCCGGAAATACAAGCGTTGTAACCCGTGAAATGAGCGGCAGCGGGACTGTCTTCGGTGCACGGCTTGAGTCGCTGGGGTCATCCGACAGGGAAAAGTACAACATCGACTACGGTGTGAAAGTTGCTGAACTCAAGGACGGGAAATTGAAGGACCTGGGAGTAAAAAAAGGATATATCATCCTGAGCATAAACGGAAGGAAGGTCAAGAACGCGTCCGAAGTTCGCAGTGCAAGTGATAATGAGTCCAATCTGAAATCGATAGAGGGCATTCAGTCTGACGGGACATTCTTCAGCTATTCCTTCAGGAACTAGGGATTCCCCGGATTGAAGTGATTGATGGTCAGTATACCGGCAAATAAAAGTATTCTGGCCATCAACATTCTTTATTTTAATTTGTTTATATATTGTAAAAGTAGTAACTTCGCGGAAATTTTTTTGGAGACATAATGAGACAGCTAAAAATTACCAAATCCATAACAAACAGAGAAAGTGCATCACTGGACAAATATCTGCAGGAAATTGGTAAAGAGGAGTTGATATCGGTGGAAGAAGAAGTTGAACTGGCGCAGAGAATAAAGAAAGGAGACAGGTCAGCCCTTGAAAAACTTACCAAAGCTAATCTCAGGTTCGTTGTATCGGTCGCCAAACAATATCAGAATCAGGGTTTAAGTCTTCCGGATCTTATTAATGAGGGAAATCTCGGGCTTATCAAGGCAGCCGAGAAGTTTGATGAAACGAGAGGTTTTAAATTCATTTCATATGCCGTATGGTGGATCAGGCAGTCAATCCTTCAGGCTTTGGCAGAACAGTCGCGGATAGTCAGGCTTCCTCTTAACCAGGTTGGTTCACTTAATAAAATAAACAAGGCCTTTTCGCGGTTTGAACAGGAGTACGAACGTACGCCTTCACCCGAAGAGCTCGCTGAAGTTCTTGAGCTGCCGAAGGAAAAAGTAACCGACACCCTTAAAGTGTCAGGCAGGCATGTGTCGGTTGATGCACCATTTATCGAAGGTGAGGACAACAGCCTCCTCGATGTACTCACCAACACTGATTCCCCGGTTGCCGACAAACTCCTGATGGATGAATCCCTCAGCAGGGAGATTTACAGGGCCCTTGCTACCCTCACCGAGCGGGAAAGGGATATAATCAGGTTTTTCTTCGGAATTGGCTGCCAGGAGATGACTCTCGAAGAGATAGGAGAGAAATTCGGCCTTACAAGAGAAAGAGTCAGGCAGATCAAGGAAAAAGCCATACGCAGATTAAGGCATACATCAAGGAGCCGCCTGCTTAAAGGATATCTCGGCTAGATAAATTAACGCAATAAGGCATTACAGGGACCCTGATTTCAGAGGTCCCTTTTTTGATCCGTGCATCGGATTCCATGCTTACTGGTATGAACTATGCTGCCCGGCGGAACTTTTCCGGAAAACCACCTGTTCACGAGCAATTCGTTCATGAAAGGATTGATTGATCAGATCCCGCTTCTGAAAGCCGGCTGCGGCCTGCCAGATATGCCCTGTACACATAATGCAGCTTAATTTCGCAATAATTGCCGCTCATGACAAGATCTGCCGTTACCCTCCTGATGAGATAAACCGGCCATTTCAGGCTGACTGAAAGGAATAAAATCAAAAGTACTCGCACCCAGGTCAATTTTTCAAAAGGTTTCATCAAAATTATTATGATAGATTGCTAATTTCTTTTAACTTATACTCTTTATTTTTCGGTAAATCATTCGGGAATTGTCCTGAAGGCGGATATTAAGAACAGAGTTTACGGTTAATGATAAATTGTTTTTTCAGGATATTATTAATTCCTCTGTTGAGTTTCACTGTGCCGGATCGTGGTAAAATGTCTGAAGAAGCAACTTTACCTGTCTTACAGCTTGGACCCATTTATTTCTTCTATAGTGTTCCGGCAAGAATTAAACTGAATGACAGGATTGACCTCAGCTTTTCCAGAAGCTCATTGATAACCACCTACAGGTACAGACTTGAGATCCCAACAGAAGGGATGACAGGGATCGATGATAAATTATTATCATGGTCGTTATGGACAAATGAAGATTTTACAGCGATCATTATTCCTGATCTCGATGTTCTTGGTACCTACAAATTCACTGTCGAATACAAAACAGGTACAGGCACACTGACAAGACGGTTTGAGAAAACCTTTGAAGTTTATTCCCTTTCCAATCTTTCATCTAGGGCCAGGCCGGTAAAACCTTCACAGGAATTTCCGGTTAAAAAAGAGGCATTAACGCCTGAAGTAACTCAGGCAGAACCTGGTTACAATTATCCAAAAACGGCTCAGGCATCTGCTGCAGCAACAAAGGAGGAATCTTTGACACCGGTGCCAAATAAAAGAATATCAGTTGCAGAAGCCCCGGCCACGGATAATACTTCAGTGCGCAAAGATACACAATCAACCAAACAACCCGATATTTCTGCGGCCCCGGTTCAACGAACCCCCATAAACAAAAAGATCCAGCCGTCAAATGTTTCAAACAGGAAGACACCACAGATTGAAAAACTGGCCTTCCCAACCTCTGATATTTCCTTATTTAGATTATATACTGCAACAGGTTTTATAAAACCGGTTAATTACAGTTTTGTCGATTCTGCTGCAAATGGTGTTGTTACTGAGTCGGATCCGGCTATTGTTGCAAGAGTGCCCGTTATCATTGAAAAAATAAAGGTTGACAAACCAACCGGCGCTTACCTGGTTCCTGAAAAGACGAAAGCTCCTCCCACCCTGGTTGCCTACCATCCGCCGCAGGTAATAATAAGTGACCAGACAATAACCGGAGAAGCGACAGGTGTTGAGGTGTATACTTCAATCACAAATATGGCAGACGATGCCGGAATACAGTCAGAAATAAAAATAAGTGATACCTTGATAAGTCACAATGAACCGGGCCCCGGAAAAAGTGAAATCCAGATGGAAGACCTTGCGGCATCGGTCGGAACCATTGCAGGAAAACCTGAATCAGACATTGCTGAGGATTATTTGCTGAAATTATTACCCCCAACTTCCGGAAAAACTGCTGCCAGTAGCTTTAATGACATGCTGCTTAAGGCCATTGAGGAAAATGATACGGCATTATTCAGGGAATCAATACTGAATGGAGGAGGAAATGACCTGGCAGGGATTAATGGCGGTAATGTCTTCCATTTGCTGAATGGAACCATCGTGGATGAGTATTCGGTTTTCCTGTTAAAAAAGAACGGTAATTCAATTGACAAAAAGGACAGGAACGGGAACAGTCCCCTGCATATGGCGATTCTGAACAGGGACTTTGAATACGCGAAATGCCTCATCAATCAGGGTGCAGACCTGAACCTTATGAATAAAATGGAACTGGCTCCCCTGCACCTGGCAGCTTTTCTTAACGAATACCGGCTATCCGCATTCCTGATGGCAAAGGGAGCTGTTGCTGACATAGCAGGCAATTCAGGATATACCCCGTTACACATTGCTTCAGAGCTGAATAACCAGACAATTGCGGAGCAGTTATTGGACCACTGAGCAAGCGTCAGGCAAAAAAACGACCAGGGACTCACTCCGGTTGCCATTGCAAAAATTCAGAAAAACAAGGAGATACTCAGGCTGCTTACCGGCTCAGGTATTAAGGAAACGAAAAATAATCCGATTGGGTTCACAGGGAATACGAATTATCATGTAATGGATCCCATGCTCAGATTCAGCCTTCCATACAACAACGCGCTTGTGGCCAAAAGACAGCGTTACACAATAACACAGGCTGTTACTGTACCGATTGCAGCAATTCTGTCTGCAGGGACGGCATATCTGAAATCAGAAGCAAATAAATATTATTCATTGTCAAAAATTGCTGAGACAGAAGAACAGGCAAGAGCATTATATGACAAAACACGGAAACTTGACACCTCAGTCTATGTTACAGGAAGTTTGACACTTGCCTCAGTGTATGGATTCATTCACTCCACGATCGGAAAAAGAAAAGTTACCGGGAAAATGTATAAAACCTTCAACTAGGGCATATGATTCACAAAAGATTAATACAGTCTGCTGCATTGTTCATTCTGATTATTCTCATTGCCGGCTGCAGGAGAGAGGAATTCAGCTGGGGAATTAAGATTGGGGACATTACATACTCAGGTAACGTTGTTTTCCTGGGGGAACGTGAACTTTCTTCATTGAATGAAATTACTTCCGATCAGATGGTCTTTACAGATAAAACAGGAGAAATTGAAAAAATCACTGATAAAAGCATTCTGGTCATCGGCATTTCAGAAAATACGCCCTATGGTTCGCTCAGAAAAGTGAACAGTATCCATTCTGAGGGAAATCTTCTGACGGTCAGAACCGTTCCCGCACTCCTCCCTGACGCAATAAAGGAAGGAAAGATCAACTTAAAGAGAAAGCTGCTTGAAAAGGATTTCAGATTAAAATTTAAAGCGGATGGAGTTAAAATCAAGGATACGAGCAAATCGTTTGAAGGACTGGCAGTTACATTGGATAAGTTAAGTATTTGCGATGATGGGGCATGCAATGCCGTCATTGACGGGGCAGTGGGAATAACAACGAATATCGACATCGGAATGGATTTTAAATCCAACAGGCTTACCGGGATTGTTTTTGCCACGACCCTTGAAAAGATCGATGAGGTGACACTTACCTCTACCCGGGCTTTTAGCGGGGCATCGGGCAAAGTTGCAGCCGAGTTTATTCATTCTCCGATAATAATCGACAGCCTTGTCTTTGTTGCAGAGGTAAAAATACACTGTGGTTTCAAGGGTACAGCATCATCTGCAATCACTTCAGGCGTACGCCAGGACAGAACTATTAGCACGGCTGCCCGCTATCTAAGTGCCTCATGGTCCGACGATCGTCTGGCCCACTCTGAAAACTTTGATTATATCACACCGCTGGTGACAGATGCTGCAGATCTTAAGGTAATTACGGGACCGGAGATCACAGTCTTTTTGTTCGGGATACCTGTCCAGACTATTAAGGCAGATGCATATTATTCAGTGAATGCACAAAAGGACAATACCCCTTCATGGAAACTATTCAGCGGCTTGGATGGTCACGTTACTGTAAATAACGAGATACTTGGCATGGGGCAAGATCATATTCTCAGCATGGTGATACAGGCATCAGAAATAGCCAGTGCCGGTGGCAAGTAGAATGGTATTCTTACTGCTTTAGTGTTTTATCAGGGTCAGGGTTTTATGATCCTCCCCATCACTGATGGTTACAAAATACTGACCATCTGGAAATCCCGAGATATTCAGTTCTATTTTGTTTCCCGGATCAAACCTGAAATAATTTTTAATGAATACAGTATTACCCAGCTTGTTGGTGATTGCAATTACTATCCTGTCAAATTTCTCCCCTGGCAGATCAACATTGAGCAATGTGCTTGCCGGATTGGGATATATGGATACAGCTTCCAGTTTTGATTCTTTTAACCGGGAAACCCTTCCTTTCTGACTAATAAAAAGCACCATTTCAGGATTAAGGGAATAATGTATCTTTAATGCACCGATCTTTTCAAACACCGAGATATTGTCGAGATATGTGACTTTTATCACAGAAGTACCGGGTTCTTTCACAGCTTTCATCCACATTGAATTTTCACTTACCGTCCATTCTGCATTTGATTCAATTCTGATTGAAAGCGAACCGGCTTCGGAATTTCCGATTCTGATTGTATCATTGTGACGAAGTATTTTATCGCCCGGACCGGTTGCCTTGAGTGTATAGATGCCAACAGCCGGAGATGGGGAAGATGTGCATCCATATGAGTTGGTGACCGTAAAAGTGTAAATACCCGCGGGAAGACCCGATATTGCTGACCTTGTTCCTGTTCCGGTTATTGTATTTCCGCCAGGACTTCGTGTCAGCACCCATGTTCCTGATGCAGGCAATCCGCCAAGAACTGCACTGCCGGTCGGACGGGATTCAACAGGCTGTGTGATACTGACGACTGTCGGAGCAGAGGGGGTTGGCGGCTGGGAATTTATTACCGCATTTGAACTTGAGCTTGAAATACATCCGTATGAATTCGTTACTGTAAAAGTGTATCTGCCCGACGAAAGTCCTGCAACACTGAAGCTGTTTCCTGTTCCGCTGTAGGTAGTACCACCGGGACTAACCGTCAGGGTCCATGTTCCGGACTCGGGTAATCCGTCAAGAGCGACAGTTCCGGTAGCGTTATTGCAAGTCGGATGATTAATGTTTCCAATTACGGGAGCGGCAGGAGTAGGGGGTTGCGGATTAATTGTTACATTACCCGAGGGTGCGGATGTACAGCCTGATTCATTTGTTACGGTAAACCTGTAAGTATTGGAAGGAAGGTCGTGGATTGTTGTGGTTGCACCTGTACCTGAATATCTGATTTCCCCGGGTGCCCTTGTTATGGTCCATACACCTGATGCAGGAAGGCCGTTCAAGACAATGCTTCCCATGGCATTTGTACAGGAAGGGTGCGTTACGGAGCCGATATTCGGAGGCACGGGTGTTAACGGCTGGGGATTGATTATCACATTTGCCGATACCGGCGAGGTACAGCCTGATTCATTTGTTACGGTAAAAGTGTAAGTATTGGGTAAAAGTCCGGTTATAGTGGTTCTTGACCCGGTGCCCGTTGTACTTATATTGCCGGGATTACGGACCAGCGTCCATGTTCCTGCTGAAGGCAATCCATTCAGGGTCACGCTGCCTGTTTCTGTTGAACATCCGGGCTGGACAATCGTTTCTGCCGCTGGAGCGGCCGGGGTTACCGGGCTGGCATTTATAATAACACTGGCTGATGGAGCTGATGTGCAGCCTGCTGCATTTGAAACTACATAAGTATAATTTCCCGGAGGAATACCATGAAGAGTGATACTGGTTCCTGAAGAGGATGTTGACACACCTCCGGGATTTCTCGTCAGGGTCCATATACCGGCAGATGGCAAACCACTGACAACCAGGCTGCCTGTTGAAGTGTTGCAATCGGGTTGAGTAATTGCGCCTGTCACGGGCGGTAATGGAGTTTCTGGTTGTGTGGTTATTATAACATTCGCCGACGGATTTGAAACACAGCCGGCTGCATTTGTTACGGAAAATGTGTAAGTATTGGCTGCAAGCCCTGAGACAGTTGTCGTTGTGCCGGTTCCGGACATTGTAGCCCCGTCGGGGGTCCTTGACAATATCCATGTACCTTCTGAAGGAAGGTTGTTTAATACAACACTGCCGGTTGCCCTGGCACAGTCAGGCTGGGTTACTGAACCGACAGAAGGTGACTGGGGAGTCGCAGGCCGGACATTTATGACCACATTGCCGGATGGGGCCGAAGTGCAGCCCGATGAATTTGTGACCGTAAAGGTATAGGTATTGGCTGCAAGGCCTGATATTGTTATTGATGTTCCTGTGCCGGTATAGGTGTTACCGCCCGGGGTCCTTGTTAATACCCACGTACCTGTTGATGGCAAGCCGGTAATTACAACACTGCCTGTTGACACGGCACATGATGGCTGGGTGATTGCTCCTACGGAAGGAGCTGCCGGAACAGGAGGAGGTGAATTAATGACAATATTGTTCGTTGAAGCTGATGTACATCCGTCAGCATTAGTTACAGTGAAGGTATATGTGTTTGCAGGCAGGCCTGTAATGGTTGTAGTCGTTCCCGAACCAGTATAGGTTGTTCCGCCGGGCGTTCTGGTCAGGGTCCAGGTTCCACTTGATGGGAGTCCGTTCAATACTACACTTCCCGTTGAAATCAGGCAGGAAGGATGTGTGATTGATCCTGCGACGGGTGCCGCAGGAGTGACAGGTTGTGAATTGATCACAACATTGGTAAGGGGAGGCGAGATACATCCGTATTCGTTTGTTACCGTGAATGAATATGTATTTGGAGGCAGTCCACCAATTGTGATACTTGTACCAGTCCCGGTAACTACCGTTCCCCCCGGTGTTCGTGTTAGCGTCCAGGTACCGGTAGAAGGAAGGCCGTTAAGCGAAATACTTCCTGTTGCAACTGTACATGTCGGCTGGATGACTGATCCCTGTACCGGAGCTCCGGGTATGACAGGCTGCGGATCAATCCTGGCCAGTGCGGGCACTGAAACACATGTGTTGTCAATTGAACTCCTAACCCTTACATAATGATCACCGGATCCGATTCCGGAAAAGGTTACGGAAGCCTGATAAGGCCCGCCGTCAATATTATACTGGTAATTTCCGAGCGGTGAAGTAACAACTATGGTGCCTGCCGGGTTCGTGCATGAGGGCTGGGTAATGTTAAAGACCGGCGCCGGAGGAACTGAGGGTTGGGCGTTAATTGTGACGATTACGGGCGATGAAATACATGTGTTGTCCGCTGACCTTCTTACAAGAATGGTATGCTGACCGGGGGAGATACCCTGGAACAGGGCAGATGACTGGAATGTACCGTTGTCAATATTATACTGGTAATTCCCCAGTGGCGCTGTAATTGTAATACTCCCGGTTCCAACCGCACAGGTGGGATGGGTAACCGATACTGTTGCAGCATCAGGGACCGATGGCTGTGGGTTGATTACAATGTTGCCCGATGCTGCGGAAGTGCATCCTGCTTCATTTGTTACAGTGAAGGAATACGTATTTGGTGCGAGACCTGTGACTGTTGTGGTTGTGCCGGTTCCCTGAATGCTTCCGCCGGGAGTCCTGTTCAAAGTCCATGTGCCCGTTGACGGTAGACCGTTCAGTACAATTGAACCGGTTGGTTCCGCACATGTCGGATTGGTTATGGTTCCAACTGTGGGTGCAGCAGGCGTCTCAGGCCGGGAATTTATTGTGACAGTAGCGGGATTTGAAATGCATGTGTTGTCCGATGTGCTCCTGACACGAATATCATGGTCGCCCGGCAAAATGCCAGCAAACGTGGCTGACGGCTGGTATGATCCATTGTCAATATTATATTCAAATTCTGAACCGAGGGGAGAACTGACAACAATTGTACCTGTGGCAACAGTGCAGGTTGGCTGTGCCGTAACAATTGCCACAGGCGTTGGCGGAGGAGTCGGCTGAGGGTCTATGATCACTGGAGATGATGCAGGAGAAGTACCCTCGTCGGTGCTAACGGTAAAAGTATACGATACCCCGGCCGGAAGATTCGTCACGGTTATGGTTGGGCCGCTTCCGGATGTTACCTCATTATCGGGGCTTCTTGTAAGTGTCCATTCTCCGGCAGGCAATCCGTTGAGAACCACACTTCCCGTGGGAACACTGCACGTGGGCTGGGTAACTGAACCAATTTCAGGAGCAGTCTGTCCCTGAATTTTTAAAAATACAAAGGAGAATACAAATATGACGATCAGGCGTATTCTCATTGAAAAACTTTATTTATTAATTCCTGTTAGGCCGGTTATTCTTTACAAGCAAGGAATTCATCGCAACAGGTACCTGATGCATTCTGATTTCCTTTTTGATGATTGCCTGGCTTCCGACATAAGCCTTACCAGTATAAACATGATTTCATGCGCCGAAGCCGGCATCTCTCCTTACGGGAGATTTTAATGACTTGTAATATACAATACTTCGTTAAATATTAATATAATTGTTTGAATGTCAATAAGATAGTTAATAAATAATATTGAAATAATTTGGTAAAGTCCCTGACAATCAATAACTTA
>WXFD01000019.1 GCA_009877105.1 Bacteroidales bacterium
ATCAAGAATCATGGCAGAAGAGCAAAGAGTCTCTTCAAATATGGCCTCACTTATATTTCCAACTTGCTTTTTAGCAACGATATAGATAAATTTACCCAATGCTGTAAATTTTTGTCATGTACTTAGTGTTTAGATAATAATTATAAAAAACGTTAGTTTACATTATTTGGCTGGTGTAATGGAATTTCACTGCCTGGTTGGAATTTTCAATAACAAATCCATAATTTGATGAAAAAATATTATTGTTCCATTGCTGTAATCCCGTTAACTATTGCAGCTATCCTGATCATTTCTTTTTCCGGATGCAAGAAGAAGCCGGATCCACCGACACTGACGACCACGGCTGTGTCAGGGATAACGACCAAAACGGCCACTTCCGGCGGAAATGTCACATCCGATGGAGGTGCGGCAGTGACCGCCAGGGGAGTCTGCTGGAGCACAACAGCCAAGCCCGCCATTACGGATTCCAAGACAACAGATGGCACGGGCACTGGCGCTTTTACCAGCAATTTAACCGGGCTTTCAGCCAACACTTTATATTACGTCAGAGCTTATGCCACCAACAGCGAAGGTACTTCCTACGGTAATGAAGTGTCGTTCACCACAAGTGAAGTTGTTGCGGCAACACTTACTACAGCAGCAGTTACGGGAATTGCATCCACGACTGCCACATCCGGCGGAGAGATAACAGCTGACGGCGGCGGTGATATAACAGCAAGGGGCGTATGCTGGTCAACCACGGCAAATCCTACCACTGCTAACAACAAAACGGAGAATGGGGTCGGAACAGGTGCTTTCACAAGCAGCCTGGAAGGTTTGCTTCCTGGAACCACCTATCATGTAAGGGCATATGCGACCAATGCATCCGGCACAGCCTACGGTGCTGAAGTTACATTCACCACTCTTTCAGTTGTTCCGACACTCACCACTGCTGATGCTTCCGCTGTTACAACTACCACTGCTACCTCGGGAGGCAACATTACTTCCGACGGCGGGTCGCCGGTAACGGCCCGTGGGGTATGCTGGGGCACCTCCACAGGTCCGGTGGCTACGGGACCTAACAGGACAACCGACGGAACGGGTACAGGCAGTTTTACAAGCAGCATAACGGGCCTGGCAGCCAATACGACCTATTATGTAAGAGCCTATGCCACCAACGGGGTGGGCACCGCCTATGGCAATGAGATCAGCTTCAAGACCAGCGAGGTCGTTCTGCCTACTCTGACAACAACTGCAGTATCCGGGCTGACTGGTACTACAGCTGTCTCAGGGGGGACAATCACATCGGACGGAGGCGGTTCTATAACGCAGAAGGGAGTATGCTGGGGGACGGAAGCCAACCCGACCACGAGCAATTCCCGTACCACCCAGGGAGCCGGATCGGGTTCATTTACAAGCAATCTGACCGGATTGCAGCCCGGGACGACATATCATGTCAGGGCCTATGCCATCAACGCTGCCGGTACAGCCTACGGCAATGACATCACTTTTACAACGGCAGCTGTTGAACCAACTGTTACTACTACATCAGTATCGGCCATTACCCAGACTACGGCTGCTTCCGGGGGCAATGTAACTGCAACGGGCGGTGCGCCGGTGACAGCAAGGGGAGTGTGCTGGAGTACTTCAAGGAATCCCACTGTGGTGCCCGGCTCATCAACAAGTAACGGTACAGGTGCGGGTTCATTCACCAGTAATATAACCGGGCTAACTCCGGGAACCATATATTATGTCAGGGCCTACGCCATCAACAGTGTCGGGACTGCCTACGGGAATGAAGTAAGCTTCACGACGAGTGCAGTTACTGCGCCGGTTGTGACAACCGCCGCAGTTTCAGCGATCGGCCTGAGCGGGGCAACCTCCGGGGGTAACGTAACCTCTGCAGGCGGTGGGACTGTGACTGCAAAAGGTATATGCTGGGGCACAAACCCGAATCCCACCATCCAGGGGGCTCACAGCGAGGACGGAACAGGCACCGGATCATTCTCCAGCAGCATAACCGGACTGACACCCGGGACACGTTACTATGTCAGGGCCTACGCCACTAACAGTGCAACCACTGGTTACGGGAATCAGATTGAATTCTGTACCTCGATTGCAGACATTGAAGGCAGCATCTACCGTGTTGTCAGAATCGGTAATCAGTACTGGATGGCTGAAAATCTGCGGACCGTCAAGTATAACAATGGAGATGATATCCCGAACGTCGAACTGAATTCGACATGGAGCAGTCTTACAACACCTGCCTATTGCTGGTATGCAAATAACGGTTCATACAGGCCGACGCATGGAGCCTTGTATAATTGGATAGCTGTTGCAACAAATAATCTTTGCCCTACTGGATGGCATGTACCTACAGATGAAGAATTCAATGAAATGGAACTTTACCTTGGCATCCCGCCTGAACAAATTGACACATGGGCTTGGCGAGGCTCAAATGAAGGTTCACAATTGAAATCCGCAACAGGCTGGGCTTCGGGTCAGAATGGCACAAACACTACCGGATTCACTGCCTTGCCTGGCGGATACAGGTATGGACTGGACGGATCATTTATTGGCCTTGGCACCTTTGTTTACTGGTGGACTTCCAGTTTGCAGGCCGAAAACATAGCCTGGTACAGACTGCTCGATGGTTCCCATACCGAGGTGTATAAAGGTGCAACTTCCGTTCGAGGAGGTAAATTCGTACGATGTGTTAAAAATTAATTCTTAATGTTGATAATATCGGAATTCACTTTTCAGGAAGGCTGTTATTAAATCCTACATTAGCCGTGCTTTATATAATAACAATTTGATTAAATCGTTATATATATTCAAACCTGTAAAATGGTGAATGATTGATGTATTAATTTTAAACGAAACAAAGATTAACATGAAAAAGATCTTTAACATTTTAATTGTCGTCATGTTTGTTTCAGGCATTCTAATAGTAAATGGATGTAAGAAGAAGCCGGATCCACCGACACTGACGACCACGGCTGTGTCAGGGATAACGACCAAAACGGCCACTTCCGGCGGAAATGTCACATCCGATGGAGGTGCGGCAGTGACCGCCAGGGGAGTCTGCTGGAGCACAACAGCCAAGCCCGCCATTACGGATTCCAAGACAACAGATGGCACGGGCACTGGCGCTTTTACCAGCAATTTAACCGGGCTTTCAGCCAACACTTTATATTACGTCAGAGCTTATGCCACCAACAGCGAAGGTACTTCCTACGGTAATGAAGTGTCGTTCACCACAAGTGAAGTTGTTGCGGCAACACTTACTACAGCAGCAGTTACGGGAATTGCATCCACGACTGCCACATCCGGCGGAGAGATAACAGCTGACGGCGGCGGTGATATAACAGCAAGGGGCGTATGCTGGTCAACCACGGCAAATCCTACCACTGCTAACAACAAAACGGAGAATGGGGTCGGAACAGGTGCTTTCACAAGCAGCCTGGAAGGTTTGCTTCCTGGAACCACCTATCATGTAAGGGCATATGCGACCAATGCATCCGGCACAGCCTACGGTGCTGAAGTTACATTCACCACTCTTTCAGTTGTTCCGACACTCACCACTGCTGATGCTTCCGCTGTTACAACTACCACTGCTACCTCGGGAGGCAACATTACTTCCGACGGCGGGTCGCCGGTAACGGCCCGTGGGGTATGCTGGGGCACCTCCACAGGTCCGGTGGCTACGGGACCTAACAGGACAACCGACGGAACGGGTACAGGCAGTTTTACAAGCAGCATAACGGGCCTGGCAGCCAATACGACCTATTATGTAAGAGCCTATGCCACCAACGGGGTGGGCACCGCCTATGGCAATGAGATCAGCTTCAAGACCAGCGAGGTCGTTCTGCCTACTCTGACAACAACTGCAGTATCCGGGCTGACTGGTACTACAGCTGTCTCAGGGGGGACAATCACATCGGACGGAGGCGGTTCTATAACGCAGAAGGGAGTATGCTGGGGGACGGAAGCCAACCCGACCACGAGCAATTCCCGTACCACCCAGGGAGCCGGATCGGGTTCATTTACAAGCAATCTGACCGGATTGCAGCCCGGGACGACATATCATGTCAGGGCCTATGCCATCAACGCTGCCGGTACAGCCTACGGCAATGACATCACTTTTACAACGGCAGCTGTTGAACCAACTGTTACTACTACATCAGTATCGGCCATTACCCAGACTACGGCTGCTTCCGGGGGCAATGTAACTGCAACGGGCGGTGCGCCGGTGACAGCAAGGGGAGTGTGCTGGAGTACTTCAAGGAATCCCACTGTGGTGCCCGGCTCATCAACAAGTAACGGTACAGGTGCGGGTTCATTCACCAGTAATATAACCGGGCTAACTCCGGGAACCATATATTATGTCAGGGCCTACGCCATCAACAGTGTCGGGACTGCCTACGGGAATGAAGTAAGCTTCACGACGAGTGCAGTTACTGCGCCGGTTGTGACAACCGCCGCAGTTTCAGCGATCGGCCTGAGCGGGGCAACCTCCGGGGGTAACGTAACCTCTGCAGGCGGTGGGACTGTGACTGCAAAAGGTATATGCTGGGGCACAAACCCGAATCCCACCATCCAGGGGGCTCACAGCGAGGACGGAACAGGCACCGGATCATTCTCCAGCAGCATAACCGGACTGACACCCGGGACACGTTACTATGTCAGGGCCTACGCCACTAACAGTGCAACCACTGGATACGGTGAACAGGTTACATTCTATACTCTCCTCGGGGACAGTGACGGTAATACATACCGAGTTGGCAATATAGGAGACCAGGTCTGGATGCTTGAAAACCTGAAAACCACAAAGTACAGTGGCGGTACTGACATTAATTATCTGGAGACCGATGCCCTGTGGGTCGGTGCTACAGAAGGCGGATATGGCTGGTATGCTAACCTGTCAAGCAACAAAAACACCTACGGAGCCCTTTACAACTGGTTCGCAGTGAATTCAGGCATGCTTTGCCCGACAGGATGGCACGTACCGTCAGACGCTGAATATGGAGTACTTGAAGTGCACCTTGGAATGGCACCGGGTGTTGTCAATGATTATGGCTGGCGGGGAAGTACCCAGGGAACGGTAATGAAAAACACAACAGGGTGGGGCGATGGCAACGGCACCAACACCAGCGGCTTCACAGCAGTACCGGCAGGTTACCGTTATTATGCTAACGGCTCCTCCCAGGGACAGGGTGCTTACGGGTATTTCTGGACCGCAACGGAAACTGATGCACCCAGGGCATGGAATCGCTTGCTCTGGAGCGACGAAGCCCGTGTAAGCAGGGCTGCAGTCGAAAAACAGGCCGGAAAATCAGTGAGATGCGTAAAAGATAATTAAAATCACTTAAAGAGTGTTTCATGAAAAAGAGGCTGCCCCACGAGGCAGCCTCTTTTTCTATCAATACCTGTATTGTGCATAAGAAACCCAAAATGAAAATGGACTTATTATTTTAATGATTTTTTCCGGATGGGATAGTTGTGGGGTCTGAATGTTGATTGGCTGTTATCAGAGTCTGGTATCGCGATCTTTTTAAGAGGCCTCATGTTTAAAAACTTTATATCCAGTTAAAAATTGAAATATAAATCGTTTAATATTTCTTTTGTTTATATCATAATCTTTTCTTAGTCCCACATAAATCTTACCAATTATTTATGACTATAATATGATAGAAGTAATGATGCAGAAATAAAAATACCGGCATGTCAGCCGGTATCCTCTTTTCAATTTTATATTTCCCTGGAGCTTAATCCGGAAACAGATTTTCCATCAAAGATTTTTTATTAATTGTATAATCCGGTCTGAACCAGATTAAAGGTTTTGCCAGTCACAAACAAAACTGTTTGGTTCATGCTTCTGGGGTTCAGCCTTCTTCCTCTGATTCTCCAGCTTCTTCCGGTTTTCCTCTATTTTCTTCCTGTTTTCTTCCAGGAATTTCGCAAGGCTGATCTTGTAGTCACTTACATTAATGCTCCTGTTATAATAATTTGTTCCCATAGCTGTTGTTTTTACAATCATGTTTGATTCCCTGAGAGTATTATCGTAACGGGAATATTGCCAGAATATTGTGCTTCAACAACGGACTGCCATCCGTTTCCCAATGCATTCTTCTTTCACTCCCCTTCATAATAACAGGGGCCAGCATCCGTTTTTAGTATTAGTCAATGTATGTGAGAAAATTTCCTGAATAGGTCAAGTGTGATGGATGCTGACCCAAACCAAAGTTAGGCATTGTATTTATAATGTAATTTCTAGTTAATAACATATCTGACTGAGTTTTCAACAATCCGGAAAACTGATTCATGAATTATCATAACTCACCAGAGCATTGTTTTTCGCTCCGGCCTTCCGGATCCTATGAGGTCAGATGCCTTTTTAACAGGAAAAATCCCTTAGCGAAAGGATGGATAATCGAAATTATCCGGAATTAATTATCAAACCTGACGTATTCCTATATAATGACCTGATCTGTTTGATTTCCCTGTTTCGTTTTCCTTGCAGACCTGAAACGGGGTGTCACTTACTGACTGATGTAAGGTTATAACCTTGGCTCCTATATAGCTTTTGCCAGAATGACAGATAATTTCTTTTTCATAGCGGTTTCTGTCAAACATATACCTCCCTCCGTCAATTCAGCTTGCGAAGGAAGTGTCGTTTTGAAAACGTCCGACGATCATTAAGTGGTCCTTCTGCCACATTCCTATTTCACTTCCGGGCCTGCTTACAGGAAAATATTTCTCTGTTGCCTTCCCTGAAAAACTTCATGCATGGACTAGTCGCCAGGCACACGGGATAAGCTGGCATCAAGTCGGTAACATCTGCCAGCTATCAGTTCGATACACAGGCATTTGCTGACAATCTGTTATATCCGGTATTTTTTGCAAACCATTACCCAAACCAAAGGTACGAATAAAAAGGACTCATGTCAAATAATTTTGTCCTGCTTCCCGTGTATGTGCCTGGCATTTTTATTGTCAGAAAGCCGTTACTTTATTGTGGCATAGCATACAGGCTGATATTTTACAGAGTTTCCATGACCCGGTTATATGGGATGATAATTGAAAAGCCTGAAGATGAAGGCTTACTAAACAAAAAATAATTAAATATTAATTTTGCATATTGTGGTGCGGTTTTTGTTGTTCGAAATAAAATCTTTAACCAAATGAATCTGAGAAACACTCTAATGGGGATTCTGGTATTGCCGGCATCCATACTTTTACTTTTTTCCTGCAGCCTTGAATCAAAGACGCAGCAGTCTTATTTGATTCATACCGACAGTATTCAAGCTCCCGATACCGTTTACGCCGGTGTTGCCTTCGAAGTTAAACTTTTTGGAACAGTCGGGCCGAATGGTTGCTACAGCCTGCAAAAAATATATAATTATCAGAATCTGGAAAATGAGTTATTTATTGAACCCTGGGGTATGTATAATTATGACGGAACTCCATGCCCGACTGTTATCGTCCAAATGAACGAAACTGTCGGGATCACCATCCCTGCTTCCGGCAAATATACCCTGAAAGTTCTCCGGCCTTACGACAATTCTCTCGACAAAGCCATTACAGTTAAATAAGTATCAGTGTTCAACTGATTATGTGTTTGCCGTTACTCCGGTTTAACGAAAATCTGGAAAGGCTTACATTGTACTTATGCCCGGATTTGCTTCAGAATATGGCCATGAACGGCTTAAATACCTGGATTAAGTTAAGACGTGGGATAATGATAAACTTCCGCTACCGGGAATCCTTTATTTTCCCTTGGTTATACTGATTTTTTTCGGTATTGCACCCTTTCACAGAAGTTTTTATCATTCGCTTTCGGGTTTTTATTATTTTGGTGATTTACAGTTATAGCTTGAATATTTAATGGAATGATACATATTGAGAAACCTTCTGAAGAAAGACTAGATGAACTTCAGGTAAGAACCTGGCCCGTATGGACAAAAGAACCTTCTGAATTCCCCTGGGAATATGATGAAACGGAAACCTGCTATCTTCTTGACGGAGAAGTAGTAGTTACTCCCGAGAATGGATCATCAGTTAACTTCGGGAAAGGCGACCTTGTTATTTTCACCAGAGGCCTGAAATGCAGCTGGAAGATAATACGGACAGTCAGAAAACACTATAAATTCGGATGAAAGTGACCGTTTCAGATCCGGAAGTGCAGTGCCAATAATTACAAAACAGATTGATTTTTTTGCTGGGAATAAAATGTGGATTATATTTGCACGCGATTCGGGCGATTAGCTCAGCCGGTTCAGAGCATCTGCCTTACAAGCAGAGGGTCGGCGGTTCGAATCCGTCATCGCCCACCTTAAAAACGGCATTTGCAGAATCTTAACTGTAAATGCCATTTTTGCATCCTTTCGTTTATTAAAGTTACCCTGATAATATCCATCAATAACTGATGAACAATCCTGTTGTCAGGGTGAAAAATCAGCAATACCGGTCCATTAATGAGTTGAGCATGCAGCTTTTCAGCCCGGAGTTTTATAAGTACTGTTAATTTGTTGAAAACCCTCAGAAATTACCGGATAACGAGTGTATAAAAATTTTATACATTCGCTTAAATATTAATATCCTGAGTCAGACTTGTCTATACAGAAAGATTGATCGTCTTTGTTAAAGATACATTATATAGTTGATATATTGTATGTTGCTATAAAAGGAATTTTTTGAATCTGGCCTATATGAAATATTCTACTACCTTCCTGGAACCTTATTATATCATACATAACCTGTTAAGTAGAAGTCCGGTAAACATCAGAATCAATTTCAACCTGGTTCCCACCGGAATGATATTCAATAATGCAATACGAAGGCAGATAGTGTGTCTGATAGTTATTTTACTTTGGGCTCCTGTGGTTTATTCCATGGCACCTTATGAAATAAATACCGCATCAGCAGACAATTCTGTCAGTGTTGAACTGGCATCCTTTTCAATCAATAATCAGGCTCAGAATCCTGTTCTTCCGCCAGTTGCTTTATGCAGGGTTGCCAGTGCCATCCTGGGGCCGGCAGGTTCAGTCACCATCAGCGCCTCCGATGTCGACGGGGGCTCATATGACCCTGACGGGGTCATCGTCAGCCGTACAGTCACTCCCAATACATTCACATGTGCCCAGCTTGGAGCCAATACTGTTACACTCACCGTTACCGACAATGAAGGCCTGAATTCAACGTGTACAACAACGGTCATGGTTTCAGACAGGACTGTTCCTGAGTCCAGATGCAAAAATGTAACCGTTTACCTGGATCTGTCAGGTAAGGCATTCATCAGTTTGGCCGATATTGACAATGGTTCAACCGATAATTGTTCCGAAGGATTTTACCAATATCTGAGCAGATCAGTTTTCAGCTGCAGTGATATAGGATCACCGGTGCCTGTAACGCTGACGAGTACAGACGGCTCCGGGAATTCGTCTTCCTGTGTGGCACAGGTAACTGTCCTTGACACAATAGCCCCGAAAGTGTTTGTTAAAAGTTACGATCTTGTACTTGATGCTGCAGGGAATGGAATTCTCCTACCGGAAAATGTAGATAACGGATCTTTTGACAATTGCGGGTCAGTCAGCCTTTCAGTATTTCCTGACACCTTTACCTGTAGTGATCTGGGTCCGCACACTGTTACCCTCACTGCAACTGATCAGTATGGCAACACAGCTTCGGAAACGGTCCGCATTACGGTCTCATCCACGCTGAAGATCAAAGGAATTTCCCTGAACAGCTGCGACTTGGCTCCGCCATTTTCTCTTTTTCAGGCCGATATTGAGGGAGGCGACCAAAACTATTCCTATTTCTGGAAGGGACTTAATGAAACCAGGAAACCTTTTATGATAATAATATACCCGTCGTGGTTCTTTACTTTCAACTCAAGCACCGATCCCACCCCCATGCTTAACTCCAACCTGGATGACGGACTGTATGATATTGAGCTTGTTGTCACTGACGGTCATGGATGTGTTGACACGGCAGATATTTCAATAAATTGGACCCGTCCGGACTTCAATAATGTTACAAATCTGAAATCCGAAGCTTGCGAGGGTGAGATCAGGGATTATCATGTAAAATATCACCCGGATGCAACATATTCTTGGACGGTGGTTAACGGCACAATCCTGACTGCCGACCAGGATACTAGTGCAATTACAGTCAGATGGGAAATGGGAGTTCCTTCCGGAACCGTTACGGCAAGACTGGCTTTGCATAATGATGAGTTTCCGGGCGGAGAATGCGAGGCCTCTATAATTGAGAACGTTACAATCATTCCGGTGCCGGTGCCGGTGTTTGCCGGACCGGCTGTCAGTGTATGTTCCGATTCGGAGCATACATATACCCTATCGGATGTCTACAGCTATTACACCTGGACCGTTACAGGCGGGATGATCACTGGCGGAGGAACACATTCAGATAATTATGTAACTGTAAGGTGGGGAAGCGGACCTGCAGGAACCATTCTTGTCACCGCAGGCAATGCCCTGTCATGCAGCGGTTCCGTGTCTCTCAGCGTGTCTGTAAATGAACTCAGGGGAACTTTGGTACAATCCACAAATGTGACCTGCAACGGTTATTCCGATGGAACCGCCACCGCGCAGGCAACTCCGGGTACAGGAGTTGGCCCGTATGAATACGCCCTTGACGGAGGAGCATGGCAGTCATCCGGTTCTTTCAATTCCCTCCCAGCCGGAAACCATACCATAACGATAAAAGATGCAGCTTCCTGTATTTATATACTTTCTTTCACCATAGGCCAGCCGTCTCCGATTTACGGTTCAGTAACGGCCCTTTCGGATGTAAGCTGCAACGGAGGGTCGGACGGATCGGCCACTATTACTGCGACTGGAGGCGTGCCGCCTTATCAGTACAGTCTAAATGGCGGTGCTTTTCAGGGATCCAATGTATTCGTAAACCTTGTTGCAGGTTCATATACTGTATCCATTAGGGATAATAACGGATGCACCGGGACAGTGTCGTTCACAATTACCCAGCCTCTGATCATGCTTGCAGGTACAATTGCAGTTACCGACGTAAAATGCTACGGTGAGGCAACCGGAGAAGCCAGCCTCAGTGTTTCAGGCGGAGCACCTCCGTATACTTTCCTGTGGAATAACGGTCAGACAACTCAGAATGCCACAAATCTTGCTGCCGGAAATTATTCGGTTGTTATCACTGATTCCAGAAACTGTATGATAACCGTGAATGCATCCGTTTCACAGCCCGATGAAGCAGTGTCTGCCACAGCTTCGGTCGTTAATGCAGCATGCTTCGGGGAATCCAGCGGAAGCATTGACCTGACACCTTCAGGCGGTGTGCCGCCATATAGCTACCTCTGGAGCAACGGCAGCACAACACAGGATATAGCCAGCCTTGCAGCCGGAACTTACACTGTAACCATAACTGATTCGAACGGTTGTATTGCCGATTATACTGCAACCGTAACGCAGCCCGACTCTCCGGTTGGAGGTACTGTTATTTCGCAAACAACTGTTTCATGCAAGGACGGAAATGATGCAACGGTAACCATTTCAGGGAACGGCGGAACACCTCCTTATTCCTATAGTATCGACGGAGGCTCATTTCAATCTTCAGGTGCATTTGCCGGGCTTGCAGCCGGGACCCATACGGCAATGGTCAGGGATATTAATATGTGTACTTATAATTTTACGGTTACCGTTACTGAACCGGCAGCGTCTCTTTCAGGAATTATTGTATCGCAGACTGATGTCGGCTGCTTTGGTGCAAGGACCGGGAGTGTCAGGGTGCAGGGGACGGGAGGAACATCTCCTTACAATTATTCCATTGATGGAGGAACGTTCCGATCTTCAGGGCAGTTTACCGGCCTGGGAGCCGGAACCCATACAATTGTTATAAGGGATTCAAGGTTGTGTCTTTACACATTAATTGTTACGGTGAATCAGCCTGCCAATCCCCTGAGTGTTTCAGCAACGAAGACAGATGTGATATGCAGGGGAGCATCGACGGGAAGCGCAACAGCTGTTGCGGCCGGGGGTACTGCCCCATATACATACTCATGGAACACAACCCCGGTACAGACCGGACCAATAGCTTCCGGGCTCACTGCGGGTACATACACCGTATCAGTTGTTGATCAGAACGGGTGCAGGACCTCAGCAACAGTATCAATCCTTCAACCTGCCACCGAGCTGACCATATCATCCGATGTTACAAATGCTGACTGTTTCGGAAACTCAACAGGCGCTATAAATCTGACAATTTCCAATGCTGCCGACCCGGTAACCTTTATCTGGAACACAGGAGCGACCAGTCAGAACCTGAGCGGCATCCCCGCAGGTACATATACTGTTCTTGTGAAAGATTCCAATGGATGCAGTAAAAGTGCTGCAATCACGGTAGACCAGCCTGCATTGCTTTCAGCCACCATCCAGGTAACAAATGTAAGCTGCCTGGGCGGCAGTAATGGATCAGCCAACCTTACTGTGACCGGAGGGACACCGCCCTACAGCTTCCTCTGGAGCAACGGTCATACAACTGAGGATCTGTCCGGTCTTGCTGCAGGGAATTACCTGGTAAAAGTCAGGGACTCAAGAGACTGTGAGGTTACTTCGACCTGCGTGGTGACCCAGCCGGCAACGGCCCTTGAAGGAACAATTGTTTCCCAATCAGATGTTACCGTATATGGAGGTAACAACGGAAGCATAACTGTAGCCGGCTCGGGCGGAACACCGCCTTATTCCTATCGTATCAACGGAGGCTCTTTTCAATCCTCAGGTGCATTTGTCGGGCTTGCAGCCGGAAGCTATGTTGTAACAGTGCGCGATGCAGGGCTTTGTACCTTCGAAATCAACGTGACAATCAATCAGCCTGCACTGCCACTCACGGCAACTGTTGCTGAAACAGATGTGCTTTGCAATGGTGAGGAATCAGGCTCAGTCACAGTAGCCGGATTGGGAGGAAGTCCACCCTATGAGTATTCAATCGACGGAGTTAATTTCCAACAATCCGGCAGCTTTAACTACCTGCGAGCAGGCTCTTATACAATAACTGTCAGGGATGCCCTGATGGCAACTGTTGATCTCGCGGTTGATATCTCCCAGCCGGAACCTATTACATTGTCATTCACGACTGTAAATGTACGATGCAGGAATGAAGCTTCAGGCAGTGCGACTGTTATTGCTACAGGTGGAACAAGTCCCTATTTCTATTCGTGGGACACGGATCCCGTGCAAACATCAGCTACTGCTACGGGATTAACAGACGGAACCTACAGAGTGTCCGTTACAGATATCAATGGTTGCAATACTATGGAGAGTGTTGTAATAATCCAGCCAAATTACGAACTCTCGGTTGAAGTAAGTGCGCAGAACGTACTTTGTACCGGCGGGGAATCAGGCAGAGCCATTGCAACTGTCTTCGGCGGAACTGGACCCTATTCCTATTACTGGAACAGCGTTCCCGAACAAATTTCTGCGGAGGCAACCGGACTGACGGCAGGAACCTACACTGTTACAATCACCGATATCAACGGATGCACAGTTACGGGTACTGCAGAAATCATGGAACCATCTCCCTTGACAATCAGCTACTCCACTAATCCGGCTTCCTGTCCGGATTCCCAGGATGGAGCGATAAGCCTTACCGTGGAGGGAGGAACCGGTCCGTATTATTTCCTGTGGTCAGATGGGGCAACAACACAAAACAGAATAAATATGCCGCCCGGGACCTTTACAGTTATCGTAACCGATCAAAATTCATGCTCCAGAATGCTGGAGGCTGAAATTCATTTTACCGGATCATTTGCCTGTATAGAGATTCCCAATATCATTACTCCTAATAATGACGGATTTAACGACACCTGGATAATAAAGAATATCGGCCTGTATCCTGATGCAGAGATACTGGTGTATAACAGGTGGGGCAAGCTTGTTTTCAGAACAAAAAATATTGCTGAAAATCCCTGGGATGGGCGATCGAACGGGAAACCGGTTCCGGCAGATTCATATCATTACATATTGTATCTGAACGATGGATCCGCACCAAAATCGGGAGTAATAAGCGTTATTAGGTAAATCAGTAATTAATGAAGAAACAGAAAAATATGGTCCGTTTCAGCAAAATAATCCCTGTCCTTTTTCTTGTGCTTGTGCCTGTTGTCACTGATGCTCAGCAGATGCCGATGTATAGCCAGTACATCATGAATGGATTCCTGGTGAATCCTTCTTTTGCCGGACATGACGGGTCAACTTCCCTGAACCTGACAGTCAGGGAGCAGTGGGTTGGCCTGAAAGACGCCCCAAGTACCTATGCGCTGAGTTTTCAGACCCGTCTTTTAAAGGACAGCTATATCTCAAAATCCACTACAGTAAAGAAAAAGCTGATCCGCCCCACCAGGGGCGGCCAGGTCGGACTCGGGGGATACCTTTTCAACGACCAGAATGGAATAATGAGACGGACCGGCCTGCAGGCCGCATATTCGTACATGATACCATTTGGTGAAAACGAAAATGAACTGAGAAAGAACCTTGCTTTCGGGCTGAGCCTGGTGGCATATCAGTATACGACCAATCTGAACGACCAGATCTATGACCCGGACGATCCCCTCCTGAACAGTTACGACAGGTCCGTATTCATCCCTGACTTTAATTTCGGCGTAAATTATACAACTCATAATTATTTTGTTGGATTCTCCATGACAAACCTGTTGAGAGGATCGGTAATGTTCGGAAATTCATCGGGTCTTAAACATTCAGAGCTGGGTCATTATTACCTGACGGGAGGCATAAAGGTGCCCCTTGCACCCAACTGGATACTTGAACCGTCCGCATTCATCAAATCGTCAGATATGTTCTTCAGGGCGATTCAGCTCGATCTCACAACAAGGGTTTACTACAAGAATGATTATTGGGCAGGATTATCATACCGGACAAATGACGCAGTAATAATGATGTTCGGCTTGAGATACGACCGATTCTTTTTTGCCTACGCCTTTGACTTTACGCTGACTGATATACGGAAACAGAGTTTCGGCACGCATGAACTGACACTCGCCGTTAAGTTTGGCATAAATGCGAGGAGATATCGTTGGATAAATGCATACTGACATATAAGCTTTGCGAACCGCTGCCTGCACTCTCGTGCTGATTGTAAATTGCACCCTGACCGCATATCCGCAGGAAAATGCTGTAAATGTTCCTGTGAGGATATTGTTTTACAATGTGGAAAACCTGTTTGACACATACGATGATATTGCAGGGAAGGATGAAGAATTTCTTCCGGACGGAACCAGAAGATGGACTAGGAAGAGGTATGAAAACAAAATAAATTCAATTTACAAAACCCTCATGGCTGCCGGCAGCTGGTCACCACCGGCTGTTGTCGGATTATGTGAGGTGGAAAACCGGCGGGTCCTTGAAGATCTCGTTCACGGCACCTACCTTTCAAGATTTGATTATGACATCGTTCATGAAGATTCGGACGATGAAAGGGGCATTGATGTTTGTATGATTTTCAGGCCGGATCAGGCCAGATTACTAAGCTATAGATACCTGAAACCGTACTCCGTCAGCGGGGAGGCTTTACGGACAAGAAGCGTGCTTTACGCTAAGCTGCTGGTTCTCGGGGATACTCTCCATCTATTGATCAACCACTGGCCTTCAAGGAGGGGAGGTGTCCTGACCGGGGAATCATCCCGGTCACGGATTGCTTTGATGATCAGACACGTTACTGATTCACTGGGCAGTATCTCATGCGGTAAAGCCCGGGTTTTAATCATGGGCGATTTTAATTGCCCTCCGGACGATCATATAATGCAAAGTCTTGCCGGCCAATCTCAGGGAAAGGCAAATGAGAACGGCCTGTCTCTTGTGAATCTTGCTGTAAAAGCCGGGAAATCAGTTAAAGGAACATATAAATACAGGGGGGCTTGGGAAACAATTGACCAGATGCTGGCATCGGATCATTTATTGGGATGCAGTAAAGGTTTGGCCGCGGACTCCCTTGGATTTAAAGTGTTCAGTCCTGAATTCCTGTTGTGCAATGATGAAAAATATACCGGTTCAGCACCTTTTTCAACATACAGGGGCTACCGGTATCAGGGAGGAATAAGCGATCACCTGCCAGTATTTCTAGATCTGTTCCTGCGATGATTCATCTGCAGGAGTCAGTCCCAGCTCCCTGCCTTTCCTGAGCATGAGCTCTCTTGCTGCACCATGCTCGTTTGGGATTATACCATCGAGAATTGCCTCCCTGATGGTGTTCTTGATAATACCAATTTCTTTTCCAGGCTTTATTCCAAAGGTTCTGATAATCTCATTTCCATCCACAGGTGGCTGGAATTTCCTGAGAGCATCCTTCGCCTCAATTTCAACAAGCTTGCTTCTTACCAATTTGAAATTTTCAAGATGCCTCTTTTTTGTAACTTCATTTTTGGAAGTAATATCAGCTTCACAAAGCAGCATCAGGTCATCAATATCATCACCAGCCTCAAAAAGAAGCCTCCTGACAGCTGAATCAGTCACTGTCTCCTGCGATAAAACCATCGGGCGGAGGTGAAGATCGACAAGTTTCTGAACATATTTCATCTTCTCGTTTAGTGGAAGCTTGAACCTCTTAAAAATGCCGGGTATCATTTTGCTTCCTATATATTCATGACCATGAAATGACCAGCCGGTTTCGGGGGTATATTTTTTTGTCTGGGGCTTGGCAATATCGTGCAGCAATGCTGCCCATCGGAGCCATAAATTATCCGTCTTACTGCTGATGTTGTCAAGCACCTTGACGGAATGCAGAAAGTTGTCCTTGTGTGCCTTCCCTTCCTTTTTCTCAACTCCCTTCAGATTGTCAAGTTCCGGAAAAATCAGTTTCAGAAGGCCGGTCTTCTCAAGCAGGACAAACCCTTTCGACGGATGATCGCTCATGATTATCCTGTTAAATTCCCCGGCAATCCTTTCGGCCGATACAATATTTATTCTTTCTGCATTTTTCGCTATCGACTTCAGAGTTACAGGATCTATTGTGAAATTGAGCTGTGCGGCAAACCTTACGGCCCTCATCATCCGAAGAGGATCGTCGGAGAAAGTGACATCAGGGTCAAGCGGAGTCCGGATAATTTTGTTTTTCAAGTCATTTATACCTCCGAACGGATCGGAAAATTCACCGAATGTCTCCCTGTTTATGCTTATTGCCAGAGCATTTATTGTAAAATCCCTCCTTTTCTGATCATCTTCGATTGTCCCGGCTTCCACCACCGGCTTTCTTGAGTCGCGGCTATAGGATTCCTTTCTTGCACCAACAAATTCAATATCAAAATCATTATAGCGGAACATCGCTGTTCCAAAATTCCTGAAAACGCTTACCCTGATCCCCGGCCCGAGCTTCCTCGCAGATTTCCTGGCTGATTCTATTCCATCTCCCAGAACCACTATGTCCACATCCCTTGCCCCATGCTCCCTTTTAAGAAGGCAGTCCCTTACATAACCGCCTGTGACCCATGCTTTAATATTTTCTGATGAAACTGCTTCGGAGAGAGCGGAAATAATTTTGTCATTTAGACATATGTTCATATATAAATATGACAATTTAATAAATATTCATGACAAAGTTACAATTTATAGGCAATTATCAGTAAATTGACAAAGTATTGACCGGGTGGCACAATGATTGAAGAGGGTAAAACAGATTTGATTTTACGATGTTATAATTTAACTTAGGATATGGTAGAGCATTTGACAAAAGAATCATTTTTAAGCAAGGTGTTTAATTATGAAACCAATAAGGAATGGAAGTTTGAAGGCGAACGGCCATGCATAATTGATTTTTATGCCGACTGGTGCGGACCATGCAAAATGGTGGCACCCATTCTTGAAGAATTGTCCAGGGAGTATGATGGCAAGGTTGACATATTTAAGGTCGACACGGAGGCTGAACAGGAACTGGCTGCAGTTTTCGGAATCAGAAGCATTCCTTCGATCCTTTTTGTCCCGGCTGAAGGACAACCGCAGATGGCAATGGGCGCGCTGCCAAAGGACACTTTCATTAAAGCTTTTAAGGATGTCCTGGGCGTTGAAAAATGAATTGTTGATAAATAACTCCGATTTTGTTTAAAAATATTATCAGAAAAATGTAACAATCCACATACATCCTGCGTTATATAACCGAAACAGAAGGTAGTAACCTCTCGGTTACATTTTTTTCATGGATTTAGGTTTAGGGTAGTAAGGTAGTAAATCAGGACTTCGGTCCTGATTTATTTTTATCCCATTTCCTTGAAAATTGAATTAATTTCATCTTCTGTGGATTTCAGCTTTTTCTGACATTCCCTTATCAGCTCGGAAGCTTTTTTTACTTCGGCAGACAGAATATCTACGTCCAGGCTTCCGCTTTCAATATTGCGAAGTATTTTTTCAATTTCCTTAACTGCTTCGCTGAACGAAAACTCCTTTTTTGCCATATTCAGTTATTTTGAAAATTCATGTTTTTTCGATTTGTGTCTTACAAGTTCCGTGTCATGATTTCACCTGGTCTTCAACCCTGCTTTTCACGGATCCGTCGCTGAACCGTGTGGTGATAAGGTCATTTGTCTTTAACTGGTTGCCTGACCTGAGGATTTTGCCGTTCAATGAGGTGATTGTATATCCGCGTTTCAAAACATTTCGCGGATCAAGGATCTTGAGTGAATTTTCCGCACTTTCGGTCTTTTTCTTCATGTTGTCCAAAAGCATCCTGGAAGCATTGACAAGATTTTCTTTTATGTTTTTCAGCTCCGTTGCCTGAGATCCCAGCAGCGATATCGAAGCAGACATGATCCTGGCCTTGTGTCCGGCGGGCAGCATTCCGGCTTTAAGAATGAATCCCTTTCCTGAATTTACAAGTTCAATAATGACACCTGAAAGTTGTTCCTTCAGTTCCGAAATCAAAATCCTTGCAAGCGGAATCAGTTTAATACCGAAGCTTTCCAGGAGCCGCGCGTTTTTTTCGATAACTTGTCTGGATATTTCAGTTATGCGGTTGCTGAGGTCTGAAATATGTTCATCCGCTGCCCTCATTCCTTCAATCAGGAAGTCAGCAACTGCCGTTGGTGTTTTAAGTGCAATGTGGGCAACAAGGTCTGTGACCGACATGTCTTTCTCATGGCCTATGCCGGTAATAACAGGAAGGGGAAACTGGGTTATATGGAATGCTATATTGTAATTGTCAAACCAGCTTAGGTCCGTTTGCGACCCGCCACCCCTGATGATTGCCACCACATCGAATGATGACACTTCTTCGGCTATCTTGTCAAGGGCACTGATCACTCCAGGTTCGGTGTCAGTCCCCTGCATTGGTGTTTCAAAAAGCCGGACATGGAAACCATATCCAAACGGATTATTAGCAAGATGTTTCAGGAAATCAATATATCCGGCAGCATTCCTTGAGGAGACAACAGCGATCTTTTGCGGAACCAGCGGGAATCCGAGTTCCTTGTTCATATTGATAACACCCTCCTCTTCCAGTTTCCTGAGTATTTGCTGTCGTTTTACTGCAAGTTCACCAACGGTAAAGGATGGATCAATATCTGTAATTACCAGACTTAGTCCGTATATTTCATGATATTCGATCCTGGCCTTTACCAGGATTTTGATCCCTGAATAAAGTGTTTCTCCGGTAAGATCTTCGAAAAATGATTTCAGGAATCCATAGCGGCTGCTCCAGATTACAGCCCTGATTCTGGCCCTGATATTAATATCGTCCGGATCCTTTTCAACAAGTTCAAGGTAGCAGTGACCTGAATAATTCTCCTTTATTTCGGATATTTCAGCAATAACCCAGTAGAAATCGGGCAGCGAGAGGTACAGGGAATCCCTGATCAACAGCTGTAGTTCAGTCAGGGAAATCTTGTTTTTCAGATCGTCACTCACCTTATTTGCATTTTTTCCGGATCTTCTGTATTTCTTTTCAGATTCTCGAGAGAATCAATGTAATTTGTTTCATACAGATCCATTTCACGGCTTTTAGGAACTCCCGCAACGTATTCCGTTTTGAATTTTATGCTTCCATCCTTGTTGTAGATTATCCATGTGCCTTCCTTCCTGTCATTTTTATACTGGCCGGTAACTTCGGGCCTGCCGCCGTCAGCGAAGAAAGCTTCGAATTTTCCGTTGAGCCTGCCGTTACTGTAAGTAGTATTAAAATGCAATGATCCGTCGGGATGATATTTCATCCAGCTGCCGTCCTTAATGCCGGCCATATAATGCTGTTTCTCGGCAACAACGCTGTCAGGATAGTATTTAATCAGCCAGCCATGCAGTTTATCATTGGTATATTCCTCCTCACTTATAAGCAATCCTTTCGTGAAGAATGAAAAGAATTTCCATCTCCCTTCTTTCATCTGCCTGAAATACTTGCCTTCCGACGCCTTGAATCCGTTGGTATAATACAGTACAGCCTCAGCTTCATTACCATCTGGTGAAAAGACAAGCAACGACTTAAGGACATTGTTCTCATAGTATCTTTTAAATTCACCTGTCGGGTGGTCATCCTTGAAAAAGCCGTCGTACATTATATTGCCATTGGGATATTTTTTGATCCAGCGGCCTTGTTTTCTTCCCTGGCTGTCGGTCTGATTCAGTGACTTATCGTCTTGGAAAGCATTAATTGCCATAAAACAAAACACCAGGAAAGCAGCTGTAATTTTGAGTGGCATGGAAAACACAGAGATTAACAGTTAAAATTACAAAATTTACAGGTTCCGGGACGCCCTGACTTCAGAATAAATCGGGGCCTTTCAGTGGAGGTACCGATTATTGCGGCAGCCGTACCCTTCATATTGATATGAATTTTCAATAATTATAAAGGGCCGGTTCAGAAGCCGCTGTACCTCACGGTCAAGCAACTTTTAAACCGGCCCCGTTCCCTATCTTTTCCCCTGAAAGGTTTACTTTACCTCTTCGAAATCAACATCGGTTACTTCATCATTTCCTGACCGGGCTTTCCCGTCATCAGTGTGACCCGTTTCGGGTCCCGGTTGTGACGACGCACCGGAGGCCTGTGCATGCTTGTACATTTCTTCTGATGCGGTTTGCCATACTGCATTAAGTTCTGCAAGAGCCTTGTCGATTTCAGACAGATCCTGTGACTTGTGTGCCTCCTTCAGCCTTGAGAGTGCATTCTCGATAGCACTCTTTTTGTCGGAGGGGATCTTGTCACCGAATTCCTTAAGCTGTTTCTCGGTTGTAAAGATCATGCTGTCAGCGGCATTTATTTTATCGGCACGTTCTTTTGCCTTACTGTCAGCTTCGGCATTTGCCTTTGCTTCTTCCCTCATTCTTTTTATTTCATCATCGCTGAGCCCCGATGATGCTTCGATCCTTATGCGTTGTTCCTTACCTGTACCCCTGTCCTTGGCAGTAACATGCAAAATTCCGTTTGCGTCAATATCGAATGTTACTTCAATCTGCGGGACTCCCCTTGGAGCAGGCGGGATACCGTCAAGATGAAATCGTCCGATCGTTTTGTTGCCAGAAGCGATTGGCCTTTCCCCCTGGAGAACGTGGATCTCAACTGATGGCTGACTGTCTGCAGCAGTGGTAAATACCTCCATCTTCTTGGTGGGTATGGTGGTGTTTGCTTCAATGAGTCTTGTCATTACTCCTCCCATGGTTTCAATACCAAGTGAAAGCGGAGTGACGTCAAGCAGCAATACATCCTTTACTTCTCCGGTAAGCACACCGCCCTGGATGGCTGCCCCGACAGCCACCACCTCATCCGGATTCACACCCTTTGAAGGTACCCTGCCAAAGAACTTCTCAACAAGCTGCTGTATTGCAGGTATACGCGTAGATCCTCCCACAAGGAGAACTTCATCAATCTCGGAAGCTTTCAGCCCCGAATCATTCAATGCTTTCTGGCACGGTTCAATACATGCCTGGATAAGCTTGTCGCATAGTTTCTCGAAATGTGCCCTTGTAAGTGTTTTTACAAGATGTTTTGGAATTCCGTCAACCGGCATTATGTAAGGCAGGTTGATCTCTGTGGATGTTGAACTTGAAAGCTCAATTTTTGCTTTCTCAGCTGCTTCCTTCAGCCTTTGCAGGGCCATTGGGTCCTTCCTGAGATCAACGCCCTCATCCTTGAGAAATTCCTCTGCAAGCCAGTCGATTATCATATGATCAAAATCATCCCCGCCAAGATGTGTATCGCCATTGGTTGATTTGACCTCAAATACTCCATCTCCAAGTTCAAGAATGGAAATGTCGAATGTACCTCCGCCAAGATCAAATACAGCAATTTTAAGATCCTGTGACTTCTTGTCAAGGCCATATGCCAGTGAGGCTGCGGTAGGCTCATTGATTATCCTTTTAACGTTCAGACCTGCAATCTCGCCGGCTTCTTTGGTTGCCTGCCTCTGTGAATCACTGAAATATGCAGGTACCGTTATAACCGCATCGGTAACCTCCTGCCCGAGATAATCCTCTGCGGTTTTTTTCATTTTCTGAAGGATCATTGCAGAGATCTCCTGCGGCGAATACATCCTGTTGTCTATCTTAACCCGGGGTGTATTGTTGTCACCCCTGACCACAGGGAAAGTCATCCGCTTTATCTCCTCGTCCACCTTATCGTAAGTTTCACCCATAAAGCGTTTGATCGAGTAAACCGTCTTTTTGGCATTTGTTATGGCCTGACGCTTGGCCGGATCACCCACCTTGCGTTCGCCATTGTCGAGAAATGCCACAATTGAGGGCGTCGTCCTTTTACCTTCACTGTTGGGAATGATAACCGGTTCATTGCCTTCCATTACAGCTACGCATGAATTCGTTGTTCCCAGGTCAATTCCTATAATTTTTCCCATTTTATGTTTGTTTTTAAAAAGTATTCTGTTGATGACTCATTTATTAACAATGTTTATGCCATTCGGAAAACATGACAAAACGACATGATCCGGACGCCATAACTGTCAATAAAAAGATATATTTTCCGTTGTAACGCTTCCGGGGCAAATATGTAACTTTGCTGAGAATGCCCGGAACACCGGGTATCATGATTGATATTTAAATTTACCTGACAACATTGCTCAAAGATAGGGGAGACGCCGGAGGCCCGGATGCAGGGAGAGGAAACATCCAGCATAGTTTGCTTTCAGCGATACCGGATACTGCAATTTAAATCCCCGGCACTGATTAATTAACAATAAATTTCCATATTATGTCGAATTCCAGTACAGCCAGGCGGATAACAACTCATGTGCTTTTTGAGATGAAGCTTAAAGGTGAAAAAATTGCGATGCTTACGGGCTATGATTATTCCATTGCGAGGATCCTTGATGAAGCTGGTATTGATATTATCCTGGTAGGGGATTCAGCTTCCAATGTCATGGCTGGTTATGAAACCACACTGCCGATAACGCTCGAGAACATGATCTACCATGCAGCTTCCGTAGTCCGCGCCGTTAAAAGGGCCATGGTTGTTGTCGATCTTCCTTTCGGGACTTACCAGGGAAATTCTAAGGAGGCTCTTGCCTCATCAATAAGGATTATGAAAGAAACTGGCGCACATGCAGTTAAGCTTGAAGGGGGTTACCAGGTTGCGGAATCGGTAGAGCGGATCCTGTCAGCCGGAATACCTGTAATGGGTCATCTCGGACTCATGCCCCAGTCAATACATAAATTTGGTACTTATGTAGTCAGGGCAAAAGAACAGGAGGAGGCACGCCGCCTCTTGGAAGATGCCAGGATTCTCGAAAAAACGGGTTGCTTTGCCGTGGTGCTTGAAAAGATCCCTGCCAGACTGGCGGAAGAAGTAACCAATACATTAAAAATACCTGTTATTGGAATTGGAGCGGGATCCAAAACGGACGGCCAGGTGCTTGTACTCCACGATATGCTTGGAATCACAAAGGAATTTTCTCCAAGATTTCTCAGAAGGTATCATAATCTCTATGACGAAATAAAGGGAGCCGTTCAGGTTTATATCAGTGATGTGAGAACTCTTTCCTTTCCAAATGAGAAAGAGCAATATTAGTCAAATGCAATATGATTGAAGTTCTTTATGAAGATAATCATCTGCTTGCGGTGAATAAAAAGGCATCTGACCTTTCTCAGGGCGATGCATCAGGGGACAGTTCCCTTGATTTACAGATAAAAGATTATTTATCGGCAAAATATAATAAACCGGGCGAGGTTTTCCTGGGAGTCGTACACAGGCTTGACAGGCCTGTTGGTGGAGTGATCCTTTATGCCCGAACTTCCAAGGCGCTGCGCAGGCTGAATGAATTGTTCCGTAACAGGGAAGTAACGAAGACCTATCTTGCAATAGTCGGGAACCGGCCTCCCGAAGACAAGGCAACCATAACTCATTTTCTCCGTAAGAATGAAAAACAGAACAGGGCAAACGTTTTCGACAGGCAGGTAAAAGGATCGCAGGAGGCATCACTTACTTACAGGCTGGCCGGCAGATCGGATCGCTACTTTCTCCTCGAAATAGAACTTCATTCTGGACGCCACCATCAGATCAGGGCTCAGCTCTCAAAGATCGGATGCCCGGTTAAAGGCGACCTGAAATACGGATCTCCCAGGTCCAACAATGACGGTAGCATCAGTCTGTTTGCCAGGCGACTTGAACTTATCCATCCCGTTAGAAAAGAGAAAATTGAGATATGTGCCCCCCTGCCTGAGACTGACGTCTGGAAACATTTCAGCGGAGTTGAGGTGTGATGCACCCTCATTTCTGACACAACGAAATGCCACTTGTTGGCTTCATCCCCATTCTTATATTCCTGCGAAACTAACAATGAAAATTGATTGAGCCGGGAATAAAAGGATATTTTAATATTTTTATAACTTGCTTAATAAGTATATAACCAAAAAATCCCAAACTTGATCCGAACCTCGTTAATATCAGGTTAATTTGAGTTAATGAAACGTTAAAGCCATGTTTTGAACGAAGGCAATGATTTAATTTTGCAATCATGAGCCGTAACAAATTTATTGGTCTGATAATAATGATGCTGATATCACTTACCGGCATCATATGGGTTCAGATTGTATGGATTCGAAATGCAGTCAATATCCGGAACGAGAATTTTAACAGAACAGTATTTGCAAGTCTCAATGATGCTGCCAATTCTATAGAATCAAACAGGCGGCTGGGTTTCTTCAACGACTTAATGTTCGGCGAACCGGTTTCACCGCTGAATTTTGAAAGCGGAATCAGCGGCTATCTTAGTGTGGGAAGCTACTCATCCTCATCCTCCGACGGGAGGAGTTTTAATTTCAGCGTTGCCAGACAATCAGTGGTCAGTTCCGTTGGCTCTGAATCCAGGGTAAGCGTAAAAAATTCATCGGTCATACGCTCTGATACTACTTTTTTCGCCGACACCGGTACAATAATGATCAGGTATCCGTCCGGCCGGACGCCTGCAGGTGCTGCCAGGGAACCTGACAGATATCCCAATAATTCACAGTCAATATTTGTTAACCGCCAGGAATTCCTCGATTGGGTAAGAAGGAGGGCAAGCCAGTTCCAGAACATGAGTGATCAGATGATATCGGAGGTTTATCAGTGGGAAAAAAGCATGGAACTCGACAACAATGAGATAGGAGCTGCATTGCAGAGGGCATTCCTGTTTTCAGGCATCGAAACTCCTTTTGAATTTGCAGTTATCAAAGATGGCAGGATTGAGGAAAATACTACCGCAAAATCGGCCAGAAACGATTTTCTGAAAAGCATTTATAAGGTTCAGCTCTTTCCCGACAATATAATAAGCCAGAATCTGATCCTTTCGGTGGTATTTCCTGGGCGCACCAATTATGTTCTCAGGTCTATGGCCTGGCTGCTGGGCGGATCCCTTTTATTTTCGTTCATAATTCTGGCTACTTTTGCACTGAGTCTTTTCTTCATAATAAGACAAAAAAAGATTTCGGAAATGAAATCCGACTTTTTGAACAACATGACCCACGAGTTTAAAACCCCGATTGCCACAATTTCACTGGCTGCAGATACAATAACAAACCCGAAGATAATCAGGGATGAATCGAGTATTCGTCATTTCATAGGAATGATAAAGAAGGAAAACAGCAGGATGAACAAAAAGGTGGAAACCATCCTGCAGATTGCTTCACTCGACAAGAAAGAAATTAATTTCAACTATGATAACCTGTCACTGCATAACATAATTGAAAGGGCAGCCGAGACAATCGAAATACACCTGCATCAGAAAAAGGGAAAACTGAAGCTTCAGCTTGATGCAACTGACCCGGTAATTTATGGTGATCAGGAGCATCTTACAAATCTTGTCAGCAACCTTCTCGACAACGCTGTAAAATATTCTCCCGAATATCCCGATATCACTGTCCTGACATATAATACCGATGGCGGAATAATGATGTCGGTGCTGGACAAGGGAATAGGTATGACAAAAAGCGTTCAAAGCAGGATTTTTGAAAGATTTTACCGTCAGGGTTCGGGGAATGTACATGATGTTAAGGGTTTTGGCCTGGGACTGAATTATGTAAAAGCGATTATCGATGCACACAGGGGGTCAATTAGCGTTTTCAGTGAACCTGGTAAAGGCAGCAGGTTCGATATATTCCTGCCATCAAACTGGGAAAATTAATAAAAATGAAATTAGCAAAAATCTTTCTTGTTGAGGATGACCTGAGTTTCGGCTCGGTGTTGAAATCCTATCTTGAACTGAATGAATACGAGGTTGTATGGGTGGATGACGGGAAAAATGCGATTGAACATTTCAAGCAGGATGTGTTCGATATCTGCATACTCGATGTGATGCTGCCCCACGTGGATGGTTTTACCCTGGCAACCGAGATAAGAAATATCAACCCTGCCGTTCCAATAGTCTTTCTCACCGCAAAAAAGTTAAAGGAGGATGTTCTTAAAGGCTATGGAGCAGGAGGGGATGATTACATTACTAAACCTTTCGACACCGATATCCTGATTGCAAAGATACGGGCAATCCTTTCAAGGCGCGATTTTCAGACGGGCCATAAAGATATATTCGAGATTGGCAAGTTTATTTTCAATGCCAAGCTCAGGACACTTACATCCGGAGACGAGGAAAAAAAGCTGTCTCCCAAGGAAGCTCAGCTTCTCGAACTTCTGGCACTGAATCCCAATGAGCTGATAGGTAGGGAAATGGCCCTGAAAAGAATATGGGGTTCCGATGATTACTTTACTGCCAGAAGCATGGATGTATACATTACAAAGCTCAGGAAATTTTTATCGGAGGATGACAGGATCAATATTAAAAATGTTCATGGAGCCGGTTTCCAGCTGATTATAAGGAGTGATGAAGGCTGAGGCTTCCCTTGTCAAATTGGAGCGGGAGGAGCGAGGCGGCACTTTCAATAATGAGTATCTTTTCTTCCCCGTAAAGTAAAATCCTGATCTCTTTCTTATTTCGGTATTCTTCCTCAATGATCATCTGTCTGCAGTTACCGCAGGGTGAAACAGGAGCTGAGGTAAATACAGTTCCATTCATTGCAGCTATGGCAATTGCCGATGGCCTGTCGCCGGCATGATTTGCCACCGCATAAGCCAGGGCAGTCCTCTCGGCACAGATTCCTGACGGGAATGCCGCATTTTCAACATTAGATCCGTGTACGATAATACCGGATTCAAGCATGACAGCTGCACCAACCCTGAAGCCGGAGTATGGAGCATAGGCGTTTTCTGCAGCCCTTTTTGCCTCTGTTATAAGCCGGGAGTCTTCACTTTCAAGATCGCTGAAACTTTCATGTTCCACGTATTTGAAAGTGATTTTTTTAATTTTTGTCATAGTACAGCCTGTCGGGATCAGATGATAAAATTAACAAAATTCGTGTTAAACAGGGTGTAAATTCATTTCTTTCAATGATTTTACCAAGACTGTCCCAGACTGCATTCCCTTTGAATTCTTTTTGTATTTTTGCCTGAAACAGAAAAAAGGTTGAAATTGCGCATACCATTTATTTTCCTGTTAGTTGCGCTGCTTTTCCTGCTTTCGTGCAGGGCCGCAAGGCAGCCTGTATCCTCACACGTCGTCGTTTCCGGCACCTCTCATGCCCCTGTTACTGCCCCTGCCGCTGCCTACATCCAGTCCTACAAGGATCTGGCTATAAATGAAATGAAAAGAACCGGAGTACCTGCAAGCATTACCCTGGCACAGGGTATGCTTGAATCGGATTACGGACGGAGCACTCTTGCCAGGACAGCCAACAATCATTTCGGGATAAAATGCCATAATGACTGGAAAGGTCAGTCTGTACGGCAACATGATGACAGGAGGAATGAATGCTTCAGGAAATACCAGAAGATAGAGGATTCATTCTATGATCATTCTGACTTTTTAAGATCGGGTTCCCGCTACAGTTTTCTTTTCGAACTGAATCCCCTGGATTACAAAGCCTGGGCGCATGGACTAAAAAAGGCTGGTTACGCTACTAACCCCGATTATGCACATTTACTCATCAGGAAAATTGAGGAGAATAAACTTCATGTTTATGACGAAATGTATACTGCCTCAGCCGGCAGGGCCAGAATAAAGGCTCCTCCGAGGGAGCCGGCCTCATCCGTCCCGGCAGGAACTGCGGAAAAACCGGCAGCTGCTACCACAGATGAAACTGTTACTTTTGCCGCTGTTCTGGCAAGGGTTCCCGCTATTAAGGAAAAAAACAAGATTCAATATATTATTGTAGCTGAAGGCGATACCCGTGAGAAGCTTGAAAACGAATTTCAGCTTCTTCGATGGGAACTGCCAAGATATAATGAACTTAAGGAGGATTTTGTCCCGTTTCCAGGGCAGATCCTCTACCTTCAGCCAAAAAGGGACAAGGCTGAGGCCGGTAATGATTTTCACACTGCCGCAGAAGGGGAAACCATGTATTCAATTTCACAGCAGTATGGTATAAGACTGGGCGATCTGCTTGAAATGAACAGGATGGCACCGGGCACGGAACCCACAGCCGGCCAGAAGATATGGCTAAGGAGCATGAAGCCGGCGGGAGGATGAGTTTTCAGCTTCTGAATCCGTCAATCCTGAAGCCGCGCAGGAATTCCTGAATATCAAGCCGTTTTCTTCCTTCAGCCTGGATGCTGAATAATCTTACAAATCCTCCCTTACAGGCAACCTTAAGGAAACTTTTACCATCAGAGACGATCGCACCGGGTACAAGATCGTGTTCTCCTTCCTCGGGCAAACTTTCAAATATCTTGTATGTTACCCTATTATTTCCCCTTATGAATTCTGATCTTGCAGCGGGACTCGGAGAGAGCCCCCTGATCAGGTTGTGAATTTTTACAGGAGGACTGTTCCAGTCAACAATACATTGTTCGGGAAAGATTTTAGGAGCCGTTTTGAGAATTTCCCCGGGAATCATGAAGTTTGACTGGGGTTGCGGGCTGATTTTATTTTCAGCCATTGCTGCGAGGGTCCTGATGATGAGCCTTGCACCGTATTTCATGAGCCTGTCGTGAAGGCTGCCTGCAGTTTCATTAGGGAGAATGGGCACTTCTTCTCTTAGAAGAATATTCCCCGTATCTATCTTATCGTCGATAAGGAAAGTTGTCAGACCGGTAACTGATTCACCATTGATAATGGCATGGTTAACAGGTGCCGATCCCCGGTATTGCGGAAGCAGCGATGCATGAAGGTTCACAGTGCCCATTGGCGGTATTTTCCATACTGCTTCCGGTAGCATTCTGAAAGCTACGACAACAAAGATATCGGGATTCAGGTCAATCAGATTCCTGATGAATACGGGATCTTTAAGATTATGAGGCTGAAGTAGATGAAGACAATGTGATTCAGCAAATTCCCTGACCGGGGATTTGGACAAAACCCGGCCTCTTCCGGCAGGCTTGTCGGGAGCCGTCACAACGGCAATCACATTGTATTCATTTATGAGAATTGAGCCAAGAGAAGCAACTGCAAACCCGGGAGTTCCCATAAAAACTACCCTGAGATCTTTCATAGACTGTAGACATTCCTTGTGTCATACAAATCTACTAAAAATATCAATCCTTGACAATATGCTTGTGGCAGGTCAGGTTATGCCCCATTTTGCTGGCTTTGGTTCTCAGATAAAACTCATTGTATGGGTTGGATTGTATCACGAGAGGGATTGTTTCAACAATGCTGATACCATAACCTTCGAGACCGGCCCTTTTAACCGGATTATTCGATATGAGCCTTACCTTTCCGAGGCCCAGTTCCCTCATGATGCTGGCCCCGACACCATAGTCCCTTTCGTCTTCGCCAAATCCGAGCTTGAGATTTGCCTGTACGGTATCCATTCCTTCATCCTGAAGCTTGTACGCCTTGATCTTGTTGAAAAGTCCGATTCCACGGCCCTCCTGGCTAAGATATATCACAACACCCTTTCCTTCGGCCTCCACCATCTGCATTGCCTTGTGGAGCTGCGGTCCGCAGTCGCACCGCATTGAACCGAAGATATCGCCAGTGAAACACGAGGAATGGAGCCTTACAAGCACTGGCTCATCCCGAGTCCATGATCCCTTCACAAGGGCCGCATGTTCCAGTCCGTTGCTTGTCTGCCTGAAAGGGATGAATTCAAATTCTCCATATTCGGTGGGAAGTTTGACCTTTTCACCTTTTTCAATGATGGAATCCCTTTCCAGTTTATATCTGATCAGATCCCTGATGGCCACTATTTTGATATTGAATTTATTTTTCAGCATTTCCAGGTCGGGCAGCCGTGCCATCGAGCCGTCATCATTCATTATTTCCACAAGTGCGCCGCCCGGGTTTAATCCGGCCAGCCTGGTCAGGTCGACAACCGCTTCCGTGTGACCGGCTCTCCTGAGTACCCCCTTGGTTTTCGCCTTTAACGGGAAAATATGACCGGGCCGCCCGAGATCCGAGGGTTTTGTTTTGGGATCAACCAGTGCCTTTATGGTAAGTGCCCGGTCCCTGGCTGAAACGCCTGTGGTCGTTTCAGGACCGAGGAGATCGACCGATACGGTAAACTGTGTTTCATGAAGCGACGTGTTAATTCCTACCATCAGATCGAGCTCAAGTTCTTCGCATCTCTCTTCCGGCAGTGCTGCACATATGAGCCCGCGTCCATGCGTGGCCATGAAATTCACAATTTCAGGTGTAATGAGCTCGGCTGCACAAACAAAATCTCCTTCATTCTCCCTGTCCTCATCATCCACAACTATCAGCAGCTTCCCGTTTTTTATGTCTTCAATAGCCTCTTCAATTGTATTAAGCTTAATTTGTTCCATCATTAAAGAAATTTTGAGTTGTTACCCGGGGCCTCCTTTTTGTTCCGGTGATTATGATCCTGTACAGGTAATCCTTTGTCTTTTTAAGGAAGGCCGTATATGTTTCCACATTCATCATTACTGAATCGTTTGATGCCTTGTATACAAGAAACAGACCAATCGGAAGAAGAATGTATGAAGAGGCCCACATTCCTGCGAACGTGCTTATCAGGTCCTCTTCGACCAGCTTTTCTCCGGAAAGTGAAATGACGTACCATATCACGAAAAAAAGAACGGAGATAACTGCGGGGGTTCCAAGGCCTCCTTTTCTTATTATTGCACCAAGAGGCGCTCCGATAAAGAAAAAAACCAGGCATGCGAACGAAAGGGTAAATTTTTTGTTCCAGTTCACCTCGTAGCCTTTGATATATCTAACCTCAGAGTGCAGCGATTCGTTCTTCGAGGTAAGGAAATTGCTTGCGTCCTTCACTACATTAATGGCCCTAATCAGTGCAGCTTTCTTATCTATGTCGGGAAGTGTATTGAATAATTCTCCGGCAATTAATGGACCGGCATTTTTGTTTCGGGTTGAGTCTTCCCTGACATGGCGGTACAGGGTAATAATCCTTCTTCTTCCCGTGTAAAGGTTATTCATGTTGAATTCATCATAATAGCTTTCGACCCGGGAGTTGTATCTCCGGTTAAGCGAATCTATGTCGTGTGTAAGCTGAGCTATGTTTTTCATTGCCGAATGCGACTTGAAAAGATCTATTTCGGTGCGTTCCAGGTCAAATCCCGAAAGTGAAACAAGAATTGTCTGTTCCCGGAAATAGTCTTTCCTGAATGGATATTTCTTTTCCTGCAGGGCATCAGTCTTTTCAGGCATCTCGTTATAGGAGTAACCGTTGTAGAGGATCATGCTCATAGCCGTCTCATCCTGCGTAATTCTCATGTAACCTGAATCTGCAAAGGTGACGGATACGTTTCCCTTGTTGTCACGGTGGTCGTAGATATAAAGCCGGTCGAGCCGGTTGGTTACCGGATCCTTCGATGTTATCTTAATGCTGAAACCGTCAATGTCGTTGTTGAAGGTACCTGCCTGAAGGTTGATATCGGGCCGTTTGCGGCGAATGTCGTAGAGAAGGGTTCTGGCCTTCTTGTTGGAATACGGGAGCACATTATTGGAAAAGAAGAAAGAAATCACAGAGATAATCCCGACAAGGATAATCAGTGACCTCATGATTCTTTTCAGCGGTATCCCCGATGACTTGAGGGCAGTCAGCTCACTGTATTCACCCATGTTCCCGAAAGTCATGAGTGAGGCAAGCAGGATTGCCAGGGGCAGGGCCATGGGAACGAACGACAGGGAGAACTGAAAAAGGAGTTCGGCAAGTATTTTAAATTCGAGTCCTTTTCCTGCAAGTTCATCAACATACATCCACAGGAATTGAAGTATAAGGATGATAAGGACTATGAAAAAAGTAAGGATCAGTGGTCCTATAAATGATTTTAAAACGAATCTGTCAAGTTTCTTCATAGCCTTAATTTTCAAGATGCAAAATTACTTGATTTTTTGCAATAACCTGCAGTCAGGCTTTGCCAATTATGAATAACACAGGCAGTCTGGAAGGAAATGCATTTTTAATATCAGAGCCCGAGGGCTCTCTTGAGATCTGATATCTGGGTGTCCCACAGATAAATGGCGTCTTCCTTCTCGTCGGGTTCGGCGAAATCGGTGATTATCAGGGCCAAATCACCCGTAAGATCATGAACTGATATTTTAAATTCAAAATAATTGGATTCCTTTTCTTCCGGTTCATCTGCCCATTCGAATCTGACAAGTTTGTTTTCCCTCAATGTCACAATCCGGGCTTTGATTTCGCTCTTGTTCCAGTTAAAGGTATAAATGTCCCCGTCAATTGTTACGTCATCTGCGAACCATTCACTGAGTCCTTCAGGGGTGCTGAGCCGTGGAAACAATGTTTTTGGTGAGCAGTTCAGAGTATATTCCAGTTCGTACTTCAACCTCATTTTATTAGCAGCAATTAGCCCTTGCATTCTGCAATATAGAAAAAAATATCAAAAGAAAAAATCATATTGGAATTTTGATGGCAACTCCTTATATTTGCACCCTCAAAAAGTACCTCCCTCGCTGAAGCTGCTGAGGTCAAATGGCGAGATAGCTCAGATGGTTAGAGCGCATGATTCATAATCATGAGGTCGGGGGTTCAATTCCCCCTCTCGCTACAATCAAAAGCCCTGTGAAAGCCGAAGGCTGACACAGGGCTTTTTTGTTTGAAGCGCGTGAGCTTGCTCACAGGGTTGAAAAACTAAAAAGCCCGTAGTCAGGCCCCAGCCTGACAGGGTTTTTGGTTGTTAAGCTCCGCCCTGTGAATCGCCTCCGGACAATTACCCCTCTCTCTACACGGAAAATCAACCACTTCCATAGTCAAACATGGAGGTGATATTTGTTTTGTGCCAGGTTTTTATGAAAAGATTAATTGAGAGATGATATCTGGTATCTTAGAAATGGAGACCATTTCATTCACCAGTGAGGTTTTATGCAATAGTTCATCCAAGTATTTATCTTCAATTTCTCAAAATAGTGCCATATCAGATTTTACTCGAAATTCTTCTTCTCAACTAACATACCGTTGTTGATAGTCTGCCATATTGTATTGCCTTCGTGTGGGACGCAATCCTGCACCCAGGTCCACCAGAAATAGCCGCCTATATAATTTGATACATATTTTGGCATGGTGTAGTAATGTAAAGCCATTTGGGTTTTGCTTTCGGTAGTGGCATTATCTGCCGTGTTGCCACATTCGCTGAAACCAACCTTTGAATGGGGGAACATTGTCTGAAGTTGGTTAAAAACCTGCTGCCAATTGGGCTGAAATCCGTGGTTGTCATCTTCATAATAGCTGACGATCATATAATCAAGATTATCCTTCATATCCTGAGGGACATATTTATTCAACCATTCAAACATGCTCATTTCATGGCTGTCAGGTTCTGTCTCGTAGCCTGTAACTGCTGCTCTGGCCTTCTTTCCTTTAATATATTTAAAAGCCGCGTACATTTTATCGGCATTAAATTGCCGGTCATCGCCAATCCAGCCTTCACCATTGATTTCATTGGCTACTTCCCAGATGTCAGTATAAGCAGCAAGTGCTTGATATGATTCCTTAAACCGCTTCAAATAATCGTCAATAGTTGTATATGATTCCATGTAATATGAATCAACCGGGCTGGCCATAACATAAGCAACTTTGTGGATTTCCCTGAAGGTGGTAATATACTCCTTTGGTTCAATTTTGTTTGACATGACAATGCGGACGGTCGGCTTTACAGGCATGGCTTTGATGGCAGCTATGATCTGGTTAAGTTTGGTTTGGCCTGTCCAACTGTCATCAACAGTTATCCCGTATAAGGGGACCGGTAATTCAGCTGATGATTTTTTGTTGCTTTCCCGGCTTGTGCAGCATGAAAGGGAAATAGTTAAAAGAATGAACAGTAATCTTTTCATGATATTAATAGTTATAGTTAATGTTACCTCGCGAATTCTATTAGCTTCCTTTCAGTGTAATTGAGAAGGCCTGAAATTAACCTGCTTATAAATTTATGCGGTATTTAAGATTTTGTCAACATCTCGGTTATATGCCTCCTGACTTTTGGTTCTGTTCCTTTTGCAATAAGGGTATTACGGCCTTCATAGCCGCCTTCATCAATCATCTTGTCGGTGGGCATATATGATAAGGTACCCCCAGTAAGGCTTACAATCCATGGTTTTTGCGTTTTAAATTGCTCACGAAGGGCGAGGGATGTTTCAACTGAAACTTCAGAATTCATAAATACAATTGGCGTTTCGTTTAGCCTTAACACAGAGTAGGGGGCAGGCTTAAAGCCATTGATCCTATCGGTTTGGGTAATAAGCCCAAGGGCATAATAAGCGCCCCAGTCAAGCCAGTTGAGTACATTTGCCAGCCTCCTGAGTTCACTAAGATCTCCGTTAGCAGCCAGAAAGTTGTAATATTCCCTGGTGAGAGCTTTGCGAATGACCTCGATTTCTTCTGCTGATGCGGGAAGTGATGGATCTAAGGGAACGTCGAACATTGAAAATTTATAGCGAAATCCGTTGAGCCTGGTAAAATGTGCTCTTTGGAGAGCAGTGATGGCTGCACTGGCTATTTCTTTCCCGATACGGTCAATGTCGGCAAGCAGCTCATTTTCGTCAATTGCATGAAATTCGCTCAGGGGACCGAGGTACACTTCATTGAATTTATAATCATCCCATAATTGGTATTTTACACGTTCTTTTGGCACAAGGTTGCCACTTCCGCCTTGAAGGAACAAGCAATGTCCGCCAAGTTCCTTTTCAAGGTAATTCCTAGTTCGTCCGGGAAAATCGGGATCCCACATTGACTCTCTGAAGAATGATGCCTGGTGAGGATGTGCCGAGAATCTGACAATGCTTCCTAATGGCTTGTCCTTGAGATCAACGAAATACATGACCTGCACCCAGGGATCCACTTCGCGGTCGAAATATACCTTTTCTTCACAACTTTTATAATTACCCAATTTGCCCATCCATCGCGATGACATTTCATTAATCAATGCCGACGCTTCCGGCCGGTCATCGCCTTCATTATATTCGTAACCAAACCAGTACGTTTGTATGCCCATGCCTGTGTTGGTATCGCCCCGCCGATGGACGCTTAACCGTTTACCAACATTTTCTTCTCCGATCTTCAGTTTGGCAGGCTTGGCATTTGAAAAGGCATTGTTTGCTGTTTGTGTCAGTAATTCAACCAGTTTGGTGGCATCGATCATCCGTTCGCCCTGCCCATGGTCCCAGGGGCCACTATGCGTATGCGTAGTGTGGAGCAGGATTGATTCGGGACTGATATTAAATGTTCGTCCAATTTTTGCCTGAACGTCTTCACAAAATCCCAAATGAACCTCTCCAAAATCAAGCGCATACAAAAGAACGTTTAGTTTGCCTTCTTCCAAGACCATGCACTTTGCTTCAAGCGGGTAACGGTATCCGGTATCGCTTATGATGCAATCCCTGAGATCAACCGTTGAAAAACCGACTTTAATATCGCTTTTCCCTTTACTTTCAATGTTGAAATCAGGCGAAAACAATGGAAGCGCGATGCTGCCCAATGCTGCTTTATTAATAAATTCCCTGCGTTTCATGTTTTAGTTTTTTGGACTATTGTCAAATTGAATCTTAATATTTTCCTACTCTTATATTGCCACTCCAAAGAGTCGCAAGTCTAAAGTTAAAGTATTGAGTCACAATTTGTTAATTAGACAGCAATGATGAAATACTTCATGTTTCAAACTCCATACTTCAGGCCCCATTGGCTAAAAATCCTTATCCAATACCATCATTGCTTCTTTCCCATCGAGGTCTTGTTTGGCAAAGCGCGCAGTCAATACTTTTTCCTCCCCTGGAAACAACGTAACGAAATTATCGCTCCAGAACGTTGGCCATACTTCATCGCCGCCTTCCCCTTTGGTGATCATGAACCGGTTAAAGAATGAAACTTTGTTGCTGTTGTTTTTTATTCGTGCAATGACCATGTATTCTTCGCCATCCGATTTGATAACGTGCGAAATATCAAGTTCAGTTTTGGATAGTCCTGCTATAGCACGAAGATCGACTTGTTCTTTATTCGATGACAACCAATACAAGTTATCTGAAACGACATCTCCCTTATTGTTTTTTAGCTGGAGCCTTACAAAATAAGCCAAATTCAAACCTTGCAGCTCAGGAATTTTAAAGAGCTCCTTATAACGGTCGGCTTCAATAGTGAATTTCTGTTCTTTATGCCATTGTTCTGTCATGTCGAGGTTGAATACTTTCACAATTGCTGTAAGGTTTTTATGGCTCTTGTGCCGGGTGTTTATTACCGAAACTGTATAATCGAGTTCATTCAGCTGTATATGAAGAGGTTCCAGTGCTTTTTTGGTATAATAATAAGCTGCATTGGGGTTCAAAAACCAATCGTAAATTTGCCAGAGCACCTGTGGCCACACGGCATTCAGTTTCCATATCATAACCCCCGAAGTAATATCCCACATACGGTGGTTGGCCGCTTCGAACATGGCCCGATAGCTCCCTGCATTAACGTATTGAGCCCATCGCAAATAGTCTTCAACAGTTTGCGGTTGGCCATATTGAGAACGGATGGCATTGTCATATGTGCTGTAGATATCGTCATCACCATCTACGGCATCATGGTAAGCCCATGCTTTGTCAAGCGGGTAGAGACTGTCTTTTGGCCCAGAACCGAGGTCGAAAATGTATTTTTTCATGCTCCCCAGGGTAGAAACTGCAGGGACGCCCATTTCATTCCGGAACATCTGATCCTTAACTTCCAGTACCTTGCGATAATAGTAATCATGAGGATACCAAGTATAATCGGGCGGCCCCTCATCGGTCATCCCGGTTGGCAGATCAGGCTTTATGTAAGGGGTGAGCTTGTCAACATCCCAGCCTATACTTGAAGAAGCAATAAAAATACGGGTTGTGTCATGTTCCTTGATGTATTTTCTTAATGGTACATATAAATCTTCACGTATCATGGTTTCGCACTGCATGGCCCAGATTGTAAGGCTTGGGTGGTTGCGATACCTTTTCACGATATCAAAAGAGTTTTCAAGCGAAAGCTTGGTATCGACAGGGTTGTTAAAAGTCTCAGTACCAGGGTAGCTTGTCCAGCATTGGTAAAATGTTTCCCACATCATCAGGCCGTACTTGTCATATGTTTCCATTACGTATTCGGGCGGGGCAGGCATATCTTCATTAGCTATCATGTTTACCCCCGATTCTGCAAGTAAGCGTGCTTCATCGTACATGCGTTTCTTACTCATGTCGAGCATCATATCTGGTTGTATCCACCCGCCACGGCAAAATACCCGTTGACCGTTTACTAAAAACACCCTTCCAAACTCCCCATTAAGTTCTTTCAACGTGCTCCCAAGCTCACGGATACCGAAGGTCGTATTTTTAACATCAGAAGATGTACCGTTCGTCTCGAATGTAAGATTGAGGTTATGCAGGTACTGCTTGCCATATCCGTTGGGCCACCACAAATGCGGATTTTTGATAGTTAACTGCTTGAAATCCTTGGGTGAAAATGAAACTTTTACCGTTTGCCCGGCAGGGATTTCAATTGCTTTCTCGAATGTTACTGTATTCATGTTGCCCGGCATCTCTTTTTTGTAGGTGCAGAAGTCAATGACTTTCAACATGTCAATACTACCCCTGAGAACACCTTTTTGTGCTATGGTTCCTGAGTTTTTCAGCCCGGCGGAAATGTAAATTTCAGCCTTGGTCGTGTCAGGGAGTGGCAAATCGGTAATAATATACGGGTCAACAATGGTAACATCACCAGAGTAGGTAAGGAATACATCCTGGTAAAGACCCATGTTGCGATCGCGTACGACCGGGGCACAATCCCATCCTGCCATAAATTTTATTGTAACGTCTTTAAAAATGTCCTCAGCCCAACCGCGGCTTGGACCAAAAACTTCAAACTGGTAGCCGGGATTTGGCGTACCAACATGGTCAACCTGGTGTATTTTGACTGCAAGTACGTTTTGTCCTTCAAAATTCACCTGATCGCTAATATCATATTGAAACCTCCTGAACATACCGGCCATGTCAGTTGAACTGGCAATTTGTTTGCTATTCAGCCAAACATCGGCCCGGTAATTGATGCCGTCAAAGTTCAGCCACACCCGTTTGCCTTTCTTTTCGGCAGGTATTCTGAATGTCGTCCTGAACCAGTACGGATCTTTAAACGGGTTGTCAACACCTTTGATATGGCTATATTTTGCCAGACCCATTTTTTCATTGAATGTATCGCAGGCATCAGGGATTTGCAGGTCATTCAGGTCGAAATGCGGGTCGGGGTAAATACCTGCTTTTACCAGAGCATTCAGCACGGATGTGGGCACTTCAGCCTTTACCCAGGCAGAATCATTGAATCCAGCTGTTGATATAGTTGATCCATCGGAAGAATCCTGCGTGGTAGATTCAATCCGCCATTGTTTTAAGAATTGCTTTTCGTTTTCTGACAAAACGAAACCGGAGTTTTGTTGGTGCTTACAGGATTGGAATGTCAGGGCTGTTGACAGAACAGTGCAAGCCATCAGTACTGCTGAATTTCTAAAGAATACTTCTCCTATTTTCATAATAAGTATTATTATTCTGAATAATTAAACATGCAGCACCAATAAAGCCTGCATAATCACCAAGTGTTGCTTTTACAATTCTCGTTTTTTCAGCGGGAATCGGGCATATCCATTTTCTTAGCATTTTCTCCATTGAAGCCTTAAAAAAATCGTAAGCATATGTAATCGATCCGCCTAGTACCACAACCTCAGGATCTAAAAGGTTAATGGTCCAGGCAAGCGGAACTGCAAGGTGTTCACCAAATGCTTTCCATGCCTGTAAGGCTTCTTTATCGCCTTGCTCTGCAAGTTGATACACTTCCAAAGAGCTTCTTTCCTTGCCTGCAACCTCCCTGAAAAGCCTTGTTACACCCCGTCCGGAAATATAGTCTTCAATTATCCCGTTCTTGTAGGGCGACGGCCATATTTCGGCAGCCGTTCCGGTTGCGCCATTAAAAATATTTTGATTGAGGACGATGGCGCAACCCAGGCCTGTGCCTAAAGTAAATCCAACCACGTTTTTTTTATCCTTGGCTGCCCCATAAATACATTCAGCCAGGATAAGGCAGTTGGCATCGTTGTTTAGCTCAACCGGAATATTAAAATGGCTTTGAATAGCTTCACGCAAATTGAAAAAGTGCATGTTAGGTAGTTGCGGGCATTCCAGTATTTCTCCCTTTAAGCTGTCAACCGGTCCGGTTGCACCAACGCCAATACCCAGAACCTCGCTGATGTTCGCATCAATAGTATTCAGGCTTTGCTCAATGGAACCAATAATGCGCTGAACAATTACTTCGGCATGATCATTGCCCCCGGTAGGGACCCTTATCGGTGTGCCGCAAACATTTCCTTCACGGTCTATTACACCGGTCATTATTTTGGTACCTCCTAAGTCAACACCTATTAAAAGTTTTTTCAGACTCATAAATTACGGAATATCATATTTTGCATGCTTTTGTACATACATAACTTAATTTCTCTTTGTTTAGTAATTCCCGCTTACCGTAGCATCCCCTTAATGTCAGTCGTCAGGCCGGAAACCCTGAACCGGATTTGCACGACTTCCCTTTTTAAACGGTATTCCTTCTGAAAGGGAATGTGGATAATATAATACTATGTACAACTAAACGACATTGAAAGACATTTAATAGTTTCGAATGTCTGCTTCCGCATTGCTGTTGGCTTCTCTTATTCTACCGATGTCCAATTTCCCTTTTCCCCACAATGCCAGGACAGTAACGTATAAAAATGCAACTACATTAACGGCCATTCCCCATTTCATACCTGCATGCTGGCCGGTAAAACCTACCAGCCATCCGAGAAAAGCCCCACCAACAATGGCTGTACCTAAAATGCCTGATATGGTTCCATGATATTCACCAAAACTATTTATAGCGGCGCTGAATATAGATGTAAATGATGCACAGGTGAAATAACCAACCAGGGCAAATGCAACAAGTGCAGTATTGGCATTGCCGGTAATGGCAACCAATAACGCAAGAACAGTACCCAAACTATGAAAAATAAATATCTTTTTTTCGCTGAAATACCTCATCATAACTGAAATAATAAGCCTGCCCATTGCCTGTAACAGCCAGAACAGGGCTACTACCAATGCAGTTTTTGAAGGAAATATAGCATTCATGAAGGTCCCTTCTGCCCAGAACGATTGGCTGTTAATCACACCGTGAATTCTATTCATGTATATAATAATGTAAGATGAAACACCCACTTCAGCGCCTACATACAGAAATATACCCAAACTATAGGTAATGATGACGGGGTGTTTCAGTAATAAACCAATACTGGAATAATTGATTTTTTCTTCTTCGTTCAGTTTCACCCTCGGGAAACTGGCCATTGCCAATACAATAAGCAAAACAGTGTTAAAAAACCCAAACAAAAGATAGACAGTTTTCCATGAGAAGCCATTGGCCTGCATTATAGGAACAAGCAACGGGCTAAATGCATAACCGAGTGAACCGATACCAATAATAATGGTAAGGTTTGCCGTGTAATTATCAGGTTTATCAAGCTCCCTGATAAAGGGGTTGCCGGCAACCTGGATGGCTGTTACGCCTACTCCAACAAGGAATATAACCAGTATAACAACCAAATAGTTTGAGCTTATAAAACAGAGGAACGACCCAAGGGCCATCAGCAAAGTTCCCAGAAGTAAAATCCGCTTTGCTCCGAACTTGTCCATTGCCAGGCCGAATGGTACCGAAGTAAGTCCATAGGCTACGTAAAAGGCAAATGGCAAAAGTGCAGCAATACTCAATGATACATTGTAATCATTCTCGAATCGATCAATAATAACACCAATAACTGAAGTGAGCAGGCCAAACGAAATATACAGCAGCACTGTTACAACAAATAAAAGCCTGGATTTTGGTTTTGCAGACATCACTTACTCAATTTCCGTCACTTTCGCTCCTTTTGAAAAACTTCCGGCTTCATAACCTTTAGTTTTGGCATACTCATCAACAAATAGCTGAACTGGAAGAATACTTTGGATCGAAAAGAGGTATTCATCGGGTTGATTAATATAAAATTGTGCCATGTTTTTGGACTCGCAATACAGTTTCTCATTCGTGATGACCAATACTTTTCCTCCAAAAGCAACAATGTCTTTGGCCATTTTAACACTCTGCTCTTGTGTTCTTCCTTTAGGTATGAATAAAATCGATTTAAAACCTTCGTTAACCATTTCCATGGGCCCGTGACGAAATTCGCCTCCTAATATTCCTGCTGCCGGAATCTGAAGTGCTTCTTTGAACATGAGTGCACTTTGACATGCTGTTGAAAATGATGGACCACGAGCAATTATTTGAATCGTTTGAAGGTCGCCTAGAAAATCAACAATCTCATTCAGCCAGTTCTTATATTCTTTAAGGGATTCTGTAAAACTGCATTTCAGTTGTTCAATTCCCATCAGAATTTTGTTGTTAAAAGAGTTGTTAATGGCATGAGCAAGAATATAGGTTACCAAAGATGTAAGTACATATGTTTTAGTTGAAGTCATTTCCTCTTTTCCCCCTTTGGTGAAAAGGGCTACATTTGCATTTTTTGCCAGTGTACTGTTTTCTTCATTCATAATTCCTATTGAACAGACAGTATCGGGCAGTTTTCTTAGTATTTCCCTGATCTCAAAACTTTCGCCTGACTGCGAAATACAAACCAATAGGGTTTTTCTGTTTAGAATCGAAAGATTGTAGTGGAGGAGTTCGCTGGTGTTGATTACGAACGAAAGTATATTCATCTCGTTAAACAATCCGGAAGCTGCGTGGGAAATAAAAAATGAGCTACCCATTCCTGTAAATACAACTTGTTGGATATCATTTTCCTTCAGCAATTTCTCCGCTTCAATTAACGATAGTTTTCCATACTCACTTCTGTAATAATCAAGTAAGTTCTGTATGGCTAAAGGCTGTTCCAGAATTTCAGATAGAAATTTATTCATATTCACCTAGTTTTAAACATGTGCATTACCCAATTACCTTTTTCAAGATTCAGACAATGAATATATAACATAAAGATTCCCGTCAGAAACATATTGAGAAGCACAGGCATTATTTTGCGATAATATGGGGTTGTTTGTGACACGCGGGTAAGCTTTGTCAACCTCGTCGGATTGGAAAACAGTGGTACCCCATTTATCATTTGTCTTGTTAAGTTTCTTTGCCAGAAGATAATAGAAGTTGTTATAAAAAGCTACATCCGGAGCTGCGAGCGACTTTTCCGAGCGGAGGACCTCGTATGGCTTGTTTGTTAGCAAGTCATTCGGGTTATTGCCCTTTTTTACATATACACTCCATCCCTGGTTATTTTGAGAACGCTCTGTCCCATTGCAATAAAAAAGGTAAAAATTGTTGATCATTTTGATAATGATTTAAACCGCAATATCCCCGGTATTTGTAACCATCATGATTGACTTCCTCTATTGATAATGTATGGACTGCATCTGCATCCCAACTGTACTTATTCCCCCGAATAACAAATTGATCTTCGTTAATTTCGGGGCAAAGTCATTTCTGTGTATTTATTGAAAATAAGAAGTTAATAAACATATTATTGAAAATGCATGTTTTGTGTTCATTCTTGAAATTGTTATGCAATAATCACTTCAATTCCATTGTTATTAAGCTGTTGTAATTCCTGTTCCGACAGCTTTTTAGTGGTAACAATAGTATTTATCTTTGTTAGCGGTGAGATCACGCCCAGGCTCCTTCTTCCGAATTTTGACGCATCCACAACCAGGATTGTTTCTCCTGAGATTTCCATCATCACCCGGCTTGTTTTTGCCTCATGAATGTTTGGGGTAGTGAGACCTACTTTAAAATCTATTCCGTCAACGCCCATAAATAGTTTGTCGGCGGTAACCTGTCTTAACATGTTGTCTGCCAAAGGGCCGACCAAGGTCGAGCTTTCCTTTAGCAGGTTGCCCCCAACCAGGATCACAGATATTTCGCTGTTTTGTAGTTCAATGGCAATATTCATGGCGTTCGTAATAACGGTAATTCGATTCCTGTTTTTAATCTCCTTTGCCAACAAGCTTGTGGTTGACCCGGAATCGAGGATAATTGTATCACCGTCGAGGATCATTTTGGCTGCCTGCTTCGCTATTCGGACTTTCTCCTCCCTGTTTATCTTTTCTTTTTCGTTTAGTGCCAGGCCCGGATATAATTTCTTTGTTATAATAGCCCCGCCGTGAGTGCGCCTTAACAAACCTCTTTGTTCGAGCAATGCAAGATCTTTGCGAATAGTAACCGAAGTAGTATTCAGAATCGATATCAAGTTTTTAGTTAGAATGCGGCCTTCTTTTTCAAGCATGTCCATAATTTTCCCCAGGCGTTCTTCCTGAAATACAAGATTATTGTTCATTTTTACTTCTCGGTTCATTGGTGATGTCTAACAAAATTTGCCCTGGCTAAAATACACCAAATGAATTTCTTTTTCTTGCATTTACTTTCGCTTTTATTAACAATTAATAATGCCTATTTAAGAATGGTTTTAATCTGGAGGATTGTAGCCCTTTCGTTTGAAACTCCATGACCAGCCTGTTTCGTCCTCATCTTTCTGATCCTGCCAAAGTACCATCTCGTCGTCGGTAAGAAGAACAATACGGTAAGTTCCTTTTGATGTTACGGCGGGATTGGTACATTCTATGTCATGGTCGAGGATATATGGATCTTTAATGGTGATAGTCATTTTTTCGGCGTCAAGGATAAATGTTCCTTTCACTCCCTCGTCTCCAGCCTCGTGGTGGTAGGTGTAATTGATACCACCGTCTAAGTCGAATACCATTTCACCTTTAATATCAGGCGTAATTTGGACACATTGCCCCCAACTATTTTGTGGCATCCAGCAATCAGGCTCTTCAACGATGTTAAACCAGGTTTGGTAACAATAGTCAGGAATTCCGGTTTCGGGATCGGTGTTATATACCCATGTTTTACCAGCTCCCTCGCCTGTTAATTCTCTCCATACCGGTCTGGTAAAAACTGTAGGGTCAGTATTTTCAACCGTAAAAGTTATTTCCGCTGTAGTGCTGGCAGCGCCTTCGCCGTAAACTGTTACAACAACAGTATATGTGCCCTCAAAGGGATAATAGGAAGTTTCTGTGGGTTTGCCAGGCTTAATGATTTGTTTGTTACCCATGTCCCAGTGATAGATGTATCCGTTATCTGCTGTTACCGTAAAAACCGGGTTATAGGGATCGTCGGTATTCACGGTTAATTTTGCATTAGCTGGCGCCGGGCCCACTTTACCTATTTCATCCATCTGCGGTGTACAGTATGTAACAAAAAATAATGTGGCGCAGATAGAAACAGTTTTAAGTATGTTTTTCATTTTATTCTTAATTTATATGATCTGAAGTGCATGAATTAATAAGGATTCTGTTCCAGGTTCGGATTTAAATTGATCTCAACCTGAGGTATAGGGAAATACCGTTTATTATCAGTATAGCCTTCCATGAGGTTTCCTCTTCCTGTTCTCACCAGGTCCCAATAGCGGTGGCTTTCAAGAGCCAGTTCCACCCGACGTTCATGATATATGGCTTTCAATGGGTCACTTCTGAACGGCGAAGGCCCTAAGCCAACCCTTGCTCTTACTTTGTTTAAAGGAGTTTCCCAATCATTGCCATTATGAAATGCAGCTTCCGATTGCCACAGAAGTACATCAGCGAAACGGATTACCCTTACGTTGAGTCCGGCAGCATCGATCATGCCGGGGCGCTGGCTCAATGGCAAGGTACCTTTACGTTTGTTGTAACCTGTCATAGGCTTATTGTCGTTGTGTACAGGGTCCCACTTAGTATAAATAATTTCTTCATCATCAGTTCCTTTCCACAAGGTGTCCCCATCCGAAATGATTGTCCATTTTCTACGAATGTCACCCGGTTCAAATTCGTCATACAAATCTTGAGTGGGTTGGTCAAATCCCCATCCGCCATTCCGGTCATCCCGGCTGCGCTGGTATATTTCCACCTGACTTCCTTCATTTTCGTCTCCCCAGGCTGTCATGTTGAAGTCTTTTTGCTGCACATCGAAAACCGACTCAATTCCATTGTCAGTAGCAATGGTAAACAGGTCGCCGTAATTTTTCTCAAGTTCGTAGTCACCAGACTCGACAATTTGCCTGGCCAGGGGTTCTGCTTCTTTCCACTTTTCCTGAAATATATAAGCTTTTGTAAGAAAGGCTGCGGCAGCACCCCATGTAGCCCTTCCGATTTCTGCTGCAGGCATGTCCTTTTTGTTTGGCAGTCCTTCCATAGCGTCCTTAAAGTCATTTTCTATGGCAGTCCAGCATTCTTCAAGGGTATTGCGAGGCTTGCTGTATTCTGTTACGAGTAAAATGTGGTCAACAATTGGAAATGCCCCGAAAACTTTGATAAGGCAAAAGTTGTAATATCCTCTTATAAATTTCGCTTCGGCAATAATACGTTTCTGCCCATCAGGTGTTATGTTTTCATTGTCAGTAACCCCTTCAATAACACGGTTTGCCCTGTTAATACCTATATAAAGCTGCCTCCAGACAATTGCAAGCGAAGGGTTTTCAGCATTTGTTTTAAAATGCTCCATATCATATATGGTTTGTTGGTCGCCATCTCCACCACCACCTTTTGCAGCATCGTCAGATACTACATCGCCGATTACCCAGTCGAGGTATTGGATATATTCCATCCATCCCATAGGGTCGTAAGCACCTACCAGTGCTGTAAGTGCTGTCTTGTCAGAAGAAAAGAATGAACTCTGATCAATGCTTGGGACGTTAGTGTCCAGAAAATTATCAGGATTACAAGCCTGGAAACCAAGGATAAGCAATAAAGCAATTGAAATAAAACAAAATATCTTTCTCATAGTTGTAAAATTTTTCATCCAGGATTATAGACTAATATTTATTCCAATACTGTACATTCTGGCCGGGGGATAATATCCACGGTCAACGCCTACGTCGAATGGATCGTCGTTACGCATTCCTACCTCAGGATCGAGTCCGGTATATTTGGTAAAGGTAAACAGGTTTTGGGCATTGATAAATGCACGTATTAAATCGATTTTTATCTTTCTCGTGAGAACCTGAGGCAGGGTGTATCCAAGCTGAACGTTTTTTATCCTCAGGAAAGAGCCGTCTTCCAGCAACCTGTCGGACTGAAGAATTGAATTATTGTCCATGGTGCCGCCCATCCTCGGATATTTCGGGTTATTTTGTGTACCTTCTCCATGCCAGCGTTTAATCATGTCTCTTGAAAGATTATTGTATCCTCCGAGCCCTGATAATGTGTACATCGAAACACCATTATATACTTTGTTGCCGTAAACGCCCTGGAAGAAACAACTAAAATCGAATCCCTTATAAGCACAACTGCCGGAAATCGAGTATGTTAGTTTTGGCAGCGGGCTTCCAAGAATGAAGAAGTCATTCGCATCAAGTACCCCGTCGTTGTTTTTATCAACGTATTTTACATCGCCCGGAGCAACTCCTTCCTGTGCCGTCTGGGCGCTTATCTCATCCCAGTTCTGGAACAATCCATCTGTCTTATATCCAAAAAATTGTGCAATGGGTGTGCCTACCTGCGTCCTGGTTAAGTACACAGTGTTATAGAAAAAAGCACCATCAATAAATGCATTATCAGCCCCAAGATCTAAAACTTTGTTTACAATTTTTGATAAAGTACCGCTAATAGTATATGTAAATGCATGGTGGTAGTTTCTGTATTGCAGGCTTAGTTCAACTCCTTTGTTGCTGAATTTGCCTTTATTCTGGAACGGGGAATCCAGTAATCCCGCCTGACCTGGCGTAGGTACGCGCAGCAACATGTTGTCTGTTATTTTCTTGAAGTAATCGACACTACCCGAAATTTTTCCCTTGAAAAACTCGAAATCGATTCCAGCATTTATTGTTTCAGTAGTTTCCCATTTAAGTTGAGGGTTCCCGGTGCCGTTAAAACTGAAACCCGAGGTAAGGATACCACCCCATACGTAATTCGCATCGGGAGAAGCAAATGTTGAATACTGATATCCAATTACACTTTGCTCGTTTCCTATTCTTCCCCAACCTGCGCGGAGTTTCAGATTGTCAATCTTGTCATATTGTTCCATAAACGGCTCCTCCGACAACCTCCAACCAACCGAAAATGAAGGGAAGTAATCCCAGCGTTTTCCACGGACAAACTTTGACGATCCGTCTGCCCTGAAATTTGCAGTTAACAAGTAACGCTCTTTGAAGTTGTAGTTTATCCTGGCCAATCCGGAAAGTTGTTTTACTCTTGTAGTAATACCTGATGATTCACCGGCATTTTTTCCAATGGCATTATCGATGAAAAATAAATTGGGATCATTGCTGGGAATATCCTGAACCGACACGCCAAGGCTCTTGTATGTTTGAGAATACGATTCACCACCAGCCATTATAGAGAACTCGTGCCCGCCTATTTTCTTCTCAAATGTCAGGGTATTCGACCATTGATTGATAAGACTGCTGTATGTTGAATTGGTCAAATTACTTTGATTCGGGTTTTGCTGTGCCGCGAATACATAATATACAGGAGTGTAGTTTGAATATTCAACGTTTGAATATTCTGCAGATATGTTTGTACGAAAGATGAGTCCTTTAAGGAGTGTAACATCTGCAAAAATATTTCCCAGGCCCCTGTAATTTATACTTCTGGGATTGTCGTATTCAATCACGGCGAGCGGGTTCCAGATGTCGCTGTAAATAGCTTTGTTGAATTTGCCGTCATCGCTCAAGGGCGGGGTTACCGGGTCGCGTGTAAAAGACGTTAAAATGGGGCTGGTCCATTCATCATTTTCGTATTGCGACTTATAATTGGTCTTAACAAGCGTGATATTTTCCCCGATCTTCAACCATGGCTTCACATTAAAATCACTGTTTGCCCTAACTGTAATCCTCTCAAAACCTGTTTTTTTTATGATGCCATTCTGTGCGAACTGACTGGCGCTTAAAAAATAAGTGCCCTTATCAGATCCACCTGAAAATGACAAGTCGTTCTTTTTGATAGGCGCATTTTTTTCGCAAATTGCTTCAAAATAATTATAAGTAGGCAGTTTGGAAGGATCTTCAAAAAGCGGCTCCTGACCAGTTGCCACAGCAGCTTCGTTGCTCAGGTATCCCCATGTAGGCCCGTCAAGCATGTTGGAAGAACGCCATGGATTTTGGATGCCATAATAGCTGGAGAAACTTACATTACCATCGCCGCTTTTCCCTTTTTTGGTAGTAATAATGATAACGCCATTGGCGCCCCTGGAACCATAAATTGCTGTTGCCGAAGCATCTTTTAGAACCTGAAGCGTTTCAATATCGTTAGGATTGAGAAAATTAATGTCATTTAGCATCATTCCGTCAACCACAAACAAGGGATCAGAATTATTAATCGTCCCGACCCCGCGCACGCGGATCATCATATTAGAGCCTGGCGTGCCTGAGTTTGTCGTTACATCCACACCTGCGACCTGCCCTTGTAGTGCCTGGTCGAGTGTGGCTACTGCGCGTTGGTTAATTTCTTTTATGTTAACGGTTGAGATGGCCCCGGTAAGGTCGCTTTTCTTTTGCGTACCAAATCCTACTACAACTACATCTTCAAGGCTATGAATGTCTTCGGTAAGCTCTACGTTTACTTCGTTTAGGCCTGTAATATTCTTTGTTTCAGAAATAAATCCAATAAATGAGAACTGAAGTTCCCTGTCAGTAGCACTAACCGGGATTTCATATTTCCCATCCGCATTGGTTGTTGTTCCTTTTGTAGAACCAGGTATAAAAACGTTGACGCCAGCCAAGGCCTCATTCGTTTTTTTAATAGTAACCGTGCCATGAATGACTCTGTTTGTCTGAGCATTTAACAACAATGGCATAAAAACCAGGCAAATTAAAAAGCACTTTAGTTTTTTCATTCGATTAGTAGTAATTTATTATTAACACTATAAAGATCAGCCACTTTAGAATATACATTACATATAAGTAATAATCATAATAATGCTCACTCCTTAATGAGTTTTATTGATCTCTCATTGCAATATTAAAATAATAATCATAAAAAAGCAAACGAAATCATAAAAAAGTTACGAATTTATTTTCATAATTGAATTATGAAGCGTCTCAATTATTAATTAGTTAAATACATACTAACCCGTAATCTCAACCAACATGAAAAGAATGACTATTATACAGCTGATAAAGAGAGATATATATAAATTCTGATTGAAACAGGATGATCTATTTAAATAAAAAGAGGATGTATTTAATTAAATAGTTTCCTTATTTAAAGTCCTGGAATAAAGAAACTAAAAGAAATCAACTGCTGTTAATCCTGATCAAGGCTTAATTAAATGAATGGCCGGGAAATGACCAAAAAATGGCCAGAAAATGGCCAGAAAATAAAACTTCAAAATTAAGGATGGATTAGGTCTGCCCTTTTTCAACTCATTTAATATATTATCAAATAATTGGACATATTTATTGATTTGCATGATTCATAATCACCAGGCCGGGGGTTCAATCCACCTGTAAATCGCTGCCGGCAATTCTACCTCTCCTCAACTAAGAATCCTGTGAAGGCTGTTATGAAAGCTTCCCCAACAGGAATATCACAGTCAGCCGGGCCTGAAGGTATAGCTGTATTTGAGCAGAACCGCCCTGTTCTTCATGGCGGGAAGTACCGGGGTTTCCCTGTACCTGTTGGTATTGAGCCCTTCATCATAGACAATGTAAAGATCGTGGCCCTCGGTGGGATTAAAATGATACCTGATATTGGAAAAGACACTGTTGCCTGAACTGTTGTATTGGGCAATTACCGTAACCGAATGCTTTACGTTAAGGGATGCATCAATTTTGAGTTTCCCGATATGATTCCTGAATTTCTCATTGCGGTTGGAGAACTCGACAAAATTATACTGGTAAGTTCCTTCCAGCTGCAGGTATTCTGAAATAAAGGCCATTGGCGTTATGGAAGTTGAAATGTGCCAGCCATCATAGAAACCTCCGGTCCTTATGTTTACTCCTGCCCTGTACGGATCATTCAATCGCGGGTCGAAGTTCAGCGACACCTGGTAAAATGTGTATCTTCCTGCCGGGATTTCAGCCTCCGGTGAAAGACGGAAGGATTCGGCAACATCCTCGGTGTTCCGGTGCAACCTGACAGAGCCCGAGGAATTTTGTTTTGTGGTAAATTTCCATCCGGGGCCGAAATTCGCTGTTTCAATTTTCCCGTCATTATTCCGGTAATAGGCGGTGCCGGCCAGGAAGATCTGATGATTGAGCAGCCTGCTCCTTTCTCCCGGTATCCATCCAAACTGGACCTGGTCACCGATCCGGGTAAAATTGTCGATCAGCTCAAAACCCGACTGAGGATTGAAATCTTCTCCCGATCTTGAGTAGCTCAAATTGTAGCCCAGACCTTTCCTGCCCCTTCTTTCCCATACAGAATAAATGCGGGAATTCCTGAAATCCAGGATATTGTTTGGTTTCCCGTTTTCAAAGCTCTGCGCCCATTTGAATGTAAAATAATCATCACCGAACAGCCGGAATATACCATCCAGCCCGTATACAGTGTTCCATAAGTCTTTGCTCCCGATCCTGGAAGTGATCATGGTTCCGATGTAAGAATACGGATTAAGTACCTGTCTCCTGAATCTCAGGACATTAAAGTTCTCCGACGGTGTATTTCCGTGTTTCTCTGTCTGCATATTAAGTAATCCGACATCCCATGGTCCGACCCTGCCAACCAGCCTGGCACCTCCGTATATTCCTACCTTTTCCCCGTTGTCGATGCCAATCCGCCGGCTGTAGAAGAGATAATCATTTCCCTCAAACCTGAACTCAAAATTACCCGAACGCTCCTGGAAGAATATTCTTTTTTCGGGAAAGAACAGCGAGTACCTTGTGAGATTAACCTTCTGATCATCAACTTCAACCTGTGCAAAATCGGGATATATCGTAAAATCGGCGGTCAGGTTTTTCGCAAGCCCGATTTTTATGTCCCCGCCAAACCCTTTGACAAAATTGTCTGTCCGTTCGTAGGAAGTACCCTCATTGTTCAATCTGGTTTCCTGCCCCAGGCCCATCAAAACATAGGGAGTGATATACAATGGATTATGTTTCGGAATGCCTTCCAGGAGGATTTTCCGGGTCTCAGACGGCATATAAACTCCGTCGTAACCGAATTTCTGCTGGGTCAGGGGATAACTGTAAACCTCGTTTCTTTTTGCAAACCACCTGTGAACCGTTAACCCCATTATTACCTGTCCGTTTTTGGGCTCATACCGGAGGCTCGAAAATGGTATCCTCATTTCAGCAAACCATCCTGAGTCGCTCCTGGTGACTGCAACATCCCAGAATGTGTTCCAGCTGATATTCGGATCTTTCGAAAAGTCGTTAAGGATGTTGATATCCGTGCGTGTTCCTGCGGGTGAAGTAAGGAACATGAGTCCGTTCTCATTGTCATTGAAGGAATCGAGCAGGATCCCAAGGAAATCAGTTGCATATGCCCAGTTGTCCCGTTGGAATGAAGTAACCTGGATATCCCGGGGATTCCTGTTGTATAAACGTCCTGCGACATAAAAATAGTTATTATCATACCCTGCGAATACCTCGGTCCTTTCGCCCGGATCTGCTCCGTAAACAGGCTGTATCATTTTCATGGGGAGGGACTTCAGGCCTTTCCAGCATGCCTCGTCAAGCCTGCCGTCAATCCTGACGGGTGAGTTGAACCTGTCAATCCTTAGATGCACATGATTCCCGGTCGTATCATTCTCCTGTGGAACCAGGGTTTGACAGGGCAGTAGTATCAATATGGAAACGATAATTATAAAGACTCTCATAAATGATCTCTCTGAATGAGCAATAGAAATTTCCAATATAATGAATATTGGCTTTGCTGTTGCGGATTTTTCCATACACATAAACAAAAAATATTATATGGCAGGCGGAAATATTTATTGAATTTCAAATGATCCTATAAAATTGATTTGAAAGAAGCATTATCCAGACTATATAAATAACTGCCTGATGACGGCAGGAAGTACTTCCATTATTTTTCCTGACTGTGGGAACCAATGATGATCTGTGGCAGATCAGGCAGATCTCGCATAAATTATTCAGCATCCGCCAGTTTTTGCCGGGTTCCGGCAGAGGGAAATGAGCGTTGCAATGACACAAAATGCCACAATTGGCATGTGAATCAGAATCTACCGGTTTTATGAACCGAAGAACCTGTCAGTTTTCTGCTGAATATATCCATGCGTCGTTCCCCATGGTCCGCCTGATTTCGGGAATAACGGCTTCAGCTTCTCCGTAAGTGGAATATCTGCCGTAGCTGAGCCTGAAGTAGCCCTCTGCTGAAAGGGGGAGTACAATAAATTCAGCATTGATTGTTTTTTTTAACATGGCTGCTTTTTCCCGGGCAGAATCAAGATTCCTGAAACTCTCAATTATGATATAGTAAGTCCGGGTTTTATGTCCGGCATTGATGCTGTCTTTTGTCACCATTTCTCCGGCCAGTTCCGGCAGGTCCTTCATTTGTGCTGAATGTCTATATCCGGCATTTGCATGTTGCAGATCTTTAAGTGAGACTTCCCTTGCAAGGAAAATATCAATGATTGACATCCCTTCCCTGATCTGAATCAGCAGTGCAGTAACAATGGACAAAACAATAATGATTCCCAGAATGGCAGTTATTATTTGAGCAGAGTTCCTCACAGGGCCTGTTATTTCGGATTTACCCGGGAATACCCGAAGATCCGTTTATTACTGATTCAGGAAGACCTTATATATTGACAGCACTGTTTTGCTTTCCGCTCTAAAAATAATGATTTTTACGGATTATTACATTTGTATGCTGCAAAAGAATATAATCAACCGGTAACTTTCCGGATTCCATGGATTTACGTCCGGTTCATTACTGCTTCCGCAGGAATGCTGAAATTTTTGACTCTATGCCCAGGAAGAGAATCAATTTCCTTCCTTTCATTACACTGTCAGGAGGTAGCTATGATTGTACATATGGCCTTATCCTTGAGCTCAGATACTGAAGGTATGTTTCAGGGAGATCATTGCCGGCCCTGTTTCTCTGATCGTATTCCTCCTCGGTCAGAATGGTGCCACCGTCGTCAAGTTTAACCTTGTAAAGAGCAAAAATATAACCGATTATACATAAGGAACGCCAGGGTGAGAATTTTTCCTCCGTGGACAGTTCATTGTAAAGTTCTGTCGCTACTTTTTTCAGGATAAGAGACGATGTTTCTTTCTTTTGGGACCCCTTGCCCTTGATGATGCTGTGTGAATCAATAAGATTGATCATCGACATGAACATCCGCTCGATGAGAAAGGGGTTCTTGATTTCAATCGATTTGTTTTTTCCTGCAAATATCAGTTTCTCAAAAGTGTCATGTTCTTTCTCAAACTCGGCAATTTGTTTCAGATCAGAATAATTAAGCTGCAGTTCTCTTTCATTGCCCAGGCTGAGTGCCACATCGGTATATATGATCAGACGAAGGATGTTGCCAAGGGGTATGCCATAACTTTTATTGAGTTTCTGGGCCAAAACTGTCTGTTTGTTATTGGCAGTGTATGGATGAATGTAGGGATTGTAACGAAAGTTTTTCAGCGGTTTAAAGTAATCGCTTTCAGTGCTTCCTTCAGGTTTCTTTACCATCTCTTTCCCGGTTTTGAATGATGTTACGCTTTAAGGCCTTTTATTGGGATAAATACAAAGCCCTGCCATTAATTTTAACCTGTATTATTATTTCATCGCGTCTTAAAGATACATCGATATTAATAATTTTTTTCAAAGAAATGAATAAAATATTACCTGACATTATCATTCAGCACATTGGTCTCTTTCCGGATATCATGGAAAGGCTCTTTCCTTGTTCCTGCAAGCAATAGTCAAACCGGTAACCTTTGCGTTCCCATGCCGTGCACTGTCCTCCTGTGACAGTATGCATCTCAATTATCCCGGTATCAGATCCGTTGAGTCTTGAGCAGATCCCTGCCGAAAGCCCGGCAATGCCTCCGTCGATAATTACTATTTTCTTACTCATGATCCTGCTCCTGGATTAAGAAGTTAACTGAGAAAATCAGATTGCCTTCAGGGAAAACTGAGATATAGTTCCAAATGAATGATTATTCGGTGAATGGAGGAATAATACGGATAAACAGTACTTTCAGGGGTATAATGCAGCAGTCTGTCCAGCTTATTTCATCCTTTTAATAAATTTCAGATCAATTAAGGATATTAACTTCTTTTCTGTTACCTTTCAGCCTAAGTTAGAAATCTTATTCAATCGGTTAAATTATGCCAACTCCGGGTGAAGACCTTCTCAGATGCCTCCGCAGGCAGGGTTTTGACAGGGTTCATATGGATTTTGTTTTCTGCCCGGCACAGATTGAGTCTTTCAGAAGACGTTTCGGGCATGAGGATTATGAGACATATTTTGGACTTAGCCACAGAAAAATTGAAATCCCCGTAAAGAAAAATTTTACTGACGGCAGAACACTATATCACAGGGAAGTCCTTCCGGAAGCCACCGTATTTGATGAGTACGGGATAGGACATTCAAAAGGCTCCGAACTGGCATTCCATATGACAAGGATGCACCACCCCCTTTACGGCGCCGACATAAATGAGGTCATCAGTTACCCATACCCGGAAGTAGATAAATCACAACTGCCTGATTTCCTGAGTAAAATAAAGTCTATACACAAAGCCGGACTGGCCACCCTGGGATTTATGCAAATGACTGTTTTTGAAGCTTCATGGTATTTGCGGTCGATGGAACAGCTAATGATGGATATGATGACTGAAAATGAGGCCGGCATAATCCTTCTCGATAAAATAACTGATTTTGCCTGCTCCAAGGCAAAAGCCTACGCTGAAGCCGGCATCCAGATACTTTCACTGGGAGATGACATTGGTACCCAGACTTCCCTTATGATGGATACAGCAACATGGGAGAAATGGCTTAAACCCCGGTTAAAAAAAGTTATTGACACTGCCAGGAAAATCAATCCGGATATACTGATCTTTTATCATTCCTGCGGTTATATCACACCATTCGTCGGAAGTCTAATTGGTACGGGTGTTGATATTATTAACCCCATACAACCTGAGTGTATGTCTTTTGATGAGGTGCATGAGATGTATGGAAGTATGGTGTCATTCTGGGGTACTCTTGGCACTCAGCAGCTCCTTCCCTATGGTTCCAGGGAGGAGGTCATGAAAACAGCTCTTGCAAGACTTGAAAAGTGCGGCAGATCAGGCGGAATAGTGATTGGTCCCACTCATATGGTCGAGCCGGAGGTGCCATGGGAGAACCTGACAGCTATTGTTGACGCAGCCCGGGAGTTTGAAAAAGGAATCGGCATTTTATTATGAATCTGTCCATTGCTGATATAACAGTTTTCTTTGTCTATTGTGCCCTGATTATCGGTACTGGTATATTGATCTCAAGGAAAGCGGGCAGAAGGAAGGATTCCACCGGATATTTCATGGCAGGTAACACGCTGCCCTGGTATATTGTAGGCAGTTCCGTAATCGCTGCAAACATATCTGCCGAACAGTTTATCGGCATGTCAGGTTCAGGTTTTTCAATGGGACTGGCCATTGCTTCCTATGAGTGGCTCGCATCAATAATGCTGATAATGGTGGCATTGTGGTTCCTTCCTGTCTTTGTCCGGAAAAAAATTCTGACAATGCCTCAGTTCCTTGAACTTAGGTATAACAGGAGGATAAAAACAGTCCTGGCTGTTTTCTGGCTTTTGCTGTTTATCTTTGTGAACCTTACGTCGATACTTTATCTGGGTGCATTATCGATAAAAACGGTTATTGGAATAAAAATGGGGTATGCAATTGCCGGACTTGCCCTTTTTTCTTTGCTCCTCACCGTCGGAGGAGGACTCAGGACTATCGCCGGAACCGATATGATCCAGGTGGGTTTCCTTATTCTTGGAGGACTCATAACAACCTTTCTCGCCCTTAATGCTGTTTCAGATGGCGCAGGTGCTTTTGAGGGATTATCGCTGATGCTGGAAAAAGCTCCGGAAAAGTTTCATATGATACTGAGCAGGTCTGATCCAAACTATAAATATATGCCTGGTATAAGATCTGTATTCGGCGGGATCTGGATTGCAGGAATATACTATTTCGGTGCAAACCAGTATATCATACAGAAAGCGCTTGGCGCTAAAAGTCTGAGGGAAGCTCAGAGGGGGATGGTGTTTGCCGCATATCTTAAGCTGCTGATACCAGTGCTTGTCGTGCTGCCAGGCATAGCTGCCTTTGTACTTAATGCTGATATAGCAAAACCGGATGAGGCGTACCCGTGGCTGCTTCATAAATTTGTGCCAAAAGGGATAAGGGGAATTGTTTTCGCCGCACTTATTGCTGCTATTGTCTCCTCACTTGCAGCAATAATCAACAGCGCTTCAACCATTTTTTCGATGGATATATATAAAGCTCATTTGAAAAAAAACACTTCTGATGCAGAAACGGTCCGGGCAGGGAAAATTGCCTGTCTTATAATCGTCGTTGTTGCATCCCTCCTGGCTTCAACACTCTCAGGGATAAACCAGGTTTTTCAGTTCATTCAGGAATACACCGGACTGGTAAGCCCCGGGATAACCGCATTGTTCGTTCTCGGTATCTTCTGGAAAAGGACCACTTCAAAAGCTGCCTGGATAGCAGTTCTTTTAACCTTCCCGGTACCACTTCTTGCCAAATGGATCTTCCCTTCCATGCCATTCCTCGACAACATGCTGCTGTCTTTTCTTATTATAAGCCTGCAGATGATCTTAGTGTCGCTTGCAGACCGGAAGAAACCACATGATGAAAAGAAGTGGGAATTGCCTGAGAGAATCTTCAGGAATGATGATCCCGTTTTTAAATGGGCTTCACTGGTCATATTGCTTATTCTTTTTCTGCTCTATTACACTTTCTGGTAGATCCGGCTGAAATAAAAATAAGTCACCTGAGATCCGAACCTTTAATATGGAAAAATCAATAAACCCTAACTCATAATCCCGGAAACCTTTAAACCTTTAACCTCATGAAAAGAAGCACTCTTCTGATTGTCACCGGATTTATATTGATAAATTTATCCTGCAGGAATAGCAATGATCTTTTCGTCAGAGATGTCAGGCATCCGGTAATAAGCCTTGATGGAACATGGGATGTCTGTCTGGTTCCTTACGATACTGTCTTGAAGTGTGATCCCTCTTCCCTTAAATGGTATAAGGCAGAAGTGCCCGGGGAATGTATGATGCAGGGCATCCCCGTGATGCACGACAAGCCCTTTGTTTACATGATCCGTTTCTTCATCCCGGACGACTTCACGGATAAACTTGTAAAATTAAGGTTAGAAGGTGTATATAGCTATTCAAGAGTTTGGGTCAATGGTAATTACATAGGTGACCATCAGGGCGGATTCACAGCATGGGATTGTGATATCACCCGGGCAGTCAATCCCGGTGAAGAGGCGGTTTTACATGTGGAAGTCACCGACAGGGCTGACGAAATATCCTATGCCAGCGGATATGCAAAACATCAGATCGGAGGTATATTGAGAAAAGTCAGCCTTCTTGCATTACCTGAAAACTTTCCTGAATCAGTTATCATAACCACCGACCTGGATGATAATTATGTTAATGCCATTCTAAAAGTGAGAGGAAGTACAAGATTAATCAGGAAGAATGGCGTAATATCAATAGAATTACGCGATCCTGATAACAGGAAAATTAAACTTAATAATCCTCACTTCAAACTTTCAGGCAGGGATTTTACCATAACCAATAATATTGAAGCACCTCATAAATGGGAAGCAGAACATCCTGTGCTGTACAGGTTAACTATTGAATATTCAGAAAAGGGAAAGGTTGAATGGAGGAAAGATTATATGATTGGCTTCAGGGAAGTTGAAGTGGATGGCAACAGGCTTCTTGTTAATGGGAGGCAGGTAAAGCTAAGAGGTGCATGCCGTCATGATATTCATCCTATGAGGGGGAGAATGACCACTCCGGAATATGACCTTAAGGACGTACTCCTGGCAAAAGAAGCCAATATGAACTTTATAAGAACATCACACTACCCGCCAGTTGAAAATTTCCTGAACCTTTGCGACAGGTACGGATTGTTTGTTGAAGATGAAACAGCAGTGTGTTTTGTCGGATCCCACCGGACATCTGATTACTATCCGGGTTCAACTGAAAATTCCGCGGAATTTACAGACAGGTATTTGTCACAGTTACAGGAAATGGTTAACAATCATCGTAACCATCCCTCTGTGATAATATGGTCGATTGGTAACGAAAACCGGTTCGGAAGCAACTTTAAAAGATCATACGACTGGGTTAAAGTCAACGATCCTACCAGGCCAGTAATTTACAGCTATCCGGGACTTGTCCCCGACAGTATTAGCGCGTATGATATCATCAGCATGCATTATCCCGGAATAAATGGTGATATGGATCAATACGGAATGAAAACAAGCGGTTTCGGACACGAAAAAATGCCTGTGCTGTTCGATGAATGGGCTCACGTCCCGTGCTATAATATTGAAACGGTCCGGGAAGATCCTAATATACGTGATTTCTGGGGAATGAGCCTTGATTCCATGTGGCAGAAGACCTACGATTCAGATGGTGGACTGGGGGGTGCCATATGGGGAATGATAGATGAAACATTCATGCTTCCAGCCGACCTGCCAGGATTTTCCCGGTTATGGGGGAAAATTGATGAAAATGTGATTCCGGGAAAGTTTGCCGGGCCAACCGTTGGTTACGGAGAATGGGGGATTGTCGATACCTGGCGCCGTAAAAAGCCTGAGTTCTGGAGTGTGAAAAAGGCTTATTCTCCGGTGCGTTTATTGAAAACAAGCGGGTATGAATTTGTTCCGGGGAAAACCATAAAATTACCGGTGTATAACCGCCATGATTTCACAAATCTTGAAGAACTTGAAATGAAGCTTACCCTTAACGGTAAAAACCACATGATAAAATTGCCAGATGTTGCTCCTCATTCTAAAGGCAACATCAAGGTAAAAATTGACGAAAAACCTTCAAATGATGTCATCCTTGTTGAATTTATCAACAGGGAAGGCAATCTTGTCGATTCATATAAACTTGCGGGACAGGTCAGTCCCGCCACACCTGATAGAAAATCAGGAACAGCAAAAGCCGGTTTTGAGGAGAATGGGAATGAATATCTGATAAAATGCAATAATCTGGTTATCGGTATAAATAAATCTACAGGTCTTATAAGTCATTTCATGAATAATTCCGGAAAGTGGAACCTCGCAGGGCCTTTTATGAATGTAAGGCTGATGGTGAAGAGCGGACACAATCAGCAGGATTCCATAAAAAATCTGTGCCGGGATTGGACCCTCGTCTCAATGGAGATACAAGAGGCGGGCGAAGATGTTCTGGTTATTGCTGATGGGAAATACAGAACTGGAATAAAGGCTGCTTTTGACATGCTGATCAGTTGCAATGGGGAGATTAGGATTGGTTACACGACACAAGGCCTTCCGGAAGGTTTGATAAGAGAGGTTGGAATCGGCTTTGGAACTGATTATGGGAACTTTGATACCCTGTATTGGAACAGAGATACCTATTGGGCGGGATATCCTGAAAACCATCTGTCGGCTCCTGCAGGAAGAGTTCCATTGTTTATTACCGGCAATAATACCTACAGAACTGTTCCCGATAAGGACTGGCAATATGACAAAAAGAGTTTCTTTTATGACGGGATGGATGATGAGACGGACCATCAGCTTGTTAACATTGCCAGATCGACGAAGGAGAATATCAACGAATATTGTCTCAGTTCCAAAACAGGAACAAAAATCAAAGTTCATGGAGATGGTCACAAATCATGCAGGATCTTGATAACCGGAAATTCACTGCAATTAATGATCAGCGAGCTCGTTGACTATCCGGATATCAGCTGGGGTAATTATTCAAGGAATTATCAGATAAGGGATTTGTTTTCGGGCCAGGCTTTATTGACTCTGCGCTGAGTCCAGTACTTTAAATTAAAAACACTGATTATCAGGCCGTTATACATCAATGCCTATATTGATATATGTCATTTATTTAATTGATATATAGCAATGAACCCAATATTTTATATCAAAAAACGGATGATATGATTCAATCCAAATGGTGATAAATATAGACTTCTTAAGGTCAGACTACCTGTTAATCAATTCTCAGGGCCTCCCGTTGTGATCAAGATGTAAAATAAGTGCAAGGGGTTTTGAAAAATCCCTGCCGAATGCTCTTACCTGTGTCTCGTCGCGACGGAAATTATAACCCCAGGCTGTCAGATTTTTTCAATCCACAGATCTGCTTCCTCAAGTGTGGACAGCGAATGATCCGGCAGCATCGTTAACAGCCGTCTCATCCTTCTCTTGATATGACATACCATAGTGTCTTATATTGAGAACCTATTCCGAAGGATAGATTTTTGCCTTTCCTGGTGACAGGGATTTCATCCCCGGGATTCCTGTATGCATCGAGCGGCCGGATTTTAAAATTATCCATATTGCTGAAAGTAAATTTTGCAGGGATACCTTCCACCCGGGTCGGGGCATTCCCCCAGTTCTCTCCCAGGCTTGTTTTGTTTTCATTCCATTGCCAGTCAGTGTTTTCAGCTTTTCCTGCGGCTACGAGAAGTATCCTGGATGATTTTTCAATGGGTTTTGCGTCGAGGGAAGTCAGGGTAATGGCAGCCCAGTTCCCCGGGATTGAATTCATTTCTATTGCTACATTGCCAAGCTCAATTCTTCTGCCGCCAATATACCCTATGGCACCTTTTGCGGTTGGAGCATCGATCCTGAATACAGCCCTGGTTGAATCAGTATTGTCCCACTTTAATTCTCCTGTCCCGCTTATCCATTCCCCGGCTGGCTTAGCAACTGGTTCCGACAATTTCAGTTCATTCCCGCCGATCCTGACATTCATCGGGCGCAGGGTAATAAGAGCAGCCGGCGCTCCGGCTTCTTCCCATATATATCTCATATTGGAAACGTGGAGCCTTAGTTTATCGCCATACTTCACAAGATTTCCAACCACAGCTTCCTCAGGAAGACTGAGCTGAACCGGATCCTGTCCCGGACTCACGGCCCCCATACGGAACAAAACAGCTCCGACGGGGACGAAGACCTGTTTCAGGGGATGACCGGCATTTGAGAAGAAATTGGCAATACGGCCCTTGTCATAAGGCTGATCAAATGTGAAATGATAAATACCGTCAAAATCCTGGAAAGCTGAAACAGCATTGAGCATCGGGAACATTTCAGCACAAAAGAATGAGGGAGCCGGATGATCATATTCGCTTATGGTTAGCGGCATTCCTTCAACCCTGTGCATGGCAAAGTTATTAAGGGTGCCTCCTCTCTTGTCGGATACCATCGATGAGTTCCTTATCAGCCAGTCAGTCGGCGACCAGCTTCTTCCCGGAAAAGAAGGGTGCTCCCAATAGGCATGCATGTCAATGAAATCGGCAACCACAGCTTCTCTTTTTACTCCTGCAACCCCACTGTAGTAAGCCTGGGTTTCAGACAGCAATGCCTTGATCTTGAGTTCATTTCTGAAAAAGTCGGCCATCTCCACGGCATAAGCCATTTCAGTATCGAAAAGGAAGCTCCACATCATCTCTTTTGCAGTTTCCGTTGAACCGGTTCCATAGTTTGTGATTATTGACATCAGGTCTGCGCTGAAACCATCCCTGTGTCTGAGCCCGGGCTTAGAACTTAGCCAGACCCTCCATTGTTTCAGCAATTCAGCCTTGTGAACATTGTTAAGTTTCGGCAGCAGCGCCCAGTTTGACAGCAGGGAATTTTCGTTGTTTATCTCAACGAAAGCAACTGCCGGCTCCTCGCAGTACGTTTTTCCGGTATAGGGATTGCGATGCGTAAGGAGTTTCCTTGCATATTCCTTCTGCATTTCAATGTACGGGGGGTAAAACTGGTCGATCGACTTACCGAAATTGAACTGTTCAACATCCTCATACTGAGCCCCCGGATATGTAAATGACACGTGCGTGTTAATGTTGCTGTATATTCCGTGAATCTTAAGCTGATAGATCAGCCAGTCAAGCCTGTCAAGCTGATCCGGATCGAGATCTTTTTTATCCTTGTCCCATATACCTTGTGGTGTTGAATGGTAATCCATATGATGGAACCGTACCACATTCATGCCCAGGACTTTTAATCTTCCTGCCACATTTTTTGCCGTCTCTTTGTCGGGAAAACATGACGAGAATGTCAGGTTGGTTCCGAAAAATCTTATCCTGTTCCCGTTTCCATCCGCAAAATGGCCGTCTTTCAGGGTTACATAACCGGAACCCCCGGCAACCTTTTCATTCAGGAACGACATGTCAACCGCCATGCTGAGCGTGTCGGAATCGGGTATGACAAATTCAAACCAGCCGTATTCACCGGGTGCGTCAGTCTTATCACGGCATGATATGGCAAACATAAGGACAAATGCAGCTATTGCTATCAGCGATGAGCGGAGAAATCCTGTATTTTCCGGTTTCATGGTTTTGGGAGCAATAAAGTGATTAATACTTGTTAAAACTAAGAAAATTCTATTGGTCAATTTAACGGCTTCAATGATTCTTTTGCTGTTTCCATCCTTACCGGATCTTTTTCGAACAGGGGCCAGGAGAAAAACACAACGCCGAGCGAGGGCGGTTTAAGGGCTTCATTAAGGCACTCCCTGAAGTCATCCGGGGTAAAGGAGTCGTCAATATATTCGGCGAATACCTGGATACTGGGCAGCACCTGTCCCGGACACCGGCGGTCCATATCCTGTACAACACTGGCTATCCATCGGGCATCCTGCCTTAGCATCTGCGAGTAGCACATCGGGGAGACGTAATCAGTCAGAGGGCTGATCGCCTCAAGATCCTGAGCGGCAACATGGATCCCGGCACCACCGAAATCGCTTTCCCTCCATGGCACTGCATGCACGTTGATTTTAACATCCGGTTTTATGCTCCTGGCCGCATCAGCCAGTTCTTTTACCATTGAGGTAATCAGGTCGCATCTGAATGTATCCCAGCTTTTTCCATGGGAATTCAGAATAAAAGCAGCCTTACCTGCAGTTGTAGCACATGAATCCGGCAACCGGAGATTATTTTCTCCCAGGAACCTGGAAATACAGCTGTCGCAATAGCATGCGCTCGCAATGGTTTGGGGATCACGATCGGGATAGATCATCTCCCAGTACACAAACTGACGGATGAAATCAATGCTCACCCCGTCGGGATCCAGTTCCTTCATCAAATGCATCAGTTCCTCAGCCCTTCCTTTTCTGAATAATGATCGTGACGGACACACGAAATTCACCCAGTCTTCCCTTGCAATGCTGCCGTCATTTCTTATTGAATACATGGAACTGTCAGCTTGAAGGATTTCAGGATCCTGAAAAACGGGAAAGATTATGTAGACCCTGATATTGTTTTCTGACAGGAGTTTTCTGAAGCTCTTGTCGGAAGCAAGAGAGATACTTATAAAACAGGTATTTATCCCCATGTCTTTCCATTTTGATACCAGGCCGGCATAATCCCCATTGTAATCATACAGCTTTATGCCAATTATCCTGTGGTCTTCCTTTAAACTGCAGGCCTGGAGAAGACAGAAAGCAACCAGTATTAATATGAATCTGAATCGTTGCATACGTTTGAAGACTTAATTATCACTAAAAATAGCCATTTTTTACATGTGCCTGTTTTACAGGTATCAGTTGCAGGGTGAAGCTATGAAAAATTAACAAAAATTAACACAATGGCTGACAATGATTTTTGCAACCCGTCAAATTGAAATCAATAAAATATTACTTTAGCTTCTCTCTATAACCTGTTTTACCTTTTCCACAATGAATGCCCGAATAAATTTTGATCCGCCGGAAGGCATGTCATCCGGCCGTGATAAGACCACAAATGTTCCGATACAGAGAGTACTTTCTATTGATATAGTCAGGGCTCTTACCATGGTCCTGATGATTTTTGTAAATGATCTCTGGACCCTGAAGGACATACCGGGTTGGCTGGGTCATGTGGAGTGGGGTGTGGATGGAATCGGCCTGGCTGATGTGGTGTTTCCGGCGTTCCTTTTCATTGTGGGGTTATCACTCCCGTATGCAGTAAACAACAGGCGAAGAAAGGGTGACAGCGAATGGCAGCTGGTTCAGCATGTAGTGCTGAGATCGCTGGCCCTGCTGGTAATGGGAGTGTTCCTGGTGAACGGGGAAACATTCAATGCAGAGGCAACCGGAATGGCACGTTGGTTATGGAATCCTCTCTGCTGTCTTTCATTCATTCTTATCTGGAACAGTTACCCGGCTTCAGCCGGCAAAAAACTGGTATGGACTCTGAGAATACTGGGTATGGTTATCCTTGTCGTTCTGGCGATTATATACAAGGGCGGCCGCGGCGATCACATAATGCGTTTCTCCCCCCAGTGGTGGGGTATTCTCGGACTGATCGGTTGGGCCTACCTCGTAAGCGGTCTGATCACTGTTTTCTCAAGGAACAATTTTTTTGTCATCCTCGGGGGATGGGTATTTTTTTGTATTCTGAGCATGGTATACCTTTCGGGGATGATACCCAGGGACAGCTTTATCAATATCATTCCCAACGCGATACTTGGAGGAACCCTTACAGGCCTCACCATGGGAGGAGTTCTCACTTCTCTTATTTTCCAGTATTTCGTACGGCAGAAAAAGAACATCAGTCTCACAATTATCCTGTTGCTTTTTTCGGCTGTATTGATTGGATTATCAATTCTGACCAGGCCCTACTGGGGCTTGTCCAAGCTCGGGGCAACAACTGCATGGCTTTTCCTGTGCAGCGCCTTTACGATCCTCGCTTTCCTTGTGATATACTGGATAGCTGATATCGGAGGCAGGGGCAACTGGTTTAATATAATCAAGCCTGCCGGAACGGCAACCCTGCTGTGCTACCTGGTACCGTATTTTCTCTATGCCGCCAGAACGGCCTTTTCAATAAAACTGCCCGACGTTCTGGTAACAGGCGGGGCAGGGCTGGTGAAATCATTTCTGTTTGCCCTGTTATGTACTTCAGTTACAGGTCTGCTTATCCGGGCTGGTTTGAGGCTGAAACTTTGAATTCACGGTTCGTATTAGTGATTTTTGTATTATATTGGTATTTTTAATAATAAATAGCATTAAAGCAGAGTTGCATATTCATATAACCGGGACGACTGACCATAGATATGACCGATAATGAGAGCATATCTGCAAAGACTATTTGATCATTATGCATTGCAGCGATAACGTGCAATGATTTAATTAAAGATAATTATCATGTGCCACCTTAAATAGAGTTATTAACCCATGAAAAAATACTCAGTATATCTATTAACCATACTTCGTATTCTGATAGGATGGCATTTCCTTTATGAAGGAATAACAAAGCTCATTATTCCGGAATGGACCTCAAAGTATTACCTGCTGGGATCAAAATGGATCTTTGCCGGTTTTTTCCACTGGATCGCATCCACTCCGGCAGTTTTGAAGATAGTTGATTTCATGAATGTCTGGGGATTGATCCTTATAGGGATATCCCTGTTCATAGGATTGTATGTAAGGTGGTCATCCATTGCAGGAGCCTTGCTTCTTTTATTGTATTACGTGGCCTATCCGCCATTGCTTGGATTTACATTTGGGTCAATACTGGAAGGTAATTACCAGTGGGTTGACAAAAACCTGATAGAACTGGCGGCGCTTGTTGTTTTCGCTTCATTGCCTGTTGGTTATTTTTTCGGACTCGACCGCTGGATAAAAAGATGGAAGGAAGAAAGGCCTATGGCACCTGTTCCGGGCCCTACCAATGCCGAAGTTGAGGGAAATTATTCCAACAAACGCCGTGAGCTGATCCGAGATCTTATCAGCGTTCCTTTCCTGGGAGCTTTTGCCTACGTTGCATACAGGAAGAACAAATGGGTAAGCTTTGAAAAGAAGCTGCTTGCCGAAAGTGTGGATGCTGTTACCAGCGCCACAGTCAAAAGCTTTCAGTTCACTTCGCTTGATGATCTCAAGGGAACCCTGCCCAAAGGCAGAATCGGCGACATGGAGCTCAGCAGGCTCATCATGGGCGGCAACCTGATAGGAGGGTGGGGGCATGCCCGTGACCTTATCTACGTTGACGAACTTATAAAGAAATATCATACCGATGAAAAGGTAATGCAGACTTTTGAACTTGCCGAGCGATGCGGTATTAATTCCATTATAGTCAATCCAGCAACCTTCAGGATAATTAATAAATACTGGCACGAAACGGGAGGAAAGATCAGGATCATATCCGATTGCGGCGTTGGAAAGGATTTCCTGGAAGGAATCGAACTTTCCGCCAGGGGAGGAGCATCAGCCATGTACAGCCATGGAGGCAAGACCGATGCCCGTGTTTTTGCAAACGATCATTCAATTTACGATGAGCTGGCCAGGGGGCTTGAGCTTATCCGCAGTTATGGAAAGCCTGCAGGTATAGGGGCCCACAGGATTGAAACGATCCAGGCTTGTGTGGAACACGGCATTAAACCCGATTTCTGGGTAAAAACACTTCACAGTCATGATTACTGGTCGGCTAAGCTTGATCTTGAAAAACTGGATGTGACCGATCCGGGGTGGAAAGACAATAACTTCTGCCTGAAGCCGCAGGAAACAATTGATTTCATGAGCAGGCTGGAACAGCCATGGATTGCCTATAAGGTACTGGCTGCCGGTGCATTGAAACCAGAGGAAGGATTCAGGTATGCATTTGATAACGGTGCTGATTTCATCTGTGTGGGCATGTATGATTTCCAGATTGTGGCCGATGTCAACATTACCCTTGACTGCCTGGCGAATGTCAGCAGAACAAGGCCATGGCGCGGCTGATCCATTTCAGGATCACGATAATTCAGGAAAAATTTTCTCATGAAAAGGGATTCTGAATCTCATTACTGATTAAGATCCTTATATTGAATATAAAACCATAATCTCTAACCTAACCTTAATCTGATGAAAACCAGAACCGGCATTATACTTGCCTCGATGATGTTCCTGCAATATTATGTGTGGGGCTCATGGTATGTTACAATGGGTACATTCATGACCAAAATTCTTGGTTCCACCGGTATCCAGATCGGTGCTGCGTACAGCGCACTGGCCATTGCAACTATGATATCACCTTTTTTCGTAGGCATGATTGCCGACCGTTTTTTTGCAGCCCAGAAAGTGATGGGGGTTTTGCACCTGGTTGGCGCCGGGCTGTTGTTCCTGGCATCAAGGATCACAACCAATGCACCGTTTTACTGGGTGATCATGCTTTATTCCCTGGCTTACATGCCTACGATAGCCCTCTCAAACAGCGTTGCCTTCAGGCAGATGACCGATCCGGGCAGGCAGTTCCCTGTTATAAGAGTTTTCGGTACCATCGGGTGGGTTATTTCCGGATTCATGATAGCACTGTTCGGAATTGAACAGACTCCGGGAACCTTTTATATGGCCGCCCTGGTGTCACTGGCACTTGGAATTTACAGCTTCATGCTTCCCGATACTCCCCCGCAGGCAAAAACTCCTTCTTCAGCAAGGTCGATATTGGGTATCGATGCCTTTATCCTTTTCAGGGACAAACCTTACCTGATCTTCTTTGTGGCGGCAATATTTGTTTGTATTCCCCTCTCATTCTACTTCGGTTTTGCCAACCTCTTCCTTAACCAGGCAGGGATGCCAAATGCAGCCGGAAAAATGGTTTACGGGCAGATTTCGGAAGCTCTTTTTATCCTTGCCATTCCTTTCCTTTTCAACAGGATCGGGGTTAAGAAAATGCTGCTCATCGGAATGACAGCCTGGCTCCTCCGCTACCTTTGCTTTGCATTCGGAAATATGGGGCCAAACCTGTGGATGCTGTACACCGGTATCATCCTTCATGGTGTCTGCTATGACTTCTTCTTCGTAACGGGTTACATGTATACTGAAAAGAAATCGAACGAAAGGATCAAAAACGCAGCCCAGGGCCTGTTTACTTTCGTTACCTATGGCCTGGGCATGTTCATTGGCACCTGGGTCTCAGGTTTTGTGACAACATATTATTCAGTGGGCCAGGTTTACCAGTGGCGCGAGATCTGGTTCGTACCTGCATATATCGCTGTTGCAGTCCTGATTTGCTTCATATTCTTCTTCAGGGAGAAAAAGAGTATTGAAGTTGTGAAATGAATTAAAATTCAGTTCCGGTTCTGCCACTGCAGAACAGTTTAACTTTAGAATTAAAACTGCATTATGATAGTTACTTGTGTTTACGTAAGTGTAAAACCTGATTGCATTGAAAGCTTTGTACGGGAAACCATAGCAAACCACAGGGAATCGGTGAAGGAACCGGGTAACCTTCGCTTTGACCTTCTCGGCCAGGCTGATGACCCTTCACGGTTCATGGTGTATGAAGCCTACGAATCTGAAGAGGCTGCAGCGGAGCACAAAAATACGGCTCACTATCTGAAATGGCGCGATGCTGTCAAAGATATGATGGCTGCACCCAGGCAGGGAGTACGGTATAATGTCATTGAACCGCACGATCGGTCGGAATGGTGAAGCCATTTAATTTCTCCAGGCTTCCGGCTATCAGCTTTGGACCCGGTAAATTAAAGCTGCTTCCAGATATGATCCGGCAATACGGCAGGAACATTGTCCTGGTAACCGGCGGAAGTTCATTTGTCAATTCATCTCATTACCAGTCTTTAATCGGGGCATTTAATGATGCCGTCATCATTTTCAACCATGTGACCATATCCACTGAACCATCACCCGAAATTATTGATGAAGCAGTTGGCTGTTTGTCCGCCCTGGCTGCCGATGTTGTTGTCTCAATTGGCGGGGGAAGCGTGGTTGATGCTGGCAAGGCGATCTCGGCCATGCTTACCGTGAAGGATTCAGTGAAGTGTTACCTTGAAGGGGTGGGAACAAAGGACCATCCGGGGACCAGGCTTCCTTTCATTGCTGTTCCGACAACGGCCGGGACCGGCAGCGAGGCGACAAAGAATGCGGTTATATCGGATGTGGGAAAAGTTGGATTCAAAAAGTCGCTGCGGCATGATAATTTTGTTCCGGATATGGCGGTGATTGACCCGGAACTCACTTTAAGCTGCCCGGAAAATATCACTGCAGCAAGCGGAATGGATTGTTTTACCCAGCTTACCGAAGCATTTTTATCTGACAGGGCAAATGAATTTACGGATGCATTTGCATTGGAAGGACTGAAAGCGGTGGCAAATTCATTGGTGGCGGTTTTTGAAGACGGGTCAAATCTGGAAGCCCGGAGCGGAATGTCATTTGCCGCACTGACCTCTGGTATCTGTCTTGCCAATGCAGGTTTGGGTGTGGTTCACGGATTCGCTTCATCGGCCGGAGGCATGTTCCGGATTCCGCATGGGATGCTGTGCGGTACACTGATGGCGGTGGCCAATGAGATTAATGTCAGGGAATTGAGAAGAAGAAACGACAATCCCACGGCACTAAGGAAATATGCGTCACTGGGCAGATTATTCATTGATGCTGACGCAAAGCCTGATGACTACTTCATCGACGGATTTATCCGGTTCCTGTATGAGATCACCGACAGGTTCGCCCTTCCAAGGCTTTCAGAGTTCGGTATTGCAAGGGATGATGTCGGATCAGTCTGCAGCCAGACCGAAATAAAAAACAATCCTGTGAAACTGGGAAGGGAAGAACTTGAAGAAATACTAGTCAGCCGACTGTGATACTGAGTTTTCCGGCTAACTGCCACTGACGCTTAATCCAATGAACAGGCTAATGGACGATAACCGGGTTTTGTTCAGGTTTTATGAGGAGCTGAATGATTTTCTCCCTCCATCAAGGAGAAAAATATCATTTCCATATTCCTACAAGGGAACGCCTTCAGTGAAGGATGCTATTGAATCCCTGGGTGTTCCCCACGTCGAGGTCGATCTGATACTTGTTAACAGTAAACCGGTGGATTTCTCATATTTGCTTGAAAACGGTGATGTAATATCTGTTTATCCTGTTTTTGAAAGTATTGATATAAGCGCAGCAAACAGACTGAGGCCAAAGCCACTCAGAAATTCCAGGTTCATCCTCGATGCACATCTGGGAAAACTGGCAAAATACCTCCGTTTACTGGGATTTGATACATTATTTTTCAACCATATCAGTGACAATGAAATAATCTCAATCTCCCTGCAGGAAAGAAGGATCATTCTTACGCGTGACAGAAACCTTCTGAAACACAAACAGGTAACTCACGGATACTGGGTAAGGTCGCAGAAACCAAAAAAACAGCTTGAAGAGATTGCAGGCAGACTTGACCTGAAAAACTCTGCCATTCCATTCACCCGGTGCATGGAATGCAACAGTATAATAACCATGATCAGCAAGGATGCTGTCCTGGAAAACTTGCAGCAGAAGACCAGGGAATATTACAATAATTTCCGGAAATGTCAGGGTTGCGGACGGATATACTGGGAAGGTTCTCATTTTGAAAGCATGCAAAAGCTCGTGGATTCGATCCTGTCAGGGTGAATCCGGTCTGACTGGTCCCATATTGATTTGCGGCTCATTTTCGGATCCTGGTGCAATTGATCAGTATCAAAGTAAAACCGATGAAATTGATCTGTTCCTGGAAAATTCCGTAACCGGATAACCGGGAATTTTGATTAATTTTATTAATGTTTTTGATAACTGACAAGGCATAACGAATTTTATCTTCACGGATAATTATCCGGTTTTAAGAAACCAGTAACCAACCAATACCGATATGAAAGCGATAATTCCAACTATCAAAACCCTGATCATTTGTTTGTTAATGATTTCACAGATGGGTTGGGCCCAGCTTCCGAAGGAGACAGAGGCTCAGAAAGCAGAAAGGATGAAATGGTGGACCGAAGCGCGGTTCGGGATGTTCATTCACTGGGGTCTTTATGCCCTGCCGGCCCGTCATGAGTGGGTCAAACACCATGAGCGTATGACAAATGAACAATACCAGAAATATTTTGAAAATTTCGACCCTGATCTGTATGATCCAAAGGAATGGGCCAGGATGGCAAAGGAAGCCGGGATGAAATATGTGGTGCTCACGTCGAAACATCATGAGGGCTTTTGCCTCTGGGATACAAGATACACCGATTATAAATCCACTAACACGCCTATCGGAAAGGATCTGATAAGGGAATTTGTGGAGGCCTTCAGGGCAGAAGGCCTTAAAGTGGGGTTTTATTATTCACTTCTCGACTGGCATCATCCTGATTACACGATCGACAGGAACCATCCGCAGCGTCAGGAGTCGGATGCCGACTACAACAGGCTTAACAAGGGAAAAGACATGAACAGGTACCGGGCCTACATGAAGGACCAGGTGCGGGAGCTGCTTACAAATTATGGCGAGATCAGTATTATATGGTTCGATTTCTCATTCCCGGGAAAAAATGGCAAGGGGCGTGATGACTGGGATTCGGAAGGGCTTCTTAAGCTTGCACGATCGCTTCAGCCGGGAATAATTGTCGACGACCGTCTTGATCTTAAGGATGTTGAAGGCGGATGGGATTTCACCACTCCCGAACAGGTGAAGGTTGCAAAATGGCCGGAGTATAACGGAAAGAAGATTCCGTGGGAGACATGCCAGACGTTTTCCGGATCGTGGGGATATTACCGCGATGAAACGACCTGGAAAAGCCCGGCACAGCTCATTGAACTCCTTGTGGAATCAGTGAGCAAGGGCGGCAATCTCCTCCTGAATGTCGGGCCTACGGCGAGAGGTATTTTTGATTACAGGGCACGGGAGAGGCTGGAAGCAATCGGAGAGTGGATGAAGTACAACAGCCGTTCGATTTATAACTGCACCGAGGCTCCTGCAGGCTTCAGGGCTCCGGCAAATACGCTGCTTACCTACAATCCCGCAACAAAAAGGCTGTATATACATCTGCTGGCGTATCCCATGGGTGCCATGACCCTTGAGAATATGGCTGACAAGGTCAGGTACATTCAGTTTCTGCACGATGCCTCCGAGATCCGCTTTACCGCAGGCAGCAATGAACAGAAAAACAATCTCAACCTTCAGCTCCCGGTGATGAAGCCCCCGGTGGAGATCCCGGTGCTGGAGGTGATCCTTAAATAATGTCTGTCCGGGTGCCGGATCAGTCAGTGATTTTCATGTGATTTTCCGGTCAGGTTTCAAGAACCAGTACCGTATCCGTGTCATCTGTAACTGCCGGCGGAACGGAGATTGTTATGCCATAGGCATCCTGCCTGAATTTAAGCTTTGTTCCCGAATTGAAGACGGTAATACTTTTCACCTTCCTGCCGAAGTCAGGGAGCAGTAAATTATTGTCTTCCAGATCAAGCAGGTGGACATAAACCTTGTTTCCCTTCCGGGTTGTGACACCCCACGACCGGGGTGTTATGGGACCGCCCCTTGTGCCGTATATGGTCTCTCCGTATTTATCAATCCAGGCACCAAGCTCCCTGAGAGTGGCCACAAATTCAGGCTGGATCTTCCCGTCTGGCATCGGCCCCACGTTCAGTAAAAAATTGGAATTATATCCTGCGGCTTTGACAAGGTACCGGATAAGATCTTTTGTCGATTTATAATTCTTATCCTGCAGGTTGAAACCCCATGAACCGTTCATGGTCTCACATGTCTCGAAAGGAAGATCCCCTATTTTCTGTTCGCCGGAAAATCCGGTTGTGTTATGCCCGGGAAGGTCTTTCTCGAACATCTGGAAATCTTCTCCCGGAAATGGAGCCAGGTGATGATTATTGCCTATCAGGCATGCCGGCTGCAGGCTGTGGATCATTCCGTAGGTCTTGTCAAGTCTCCAGTCGGCTCCTTTCTTATCCCAGATACCGTCAAACCAGATACCTCCGATTTCGCCATAGCCTGTAAGTAGTTCACGCAGCTGTGAATCCATATAATCGAGGTAACTGTACCAGTCGCCGCTCTCCGGCCTGCCGGCGCTCTGACCCGTGTTGCCGCGCGGAAAGTAGTTATCCTGGTACCAGTCAAGGTGAGAATGATAGAAGAAAAGTTTTATTCCCTGCCTGTTGCATTCTTCTGCCAGCATTTTAAGCACATCCTTTTTGTAGGGTGTTCTGTCAATAATATCATAATCGGAAACTTTGGAATCCCACATCGCAAAGCCGTCATGATGCTTGGAGGTAATGGTTATGTATTTCATTCCTGCAGCCTTTGCCAGCGCAACCCATTCTTTCGGGTCATAACCGATGGGGTTGAAAAATGCCGGCAGTTTCTGATAGGTTTGTTTGTCAATCTTCTGATTATTCATGACCCATTCACCATCACCCAGAATGCTGTAGACTCCCCAATGGATGAACATCCCGAATTTTGCATCCTGGAACCATTCACGGGCCCTGAGGTTTTCAGGCGAGGGGGTGTAGGCTTGCTGCGATTGTGCGGCCAGTGCGAACAACAGTAAAAATGGCAATAGAAATTTGCGGTACATGTCTTGATTAATTATTTGGTTGAACATTTCTGACGGACGGTTTACGTGGTTCACCGGAAAAAAACATTTCTTAACCGCATGACTCTCCGGGATGTTCCATTGTGAATAATCTTCCGGAGAAGGTGACCGGTTAAGGGAATCATTTTGCCGGTATGACAGGCGGAATCCAGTTCTGGTTTTTCAATAAAGATAGCCTTATTTTTTAATCTGATCCCTGAATTTTTCAGTCACAAGACCGGGCCATTTAAGATCCAGGTCCTCAAGGGTATTGAGTACAACTTCGGCAACATAATAGAGTTTCTGCCAGTTGGTGTCAGAGGGAACGATATGCCATGGGCATCTGTTGCAGGTATTGATGATCCTTTCATAAACACCGAGATATTCATCGAATTTTTCCCGGGTGTCCCAGTCCCCGTCCTTGTGTTTCCAGTGTTTTTCCTTTACCTCGATCCTCTCCATGAGCCTTTCTTTCTGTACTTCCTTTGAAACGTTCAGAAAGAACTTGAGGACCTTTGTGCCATTTGATTCAAGGAGATTCTCGAAATCATTTATCACTTCATATCTTTTTTCTATCACCTCTGACGGGATGTACTTTTCTACGGTCGGCACGAGTATGTCTTCATAATGCGATCTGATAAAGATCTGCAGTTCTCCTTTCCGTGGAACAACCTGGTGCACCCTCCACAGGAAATCATGGGCATATTCGTTCTCAGTGGGCTTCTTGAAACTGGCGATCTTAACACCCAGCGGATTGCAGTATTTCAGCAATCCCTTGGTGATACCGTCTTTCCCCGAAGCATCAATTCCCTGTAGGACCACCAGTATGCTGAATTTATTCTGGGCATACATCTTATTCTGGAGTTTCCCGATCCTTTTCAGGATCTTTTTGGTCTTCTCCTCGGTTTCTTTCTTGTCCCATTCCTTATTTAGCGTGGGATAATCAGCGATTTTGATTTTCATATTTCACGTTTTAAATCAATATTCTGTATATGGCAGAAACATATGCCGCAGAGAAAGTGTTTATCCCGGATCAGTGAAAACACGCCTGATCAGCCGAATATATTTTCTCTCCTGATGGTTCTGCAGGTAATAACGATCCGGATATTGCATGGGTTAATCACTTTAAAACCGCGTCGAGGGCATTCAGGATGGGTTGTGCAGAAATTTTTGTCCCGACGGCCCCTGTCATCCATTGCTGCGGGGTTAATCTGCCCTGGCTGAACATCCTGTCGATCTCATCGGAAAGTTTTTTCCCTTTCAGATATTCTTCAATCTGGAACTGGACTATCTGTCCGTATGAATAATTGGCCAGGTACAGCGGGGAGTTGATCATATGGGAATAAATTGCAAGGATGGGTGAATCCTTTGTTCCGAAAACCGGTGCAAAATATTTGTTCCATGTATCAGTGGCGATGGTCACAACAGCATCCCTGAGCTGTGACGGGGTGGCATCGGGATTTGCATACAGCCATTTCCAGGTTTTCATGTCGACCATTCCCACGCCCATGATCTCCATCAGCGACCATGCTGCGTCGAGGGTAGCCATCTTTTCTTTTTCCGGGTTATTGTCAGTCAGCCCCAGCAAAAACATGTCGCGGGCCTGGAAAATAAATGCAAGGGCTTCGGTTATTGCCGTATTCGGGACTCCTGACATCATATAATAGTCAACATCGTATAGTGAGATTGTCTGCTCCACGTTATGTCCGAATTCATGAACCGCTATATTATATCCCTTGAAATCCATTCCTTTACCCGACACCCTGGTTCTGAGGTGCGATACTGCTCCTTTCATTGCGGCGCCCCATGCATGGCCCGAGCCGCGGGCAGGATCGACGACAATTTTATCAGCAAGGTACCGGGCCCTTTGAGGACTCCAGCCCAGTTTCTGCAGCATTCCGGGCATCCCGGCCCTGAATGCGGCAGGAGTGGGATAGAGGGCTGTGGTTTTTGCAGTAAGCTGTTCTTCAGGAAAGCCGGTCCTCGCCCTGAACCCTGAGTACCAGATATCATAGGGCTTCAGGTCGCGGCCAAGGCGTTCCCTGACGATCTTTCCCACCCTGGCAAGCAGGGGAGAACTGAGATACTTATCGAACAGTGCTTCAACTTCCTCCTGTGATATCTCCATCCCGGCGGAAAAATTCCGCAGGATGGCCGTGTTCATTTCAGGATTGTACTGGTCAATATCCTTCATAGCCCTGAAACTGGCAATAATATGAGCGTAGCGGGTATCAGGCTCGGCTTTTGCGTCGGCTGATTCCCCGTTTCTGCTTACCTTGTTCGAGTAAGGAGCCCATTCATACCCGGGATCATTGATTACAACCTGCGGAATTTCCTGCTTAATGATCCGCTCCATAACCTTGTAGATCATATCCTGCTTCTCAGGTCCCTTGTCCGCATCGGCATAATCAGCCTTGATCTCATCCCTGAGGTTCCAGTGTGAAAGCAATAACAGTCCGTCAGGAAAGATCTGCCGCCCGTCATCCGTGCGCAGCTTATCCATACAAATATTGTAGTCTGCAATGTACATGTCGGCATTCCCTCCGGCAACAGCCAGAGCCTGCTGAAGTCCGGCCGGAACCCTTGCAACAAAATAATCGCCGAGCCTTGCCATTGCCCATTCCTCACGGGTCCATGAAGGACCAAGTTTTTCTTTCTCCTCAAGTGTGTAATACGGAAAATTAAGAGCTATTGCAAAGGCTATCTTGTTTGAATATAAATCATCGGAGAGATGAGAACCAACCGAGTAGTTACCGAACATCCTGTCTATCTCATCGATCTCGCCCGTAGCTTCGTCCAGGTTCTTTTTAAGATCGAGGGTGATCTCATTGTAATTGCCGCTGATCGATTCGAAGTAATTACTGATCTTCCTGAAAATGACGCTGCGTTTTACAGGATCTGAGATATAATTTTCCCTGGCAAAGACGAGGAATTCATCAGGTGATCCGTCTTCAGCCCTCCATAGGGAAGCTGCGTGCCTGAGCCCTTTCTCGAGAAGAGCATCATCTGTACCGGGATTCATGGTTTTAATGCCGTCAATTGCAGATGAAATCACATTGGCGGGGATAAAGGCTGCGGAGATGTTCGTTTCTTTGGCGGAACGGGGCGATGAACAGGCAGTAATTACCACCAGTGACAGGAATAGTAACTTTTTCATTAACTGAGATTTTATATGTGAATACAATCGTGCAGGTATTTAGCGGCCTGCTGACAGGATTTGAGTATTATTTTCCAATTTGAGTCAGCTCTTACAAATATACTATGTTTTTCATTCCAGCGATCCGGTTACCTTCTCGACTTCATGAAGTATCTCGCACGACCTGACAAGTTGCTTCATTACGGTGTGATCGGGGTATAACGGCCGGTCGGTATCGAGGAATTCGACATATTTCCTTATTACCTCCCATGCTTTCTGAACACCATGGCCAAAGCTGTATTCCTCTTTTCTGAAATCAAGGGCCTGGGCGGCTGCCATAAATTCTATCCCCAGTATTCCGTATGCACAATCGAGGATCTGATTGTTCTTGATTGCAGTATTCATTCCCATCGATACAAAATCCTCCTGGTCGGCAGCAGCAGGGATCGACTGAATGGATGCAGGAACTGAGAGTATCCTTTGCTCGACTATCAGTGTGTCGGCTGTATACTGGCTCAGCATCATTCCCGAGAACATCCCTGCACCTTTCGTGAGAAAGTCAGGCAGACCCGCGCTTAAAGACTGATTGTTCATCCTGTTCATTCTTCTTTCCGACATTACGCTGACCATAGTGATGCATGCCCCTGCCATGTCCATAGGAACACAGACAGGCGATCCCTGGAAGTTTGCGCCGGAAAGCTGAAGATTCCTGTCGGGGAAAAAGACCGGATTATCGCCAACACCGTTCAGTTCTGTCTCAACCTGTGAGCGGGCATATGCAAGCATGTCGTGTGCCGAACCGATAACCTGCGGGGTTGACCTCATGGAATATGCATCCTGAACCTTTGATTTCACCCTTCCTTCCTTCAGATCGCCGCCAGAGATGCATTTGTTTATTGCCCTTGCGCTCCTGATGGCACCTTTGAATCCCCTGACCTCATGGAGAAGTGGTGTATAAGGCTTCATGTTTGCCTTCAGGGCCTCAAGCGACATCGATGCGGCTATCTCAGCCTGTTTGAGCCAGTTATTGGCATCGACGAGCCAGATGGCACTCATTGCGGTAAGCATGTTCGATCCGTTGATGGTTGCCAGACCGTCCCTGGCCTGAAGCCCGGGTACCTTTATACCCGCCCTTTTCATGGCTTCCCCACCGTCAAGCAGTTCGCCGTTGAAGTAGGCCTTCCCCTCGCCCAGAAGGAGCAACGCAATCTGCGACATCGGTGCCAGATCGCCAGATGCTCCGACAGATCCTTTCTGGCACACGAACGGGGTAACTCCCCGGTTAAGCATTTCAATAAGAGTTTCAGTGATCTCAGGCCTGTTACCCGAATTGCCGTGTGCATGGACATTGATCCTGCCAAGCATTGCCCCCCTGACAATTTCTTCCGGAGCCGGCTCTCCTATCCCGGCTGCATGATTGTAGACGAGGTAACGCTGGAAATCCTTGATCTGATCGTCATCAAGCACTATCTCAGAGAACTCGCCAATACCAGTGTTCACGCCATACATTATCTCATGGGCGTCTATCTTCCTTTCAAGCATTGTCCTGCATTCCCTGATACGCTTCATTGCATCAGGATGCAGCTCAACCTTTTGTCCGTGACGTGCAACATTGACCACATCGTTAACCGAAAGATCAAAACCTGTTATAACCAGTTTATCCATATGTTAGAAATAATTATTTGTTAGTGAATTAATTTGCCGGTAATTGAAAAATGGCAGCCTTTATGGGGCCGGGGAGATCTGGCCGGATGACCATCTGACCCGGGAAAGATCAACAAAGTCCCGAACGGTTGATCTTAATTTTGTATTCAAGCTCCCAGCTGTAAGACATATGCCTGGCAGGTATATACCCCAAATTTATGATATTTATTCCAGACTGGCAATTATGGATCTGTTTGCAAATTAAACCCGATGATGAATTCTTACTTTCTCCCGGAAAGCTTGCAGATCATCCTGACAAAAATGATCTTTGGGATATGGTATTCATTGTTCTCATGAGTTTTAAAATTGACATATCTGGCTCCATGTTGCGAGGAATTACAATAAGAACGGTTCTGCCATGTATGATCATGGTTTTGATCCTGAATAATTGCGGGCCCGGATCAGCTCCTTCCTCAGGAAAGGATCAGATGTTTCAGTCGGATGACAGTACCATCATGTTCAACGGCCGGACTCTTGACGGCTGGGAGATTACCAATTTCGGAACACAGGGCCCGGTATATGTCTCCGGCGGGGCCATCATTCTGGGAATGGGTGATGGTTGTACCGGGGTGACATGGAAAGGGGATTTCCCCCTGTCTGATTACGAGATCACCCTTGAGGCAAAAAAGATCGATGGCAATGATTTCTTCTGCGGGATCACATTCCCCGTCAGCGGGATGTCATGTACACTTATTACCGGGGGATGGGGCGGCACCGTGGTCGGGATCAGCTGCATCAACGGCAAAGATGCATCGGAAAATGAGACCACCAGGCTCATGTCTTTTCAGAAAGACAGATGGTATAATATCGGACTGAAGGTGGCGGACGGTAAAATAGAGGCCAGGATTGACAGTGCTGTGGTGGCAGATTTCACGATCGGAGAAAAAAGACTGTCGGTCCGTCCCGAGGTTGAACTTTCAAAACCGTTCGGAGTTGCATCGTGGCGAACAACCGCAGCAATAAGGAATATACGTGTTCACATACTCAGATGAGATTAACACTTTCGGGCTTCTGAAAATTCAGCGGGAAATCCCTTAGAAACCCCAGCCCGCGGCCGCCCGCATGAACATCAGCTGCATCTGTCAAAGTATTATTTGCACGACTTGCAGGATTACCGGTATGCAAATCAATACACTTCAATCAGCCTGACAGACAGAAACGACATCTTTATTGCTGTTTTAAAGCCTTATTTGCGGAATTTTATTAATTTTAAATGCGGGGCCTATTCCGTTTGCCTTTATTGAATTAAGGATGAAACCCGCATTATTGACCAAAAGCCCGGACAGGAATGAACAGGATTGCGTTCAGTCATGTGTGATTCGCTGTCAGTGGGGCTGGCAGGCATCTGATCTTTATTGAATTAATTATATACCCATGAAAACAAAACTCCTGTTATCCGCGGTATTATTACTCATACCCGCATTAAATTTATGCAAGACTGAAACCAGGGAAGTGCCTGTTACTGGAACTGACATATCCCGGTATATTGGTCAGTGGACCATAGATATTGAAGGAGGCGGTGTCGGATGGCTTGAGGTTCGCCAGGAAGATAATTATCTTGATGCGGATGTTTTGTGGATAGGAGGAAGTGTTTTGCCGGCATCATACGTATTCCTCGCAAGAAACGAGTACCTGGTTGTCCAGAGGAGCAACAATGTTGTCAGAAAAACTGACAGCAACAATAATTCTCTTAAATCACAGGTGGTTACCAGCTGGATGGAGATAAGAAACGAAGGAGATAAAATCAGCGGCATACTCCTGACACCACGTGCAAACGGGCTCAGCGTTGACACCACCGCTTTTATCGGCACCAGATTGCCCCCGGTACCGCCCGCCCACGATCTGGCAAATGTCAGGTTTGGAGAACCAATCTCACTTTTCAACGGCAAAGACCTGACCGGATGGAAATTCATAGATGAAAAGCAGGCTAACGGATTCAGGGTCGTTGACGGAATGCTGGTAAATGATCCGGTTCAGAAGGAAGGTGCTCCACATATCAGTTATGGAAACCTGAGGACTGAAAAAGAATTTGAAGATTTCAATCTGAAACTTGAGGTTAATGTTCCTCCGGGGAATAACAGCGGGGTGTACCTCAGGGGAATGTATGAAGTACAGGTTATTGATTCATATAAAAGAGATCCCGATTCCCATAACATGGGTGCCATTTACAGCAGGATCAGGCCGACGGTAAGCGCTGAAAAACCTGCGGGGCAGTGGCAGACAATGGATATAACTCTTTGCGACAGACATGCGACCGTCATCCTCAACGGAATTAAGATCATCGATAACCAGCCGTTGTTTGGCCCCACGGGAGGTGCAATAAAATCCGACGTTTTTGCTCCAGGCCCTGTGTACTTGCAAGGTGACCATGGAAATGTATCCTACAGGAATATCGTCCTTACACCAATCCTGAAATAGTTCGGGTTGGAGATAAAAATTCCAAATTCCCTTTTCTGTTTTACCGGTGGTTGTGCGGATTCTCAACAGGTTCTATAAATAAGATGTAAACCAGGAAAAAAATGACTATTTTTCAGATGCTGATCAGTTGTGATCGTTTGTTGGAAGATCGGTAATAAATATATTGTGATGAAAAGAAAAGAATTAACTACACGCCGTAAGTTCATTTACAAAACAGGACTCGTGGGTGCGGGTGTTTCAATGGGTGCTGCTTCTTTTGATGCATTCAGTTACAGCAGGATCAGAGGGGCAAATGATAAAATCAGAATGGGTTTTATCGGTGTTGGCAATCGCGGATCCCAGCTGCTGAAACTGTTTATGGATCAGCCCGATGTTGAGGCAGCCGCATTGTGCGATATCTACGAACCTTATCTGCTGCGTGACAGAAGCAAGGTTGACAGGCGATATCTTGATGTGATGCCTGGACAGATACCGGTGATGGGAGAAAAGTTCCCGAAGCCTCCGGTTCTGTACAGGGATTACCGTAAACTTCTTGAAAACAAAGGAATAGATGCGGTTTGTATTGCAACTCCCGACCATTGGCATGCCTTGCAGGTAATTGATGCAATTGACGCTGGCAAGGACATTTATGTTGAAAAGCCTCTTACAGCCACAATAGTAGAAGGAAGGAAGATGGTAGAAGCCCAGGCACGTACCGGGCGCGTGGTAGCTGTTGGCCTGAACCGGAGGGGTAACGTTGTATTCCAGAAACTGGCAAAAGAGATCCCTGCAGGAAAGATCGGAAAGGTTTCTGTGGGCCGTGCAGCACGGATCAGCAATATGGCCCCCGACGGGATCGGTAAATTAAAACCTGAGAATCCGCCTGAGGGCTTTAACTGGGATATGTGGCTGGGACCCCGTGCTTTCAGACCATACCAGTACAATATTGCTCCGTATATGTTCAGATGGTGGAGCGACTATTCAAGCCAGATGGGAAACTGGGGAGTGCATTATATGGACGCTATACGGTGGCTGATGGGTGAGACTGCTCCATCTGTGATAACAGCCCACGGTGGTAAATATGTAATCGACCATGATGCGGATATCCCTGACACAATGCAGGTGACATTCGAATTCGCATCAAAAAAGATAATTACTTTCTCTATTTATGAGGCTACAAGCGGTAATTTCTTCCCTTACGGCGAGCTCGAACTGAGAGGGACAAAGGGCAATGTTTATGCCGACGAAAGGGGATACAGGATTGTTCCTGCAACCAAAGGGCAGTTTCAGACCTGGGACAAACTGATCGAAGAGGAAGAGTTCAAAAATCCAAGTCCGATCCTTGATGACGGCAGCAGCGCTGACAGTACATCGGGGCTTATCAGGAACTTCCTCGATTGCATCAGGACACGGCAACAGCCATTCTGCACCCTTGAAGAGGGGCACCGTTCAACATCCTTTGCCCATCTGGCCAATATTGCCCTTTCGACCGGCGAAAGGCTGTGCTGGGATCCGGTAAAGGAAATGTTCACAAACAGTGAAGCTGCCAACAGGCTTCTGCATTACCAGTACAGGAATCCCTGGAAACTTTAGCTTTACAATGATGAAACAAACAAGGAGGGAATTCATTTCGAGGATGACTGTTGCCGGGGCTGCTGTTATGGCAAATCCGTTTGATTTTATGACAGGCGGGGCAGCTGAACCGGCGCCTCGTACTATCAGGATAAAAAAGGTCAGCACGAATTTTGAAAGGGAGCCGCTTATCCGTCCCTTCGGATTCAAGGGAGGATATATGTCTGAAATATGGCAATCCGCTGCACGACTTGAAAGTGATTCGGGAGCGCATGCCATCGGATTGTGTTCACAAAGTGTCCTGTGGTCCGATGCAGAGGTGTTCGCCAGTCACTCCGAGAGCGGAGGCAATGCCCTGATGTATGCCATGACCGAAAGAGCCGTTCAGATGATGAACGGTCAAAGCTTCACCAATCCGGTCGACATGCTGGATTCCCTTTATCCTGAGATCTATGAGTATGGAAAAAAGATTACAGCAAATCCGTTGCTGCGAAAAACTTTTGCCCTTAACTCACTCGTCGCCCCTGACAATGCCGCCTGGATCCTGTACAGCCGGGACAATAACATCAGGACATTTGATGATATGATCCCTTCCAGGTATAAGCCTGCCCTGTCGCACAGGCACAGACGGGTGGCGGGAATACCTCTGATGGCCTACACTGTTCCAATAGAGGAAATCATGGAGGCGGTTGATCAGGGTTATTTTTTCATGAAAATTAAAATAGGGCAGCCAGGAACACAGGATGAAATGCTGGAAAAGGATAAAGAACGCCTGTCCGCAATTCATAAGGCAATAAGCCATATCCGGACACCCTTCTCGAAAGACGGAAAACTGCCTTATTATTTTGATGCCAATGGCCGGTACGAGTCAAAGACTACACTCCTTAGACTGCTGGATCATGCCAGGAAGATTGGCGCCTTCGATCAGATTGCAATAATAGAGGAACCTTTTCCTGAAGAGATCGAGGATGATGTAAGTGATATACCTGTCCGGCTCGCTGCCGATGAAAGCGCCCATACGACCGACGATGCGATCAGGAGAATAGAAATGGGATACGGAGCAATTGCATTAAAGGCAATTGCAAAAACACTCAGCATGACACTTAAGATTGCCCAGGCTGCCTATGAACGCAAAGTGCCCTGCTTCTGTGCCGACCTTACTGTAAATCCCATCCTGGTCGAATGGAACAAAAATGTTGCTGCCAGGCTTGATTCGTTCCCCGGTCTGGGCATGCTCGGACTTGTTGAAAGCAACGGACACCAGAACTACAGGAACTGGCAGGCAATGATGGATTATCATCCAGCGAAAAACGCTGAATGGGTAAAAATAAACCGGGGTGTTTATGAACTGAATGATGCATTCTATAATACAGGAGGAGGAATATTTGAACCTTCTGCTCATTATGAGGAAATGTTTTCAGGCGTATGAATGAAATGGGCCGGCCGGCTGATCCTGGATGACCCTGCCGGGTATCAGGCTATATTTCAGCAGACCGACCCGCAAATAGTTCCATCTTACTTACAAAAAATACTGCTATGCTTACAAAACCAATGCAGATGATGATCTGTACACTTCTGCTCCTGTGTTCTTCCGTTATCATCCTCGATGGTCAGAAAGCAACGATCAGGGAATATAAAAAGGTTTTCACAACCTATCCGTATTCAGACCCCGATCCGGTTCCGTTAGCTACATCACTCTATCCCTATTTCCGGTACGAAGGCTTCACAAGCAAACCGGTTCAGCAGGCATGGAAGGTTGTGGAGCTGGAAAATGATTACATAAAAGTCATAATCCTGCCGGAGATAGGTGGTAAGGTATGGACAGCAATAGAAAAATCGACAGGCAAACCGTTCATTTACAACAATCAGGTTATAAAATTCAGGGACATTGCAATGCGCGGCCCCTATACCAGCGGAGGGCTTGAACTGAATTACGGGATAATCGGACATACACCCAATTGCGCCACTCCTGTCGATTACCTTGTGGTGGAAAACAGCGATGGGAGTGTAAGCTGTATTCTGGGCGTACTCGATCTCCTGACCAGAAGCAACTGGCGGCTGGAAGTAAGACTACCTGCCGACAAAGCCTTTTTTATGACAAAATCGTTCTGGTACAATTCAACTCCAATCAACCAGCCCTATTATCACTGGCTTAACGGCGGATACAAGGCCTCAGGCAACCTCGAGTTTATTTTCCCTGGCACCTGTCACATTGGTCACGATGGCGAATATGCAGCCTGGCCGGTGGATGAAACCAACGGGAGGACGATTTCCTTCTATGAGTCCAATAATTTCGGCGGATATAAATCGTACCATGTCTTTGGGAAATATTCTGACTTTTTCGGTGCATACTGGCACGACGACGGGTTTGGAATAGCCCGTTACGGCACCCATGACGACAAAGCCGGAAAAAAGATATGGATATGGGGCCTTTCCGGACAAGGAATGATTTGGGAAAACCTGCTGACCGACAGTGACGGACAATATGTTGAAATGCAGTCGGGACGGCTTTTTAACCAGAACAGCCAGGGTTCAACATTCACTCCGTTCAAACATCTCGGTTTTGCACCTTATGGCACTGATACCTGGACCGAATATTTCTATCCTGTCCTTAAAACAAGGGGGTTCGTCGCAGCAAACGATTTTGGAGCACTCAACATAAAGGCTGAGAACGGATTTCTGAAGTTATATCTCAGCCCTGTTCAGTCCGTTGATGAAATCCTGGAAGTTAAGGAAGGCGGGAACACCGTTTACAGGAAAAAAGTGAAATTGAACCCTCTAAAAACTTTCAGTGATTCGGTCAGGTTCAATGGCGACGACAGGAATCTGGCCGTATCGCTGGGCACGAATTTGTTGAACTACAGCACCGACCCCGGATACAACGTGCTTTCAAGGCCTGTTGAAGCACCGCGCGATTTCGATTGGAACAGCTCATATGGCCTGTATATTCAGGGTAAGGAAGCGATGGATCAGAAAATGTATCCGCTTGCGGAAACAAAACTCGAAGCTTCACTTGAAAAAGATCCTTATTTCCTGCCTTCGCTGGTCAAATTGGCTGAACTGAACTACCGTAACATGATGTATCCCCGGGCCCTGGACCTGATAACAAAAGCATTGAGCATCGACACCCATGACGGGGCAGCAAATTATTACTACGGGCTGATAAACCTTGCCAATGGCAGAATTACGGATGCCAAAGATGGATTTGACATTGCATCGATATCGGCTGAGTATCGCAGTGCGGCCTATACCGGACTGAGCCGGATATATTTCAGCGAAGGGAACTATGACAGGGCTTTCGCCTATGCCATCAAAGCCACGGATTTCAACCGTTTCAATATTGATGCCCTGCAACTCCAGGCAGCCATTTCAAGATGCCGTGGAAACCATAAAAAGGCCCGGGAAATTCTTGATTCAATTCTTTCATTTGATCCGCTTAATCATTTTGCCCGTTTTGAAAAATATCTTCTTGACGATACCGGGGATGCAAAAAAGAATTTCCTTGAGCTTATAAGAAATGAACTCCCCCATGAAACCCTGATGGAACTGGCAGTGTGGTATTATAACTCCGGCTGCAGGGACGAGGCCGGAAAAATGATTTCCCTGCTGCCTGCCATACCGGAGAAGGAATACTGGAGGGCATTTCTGACAGGTACAAAAGCTGATCTGGACGGGATCAATCCCGATTACTCCTTCCCATTCAGATCAGAGACAGGTATAGTGATCGGGCAGTTGCTTAAAAACCAGGATGACTGGCTGCTTAAATATCACCTGGCACTGATATACAGGGACAGGAACCGCAGGGATGAGAGTGTGAAGCTGCTTATGTCATGCGGTGACACACCCGGATATGCCCCTTTTTATGCGGCCCGTGCCGCAGTTATGAGAGGAACTGACAGCCATCAGTGCGAGGCAGATCTTAAGAAAGCCCTGACTCTTGACAATCAGTGGCGGTATCATGTTCTTCTGGCCGGTTACTACATTGACCGGCAGCAATATGATAAAGCCCTGGCAGTAACCGGACCTTATTACAGGCTGCACCCCGACAACTTCATTACAGGTTCTCTCCATGCAAGAACACTCCTGCTGAACAGGAAATATCGTGATGCAGATGCTGTCTTGAGGAAACTGGTTATTCTGCCTCATGAAGGAGCTACAAGCGGCAGGGAAATGTATCGGGAAGCAAAACTCATGCAGGCCCTGGATGCCATGGAAAAGAAAAAGACCGGCGAAGCAATGAGATTTATCTCCGAAGCCGGCCTTTGGCCGGAAAACCTGGGAGTTGGAAAACCCTATGATCAGGACATTGATACCCGGCTCGAAGACTGGCTTGCCTATCTTTGCCTGCAAAGACAGAAAAAGACAGACGAAGCCGGAAAAATGCTTCGTAAAATTAAGGATTTTAAACCTTCCGTTGAAAACGGCGTCAGGAACTTCATCCCCGTAAATACCCTTATATCGGCCTGGGCACTTGAACGACTGGGCAGTAAGACTGATGCCCGGAATTTTATCGGGGAGCAGAAAAAGAAATTTCCCGGTTACAGCGCTATTGACTGGAGCATGGCAGTGTTTGAGCAGGATAGGAGTTTTTCAATGCCTGAAAACAGCAGGGATGCAAATGTCAGGATAATTGAAAGGCTCGTTGACTCCGGGTTGTGAATGAATTATTCCATGGAAAATACAGGAGTACGGTAACTTTACGCGCTGCATCAGGGTGTGGAATGAATTGAAAAAGTGATCAAAACCTGAGCTCTATGACGAAGAATATCTATCTGGTAACCAGGCGTACAAACATTGATAAGGCATCCTTCCCGGTAATTGACGCCCATAATCATCTCTGGGGCAACTGGCAGGTTGAGAAAGTGGTTGAAACCATGGACAGAGCCGGTGTGGTGAGTTATTGCGACCTTACGGGCAATGTAAGGATTGAGTTTAAAGAAGGAGGCTACAGGATCAGCCCGGGTGATATCTCAGATTTCTTTGATAACTGTGCGGAAAAATATCCGGGACGGTTTTATTGCTTTACCATGGCTAACCTTGCCCAGCCTGCTGACAAGCCTCTATTCACTGACCACAGGCGCTTCGTGGAGGAGTTCATCGAAATGCTTAACATGCATGTAAACAAAGGAGCAAAAGGGCTGAAAGTATTGAAGGAACTGGGATTACGTTACCGCGACGCCGGCGGATCACTTATTCCATGCGATGACCAGCGTCTGTTTCCTTTATGGGAAGAAGCAGGAAGACTGGGAATACCTGTCCTTATACACCAGGCAGATCCCGCAGGATTTTTTGAACCGGTAACCCCGGAAAATGAGCACTATGATAATCTGAAGAAATACCATTCATGGAGCTTCGCAGATCCATCCTTCCCCCGGAAGACAGAATTGCTCAAACAAAGGGACAACCTGGTTAAACAACATCCCGGAACTGTATTCATCCTTCCCCATTTCGCCAACTACGCTGAAAATATTCAGTATGTGTCAGGGCTGCTGGACGAAAACCCGAATGTTTATATTGATTTCTCGGCAAGGATTGACGAATTAGGACGGCAGCCCTATTCGTCAAGGGAATTTTTTATCAGATACCAGGACAGGATCATTTTTGGGACCGACATGCCCGCAAATATCGACGATTCCCTTGAAATGTACAGGACATATTTCAGGTTCCTGGAAACTTTCGATGAATCATTCTATTCTCCCGATTACGATGGAACCTTCGGATATGCCCGCTGGCCGGTTTGCGGGATCGGACTGCCCCGGGAGGTCCTTAAAAAAATATATTCTGAGAACATACTGAGAATTATTCCTTCGCTTAAATCTGAAATAACCATTTAATAATAAGTTGACCATGATTAAAACAAAAGCTGGTTTTATAGTGTATGGTGTCCATAAGGACGGATTGAAAGATCCGATGGGACAGCCATTTATTGATGAAAAGATCGTTGCCGGTGCAAAAAAGGCGCTGCAGAATGCAGGAATTGAACTTGTTGAACATGACCTGGTGATTGCCTCCAAGAAAGAGGCCAGGGAGTGCTTCGACAGGTTCAAGAAGATGAATGATGTTGATGCCCTGATTCTTTTTTCCGGAACGTGGGTATGGGCTGCACATATGATAGCCGCAATCCGTGATTATTCAACCACAGGAAAAGGTATTGTGATATGGACAAATCCGGGCAGCCAGGGATGGAGGCCTGTCGGGGGTCTGGTACTGCAGGGAGCGCTTAAGGAAACAGGTATACGGCACCGGTTTGTGTATGGGAGCTTTGAAGATCAGGCGGAAATAGAAAAGATTACCTCTTACTGCCGTGCAAGCGCGATGAGAAACAGATTGAATATGAGTACAATAGGAACTTTCGGAGGCAGGGGAATGGGCCAGACATGCGGGGCTGCTGACCCATCACAGTGGATGAGAATGTTCGGAATTGACATTGATTCCCGCGACACCAGCGAATTGCTTAAAACAGCCAGGGAGATCCCTGCTGAGGAAGTAAAGAAGGAAAGAACAAGAATTCAGAAACTTTTTTCGGAGCCAATTCCTGCTGATGATCAGGCTGACCGGTCAATAAGGCTCTATCTTGCCATTAAAAAACTGGTGAAAGCTTATGAATGGGATTTCTACACAATTCAATCTTTCCCGGGCTTAGGAAGTGATTACAGTGCAACCTGTTTTGCACAGAGCCTTATGCTTGAAGACAGGGTGGGCACTTCAACCCTCGGAGATTTTAATACAGCCCTTACTGTTAAATGTTTAACAGACCTGAGCGATGAGCCGGTATATTACGGCGATCTGCAGCATGTTGACAAATCAAACAATGAGATCAAGATTATTGGCGACGGCGCGTGCCCTCCCTCATTGGCAGGCAAGCTCGGTCCTGCCGGATTTGCCGGGCACGGCATTCCGACTGAAGGTGAAGCCGGAGGACTTTCCGTTAAACTGGTTTGCAAAGTGGGAGAAGGAGTGCTGGCTCGGCTTGGAAGGAATAACGGCCGGTTTGAAATGGTCATTGCACGCTGCACCATTTTTGAACCACCGGCCGACCAGATAGAAAAACGTAAAAACGAATGCGGAATACCATTCTGGCCACACGGATTTGTCAGGGCACACTGCGATATCGAACAACTTCTGCAATCATGGAACAATGAATATGCCTGCCTGGCCTATGGAAGCCATCTCTATGAAGAGCTCAGGGCATTCTGTGAACTTACGGGTATAAATGCAATAGCATTGTAATGATTATCCCCGTTGCATTCCGAAACACCATCAGCTGCAGTAAGCCGTAATGTGATCCGGAATCCGTAATCCTTAATCATAGTAATTCTATTATACATGCCACTGATTCTTGACAGAAACCATGTACTCGATGTATATGCTGAAGCAGCCGGGAGAAAATGGGTGATCCCGGCGTTCAATGCAGAAAACCTTACAACCACTGAAGCCATTCTCTCTGCTGCCATGGAATATGGTGCCGGAACAGGACAGCCCGATATTCCGGTCACAATCGGAATAACCAATCTGTACAGCCACCGGAGCCAGTCTGTTTACTATACCCATACCAGGTTATGGGATATCGGCCTTAAGCTGTTCCTTTCCGATATCGAGGTGCTTACTGCCCCCGGTTCGCCTTTTGAAAAGCTCAGGGTAATGATCCATCTCGATCATGTGCAGTGGGATGCCGATAAACCCCTCCTGGAATGGGATATGAACAGGTTTTCGATGATAATGTATGATGCATCCTCATTGCCCCTTGATGACAATATTGAATTTACTGCCAGGTTTGTGGAAAACTTCGGCAGTAAGATAGTGATTGAAGGTGCCTGTGACGAGATAGTTGATGCAACCGGTGATGTCAGGAGTGAACTCACAACCCCCGCTCAGGCTGAGAAATACCTGGGGCAGACAGGGGTTGATCTTATTGTGGCCAATCTCGGGACAGAGCACAGGGCAAGTGCAGCTGACCTGAAATATCATGGTGACCTTGCAAGGAAAATAAGCAGTATTACCGGACCCAAACTGGTACTGCATGGTACATCGTCTGTCAGTAAGGAACAGATAACAGGTCTTTTTGACGATGGAATTGTCAAAGTGAATATCTGGACTACCCTTGAACGCGACAGCAGCCCCGTCCTTTTTGAAGATATGGTCAGAAATGCATCTGGAGTGGCCGGGATCGAAAAAACAGAGCACATGGTTGAAAAAGGCCTCCTCGGGAGAAATGCCGGCAGACATTCACAAGCTTCCCTTTCTCATTACACCACAACTTACCGGCAGGAAATCATTTTTAATGAAATGAAGCGGATAGTTGCGGGTTATTTTGATCTCTGGTACAAATGAACCGGCATATGGAACATTACATGGGAATAGATATCGGGACCAGCGGTTGCAAGGCTGTTGTTTTTGATGAGTCCGGGAACCAGGTCTCGAAATCCTACAGGGAGTATGATATTATATCACCTTCTCCGGGCATGGCCGAGTTGAATACGGATGAAGTCATTTCAGCATGTTTTGAAGTTATCCGGGAAGCTGCGGGACGGGTGATCCCGTCCACTCTCAAAGGCATAGGGATTTCATCTCAGGGCGAGGCTTTTACACTGATCGGAAGTGATGGAAAAGCTCTTTGCAATGCGCTTGTTTCCTCCGATTCGAGGGCCAGTGAGATGATTGACCCCTGGGTTGAAGAGTTCGGAGAGGAGCGGCTTTACAGAATAACCGGTCATACCCCTCATCCGATGTTTTCCCTGTTTAAACTGCTCTGGATAAAAAAGAATATGCCCGGGATCTGGGAAAAAACCCGCCGGATAATGTGTTTCGAGGATCTGCTCCAGTACAGGCTCGGTATTGCCAATCCTTCGATGGGATGGCCTCTGGCAGGAAGAACGATGCTGTTTGACGTGATCAGGCATGAATGGAACAATGAGATTCTGGAAAAAAGCGGGATTAAACGGGAAATGATGTCATTACCCCTGCAGTCAGGATCCCTTGCCGGCATTGTGGACAGCAGCATAGCCCGTAATCTTAACCTTCCAGAAAATGTATTTGTCGTCACCGGGGGACATGACCAGCCCTGCTCAGGCCTGGGTGCAGGTGCAATCATGCCCGGTGTCGCCGTCTATTCATCCGGGACCGTGGAATGCATTACCCCCGCTTTCGCAAAACCCGTAATGTCTGAAATCCTCAGAAAAGGAAATCTCTGCACCTATGATCATGCAGCCCCAGGATTATACGCCACTGTTGCATTCAGCCTGACCGGGGGCAATATTCTGAAATGGTTCAGGGATGAGTTCGGCAGTGAAGAAAAGTACCTTGCTGAAAAAACGGGCCGCGATGCCTATGAACTGCTTCTTGAAATTATGCCTGATGAGCCTTCGCGCCTTCTGGTACTGCCCTATTTCACCCCGTCGGGAACACCATATTTTGATGTCACGGCCAGGGGAACAATTATGGGCCTTGACCTGACCGTGAAGCGGGAAGAAATAATCCGGGCCCTCCTGGAGGGTGTTGCCTTTGAAATCAGGCTCAACCTTGAGATCCTCAGACAATCGGGTTGCCCGGTCGATGAACTTAGAATTATGGGAGGGGGGGCCAGATCGCTCAAGCATGTTCAGCTGAAAGCTGATGTAACGGGCATGCCCATTACGGTGCTTGATGTTCCCGAAGCCGGGTGCATGGGTGTCGCAATGCATGCCAGGTCATATCATACAAAGGGTCATATCGGACAGATTGTACAGGAATGGGTGAAACCGCTGGCCAGGATTGAACCGTCGGAAACAGATCATTATAACCGGAAATTCCTGCAATACAGGGAACTGTATCCGAAGCTTAAAACCTTATACTGATCACCGTGACTCTCCGGTGGTTGCTGAACCGTCTGTTTCAGCTTAAGGCTGATTGGCTGACGTGCATATAACGGGATATAATCAATGGCCTTTTATTCACGGCGGAATAATTGCCGCACCTGCTTATGTCATGACGACAGTCAATGCCTGTTTCATTGCCCCGGAAGAAAAAATCCCTTTGACACGTCATCAAGGATCAGTATCCAGTCATTACCCTTTCCGCCTGAAGGAGGCTTAAACCTGAAAGGCCTGATCTCATCGATTGTTTCTATCAGGGTCGATTCCCCCGTCCTTGGATCGTACCAGAATGAATGTATTCCCTCGGCTCCGAGCATTTGAAGATTTATGACTGCGCTCTTTCCTGTGGGGAAATATACAAAGGCATAACCGTCTCCCCTTGTTGCTGCGATATAGTCGGTATCCGAATAGTCGGCGGGAACGATCAGCGACTGATCGGGGACCCTTGAAAGAAAAGGACGCGATTCCATCAGTCGCCTGGCATGAATAAGTTCAGATGCACCCGGCAGGTCAAGCACGTCATACCAGTTATTCCTGGCGAAGCCAACCGGTTCATGTTCGGGAGTTTTCATCTGCCATACAGGATTGCAGCCATAGGTATGACCGAATGATCCGCTGAACAGATCCCAGTACAGCGCCTGCCTTACGTCCGATTCGTCGAACCATCCCAGTTCTTCCGGTTTCCAGTTTACCGGATGATCCTCATATCTTGGTTCGCCATCCATGCATGGCTTTACCGGCCGGAGATTGTAATCGTGTTCAATGAGTTTCCTGTAAATTGAATATGATCTTTGGGCATGACTCGTCTGGCACATGTTGAAATCGAGCCATGGGCTGTTGTGGAACCATACTGAAGAACTGCTTTCTCCCAATGGATGAAATGTCATTAGGTGATTTGCATCAACCGATTTGATCCCTCTGCCAAGCGCGTCCCATACTTCATAATTGCTGCCGCCGCCTTCCCTGTCTCCTCCGTTTATCCAGATAATATTTGGATAATCCTTGTAACGGTTGCCTATCCATTGCCCGTAACCGAATGCATTATCCCTGTTGAAGATCACGGGGCCCACACCCCATTTCTTGTCCACCTTGTCGCCCCAGGTGGGAAGCAATCCAATGTACAGGCCCTTTTCCTTTGCCTTTTTTATTACCCAGTCGACATGTTCAAAATACTTCTCATTGGGCTTCTGAGGATCATTATTGAGCAAAGGCCTGTTCCCGTCAGTATTCGGGGTATTCAATCCGTCGAGTTCAGCCAGTACCACAGCCTGTATTACCGTGAAACCTTTTGCACGGCGGTTCTCAAGATATTTTTCAGCCTCTTCCCTGGTAAGCCTGTGAAACAACTCCCATGCAGTGTCTCCCAGGTAAAAGAATGGAGTTCCGTCCTCATGAACGAGAAACCGTTTGTTTTCTGATACTTTCAGTCTGCCATGGGAAAAATCGACTGATGCTCCCTTCCAGGGATTCGCCTGGGATAATGCTGGATATGAAGCCAGAACAGCGATCAGCATGACAAATAATCTTTTTTTCATTTCAATCGTGTTTATATTGAACAATCTTAGACTGTAATTTATTAATATTTATCCGGAAAACCAATCAGTTGTCATTGTAGTTAATATGGCTGGAGGAAAAAACATCCGTTGATACCAGCGCAGCAACTGTAGCCATTGCTGATTCAGGTATAAATTTTCTTCCCGTTACCATGATTTATTTTAATTTGATTCTGCTATAAGGTTTATTTAGAGGTTCTTATGATTTAAGCCCGGATTTCACAGGGTTTAACGGGGGTCTTACGGAGTTTTAGTTATTCATGGTCTTCATTCCGTCACTAACTCCGTGCGACTCGTGGTTACACATCAAATTACGGGTAAGGCCCATGGTTTACGATACTCGGGTGTAATATATTCATTGGCCATTTCACTGTTTGTAAACTTTCCCGTTGTTTCATCCCGGATCAGCATTGATTCTCCGCACCTGGCTGCAATATTGGGTATATGCACATGGATTGCGGCGGCTCTGCCCATTCCGGTCTGAGATTAGGGGCAGTAGCTTCAAAATCCTCCAAATCCTGATTTTCTGAAACAGACAGACCTGCCGGCGATTTCCGGCCGTTCACAAAACATTTCGATATCTGGACACTTCCGTCATTGTCTACTGTCGGTAATTAGACTGATCTCATAAATATCGCCATCGTATTTTTCAGGCAGGTCAACCCTGAAACCTTCGGATGAAAGCTGGCTGCCGGTTAAAACAGCAATCTCCTTTCCTTCAGGAGCGAGCAGGACGGTATAGCGTGCTTCCGGATCAAGCCTTTCAATACAAACGGTTCTTGATTTTTCGTTTGATCCGTGCCTGAAAACACCTATTATGCCACCCTTCCGGTTGTCGGTGTTGATTCTTGACCAGCCGTCCCATGAGCCTTCACGAGGTTCGCCAAAGCCCGGGAGATCCTGCCGGAATGACATGTAATCATACCTGTCCTGCATCCTTGTCATCCATTCGGCCCATTTTTTTATTGAGGCCCTTTTTTCCGGGGAAAGCTTCCTCGGATCCCCCAGTATAATAGGTAAAGTACCGATGAGAGATTTGATATCCACCTCAAAATTTTTACTGTCAAGCGGCAGGTTGCCTATGACAAGTGATCCGGCAGGCAGAGCCGGCGATCTCCACCATGCCATTTGCCTCATTCTCAGGGCTCCGGTGGGAAACGGATTTTCAATGTTAGAAAGCCAGTTCCCTTCGGCATGTTTTGCAAATGCATAATCCTGGAGCTGAAGCTTGCCTGCTGTTTCAAAGGTGCAATCAATAAATAGATCCGGAGCTTCGGCATGAAGTTCATCAAAAAGCCTGAGAACATTCTGGTAGATCACAATAAATGATTCAGCATGGTCCCTGTGATATGGATGGTCCGTAGCATAACACCCTGAAATACCCGGATCATTTACATATGCGCTGGTAGCGACTGAAAAATCAAGCTTTGCATAAGCCAGGCCATGCTTCCTGACCATGTTAACAATGACCGACTTGATGTAATCGAACCAGTCGGTACCAAAACAGCTGGTGTAAAAGCCGCCGGCTTCCTGGCCGGAGTGCAGATTGCCGGTTCTGCCATTCCTGTCAATTACAAACCATTCCGGATGTGACTGAAATACACTGGCATCCTCTGTTGCGGAACCGATGCTCATCCACAGACCTGGTTTCATGCCAAGCGACCTGATATAATCAAAGGTGGCGGAAAGGTCGCCGGGGAACTTGTTCCTGTCAACAAGCCAGTCGCCATAATTACTGCCCCATCCTTTTTTTGTTGTTTCTGCTCCTGCATTATATTGCCAACCGTCGTCAATTATGAATTCCTGGATGCCGCACTCAGATGCAGCCTTAGCTACCTCCCGAATCAGTGAGTCATTTACGAATGTTCTGAAGGGATTCCATGTGTTGTAAATAAACAGCGGCTTATTCCTGATTGCTGAGATACGGGTCCCCATATGGTTCCTGACATATTCGCCCACAACCGTGTTCAACACTTCATATCCATCATCTGTCCCATTGTAAAGCGCTATGAAGGTCGGAGGCGATTGCCATGATTCGCCGGGCCTGAGCCATTTCCTGAACGGAAAATCCTGCCCGGGGTGTGTCAGTCCTGCCTCTGCATTTCTGTCAGTCGTATGATAAACAGTCCTTTTTAAAACGCCAGGGGCCTCATTCCCAATGGCAATGCCTGCACGCAACACGGTATTGTGAATCACAACCACGGGGTCATCCCAGTTCCCGGTGAAAGGCCCAAGGTGCTTCATGCGGGCATAATTGTGATATACCCATGATGATACATAATCAAAACCAAGTTTCATCAATTCGCTGTCAACGGCTTCAAGCTTCATGTCCGATCCAGATCTGTTGACAAACTCGATGTACTTGCGGATAAGCGGAAGATCGCCGTACAGCAGATATGTTATTTTCAGATCAAGTCCTTCAGCAGGCCCCGTGCCTTTCAATCTCAGAGCCGCGCCGCTGCCTTTGCCGGCATCCTTTGCAGGATCAACACCAATAACTTTCCACCCCGACAGGCTGGTAACGGGTATGTCATTCAGTAGAAACCCAAACTCAGGCGAAATGTGTCCGACATAGTTCAGGTCCGATCCCTTCAGGGTCAGTCCCTTTAAGATTATTGAATCGCCTCTTGTGTGTATAGTTCTTGTTATCAGCCCGTTAGATAAAACAACATTTTTGCCGTCATACCTGTAATTTTCCTGGGCTGACACTGAAATTGATCCGGTAAGGACCATGCTAAAAAGCAAACAAATAAGACCGTAAGTTTTCATGATCTTTGATCATTTGACAGATGAAAAATATTCTTCCAGATAATGATATATATCAATGAATATAATGATATAAGTCAATCAGATAATTCGGTTAACTCATATAAAAGAGATCATCTTTTATTTATTCTGTAACCTCATTCTCCGCTTAAGCTTCGGAAGAAATGTGCATACTACTTCACACCTCCTTCACTGTAGCTACAGATTCCAGTGGAGCTGCGATGTGCATAGCCTGCGTCCGGGTTCTTTAAATAAATCCACCCCTGGCCCCTCCCGGGAGGGGATCTTCCTGGTATTGTCTGCAGTGATTCCTGACATTTTGCATCCCGAGTATTGCACCATGGGTCATGTGTCCTGCTTTGTCAGCCGTAATTTTAACGAATGCTGACGTCCTTGTATCAGCTGTTTGCAATGTCCAGCATTCTTTTCACTGCGGGATTTGGGTTATTTATTTCATCAGCCGACGTGATTGTCACGGTAGGTATTCCACCGTGTTCGAGATGCACCTGCATTCGCGTCTCCTCGTCCTTGTTTTTCCCGCTTAGGAAGCTGTAGCCTATTATTTTGCAAAGCCTTCCGAAAAGGAACTGGTTCAGGTCACAGCCACCTGTCCGTTCAAGGCCTTCAACCGAGCTATGCCAACTTTTAAAAAGATGTGCCTGGGCAAATGAGAGGCCCTGCATGGAAATTTCATTCAGCCCCTCTCCTCCGACCACGAGGCCATTGCCAAGTCTTCCAATATGGTCGATGAGGAGTTTCATTCCCTCTGCAGATGTTGTTGATTCCACCAGGCTGTTATAAAGATTGTGCATGACAAGGGTGACGTCAATGAATACAAAATCCAGTCCCAGATCATCACAGGCTTTTTTGATCTGCTCTCCGAGGACCGATCTCCACATGCTTAATCCCGGATGGACCTTGACCATCACATTGTTTTTCCTGTTGTGTACCCTGCTGTCGTTTGATTCAGGCACGCCGATTGACCGCCCGTCGATCCAGCTCCAGCCAAGTATCTTCTTTGTTTCGATATCCCTGTACTGGAAATCCCTGATCAGGTTATAAACAGGATTTGACGGGTCCATATCGTTGGCATTGAAATGGGGCATTACCCGGAATCCGTATTCCTTGCATCTCTTAGTAAAATTCCTGCCCTTTTCACTTGCTTTGTATTCAGGATAATTCTGGTCGTAGATGTCAGTGCGCCACTCGGGGTAGTGTAAAAGTACCTTTGACGGGGAGATTTTTTTTGAAAGGGCATCGAGGATTTCAGTTTCACCGGGGCACCAGCTTACGGCAAATCTGACATCATTGATCCAGGCTTTCCGTTTTTCCTCTTCCTTCTTCAGGGAAAAGGCCTCCCACAGCCAGTCGCGGTAGCGGGCCGCCGGAACGTGCCAGTCGCCATCATATACATTTATCCGCCATGCCAGGTTTCCGGCAGCCAGGTTGTTGTCAACAGGGCCGTAAGCTTCAGAATCAAAACTGAGAACATACGGATCATTTTCAGATCCGGTTTTAAGGGCTTTGTATCTGTATTTGTGATCCCGTGAATGGACATAAAATCCTCCCGTTCCTGAATGAAGGATAGCCAGGCCGGCTTCCCAGTACGATGGCCAGGCCCAGCGTGAGTTATGGATGAGTTCATCATTAAGTTTAATCTTTATACCCTGGAACAATGGTGCAACAAGTTCCATTTCAGGCTTAATACCGGGAACGGACCACCTGCAGGCCAGTACTCCGGGCCTTGAGGAATAAGCCGACGGTTCAACGATAAGGTCACCGGTCTCATCGTCGGTGAAGATGGAAACAACACCGTCTCCATGCCAGCAGCTAAAGATTATTTCCACCCGTTTGTCAGAAACCTGATTGATCCTTAGATTCGTGAAATTCTTATCCGAGAACTCCATAATCTCATCACGGGTATAAACGAGCTGCAGAGGAGAATGAATTTCCCGGCTGAATTCCCGGATAAATTCCTCCCCGCTTTTCTTGTTTCTCAGTGAAATGAGGAATCCGTTTTCGAAAATGGCTGACAAGGTCATGGTATCAGCATAGATTTTATCATCCTTTACTTCAATTCTGGAAGGATAATATTCAGCTTTCGCGGACACTTTGGGATTTTTCGGTTCCCTTTTCCTTTGGCTGAAAGCTTCAAGAGGGCTCAAGGCTATGGCCCCGCCAGCCGTTTTAATAAAGTTTCGTCTTATCATATTCCGGTTGTTTTTGATGAACCATTGAGATTGTATCGGGCTGTTTCATCTGCTTTCCGTGTTCCCCCGTGGCTGTTCACGTCTGAATTTTTCCCATCCGGGCCATGAATACATTGTTGCATAGTTTGATTCATTGTATTCCGCAGGCCGGACAGGTTTATATATCCTGTCACCTTTGAATGGCCTGTCCTGGGTGTAAATCCATATTGACTCCGTATCCCATACTATCAGTTCGTCGCGCGGATCGCCGGTAAGATCCCTGACTGTCCAGGCAAGATCTGGATGACCATCATCGGGGAACATCACCACTCTTCTTCCCCAGCCGTCGACAAGTCCGCCTTCTTCAATATTGGGCGAAAGAAAGATGAACTCGGTACCGTCACCCCTCCAGTTCACTGGCTGAACAGGGGAGCCTGCATGAATGAGCTCGAAACTGATTATCTCCTCGCCTGAGCAATTATAGAGGGTTATCAGACCCGGTTCGCCCCAGAAATTTATATTGCAGAATTCAAGGCCGGGAATATCCGGCCGATACTGACCAATACTGGGAGTCTGGGCGTGACCGACCCTGTGATGCTTCAATATTTTCCCTCCGGCGTCAAGGAACAATACTCCGTCGTCGCTGCCCCCGATGAAAATCCTGTCGGGTCCGCCTGCCAGTGAAAAATCTCCTACGCAGATACCGTCCGAATGTTCACCCATCAGCGAATCAAGCGACCAGATCAGGGTACCGTCAGGCCCGAATTTTGAATAGCCAATATACACCTCATCCCTGCCGTCGTTGTTGCCATCATGGAAAAACGGAAAATGTCCCAGATTGGCCGATGCGGTCCAAAGCAGCTCGAACTTGTTCGTGTATGCCCACATCCTTGTATGCCGGTCCTTGATTATAACATCATGCGGTTTACCCGTACCCCTTAAATCTCCGAAAGCGAAACAGTCGACATTAAGATACGGAAGAAGGTCCCTTCTGTAATAATGTTTATATTCAAGCCAGGACTTTTCTCCCGGCAGAATTGCAGAAGAAGGTACGGGATAGCGTGATTTTTCCGTACCCGTTCTGCCATCGAGTATTTTTATCCATTGTCCCTGGGCCATTATAACCTCGGTTTTGCCATCTCCGTCGATATCATGAATCTGAACTGCCACGTCATAGGAAAGCCAGGCATTTTCAGGGTCAGGCTTCCCGTACTGCCAAAGTATCGTTCCGTCAAGGTCAATGGCTGTAAGGCAGGTGATCTGGTTATAGTTTTCTCCGAAAAATGGCATGTTCTGTATAAGCAGAAAATCTGTACGGCCATCGCCGTTCAGGTCACCCATCCGCAGGGCCCGGGCAACTCCGAATTCCCTGGTATCGATCTTTTTCCACAGCTTAGGCCTGGGATTATCAGCACGCAGCGCCTCTACCCTGGCTTCTTCTTCGGATCTTTCCCTGAGATATTTCTGCCTGGCTGCATCCGAGGCCGTTACCCTTACCTCATGAAATGCAACAGGACAGGTTGCAAAGAGTCCCACCTTTCCGCCTGGATACCGGTTGTCGTTGACATTGAATATTTCACGTCCGTCGATAAAGCACCGGATTTGATTGCCCGCAACCTCAACCCGGAACTTGTATGTTTTTTCAGGATCTGTCCTGAAAACTGAACTGGCAATTTCGTGCCATCCGTCCTCCCTGAACCCTTTCTCTCCGTCGCGGTACCTGAGTGTTATTTTGTCCTCCCTGTCTAGGGCAAACAGGTAATAATGACGACCGTCACGGTAGCGGAAAACAATACCGTTCAGATCACTTCTGTCGAAAGGCGTCAGGGTTACTTCAAGGTTATAGTCCTGCCAGAGGATGTCGCCGTAACATAGTAGAGGATAGGTAAATTCATTGGTCCAGACGGTGGAATTATAGCCCAGATACTGCAGTGAATGCTTACCGTCCGACTCGATTATGTACCACTCCTCCGGCCCCCTGTTGTTGACTATTGACCATCCGTCGGTGAAATGCCGGGGTACATAATGATATTCGGGAAACCCCCTGGCGGCAAACCCGCCGAATTTCCCCGGTTTTACTTTGGTAAAGTCACAATATGCCAGGTCTGCATCTGGTAGCCCGGATTCAAGTGGAATGACACATGATGCCAGGATATAGAACAGAATTATCAGTATTTTCATTTTTAGCGTTATTTTATATTCCGAATACCCATGCAGGGACCTCCATTCTTGCGCCCTTCGCAGGATCCACTATCTGGTTTATCTTCAGCATTCCGGTAAGACTCACAAGCAGGTATGACTCTTTGTCGTTCCTGCCTGTCATCTGCTGAACCAGCTTAACCATATCATCAGTTGCCTGCCACGCTGCCTCTTCAAGATCCCTGTGAGCACCTACTGTTGAAATCGAATCATTCCTGATTATAACAGGACGATCGCAGGAGAATCCCGTTAATTTACGGAATCTGACAATAGCTTTAGCATCAGTTTCAACACCCTGTCCCGTTACTTCACCATCTCCCTGGAGGGCATGTGCATCTCCCATGCCTGCCAGAGCCCCTTTTACCCTCGCCTTGAATACCACAGTGCTGCCCGAACGTACTTCCCTGCAATCCATGTTCCCGCCGGTTTCGCCCGGTGCCTTTGTATCGAGTGTGCCTTCAGACGGCGAAATGCCAATCGATCCCAGCATCGGCATCATCGGGAGTTTCAGGGATTTGGAAAAGATAACATATCCGTCCTTCAGTTCGAATATCTGCCCGCTGCAATAACCCCAATCACCGACACTTATGTCAAGGATGTCTATTGCAAGCATATCGCCGGGCTCTATACCGTCAACAAAGATCGGTCCCGTTTGCGGATTTATGACACTTTCCGGACCGGGTTCCCTGAAGACGCCGTCGCGTGTAACAAGCCCCGGCATCCCGTGACTCGTTTCTACGAGAACCACCTCATTCAGACCTACATGGTATGCCGGATCCATCTCAGGTTTCCATAGCGTGAAACTCCTGTCTGCCCCGAGTATCCTGATACCTGAACTTTCACCAGCAGCCTGAAAAAAACCATTGTGGCCCGAAACCATTGCCGGCACAAACAAAGCTGACTTTAAGAAATTACTCCTTTTCATTAGCAAATAATTTATTTTTAAAGGTGGGATGCCTGTATGCCCCGCAGACCTGAAAACCACATATGATTGAACGCGTTTTTATTCATTAGTGTTTATGTTTTTGATCAACCGTACGGGCTTTATAATATTTTAATTCTGATTAACATGATATGCTGGAAACCTCATGCTGAAAATTATTTTTGCAAGTGTTTGAGAGTGTCATACATTTGGGTTTCATAAACCTAATGCTTTATATATTGCAATATAGAAGAATAAAAATATCTGGCAAAACCCGGCATTTAAATAATGATCACGAATTTCCCATGGACTTGTGCTGACGAATGGACTTAACTGGATTACAGGGTGTAAGATTTCCCAGGCTGCAGAGTCTTTGTTTCCTGGAAATGGTTTATTGTGCCAGGTTTGGACAGGGGGTCGGATGCAGTATTTAATTATTTAATTCATAAAAATTTATTACATGATAGAAGTTTCAGAACTGGCAAAAATGATCGACCATTCCATTCTTCATCCTTCGTATACTGACAGTGATCTTGAAGAACAATGCAGGATAGCCTTACGCTACAATGTGGCCTCGGTTTGCGTAAAACCGTATGCAGTGAGCCGGGCTTCGAAACTGTTGAAAGGAACCGGGGTAAAGGTAGGGGCGGTTGCAGGGTTTCCCCATGGTAACAGTTCGACAGAAGTGAAGGTTTTTGAAGCAACGAGGGCCTGCCTTGATGGCGCTGAGGAAATTGACATGGTAATCAATATAGGCAAGGTCCTTGGTGGAGACTGGGATTATGTGGAGCAGGAGATCAGAAGCGTAACAAGTGCCTGTCACCAGAATGGGGCAATAATAAAAGTGATCTTCGAAACGGACCTGGTAACCCGTGATGAGGATAAGATCAGGCTGTGCGAACTTTGCACCCTGGCTGGAGCTGATTTTGTAAAGACATCAACCGGTTATGGTTTTGTCAGGCAGCCGGACGGGAATTATAACTACAAAGGGGCAACCATAGCCGATGTGGAACTCATGCGTAAGCACTCGGGACCAAATGTTCAGGTTAAATGCGCCGGAGGAGTACGCACTCTTGATGATCTGCTGAAGATGCGGGCTGCAGGAGCTTCCCGTTCGGGTGCAACAGCTACCGCAGCCATACTGGAAGAAGCAAGAAAAAGATTTTCGGGATCTGCCGGATGATTTAGCTCCCGGTTGAACCGGGATGTAATAAATCAGGAATGGACCGAACCAGGGGTTCCAATCATTAAAATATTATTTTGTCAGATCCCTGTATGATACCAGCTTAATATTTCTTTCCGATATAACATCTTTCACTTTGCTGCTTGTGAAAACCTTAGTGACCCCATCGCGGTCGGCAGCCACATTCTCATATCCTATGTGCCATATTGCACGCATTTCGGGGGTGTCGTATCCGGGATGATCAATAAAGAAATATTTGCCGGGTTTGAGGTTTTGAAGGGTTTTTACTGCAGAGGCTATTCTTGTTTCAGCAGTTGTGTCATTCCTGCCCCACAGGGAAATGCTTTCGTAGCCCCTTTCATGAGGATCAATGTTCAGCCCGTATTCCCTGGCCAGCCGGTCGATCAGATCTGCAATCTCCGGTGCACAGCTTTCGCATACCATGTGGCAGTTGATATGACTTATGCGGGGGACATACCTTCTGGCCATTTCAATCTGGGCTCTGAATTCAGCCTCGATCTCTTCGATCTTCCAGTTCGCATCCTTCAGTGCAGTGCCCTGGGGAAAGCCTTCCCTCTGCCATATCATCGGGTAGAAATAACCGTCTTTGTCTACCAGGCTAGGGCAACACGTCAGTGGCCGCCATTTAATGTCGTTCCACTCACTTGTCACAACGAGATGTACGCCAACGTCAAGCCCCGGATTTTCGTTCAGTAGACGAACTGCTTCAGGAAACCATGGACCGGGGACCATCAGTTCAACCGACCGCATTATTCCATCCCTGTACGAGTCGATGCAGGCAATGTTTGCCGTGTGGGAGGAGCCTATATCATCGCCGCGGATTAGCAGTAATATTTCTTTGCCATCCTGGGAATAAGTATTTGAAAATATCAGCAGCCAGATTGAAATAAATATTGCAGATTTTGTTTTCATTTTTCCTTTCGGTTTTATTTTTGATCCGATGTGAAGTTATTAAATAAAAGTATTAATACAGCTTACTCCTTCTTCAGAAACCGGATCAGCCTGTGGTTTTTCATCCTCAAACCGTTATTTCAGCGTATTCCCCTGAGGCATTCCCGGGGGCAAAGCGCCCCGGTCCTCACTCCTTAACCGGTTGGGCCATCCGGTGTATTTAATTCTGTCCTTCTTTTCCTGGCACGATGATCCTCCGTTAAACAAGAAAAACATGATGGCCGCGCCTGTGAGTTTATTTTTCCGATGTAATATTTATTTTTCTCCTGCAGAGCGTCTTTGACCCGTCAGGCTGAACTGCATAGGTATGAATCCGGTAAGCACCTTCCTTCTCCGGCATCCTGATCTTTATTTTGCCTGTGTACTGTGACAGTTCCGCAATGCTGAAGGGACCAGATGAATTTGCAACTTCTTCACCTGATTCATCCAGGATCCTGATTTCAATATTGCCGGAGATACGATGATACTCATCGTTTACAAGCATGACTGGTATTTCGGTTTCGGTGCCTGCAATTACATTTTCCGGGAAGTAATTGACGTATACCCCAAGAGGCTTGAATATTTCGGAAAAATATTCATCATAAACTTCAACGGGTTCCAGTTTTTCGGGATCTCTGAATATATCGCCTGTGATTGCACCATGGAAATCACCTGTAAGATAATCGAAATGAAGGACCCCTGCGTAATTTCGGTGTGCCCTGAAGTATTCGGTTTCGGCTGCCAGAAGATAAGCGTACAGCTCCTGGCGCTGCTGGCTTGTATATCCTTTGGCAATGGAATCATAGATCGGAGCGGTAAGCAGAGTTTTCTGGCCGTTCCTTTTAAGCCACAGCCATCCGTATTCATTCAGCACACAAGCGTGAGCAGTGGGATGTGGAGAGTTTGTAGTTTTTTCTGCCATGCCGTTCATGAATTTCTGCTGGTGCCAGCCATTAGTCCCCGGCCGTGAAGAATAAAACTTGTAATTATGATCTTCAACCGGATCGTTATCACCTTCGGGAAGATTGTATCCATTATCCCAGGCACGTCCTGACAAATCAAGTGACCTGATTTCCGAGATCAACTCAGTCAGTATAGGTTCACGGGTTTCGTTATTTATGTCCCACCAGGCTACAGAGGGATGATTGCAGCAGTCAAGTATCCAGTCCTGCAGATGGGTTTTCAACAGATTCCTGTCCCAGTAGGGCCGGTAACTCCAGATAAAATACTCATTCTGTATCAGCAGGCCGGCCTCGTCAGCTATGTCAAACCATTTGTCGGGGACCGGACCGATACAAAACCTGAAACAGTTCCAGTTGTATTTTCCTGGCAGACCGGTGAGCAGCTTTCTTACCCACTCCTCTTCCCAGGGATGATTTACGCAAAGTGAATCATCGAAAAACCTGTGCAGGGTAATATTCGATCCCCTGAGAAAAATCAGTTTATCGTTCAGGTAGGCTCTTTTGGTCGGGGTGTCGAACCTGAATTCACGCATTCCGAAACGTACATCCATATCGTCGCTTCCCGTCGAAAGATTCAGAGTGTACAGGAACGGATCCCATGGAGCCCATAATCTTGCATTACGGAGAGGAATGCTGAATGTAACAGTTGCCCTTGAATCTCCCCCGGTTGGAAAGTCCTTGGTTAATCCCGAAACCTCGGTTCCGGATTTCCATTCCCTTATCTTTCCTGTCAGTTTTATGGTTTCTGTGCCCGGGCGGGTTATCACCCTTGCACTGACCAGTATCTCTCCTTTATGTATGTCGGGGGCAACCTGAACAGTTTCAATATATGGATAATTGGTAAAAATGACCGAGACATCGTCATAAATACCCGGGGTCCAGTGTCTTTTTTCAAAATCGTTGCCGGCAGGTACGGAGGGCGGCAAAACAGCCGGATGCGCCCCGATTCTTACTATTACAACATTGGTCCCTTTCTTTTTGAGATAAGGGGTAATGTCATACTGGCGGGATGTAAAACAACCATCATATTCACCTGCCTTTTTGCCGTTAACCAGCACCATCGATCCGAACTGAGCCTTGTTGATTTTCAGGATCACAGCTTCGAATCCGGGCTTCGTTTCAAAAGTTTTCCTGTACCAGAAATAATTCCTTTTCTGAAGACTGTATCCGATCTTCATGGTGTCGGCATCGATATCCAGCTTCATGAGGGTTGGCTGCACCCATCGGTTAGTATAATACTCCCTGCCATAGAACCTGTCAACTCCTTCAAATGAAGGAGTGGCAGTATTGGTAAGCCCGGGAACCCTGACTTTGTGTCCGAATCTTGCAGGTACTTTACCTGCATCAATGCTTTCTTCAACTTCCCAGATACCATTCAGGCTCTGTATTTCCCTTTGTGCCGCCAGGTTCAGGGACAGGAGGAGGCATATTCCGGTAACTGCAATCTTTGATTTCATTTGTTTATGGTTTAACATTAACTTCAGGCTGCATTAAGAAACTACGCATGAGATGAAATCCGCATGACTGACCTGAAACATAAATACTAATGAATTTAATCGGGTTAAATCACGCGGGATGCCGACCTTTAATAAATAAACTACCTAAGGATGAAATATACAATAAATATACTGATTGCGTCATAATTAACGGAAATACAGGGAACTTTTTCCGGCTGAGCCGTAGAGCGGACAGACTCAGTTAAAGATAATTGAGGGTTACCGGCAGGATATTCCCTTCGTCAGCAGCACTTTCCGGGATACTCCCGTTTTCCGTACAACAACCGCCGCCAGTATCCGGGAGCTGATAATCAATTCTTTTACCGCTGCGAGCCGTCCCCGGGCTCAGTTTTCATTGAACCTGCATACCCCGGGTCAGGAAGATATTCCATCCCTTATTGCATTAGTCTTTATGAAAGTTTTATTTAAATGAAGTTAAGGTATATCTTTGTTTTTACAAGGGACTAATTTGGAGACGTACAGAGGTCCAACAATAAAGCAGGAGAACACAAACAGGAAAAATTAAGAATATGAAACTAGGATTTGTCAGCGCCATTGTTCCTGAATTAAGCTTTGAGGAACTGATTGATTTTGCATCTGCAATGGAATTTCAATGTGTTGAAGTCTGCTGCTGGCCGCTGGGCAAAGCCGAAAGGCGGTATGCAGGCGTTACTCACATCGATGTTGATACCCTCGACGACCAGCGATGTGCCGTTATTAATAACCATCTGAAGGTAAAAGGAGTTGAGATATCGGCTCTGGGATATTATCCGAACCCCCTTGATCCGGATCCTGCCAGGAGAAATTTCTATGTTTCCCATATCAGGAAGGTGATTGATGCATCGGCATTACTGGGCATTAACCGGATAAATACCTTTGTCGGAAGGGATAAGAACAAATCAGTTGAAGAGAATTTTGAGATTTTTCAGGAAGTGTGGAAGCCTGTTATTCAATATGCCGAAACCAAAGGCGTAAAGGTGGGGATTGAAAACTGCCCGATGCTGTTTACGGCAGATGAGTGGCCGGGAGGCAATAATCTTGCCACAACTCCTGCCATCTGGCGCCGGATGTTCAATATGATACCTTCAGCCAGTTTTGGCCTGAATTACGATCCGTCACACCTGCTATGGCAGCAGATGGATTATGTCAGACCCCTTTATGAATTCAGGGAAAAGATCTTCCACGTCCATTTCAAGGATGCAAAGGTTTACACGGACAAGCTCGATGAAGTCGGCATTATGGCAACTCCGCTTGAGTTTCATTCACCTAAGCTTCCCGGACTGGGCGATATAGAATGGGGACGGTTCATTTCCGCACTAAATGATATAAGATACAAGGGTTTTGCCTGCATTGAGGTGGAAGACAAAAGCTTTGAAAATTCTCTAGAAGAAAGAAAACATGCCGTTGTGCTCAGTAAAAGATATTTATCATCCTATATGTAGGCCGGCGGAACAGTTGTAATAATGCGGATTGTAATTCCGCTGATCCTCCCGGTCCAGACCCATATTATTGACATTATCATGCCGGTATGCTATCCTGGTTTTCTGATATTCTCATTTCGGGCAGTCATATGTGAACTGTTCTGACAAATCATAGAATCCATTGTATATCACAAACTTATCATAATGAGGTTTATTTTCCTTTTTCTCCTTTGCCTGTTGCAGTATTGTGCAGGGCCCGACTGCGGAATTACCCCCGCGAACCTGACATGTGAATACCTCAGGGATCCGCCTGTGACGGATGTACCGGAGCCCAGGCTCTCATGGGTAAATGAACAGGGCCCTGATGCCCGCGGACAGCTCCAGACTGCCTGGGAGATCAGGGTGGCAGGCTCCCCCGGCCTTTTGCGGTCAGGAAGGGCTGACCTCTGGAACAGCGGCAAGGTCGTTTCGGACCAGTCATGCAACGTCCGTTACAAGGGTAAACCATTGAAATCCCGTCAGACCTGTTACTGGCAGGTAAGGGTCTGGGACAGGGATGGAAATGTTTCCGCGTGGAGCAACCCTGCTTCCTGGTCAATGGGTATTCTTGACCAGTGTGAATGGAAGGCAAAATGGATTGGCGCTCCATGGCAGGGAGAGGAACCTCTTCCTAAACCATCCGGCCCGGGAGCAAAGCTTCCCGACTTACTGCCTCCGCCGGCACCGGAATTCCGGAAAGAGTTTGAAGTCAGCAAACAAGTTGCGAACGCTGTTGCGTATGTTACTGGCCTGGGATATTTCGAACTGTATCTGAACGGGAAAAAAGTGGGTGATGATGTTCTGGTCCCGAATCAGACCAATTATGGAAAACGTCCTTACCTGAATAAGGAAAATATACCCCTGGAGGATAATTTCAAGGGGTATAAAGTTTTTTACCTCGCCTATGATGTTACCGGCAGCCTCAGGCAGGGAAAAAATGCCCTTGGGGCACTGGTTGGCAACGGATTCTATAATCCGGCCAAATACTGGGCGGGAGGATATGGTACACCCCGCCTTATTCTTCAGATGCACATAAGCTATACCGACGGTTCTGAAGATGTGATTTTGACTGATGAAACATGGAAGGTTGCCAGAAGCCCTATCCTTATGGACATGGTGTTTTACGGGGAACATTATGACGCCCGTCTGGAGCAGGATGGATGGTGCGAGCCTGGTTTCAACGACTCAGGCTGGGAGAATGCCGTTCTTAGAAAAGCACCGGAGGGCGCCTTAAGGGCCCATATGGCATACCCCGACAGGGTAATGGAGATCCTGAAACCGGTTAAACTCGAAAAGCTTTCGGAAGGCCGCTTCAAGGTTGATTTCGGACAGGAGATATCAGGATGGGTTCATATTACCGGGCTTACAGGTGAAAGGGGCAGAAAGATAGAGATCAGGTATCTGCACGATTATGTGCCTTCGGGTGATAATTCATACATCCTGAAGGGGAGCAGAAATGAATCCTACAGGGCCCGGTTCAACTGGTTTGTATTCAGGGAAGCGGAAATACTTAACTGGCCGGGCGATCTGACGGCAGAACAGATCAGTGCCGAGGCGGTTTATACAAAGGTTGAAACAACGGGCAGTTTCAGATGCTCCAACCAGCTCTTTGAGGATATCAACCGAATATGGTGGAGGAGCCAGACCGACAATATGCACGGGGGAATTGCCAGCGATTGTCCCAACAGGGAACGTTCACCATATACCGGCGACGGACAGGTAGCCTGTGTTACCGTGATGCATAATTTTGACGCAAGGGCATTCTATAACAAATGGATTCATGACATAATCGATGCACAGGACACAGTGTCGGGCTATGTACCCAACGGGGCTCCCTGGCAGCCCGGGTGCGGAGGAGGTGTGGCCTGGGGCGCCGCGATCAGTATCATGCCCTGGGAATTCTATGTCCACTACGGCGATACTGCCATTCTTAAGGAAAGCTACAGCGGAATGAAAGGCTATGTTAATTACATGCTTAAGTTCACAAACAGCGAAGGTATCATGCATTCCAGGTCTGCCGGCGCCGGGAGCAGGCCCAATCCCTGGATGAACCTCGGGGAATGGTCACCACCCTATGAGTTTCCTCCAGAAGAGATGGTACATACTTTTTATCTGTGGCGATGTGCGGATATTACTGCCCGGGTGGCATCAGTACTTGGCAATGAGAACGAATCCCTGGCATTCCATTCGATAGCCGGAAAAACAAGGCAGGCATTTATGACGCACTTCTGGGATGAGATTGCGGGAAGTTACGGTAAATATGGCGGAAATATCTTTGCCCTGCGGATGGGAGTTCCTGAAGACAAAAAATCCAGGGTGCTGAAAGCGTTGGCTTCCGATATCATGGCAAATGACGGGCATCTTGATACAGGTATCTTCGGCACCCAGTTCTTTTTTGAGGTCCTGGCTGAAAACGGACTTAATGAACTCGCCTGTGAGGCAATGAACAAACGAACCGTACCGTCTTACGGATACTGGATCGAAAAAGGTGCAACAACATCATGGGAAGAGTGGGGGAGGGGCGTTTCCGGAAACCATCCGATGTTTGGAGGCGGGCTGACATGGCTTTACAGGAACCTGGCCGGCTTTAAGTCAGATGAAGCGAATCCGGGGTATCGTCATATCATTTTCAGGCCCCAGCCTGCAGGCGACATAAATGAGGTTTCATACTATAACGAAACCCCGCTTGGAAGAGGCGGAATTACCTGGAAAAGAAAAGGACTGAAATTCAGCATGGATATTACTGTTCCTGCCGGCGCCACTGCAACCGTGTATATTCCCGCAACCGGCCCTGAATCAGTTACCGGGAACGGACTTCCGTTGGATAAGCTTGAAGAAATAACCATGGTTAAACAGGAAGCAGGCTATACCGTCTGTAAAACCGGATCCGGGAATTACAGTTTTGAAAGTGATATAAGATAGGAGCTGAAGACAGGCCCGGCTCATATGAATTAAGTTTTCCAAAGTGGATGAACCTGTTTACTGAACATTTGTATATCCTGATAATACTGAAGTATGCCTGAATTGTTGAAGCTTTGGCAGGATACCCTGGAAATTCCCCGAAACAGTACTTTGCGGCCGTTCATAAACAGTTAATTTATTTGTGATTACTGTCATTTAATCATAAAAACAGTTATTTTTGCGGGAAAATTTAAGAAAAACAGTAGCATAGCTTATAAATTGGAAACTGAATTATCAAAATTTGAAAGGATAACGGTTAAGGTCGGGAGCAATGTTATTACCCAGAAGGACGGATCGCTTAATGTAAGCAGAATCCTTCGGATTGTAGAGGATATTTCCGTATTGAGCAAGCAGGGTAAAAAAGTGATCCTCGTAACGTCGGGAGCGGTTGCTGCCGGCAGGAGCGAGGTTGTACCGTCGAAAAGGACAAATATTGTAGGTGCAAAACAGATATGGGCTTCCATCGGACAGGTTAAGCTTATGGCAAATTACCAGTTCCTGTTCGGGAAATACGGAATGCAGGTAGGCCAGCTTCTGGCTACAAAGGAAAGTTTCATGGACAGACGTCATTATCTGAATATGAAGAATTGCATTACCGCAATGCTCGACAGCAATGTTCTGCCCATACTGAATGAAAATGATTCAATTTCCATTGACGAACTTATGTTCACCGACAATGATGAGCTGTCGGGTCTGATTTCTGCGATGATGGACTGCCATACTCTGTTTCTCCTTACCAATGTTGACGGTATTTACAATTCGGAACCCAACAGTCCGGGAGCTGAACTTATAAGGGAAGTATATCCTGATTCTCATAATGTATCGGGCGGCATATCAGCCATCAAATCAGGTTTTGGCAGGGGCGGGATGCTATCGAAGTATTCAACTGCGAGGAAGATCTCCAACCTGGGTATTGATGTCTATATTGCAAATGGCAACAGGGATTCGATAATAACGGATATAATCAGGGGCAGGGATGTACCTTTTACCCATTTTCATGCCAGTGTAAATAAAAAGAGCGGCGTGAAAAAATGGCTCAATCATTCCGATACTTTTGCCAAAGGCGCTGTATTTATAAACAATGGCGCAAAAGCCGCCATACTGAGTGAAAAGGCAAGTCTGCTGTTTATAGGAATTACCGGGGTTGAAGGTTATTTCCAAAGCGGTGATATTGTGCGGGTACTGGATGAGGAAGGTAAGTATATTGGTTTGGGGCAGACGAAATTTGATTCTGAGAAAACTACAAAACTTATCGGACAGAAACATAGCAAACCTTTTATTCATTGTGATTTCCTTGTTATCAGCCAGGAGATAAAAGGCAATGTAACGGTTTAAAGCTGAAAATTAATCAATGATGGGGATGAGTGTTATGGAAAAGAATAAAGACATCACAAAAGGTTCCATGGAAGAGGTGTTCAGGAAAGTGCTGAAAGCCGGCAAAACCCTGTCTTCCCTGGATCAGTCTGCAATCAGGGACGTTATCCTGAAAGTAGCGGAAAGAGCGATTGAAAGTACGGATATGATCCTGGAAGCCAACAGGAAGGATCTCGACCTGATGGAAAAGTCGGATCCAAAGTATGATCGGTTGCTCCTTTCTCCCGAAAGGATAAAAAACATAGCCGGTGATATGAGGAACGTGGCCAGTCTGCCCGATCCGCTGGGCCGGATCCTGTCGGAGGAAGTCCGCCCCAACGGGCTCATTGTAAAAAGGGTATCGGTACCTTTCGGAGTTGTGGGCGTTATTTATGAGGCACGACCCAACGTAACCTTTGACGTGTTCTCACTCTGCTTTAAATCAGGCAATGCCTGTATCCTTAAGGGAGGAAGCGACGCAATAAATTCCAATACCGCCATTATCTCAATTATCCGGAAGGTCCTTGCAGAAAACGGGATTGACGAGAACGCTGCCTTCCTCCTTCCGGCCGGAAGGGAAGAAACAATTCAGCTTCTGAATGCGAGGGATTATGTTGATCTGATCATTCCCCGCGGAGGTCGTGATCTTATTGACTATGTAAGGAACAATTCATCCATCCCGGTAATTGAAACCGGAGCCGGTGTGTGCCATACCTATTTTGATGAGTTTGGAAACAGGGAAACAGGCAGGGCAGTTGTTCACAATGCAAAAACCAGGAGGGTAAGTGTATGCAATGCCCTTGATTGCCTGATAATTCACGAAAAGCGGCTTGACGACCTGGGTTATATTGTGGAATTATGTGCCGGCAACAATGTGGTTATATATGCTGATGAAAAAGCTTACCGTGCACTCGAAGGCAGGTATCCGGCGAAACTTCTCAAAAAAGCTGAGAAAGATTCATTCGGAACCGAGTTCCTTTCCTATAAAATGGCAGTTAAAACAGCAGGATCATTCGAAGAGGCTGTTGCCCACATTGATGAGTTTGGTTCAAAGCACAGCGAAGCAATAATTTCCGAAAACAGCGAAAGGATAAACCGTTTCTTTAAGCTTGTTGACGCTTCTTCGGTCTATTCGAATGCATCTACCGCTTTTACCGACGGAGCTGAATTCGGCCTGGGAGCCGAAATAGGCATTGCGACCCAGAAACTCCATGCAAGGGGTCCCATGGCTCTCAATGAGCTTACTACATATAAGTGGATCATAGAAGGGAACGGACAAATAAGAAAATAATGCATCCGGGACCGGGGTCAGCCGTAAAAGCAATAAAAAAAGATCTGTCCTGACTAAATCTGATCCCCGTTTCCGTATAAAAAACATTACCATGATATCACAACCAAAAAGCCTGCCGGTCAGTCGCCTGACTGGTTTCCCGGCTCTGCTCCTGTTATGTCTGGCTTTGGGAAGCTGTAATCGTATCAATGAAAAAACAACCGTTAATTATGTTATCACAGGCAAACCCGTGATTGCCTCAATGAACTCGGATGATAAATGGACACGCTGCTTCAGAAACTTTGACGGATCTGTCTATTTCAAAAATTTTATAAGCCACGATGCAGGCAGATCCTTATCAGAACTCACGGATACTGTATTCAGAGATGTGAACGGAGCTCCGGAAAGAGCTGTTTTTGTAAAAGACGGCCTGTTTTATGCTCTTGACGGCCCTACTTCCTTTATTGAACCCGGTGTATACAAGGGCAAAGCCTGGCGTTCCACTGACAACCTGAAGACAATAACAACGGAGGAACCGGTTTTCAATATCCCTGGAGGCTGCATGCCGGATAATGGCATTGACAATTGGTACGGCATATTCGTTTACAGAACCATTCTTGAAATATCTCCTGATCTGTGGCTTATGACAATGTATGGGAACATGGAAACTGATACTGTTCTGCCCTCGAACAGGGATGCAATGAAAGAACTTGAATACATGATGCGGACAATTATTGTGAAGTCGGGGGACAAGGGACGCACCTGGAATTATCTTTCAACTGTTGCTGTTCCTCACGCCGGAGAACCGGTCGGGGAAGGATTTGTTGAACCCGCAATAACAAAATTAAACGACGGACGACTTCTTTGCGTCATGCGCTCGGGACACCATTTTCCTCTTTATTCATCGTGGAGTGCCGATACGGGAAAAACCTGGACGCCTCCCCTGTATACAGGATTTGACCGGGGATGCGACCCCTGTCTCATCACACTTCACGACGGCCGCATTGCTTTAAGCTGGGGGAAAAGATTTCCTGAAGGATGGTCGATAATATCAGATGCAGGAGACAAAGGATTATTTGAATATCCGGGGAAAGGCTATACAAGCCTGTCAATCAGCAATGACGGAGGACAAACATGGAAAACGGATAAGATCATCCGGAATGCGGGATCATGCTATACCACTATTTTCGAGATAGAACCTGACATTATTTTTATGCAATGCGACAAGTGGTACTGCAGAATCAGACTGAAGAAGAATTAAGAACTGACTTTGCCTGGAAACCAGCTGGCTGAATCTGAATATGACTGTCAGGCTGGCAAAGGTTGGATAAGCATTCTTCAGCCCTGATGCATGGCAGTATCATTTTGAGAAATACAGCCAGATCCCGGGATGCATTGTATAAAGCCTGAATTTATCGCCGTCAGGCACAAGCACTGGGCTTGAATGATCTCCCTCAACTATCGGATTTCCGGGATATTTTGTCCAGTGATACAGATCTTCTGACATTGCCACATTGGAAGTCCATACGGCAGAATTCCCGGGTTCTATCCATGAAGGATCGGAGGTGGCATGATAGAACATATAATACCTTCCCCTGAATTTCAGGATCTGGTTTACTGCCACAGCACCCGAATCGTAGTTTTCCGGTCCTCTTTCAAGCACCGGCTCATCCTGGAAATTGACCCATGTTTTCTGATTGTTGGATACTGCCAGCCAGATGGCATCATCATTCCTTTCGTAGAATAAATACCAGAGGTTATTTTCATGCCATACAGTGGGAGTACCGTACGGTCCGGGTATTGTATCGCCCTTTGTGGTGAGAATTTTAATATCACCCTGGTCCTGCCAGTTGATGCCATCTTCAGAAATCAGGATATGTGCAACATCATTTCTGCCTTCGGCATACATGACATAATTATTGTCTTCCCTGAAAACAAACATATCTTCGGTCCATCGCTTGTTGTAAACAGGATTCCCCTCATATCTGGTCCAGTTTATTCCGTCAGGTGACGTTGCATATCCAAGGTATTTTGTCACCGTATCAGGCCCGTTGTAACCGGTGTACCACAACTTGTAGGTGCCGTTCTCATTAAGTATGAATCCTCTTTCCCTGATTGTCCTGTCCCAGGTGTCCTGCCCTGTCCCTGTGAACACAGGATTGTTTTCATACGGCACGAATTCCACCATCTCTTTCGGAAACGGATCTCCCTTCACCGCAGTTTTGTCGCCTCTCTTTCTTTGTCCGCATGAAGAAGAGATCAGTATAATTAAAACAGCTGCAAGGATCAATCGTGTTTTCATTTCAACGTGGTTGTTTGATGCTGCAAATATATTTATTTTCATTAACTTATTTGAACGGGGTGGCCAGATAACCTTCAATATCCGTCCAGTGAGCCAGCATGATTTTTTGCTTTAGTTTCAGCTGGCGTATCAGTCCGGGTCCGAGCAGGAAAGTATCCTCCTGTGCAGGGTCGGAAGCATGACAGAGGATGTCCGTACCTCCGCCGCTGAGGAGTTCAATGAGTTCCCCGGCATTATCCAGTTCATCGCGCATTACGGTGTTAAACGCCTGTAGGTCGGGATCTCCGTCCCAGGTCGGCTCCTTGCCGGGCCTGTGGGGAGGCCGGCTGAGCTTATCAGCATTGCGGTCTCTGATGGCCTGGGCCTCGGCAAAATTTCCGGCGCTCCGCATAATGCCTGCATGAAGTCTCAATGCCCTGGCCCATGTTTGTATGAACATGGATTCAGGGATGTCCTTTCCAATGCCCTCCATTAACCCGGCGGCTCTAACAATCATCGAAACATAGCGTGGAATAACCCCGGAAGGAACACTGTTGTGGCTTCCGTGAATATCCGTGTAATCCATCCTTGCCTCTTCAGTGGATGGATTGAATACATAGGGGAGGAAGTAGGCTTCCTCTTCCCTGGTCAGCAGCTGGGGAGCGAAAACCAGCGGTCTGTTGATATGCCTCGTGGAAACACCCCAGTAAATGCCTGTTACATTGCCGACCGCTGAGTTCTTATATTTTTTTGCATCTTCCAGGAGCATAATTGCATCAAAAAGCTTTTTAGATTCCCTGTCACCGGCCCATTTCCTGCACAGATCCTCAACCTGCAGCATCCTTGCAATTTCCCGTTCAACAGCTGGTTGTCCCATATTGTCAGTGATCAGATCAATCACCTTTTCAATGACCGGCATCAGTTCGTATCCCCTGTCATAATACGATTTGAAATTGATAAAAACGGTTTTGTACCTGTCATCTTTCATCTGATCGATTTTCCTTAACAGATCAACCGGATCAAGAAGCCCTCTGACGGGATAATAACCTGAAATATTGCTTCCGATGGATATTGAGTTGTCGGAATCCGTTCCGAGTGCATGACAGTTTGCAGGAAGATATTTCAGTATATCAGTCATTTCCTCATCGGAAAACATAGATTCGGCAAGATATATCGTCAATTCATTTCCGGTCTTTTTTGCTCCCTCGTTGAACAGCTCCATCAGCGAAGCAACTCTCCTGCCCATGGATATTCCCCTGCAGTGTGAGGGCCCGTTCGGACCGGAATACTGCCAGTCGGACCAGCATATCCCTGACCCCGCATCATTGGTCTTGAAAACAAAGGTTCTGATCTCAGGAACGTTTTTTAGCAGTTCCTCAATCATACCGGCAACCATTTTCCTGCTTTGTTCAAGGTCCATGCAAAGAGAAAATGCAGGATGGTTACCCCGCCGCGGATGATCAACCCTCGGCCCCCTGAGACCGGGATATCTGTCAAAAAAAGCATCTGGCAGAAAGTTTGGTTCATTGCACCAGAACTCGGCATTAATGCCATATTCCCTCAGTATTCTGGCCCTGGCAAGCAGGTATTCACGGTTTCTTTTGACAAAATCAGCCGGTATGAAGGGTGCAATTGCGGGATCGGGAAAGAATTTGAAAAGAGTTGCATTGTAACTGGCATACTGGTGCCAGAAATTGTTCCCCTCAGGAACCTCGTGAAATCCGCCGCCGGCAAGTGCGCTGATGTTCACCTGAACTTCCCCGTACGGCTTCAGGCGTGCAGCCTGGATAACCAGTTTGCGAAACTCTGCAATATCACGTATCGGAGCATTCACTATAAAAACCTTCCCCCTGTCATCAGCCCGTTTGGCTGCCGGATCAGCCGGAACTGAAGCTTTTGTCACATGAACGGACATTGATATAATTGCCAGTGCAAAAAGGATCAGGATCCTTTCCGGCCGTTTGTTTTTCAGTTTTTGCATGTTTCCTGGATTATTGGGTTTGATTATTGTTTTCCGTGCAATTCACCGCCAACGGTTAGTGTGAAGGTACCCCATGTTACATCTCTCCTGATCTTTTGCCAGTCCTTTACTTCATAGCAGGCAAGAAACCTTATTTTATGCCCCGGAGGACAGACGTCAGAAATATGAATAAGTGATGACAGGGAATATCCATCACCCCATTTGTCGGGCTGTATCTCATCATATAACCGTTCCCCGTCTATGTATGGGTCATCATAATATAGCCTCAGTCTTTTGCTTCCGTTTGATATCTCATAAATCATAACGGTTTCTCCCGGTTCAGCGATGTTGTTCCCGTTGCCGCTGCCGAAAACCTCGCTGTCGCCATCGTCGATCCCAAGATGCGTAAATTCAGGAACATCAAAAAAGACAGGAACATAAAATTCATCCTTCCACACCCTGTTTTTTCCGTCCCTGATCGCAAGGTTGAATCTTATCATGAAAGGAGAACCGTCGGAGGGCGGTTTGTTGCGGGCAGTAATTTTAAATCCCTGCGGCAAGGCTTTCAGCTCACATGAAGGAAGAGAGCCCAGTTCAATAACCGGATTGGCGATGGAAACTCCCGGAACATCGGTGCTCAGTGTAACTAAGACCTTCTCTGCCTTGCTCCCTCCCCTGTTGAGAAAAGTCAGATTCAGTGAATTTTCATCTTTCTGATCGAGAAATGATCCTTTGTCATTTACATTATGTTTGATAAATACAATTTCTGGAGGATCCTTTTTCCTGAAAATTCCGATCTGGTGATTCTCATTGTCTGTATCAACGGTGATCCTTCCCGATTTGTCGCTAGTAAGTTGACAAATCTTTGCAGAACCGGTTGAATGACTGTAGTCGAGAATTGTATATACGGTATTGGGTGAATACAACGGAGCTGTTTTCACCCTTATGTTCACTCCCTTTAGCGGCTTGCCGTCAGGCTCCCATGATTTTGTGGAAATTCCGAATCCGCCCCTGGTAACTCCTTTCATGTCGATGAAACCAGGTTCGTTTAGATTACTTTCCACCTCATAACCCCATATCCTGAAATCCGGGTATATATCTGAGTGATGCCAGCGCTCAGGTGCCGGTTCAGGATTCCTGAAAGCCTCAGCCACAAACTCAAATGCATCGCTGAACTGTTTGGGAGTGATATCATGGCTCCCTTCATACCTGAAAAGTCTGAAATCAAGATCTTTCTCGTTCAGTGCACCATTAATAACTTCATTGTTAAGATAATACAGTTCGCATTCCGTGCTTGTCGCAAATCCTGTCTTTATGCCGATGAGGTTTTTAAACATGTTCCTGACCTGATACAGAGTGTGGCGCGCCGGGGTTCCGATGAAAAATTCGGGTGACCCTTTTGAGCTGAAAGCAGCGCAGATGAGATCAGGATACTGACCCGCAAGGAAGAATGACATTATTCCGCCCATACTGTGCCCGATAACACCCCTGGCTGATCTGTCAGGAATGGTACGGTAGGTTTTGTCGATATAATCAACCAGTTCAGGAAAATAATCCCTGAACTGTATATTGTATTTGATGTTTGAGTGGTTGCCTATATTGTATGGCCTCAGATCTGACTCCTCAGACCTGCCGTTCCAGGCAACCAGTATAACACCGTTGGCATTGACAAGCCCGCTTATTCCCGGAATGTCGAGTTTGTGATCACCGGTGTTGCCATGAAAATAATAGATAACCGGGTAATGCCTGTCAAGCTTGTGGTAATCTGCAGGCAGGAAGATCCTGTATGGTTTTGCCCTGTTGAAAACCTTGCTGAAATGCATCATGTCTTCCTGGGCATACAACACCTGTGATGATGCAGCATACAGTACCGCTGCCGTCAGGAGAGTCATTTGAAAGTTCTGGAAAAAGCTTCTCATTTAATTTGCAAGGAAAATAGTTGACAGGATGACAAATTTAATGATTATTTCAAAACCTTATTAATGCGAAATGATTATTTTTGTTTGATAATATACATCTTATAAAAGCTTTCATTTAATATGCTCCTACAAAGTGTTGAATGATTTTAAGTTTGAACCGGCAGATTGGCCCAGGTATGTCTGTCCCCGTGCAGTTCTTTGTTTGAATACGGAAAATAAATGATGAAGGCAAGAAGGACTTAATCATGTCAGGATGGTTTCAGCGGGGTCAGCCTGGGATATGCAGAACAAGGTCATTATCGGGTCAGCGGATAATATAAAGCAGACAGATATGAACCCCACATGATACAGAATCAAAAACAAGCATGAAAATATAATTCATGCGGGTTCCATGTGAATCATTTAATATTTAGTAGTATATAAATTTAATATCATATGAAAAAGGTGCATTTAATGCTTGTCGGGTTATTGTTATGCCCGCAGCTTCTTCCGCAGTATTCCCCCGTTGCACACCGGTATCTCACGCCCGGTGAGATTCCCGTCAGTTCTCCGGGGAGCTATGCCGGAGACGGCAGGAGATTCGTACTTGTGAATGATATCAGTGCAGAAGGAAGCGCATTGTTCCTTGGAAATAATGTTACCCTCGACCTGAACGGATATACTCTCAGATATGCTGCCGGCGGCTATGAACATATTCCGAATTCGGGGTTTGAAGAAGGATCGTCCGGCTGGGATCTTTCAAAGGCACCCGGGGCTGAGATCCGTAACACTGAAGAGGTTCATGTTTTCATGGGCAGTAAGCTTATGAGCCTGCAGCCCGGTGATGAAATCGTGTCGCAATATGTGAATCTGCCGGTTGCCGGCAGATCGTATTTTGCAATGTGCGGGATTACTGGCAGGTATTATCATGATATGAAGAAATACCCGGATGATGAAATGAAAGTGAGCATTTTTGTTGAGGATGCGCAGGGCCGGAACGTGGTATGCTCCACAAAATACGGCGACGGCACGAGGATCAGCTGCCCGGTTGAGAAGAAATCTCCCCGTCTGGGAGGCGGATTTGTATTTGCTCATCTGCATGGATTGCCTGCAGGAAAATACAGGGTCAGGATTAAGGCAGACACCGACTGCCTGGTTGACGAGATTGATATTCGTCCGGCAATGGATGCGGGTATAAGCATTATCGGAAATACGACTCCACTGGCTCATTACGATCATATTATCGCGGAATCATATCCTCCGGTCACACCTGCCTTCTATGATTTTACCGGCGACTTTGAGCGGAACCTGCCCTTGCCATCCCTGCCGCATATCAGCGGTTCAGGGGTTATCACGATTAAAAACGGGATAATTGAAGCAGGTACCCCGGGAATCCAGTCGTGGGGTATCCAGTCATCCGCACCCGACGTAATGGTTGTCCTCGAAAACGTCAAAATTGTGACTGCGGGTATCAGCTGCGGAAGCGCCGACATATTGCAGACAAAGATAAAAAACTGCAGGTTTGAGGCGGATGTTCCCTTTCTCATTCAGCGGCATGTTAACCATTGTTCGGTTCTGATCCGGGGCACAAACCCATCGGAAGTGTCCAATTCGGAGTTCTTCGGAGGCCAGGGATGCCTGTCGGTAACAGGAAAATACTCTGTTGTGCATGATAATCTTTTTGTAAACGACCAGTGGGTTACAAATCATTACAGCATCATGGGTACGGGCGACAGCTCTAAGATCTTCAATAACAGGTTCGAGCCAAAACAGGGTTCGGGTATTTATGTATCGAGATATACTGAAGTTTTCAACAATCTTTTCAAAATTGAGACATCGAAACCGACATGCGAATACGGAAGGGAAGAATACAGTACCGCTGCAATCAGGCTTGGTGATTACAATGCCGCACCAGGTTCCCGGAATGCATCTGCCGGCAACAGGATACATGATAACCGGATCTTCATAACGGCAAGGGATTTTGGGCCGGCAGAATATATTCCCATGTGCTGGGGAATATATTACAGTGCAAGCGGCGGGGAGAATTACGTGTATGACAATGAATTCGCCGTTGAAAAGACGGATCCTTCCTCCAGGGTAATTACAGCGGCCCTGTATATCTGCGGCGGGCCCAGATACTATGGAGGACAGTTTTACGGCAATGTCATAAGAACCAATGTGCCTGCAGCCTGGATAGCTTCAATGTACGGAGGCGCCGCCAATTCAGATATTTATTGCAACACGGTGATCGCAACCGGCAATGATCCCTTTAAAACATTCCGCATGGGAAGCTCAGGCTGTGATGATTGTGTGGCAAAGCTTATAAAATTCAGGTCAAATTTTGTCAGAGGGCAGGAGTTCGGTATTGATGCCACCGACCAGGATCATTCATTTACCGTGTACTGGACCCTGAATGCTGTTCTGATGGATAAACCGGGCAGACCTGGGAAAAACCGGGATGTGACTATATTTGACAATACCGGGAAAATTGCCGTGCAGGGCAAAACAAACAATCAGGGAAAATTCAGTGCTGAACTTCCGGAATATCAGGCGAACGGAAAGGACAGGATTTTTTTCACACCCTACACCATTGTATCAGGAAGCAGCTCAATCACGACTGACCTGAACAGGAATACGGATGTAATTCTTACGTACTGAGTATCGTGATCCGGTTCCGGCAACCATGACTGCTGCAGCCTGTGTTTGACAAACCTAATGAATTGACTGGCCTGAAAGATAAAAACAGATATTGGATTAATTAATATATATCAATCAAGTAGTTGATATATATTAATTATTACACTAATATATGTCAATATGATCTTGCTGTCCATTATCACAGCCCTGCTTTTTTCATTTAAAGTGAAAATGTTTGGAATACAGGAAAATGCCTTTAATATCTTCCTTTATCCTGCGGCTCCTGCCCCGATCATTCCCATGGCGCTATCCGGCTCACAGCCGGGCATAACATAAAAGTTCCTGCCACTCTTTCCGGATATCACAAAAAAATCAGAATTGTTTTTATACTGACTTTCTTTTTGTAACTTGTCGTGATATGCTGATCCTTAATCTTCAGCACAGTATGAATATTCATGTTACAGCAGTGAAGAACATCATGAAAGTGACACATGATCATGAAGGATTCACATCAGTTATCAGGTATTTATTATTTTAGTCAGATTATTTCCTTTTGAAAGACACTTCCGGCATATTGATGGTATTTTTCTGTTTTCTGATTTCATGCGGCACTTCGGCAGAAAGAAAGGAAGGCTTTGAGTTCAGGCAGAATGAACAGGGGCTTGATCTTTACGAATCAGGGGATCCGGTGTTCCATTATCAGAGGGAACCCGGGGTTATCGGCAACCAGTACATCTGCAACAATTACCTGCACCCGCTCTATTCTCTCGACGGGGATACCCTCACGGAAGAAGCTCCGGAGGACCATCCTTATCACAGGGGCATCTACTGGGCGTGGCACCAGATTTATATAAATGATCAGAGTATTGCCGACGGATGGATAATGGAGAATATTTCGCAGGAGGTAATCCGGCTGACAACCTGGACAGATGAATCTACTGCTGTACTGGAAGCCGATGTGTTGTGGAAATCACCCTTATGGCACGACCGCTCCCCGTTTGTCAGGGAGCATACCGTCATCACAACTCACAGGAAAGAGGAGTTATTGAGGATAATTGATTTTGAGATTGGATTAAGGGCACTTACCAATGGAGTGAGCATCGGCGGGTCTGACGACGAAAAGGGCTACGGAGGATTTTGTGCCAGGATAAAGCTTCCTGATGATGTGGCATTTGTTTCCGGTAAAGGAACAGTAATGCCTCAGAATCTTCAGATCGATGCAGGGGCCTGGATTGATATATCGGGATCATTGGGCAGCCCCGGCCGCAAAAGCGGACTTGCCATCATATGCGATCCGCAGACCCCGAATTATCCTGCACCATGGATCCTCAGGCAGAAGGGCAGCATGCAGAATATTGTGTATCCGGGACGACAGCGGGTAACTTTGCCCGTCGACAGTGATCTCGTATTAAAGTACAGGATCATAGTACATTCCGGACAAACTGATTATCTGACTGATAAAAAAGTGATGATTGATTGATGACTCATAGTTTACGGATTACTGACAAAATGGCTTCATGTTGTTCCTGCCGTATTGCCGAATAACCAGGCAAAAATCGGACTAAAATTACCTTCAATGAAAACAAGGATCTTCATACTGACCAGCATTATGATATCTGCTGCCTTCATGGGCTACAGCCAGGATAACCTGTATTTCAACAGATCGCTCCAGGATTTCGCTTCCAAAATGCAGATATCAAGCGGTACGCCGGGGTATCGTGCAGGCGACCGGGACGATTCCGCCGTGGAAGGTTCAGAATACTTTAACGGGAATTTTGCCAACGGAGAAATATATACTATTGAAAAAAAAGTGTTTACAGATATTCCAATGAGGTATAATGCATACCATGGACAGATTGAGATCATGATGCCCGATCAGACCATCCGGATCCTCGGAAACATAGATAACATTGAGAGAATCGTATTTGATTCATCCACTTATGTTTACAGGTCTTTCGCTATAGGAGGGAAAATGATCGCTGGTTTTCTTGTCCAGATCTGCAAAGGCAAAAATCAGCTTCTCAGAAGAGATTATAAAGTCTTCATGGCAGGAAAACCATCGGACGGGATCGTAAATGAGATCCCCCCAAAAATAGTTGACAGGCCCGCGGAGTATTATATCGATACGGGTACCGGAATGCCAAAATATTTCAGGTCTTCCCGTGAACTGTCTGATATCCTGGGCAGGAACAGCCAGGAAATAAACTCCTTTGTCAAAAAGGAAAAGATCAATTTCAAAAAAGAAAAAGATCTGGTAAAACTGTTTTTATATATTGATTCCCTAAATTAACCCGTAAATGAAAAAGTATTTTAACCTGTCAGGTCTTTTGTCACTGACCGTTGCCTGCTGTATTGCAATGAGCTGCAGACAACATCAGGTAAGCAGACTGAACCCTTCCGCATTCGCAGTTCCACCGTCTTCCAGTTACATTCATGCCTGGTGGCACTGGCTCGATAATGCCGTAACCAGGGAAGGTATTACGAAGGATCTTGAAGCGATGAAGGATCAGGGTATTTCCACAGCAACCATCCTGAATGTAGGGCTTTTCAATGAGAGGGATCTTGGTGTCCCGCCGGTGAAATTTGCTACTGAGGAATGGTACCGGATGTTTGAATGGGCTCTTTCCGAAGCTGACAGGCTTGGCATGACCCTGGGCGTGCATAACTGCGACGGATGGAGTTCAAGCGGAGGACCATGGATTGATCCTGCCAATTCGATGAAAAGATGTGTTTGGAGCAGATCGGTGGCCGAAGGAGGGAAAAAGTTGGAAATCAGATTGCAGGAACCTGCCGCCAGTCATAATTTTTACAGGGATATCTGCGTTCTTGCGGTACCTGCCTCCGACGGGATCAATTCTTTTCAGAAGGCGGCACCTGAAATTAAGGTGAATGGGAAAGCCGGCAGAACAATTCTTTATGATGCCAATCCATTAAGCAGCGAAGAAATAAGAAACGGTTCCACAATAGACGTTTCATTCGTTAACGATTTTCAGATGTCATCGCTGGCAATCCATCCCAGGGTGGAATTTGCGTGGACAAGCCTCGACGAGATCAGTTTTACACTTGAACTTAAAGTATCAAAGGACGGGAAAATATTTAAAACCGTCAGGGAATTTTCAGGTCCTCCCCTAAACAGGACAACTATCCTCGAAACTGGTCATCAGTCGGCGAAATATTTCAGGCTGGAATTCAGGGATCTGGCTGGCGTGGATGCACTGGATATTTCCGAGCTTGAACTTCTTAATGAAAATGAGGAGCCTTCATATCACACGGTGATACCCTACCATCTGGAAAAAACCTGTACCACAATGGCCCATAAGCTGGATGATTTTCAGGTGGAGGGAGAGGATCAGCGATTTTCGGTCCCTTCCGGTTCGGTTGTTAACCTTACAGGCAATATGGACAGGGAAGGTAATCTGAAATGGGATGCGCCGGCAGGTAAATGGGAGTTGTTGAGGATTGGATATACCACGACGGGAGCCATGAATGCACCGGCAACCAGTGCCGGCAGGGGACTGGAATGCGATAAGATGGATACAGCGGCCCTCAATCTCCATTTCCGGAGTTTCCCCGCAAAGCTTATCAGCCATGCAGGAAAATATACAGGAAATACCTTTGAATATCTTTTTATCGACAGCTGGGAATGCAGATATCAGAACTGGACCTCGAATTTTGCCGGTGAATTCAGAAAGCGGAGAAAATACGACATAATCAACTGGATGCCTGTTATCTGCGGTATTACAATAGATAATCCTGCTACCACCGAAAGATTTTTGCAGGATTTTCAGCTTACAATAGCCGAACTTATCGAAGAGAACTACTACCGGCATTTTCACAGGCTCTGCATGCAGAACGGCCTGAAATCCCATGCTGAAGTTATTTACGGAGGCACCGGATATCCTCCTGTTGATATTCTTCGTTCAAACAGTTATGTGGATGTTCCCATGTTCGAATTCTGGGCCAATCCTGACAGGAGGACAGGCCTGGTAAACTACAGGCCGGTTGAAAAAACCTCATTTCCCATGCCGGCATATGCCGGAGCCCTGTATGGTAAAAATGTGGTACCCGCCGAAGCCTATACCGGATATGCCAATTACAGTGAGTATCCATGGAACCTTAAGTTATTCGGGGACAATGCTTTCTGTTCGGGGATCAATCAGATGGTGCTTCACAGCTATGTCCACCAGCCGTTTGACAAAAAGCCCGGAATCACTCTCGGAATGTTCGGACAGAGTTTTAACAGGCACAATCCATGGTGGAGCTTTGCATCACAGTGGTTTACCTATCATGCACGGGTCCAGTACATCCTGCAGCAGGGCGTCACGGTTGCGGATATTCTGTGTTTTACAGGCGACCGGTTTTATCTCGATCCTGAAAATCAGAGTGACCATCGGCTGCCGCCAGGTTACAATATTCAGCTGTGCAATTTCGATATTCTTAAAAATCATTGCCGGGTTGAGGATGGCAAACTCCGTCTCGATAACGGACTAAGCTATGATATTCTGCTTTTGCCCGATGATATTTATATGAATCCAGTGACAATTGAAAGAATCGGGGAACTCGTTAAAGCAGGTGCCACGGTCGTTGGGCCAAGGCCAGGCCGGGCGCCAGGATTCCTGGACCATGTTCAGAATGATAAGATTATCGGTGAGATCTCTGAAAATGTTTGGGGAAAAGCGGGAACCGGCGGGATAAATGAGAATAAGTACGGTAAAGGGCATGTTTATGCTGGCCTGAAGCTTATGGACATTATTGATAAACTAGGAATCCGGCCCGATCTTTCCTGTAAAGTCAGCGACGGCGGGAAGCTTATTTACATTCATAAAAAAGCAGGTCCGGATGATATTTATTATATTGTAAATCAGGAAGACAGAGTTTGCCACAGTGAGCTTGCTTTCCGGATCAGGGGAAAATATCCTGAAATTTGGGATCCGCAGTATGGAAAAACTTACAGGGTAGAAGATTTCAGTGAATCTGAAGGGCGGACAGTAATAAATCTTAAGTTTCAGCCGCGCGAATCCCTATTCATTGTATTCAGGGATAAGCTTTCATCTGATATTCCGGCATACAAGGAACCAGAACACAAATATATACCCGCTGATTTAAAGGGGACGCTTGAATTCGAGGATTTGCCGGATAAAAAGCCGGTGGAGATAAATTCCCTTAAATCATGGATCACTTTCGACGATCCGGAAATTAAGTATTATTCAGGCAAAGCCAGGTACTCATTGAAGTTTGATCTTCCCGAAGAATTGATTCACGGGAAATCACTTTATTTATGTGTTGACAGTATCAGAACCCCTTATGAGGTAAGCATCAATGGCAAACCGGCAGGATGTTCCGCCTTCCCCGGTTACCGGTTTGAAGTATCATCCCTTGTAAGGGAAAAGGACAACAGTGTTGTGATAAGGGTCGCCAATCCTTACAGGAACAGGATCATTGGTGATTTTATCCAGTACGGCAGCTTAAAAGATCTGTGGACCACTTCGCCCCTAAGCAGTCTGCCTGGCAAGGATCTGCCTCTGATTGAATCGGGTATTTCAGGACCGCTGAGTTTCTGTTACTGATGGTAATTGCAATTTCAGGCTGCGGATTTTTGGCTTGCAGTTTAAAATCAAGGGTAAAAAGCAATATCCTTAATCCGGAAGTATCTATTACCACCAGCCATCGGGCATATTCGTGATATCGTCGGTGCTGCCGGGGATTCCTTTCGCCGGACCGTAGAATACACTGCCGCCATAGGTTGTAAGGTATAACATACCCGGGTTGTGTATGTCAGGAATGGCACGCTGCCCCCATTTGAACCTGTATCCCCCGATCCGCTTCCAGCTTTCTCCTCCGTCTTCAGAGCGGAACGCCGAATTCTGAAAAGTATTGATGTAAATGACAGCTGGATTCTCCGGATCCATTCCTGCCGAGTTGACCCGGATCCTTTCATCAAACACCCTGCGCCAGCTTTTGCCGCCATCGGTGGTTTTAATAACTCCTCCTCCTGTATCTTCACCTTTATCACCACGTGGCCAGCAGCTTACATACATTACATCGGGATTGACCGGATCAATCATGAGATCATGAGGACCGTTCACGCCTTCCGCAAGGGGAAGAGGGGTCCATGTGCTGCCTTTATCGTCACTGAAATACAGCGAGCCGTCAATTGTCTGTTTTCTGGCCATTCCCCGGACAAACAGGGCAAACAGACGTCCGTTGCTGTTCTGCCTGAGCTGCCAGGCAAACAGGTTGTTCCCCAGCCCGTTGTTTATAAGGTTCCAGGTTTTTCCGTCATCCGTCGATTTATAGATGCCCCTGTCAAATACGCTTACGTACAGGGTTCTGCTGCCTGCCGGCGATTCCGGGTCCAGCAGTATATTGGTGCATACTGAATTCTCAGGAAGTCCGTCATTGCTCTTTTTCCATGTCAGTCCCCCGTCTTCAGAAGCTGCGACTCCTCCAACAAAACCGCCGAAGCCACGGCCGCCGAACATTTTAGTCCTTGGAAGATCATGGGCATCTGCCCACACTGACCAGACCTTACCTTTGATCGCGGGATCAAACTTAAGATCATAGCAGGTGTTCGCCCATCTGTACGGCAATCCGTTAATTGAGTGGAGCCAGCTTTTACCTCCGCTGAAAGTATGGAACAATCCAATGTCGGTATAGCAGATGAAAAAGTGATTTCTATCAAAGGGATCGAAATGAATCCCATAGCATGTTGTCACATTGAGGCCGTTGCTCGAGTATGTTCCGTCCGGATTATTATGGCTGTAGACCTGGGTCCATGATTTGCCGCCATCGGTGGTTTTATATCCGCGGCCGTTATCTCCCGCATAGCAGACATCCGGATCATCCGGCGCCACGCCCATATCAATCGGACTGCCACCCCATCCGGGATCATAGCTTTGCTCCATCCATGACCCGCTGAAATTATCTGTCAGGTAACCACCAGGGGAGGAAGACACAAGTACGGGATCCCACTTAATCCCTCCATTTTCTGTTTTATAAATGCAGTATAGCTCATAATAGGTACCTGAAGCATCTTTTTTGGGAACATCGACCGAGATATAAGCTACTTCAGGTCTTGATTCACACACAGCAAGGGCCTGCCTGAATGAGGGAAGAATATCGCCGGCCGGATCAGGCAACAAGCCATTGTTGATCTGCTTCCATGATTTTCCAAGATCACTGCTGATATACATGCCTCCTTTTCCTCCTGCCATGAATGGTGACTGGAGGTAAATGGAACTGCCCTCACCGTCTTTTCCTCCTTCGACTGCAATTATTTCTTCCGCCGGCAGGGGAAAAGAGATTGTCTTCCCGGTTGATGTGTCAATATGCGCACAAACCTTGTCGGAAAAAACAATAACCTTGTCACCGGGAGCTCCGGGGAAAATGGCCATAACCTTCCGGCCCGGCAGTGAAACCGGCCTGTTCCATGTTTGCCCGTGGTTGAAGGTTGATACCATAAAGACTTCTCCCGGTTTGGATTCTGCGTTTCTTCCTCCCATATAGTCTATCAGGGGAGCAATACCCAGGTATATGCGGGCATTGCTGGCAGGGTCGACTTCGACTTTCTGGATGGTGCCGTCAATTGCTCCTTCCATTATCTCCGAGGGCATCAGCCTGCTGCTTTGAATGCATTCTGTCTTTTTAGCCCGTGATATCTCAGGATAGATTATTTCCCAGCTTTCCCCGCGGTCTGTCGATCGCAGCAGCAAAGATATCCCCGAACCCCTGTCCTCACTGTACAGAAATCCATGGGTGGAAATGTAGACAATATTTGAATCGACCGGGTCAAACTCAAAATCATCTGGCACGTTCCACAGATTCTTCATTTTCCACGTCATACCGCCATTATGTGACACAAATACGCCAGTCATGTCGCAATGGGTCATCACAAAATCCTTATTGAACGGACTGACGGTGGGTTTTAAAACCCCTCCACCGCCCCCCGGCCCGATTACACTCCAATGGTCATGATGCTGTCCGTCTCCTGGTGCTTTTTCAGCGCCCCTGTGCCCGGTGCAGCCTCCGGTGACCAAAATGAGTATTGCCAGGAACCTGATGAATTTGAAGTTTTTCATTATCAGTGGTTTTTGTTTAACTTGATTCCGGGGTGAAATTGCTTTAGTCTGTTTTTTCCTTCAGATGTCTGATCATCCAGCCGTATGTAATCTTTTCTGCTTCCGGGGTGATCCCGTGGCCCTCTCCGTGATTGAAGAACATAAGGTTTTCAGGTTTGCCGTACAATCCGTAAACCGGCTTCACGGCATCGATATAGGGTTCACTGATCCTGCCGTCGGATGAATCGCCTCCTATCAGCAGGAAAGCTTTTGGTGCGCATAATCCGAGCACCTCATGATGCTGATGGGGGAAATCATGTATCTCCCGGCCCAGATACCACGGATCGTCCCAGTTGGTGGAGTTGAGGCCTATTCCTCCTTCGTTGCTTACAACGGCGGTTACGCGATCATCAAACGCACCAAGGTAAAATGCTTCCTTTGCCCCGAGGGAATGCCCCAGCGCACCTATCCTCTTTTTATCAACCTCATTGATCTGTTCCAGTACGTCCACTGCCCTCATGGCATCAAACAGCATCTTTGCCATCCCTTTCGATTGCGGATGCCCTGACCTGAACAGCTCAACCTGCTCCTCGTAGCTTTTTGTGCCTTTTTCATGCCAGAGAAAGCACATGGGGCAGATAACAATGAAGCCCTTTTTTGCAAGGTTATACCCCAGCGACTCAATCCCGGGTGTCTCCAGTCCTGCAATTTTCCTCATCTGGTTATCGCCTGTGGAATGCAATGCCACCGCAGCAGGCAACCGGCCTTCATGTTTACGGGGTTTCAGAAGGTAAGCCTTTACCCTGATGCCCCGCTCACTTTCATATTCAATATATTGCCTTGTAAGCTCTTCGGGATTGTCTTCATTCATGATCCTTATTACCGGGGGGTCGGGATTGGGAGCCATGATCCCCAGATATTCCGACCATACCCTTTTTATCATTTCCCTTTTCCTTATCCATTCCCCGGGCGACGTGATCGGTTTGCCGGATTGATCTTTCAGCAGGGGAGCAAGCTGCTGGCTGATGGGTGAGCCTGCTCCTCCTGCAGATGGATTAAAGAACATGTAAGCCAGGGCAGCTCCTGTGTTTCTTATAAAGATTGATCTTCTCATTTTAAAGTGCGGGTCCGGTAATTTAAATATTATAATTTTGTTATGATAAGAATATGAAAGTAAAATTAATTTTTTCATATATATTATAAAAATACTTTGCCTTATATTTAATAACTTACGCATCGTTTTTAACAACCTGAAATATTACAGGAGATGAAAGGAATATATTCTGAGACCCGGACCGGATGCAGCTGTCTCCGGATTCATTTTTTCAGTCGCCGGACAATATTGGCACGAATGGCATTTATGATTTGTCCCCTGGTACTTTGCTCAGAAAACCTGATTTATTCACAGCCTCAAATCACTGCAGGAGAACAGGCAGTGGCTGCCGCTGCATTAATTGGGTCAGGTTCTGAAAGCGGGATTAAAAAAGACAATTGCCTGAACTTACCAGGGACCGTTCTTTTCCATGAAAAAAAAGCCGGTGGAGATGGCAGGGAATTATCTTATTACAGTCACGGACAAGATGAAAAGCCCGGTTCATACAGGCCCCCGCTTTTCTTCAGGGAAGACTGGAAGGAGACCCCTGCGGCAACCCCTGTGAACCAGAACCATGTCGCAAACAAGGATCTTGTGCTTTCCCTGTACGGACCGGGATGTGACAGCATAAAAAAAAGCCATCACGACCGGCCCGATGACGACCCGTATTATGTGTGGTCGGGCCTGTGTACGGGAAACTGGGCCGTGACTCTGAAGAATCGCAACAATTTCGCGGACCTCACGGGATTTTCAAAAATAGCCTGGCGAACCAAACAGAGCGGATTCAGGGAACTCAGGGTGATACTGAAGCTCTCGGACGGAACATGGCTCGTGAGCAGGGAAGGCGATGGCATGTCGAATGACTGGAGGATCAGTGAGTTTAATCTTTCGGACCTCAACTGGTTCAGGATGGATATTGATAATATTATTGAGGACGAACCGGTAACCGGCCCCGATCTGTCGAAAGTTGATGAAATAGGTTTCACCGACCTTATGCGGGGAGGCCAGAGCATTGCCTGTTCGAGACTCGACTGGATTACAGTTTACGGAAAACCGGTTGCAAGATAGAATCTGATTAATAATCCTTTTATGAAGAGGCGAAAATTTTTTAAAGTCACATCTGCCGGAGCTGCGGGTTTTTCACTTGCAGCCTCATGCAGGAATATTACCGGCAAAGGGGACAGCAGGACGGGCAATACGGCTGAAAAACCGGAGGTGCCGCCTTACCGTGCTGCGGTTAAGTCTAATTTCGCGACTGACAGGGCCCGGTCTGCCGCCGATAAGGTAATTCTTGCCCTTATCGGCGCCGGGGGATGGGGAAGCCATGTGATCATCGAGACGGCAGGATTGAATGAGAACGTGTTTGTCAAATATATATGTGATGTTGATGATACCAGGGGAGGCCGTGCCATTGAGGAGGTTGAAAGGATCCAGGGAGCCAGGCCGGTTCGGGTCAGGGATATGAGAAGGATCTTTGATGACAGGGAAGTTGATGCTGTTATCATTGCCACACCTGAACACTGGCATGGACTGGCAACCATCCGTGCCTGCCAGGCGGGGAAGGATGTTTATGTTGAGAAGTGTATTTCCCATTCGATCATTGAAGGACAGAAAATGGTTGAGGCTGCCATGAAATACGAGAGGATCGTTCAGTGCGGCACACTGAACAGAAGCGCCCGTTACGGCCTCACTGCCCGCGATTACATAAGGAGCGGAGAACTCGGGGATGTTGTCACTGTCAATGCAATGGAACTTACAGATGGCCCCGTTCCGTTTGTAGAAAAGGAGGACACCGGGGCACCCTCAACGATTGACTGGGATCTGTGGCTCGGTCCTGCTCCGAAGGTTCCTTATAATGTGTCGAGAAATAAATCGTGGGCATATTACTGGGATTATGCAGGCGGTTATGCCTTCGGGCAGGGTGTTATTCACCAGGCAGATATGTTGAGGATGGCGCTGGACGATCCGGGTTTCCCGAAGTCAGTTTATTGCACCGGGGGGCGTTATCTGTTCAATGACGAGCGTGATGTTCCCGACTACCAGCTTGCAGTGTTCGACTATGGAAATTTTGTAATGACATTGCAGGGAGGAGAATTCACTCCCTATCTTGCAAAGACAAATGAAAAGATAAGGTTTGGAAACACCTGGCCCGAATGGCAGCAGAATGCCACCAGGATAGAGATTTACGGTACAAGGCGCATGATGTACCTGGGTGTGATGGGGGGCGGCTGGCAGGTTTTTGATAAGGACATGCAGCTTGTCGCCAGCGACAAGGACATTTATCCTCTTAAGGATCATATAAGGAATTTTCTCAGCTGTGTCCGCTCAAGAAAACAACCAAACGGAAACATTCTCCAGGGTCATTACAGCGCATCCCTTATTCATATGGCAAACCTGTCATACAGATCGGGATGCAGGCAATTATTGTTTTCACCTGATTATGAGACGATACTCAATGACGAAACAGCCCGGGAGCTCGGACGTCCGAAATACAGGAAGGGGTTTGAGCTGCCTGATATCGTTTGAGACAATTTTTCACAAAAAGTAAATAAATTTCTGATGAAACGAAGAAAATTTTTTCAGTTAACATCGGCAGGGGCGGCAGGGATGGCAATTGCACCCTCCTGCAGTTCATCCGCACAGAAAAAGGATGAAAAGGATTCCGGGATTGTCATAAATGAAGTTGTTCCCGATTACCGGGATCAGATAAAGGCCTCTTTCTCTGTGCAGAACAAAAAAGGGGCAAATGACAGGGTGGTGCTTGCACTGATCGGAGCCGGTTCATGGGGGACTAATCTCATTCTGGAAGCCGCCAATTCGGGTGAAAATATCCTGATAAAATATATTTGCGATGTTGATGATACACGGGGAGGGCGTGCCATCTCTGAACTGGAGAAAATTCAGGGATTCAGGCCCATTGCGGTGAGGGATATGCGAAAGGTGTTTGACGACAAGGAGGTTGACGGCGTCTTTGTCGAGACCCCTGAACACTGGCATGCCCTGGCAACTATCCGGGCCTGTCAGGCCGGAAAGGATGTTTACGTCGAGAAGACTGTCTCTCATTCAATTTTCGAAGGGCAGCAAATGATTAAGGCAGCCATGAAGTATGAGCGGATCGTGCAGTGCGGAACCCAGAACAGGAGCGCCGATTATGCCCTTACGGCCCGGGATTATATCAAGAACGGCGGCCTGGGTGAAATTGTAGCCGTCCATGTGAAGGAGCTGCTCGAGGGCCCGGTTCCGTTCAACGTAAAGGAGGATTCTCCCGCACCTGATACGATTGACTGGGATATGTGGCTGGGACCGGCACCAAAGGTACCGTATAATGTATCGAGGAACAAGTCATGGATATATTACTGGGATTACTCAGGCGGACCTGTCACCTCGGGAGGTTCAATACACCAGCTCGATATGGCCCGACTGATACTTGACAACCCCGGATTTCCAAAATCAGCATATTGTGCCGGCGGCAGGTATTTTTTCAATGATATGCGTGACATCCCTGATTACCAGATGACAACATTTGATTATGGAAATTTTGTCCTCACCCTTGAAACCGGTGAATGCACTCCTTATTTCCAGAAGGAGGGCCCCGAGGTAAGATTCGGAACAATCTATCCGAAGTGGATGCAGAACGCTACCCGGATTGATATATACGGAACAGAAAGGATGATGATTGCAGGAAGAATGGGCGGCGGCTGGCAGGTTTTCGATAAGGACGAGAAGCTGGTTGCACAGGATAAGGGAATATTTCCCCTTAAGGCGCATATCCTGAATTACATCGATTGCATAAGGACCAGGAAGCAGCCAAATGGCAACATCGTGGAAGGACATAACAGTTCAGTTCTGATCCATCTTGCAAACCTGTCCTACAGGGCAGGTAACAAACAGCTGCTGTTCTCGCCTGAGTATGAAACTATCACCAACAACAGTGAAGCCCGTGCACTTGCCAGACGAACCTACAGGAAAGGATTCGAAATAAACCAGGAAGTCTGAGAATATTTTATCCTTTTTCAGACTCTGAATCCCGGTTGTGACACTGCTGTTTCAATAAAAGCAATAATGTTTTCAACCGGGGCGTCTCCTTCAACAGCGTGTGAAGGAGCGAATATATATCCTCCTTCTTTGCCAGCTTCGATCAGTTCCCTGGTTTCCCTTATAACATCGTCTACACTGCCGTAGGGTAGAATCCTTTGGATTGACAAGCCACCCCAGAAAGATAATTTTCTATGATATTGTTTCAATAGTGCCCTTACATCCATCACTTCCGGCTGGAATGGATTGAAACAATCCACTCCGATATCAGCCAGATCGTCGAAAAGCTCATCAACATCCCCGCACGAATGGATGAAAACATATTTGCCGCGATCCTTGATGAATCTGTATGTTCTTTTCAGGTAAGGATAAATAAATTCCTTCCACATATCGTATCCCATGATGAGACCTCTCTGCTGACCCCAGTCGTCGCCCAGTTCTATGCCGTCTATGTCATATTTCAGTGCTTCATCAATCTGTTCGAGATTGTATTGTGTGATTGATTCCATAAGCTCATGGACAAAATCCGTGTTGAGGCAGAAATCCGTCAGCAGATTTTCCATTCCCCTCATGGTCCATGCCCTTTCAAAAAGGGAAAATCCCATGGCATAAAGCCTGAACCTGTCTCCGTATTTTTCTATTTTTCCGGGAATATCTTTAAAATATCTCTTGTCACGCGGATCGGGGAACGCATAGCCTTTAAGTGAAGGTTCAGGCAAAAGATACCCCCTCACATTACCAATATCCTTGTCAATGCTCCTGTCCCATATCACTCCGAAAACATCCTGGTACAGATCATCTCCCAGGTGTTTAAAGAAACCCACATCATCACCCAGTTCCAGAATGTGATTCTGCAGGTATTCTTCAATGTCCCTGTCAGCAAGGTAATTAAGTACCTTTTCCCTTGCTTCGACAGTAAATTTGAAATGCCAGGGCACATAGGGCATATCGCGGAAATTCAGGGCCCTTGTGACTATTTCCCTTTTCTGCATTTAGGTTTAATTCATGCTGTTCGCCTTGAAGTATTCGATATAGGCTTTTAATTTTTCAATGTATCCTTCAATGTCAAGCAACTGTTCATCGTAAATAAGAAAGGACATATCGGGCCGGCGGAATGCAAAGTGCCTTGCCCTGTCCTGCTGCCAGAAAAATTGCCTCTCAGGAGTGGAAAAGCCTTTAGGGAATCTCGTTTCCTCGTAGGTCCTCACCAGATCATTGAAAACTTTTTCTCTTCTTTCAAGTATGCCTTCGGCGATCTGCCTGGCTGATTGCAGCTTCTCAAGTGACACGTTGCAATCGACGAACCTGTTCCTGTGGGCATCCCTGATTGCATATTCGAGTGCAGAAAGGTTGAGATAGGTCAGGCAGGTATGCCTGACAAGTTCCGCGGTGGTTCTTAATATTTCAAAATCATAGGGATGCTCCGCACCAGAATGAAGGTTGTCCTCAATGATCCGTAATGCCCTTTCCATTTTCCCAAGCATATCTTCAGACTGCTCCACCTTCTGCCTGTATCGCGTGTTCCAGAAGGGATCATATTCCAGGGCATCACCGCGGGGGAGATCGGGCAGATGTGTCTTGCCTATCTCACCATAGTGCCAGACATTACGCTCCATGGTCCAGGCATAGTAGTAAACACCTTCGTTAATAAGACGAAACAGTTCAGCGATGCCGGATGCCCGGCGTCCGTAATAGTTATTAAAGTATGTTTCCCTGAATTCCCCGAGCGATGGTTCCTTTCCGTTCCACGATCTGGCAGCTGCATTGACAAAATGCATCATCCACATCTGGTTATGCAGATCGTCATCATCCCATGATGTGCAGATCATCCCGTCAAAAACACCCGATTGTGCCGCATGGGAGAGGAATCTGAATGATTTCTCGAGGCTTCCTGTCCTGTTTTCGCCGCTTTCCGATTTTTCAAAATCGTAGGGCACCATCATGGGGACAACACCCGGATTGGGATCATAGGCATACACCTTATGTCCGAGTGATTTTGCCTCCCTTACATATTTCAGATCCGAAGTCTCATAATCATAACTTTCTGTGAGAATGAGTCCCTTAACCGGTTCTATTCCTTTTGCTGGCGAATCTCCTGTTTTCCACTCCATGGGAGCCTCCCAGGCCATCACTTTCCGCCCCTTTTTCTGAAGTAAGAGGGCTGATTTGTTTATGAATAACTGGTATAATCCGCTTCGGCCGATCTCCATTGCTTTTGCCCTGCACTGATCACATGCGCCCAGTTCGTATGTCTCATCCGAACCGATATGAATATATTCCGAGCCGGGAGTGGCTTTTATTGCATCGTTCCAGAGGTCATAAAGCAGATCGTAACTTCCTTGCTTCAGAGGGCAGAATTCCCAGTTAGATGATTCGATTTCCCTGAGATGTTTATGCTGCGGCCATTTCAGGATAAAGCTTACATGTCCGAGTCCCTGGACAAGCGGAACAATCTGAATATGATATTGTCGGGCATATCTGGTGAACTCCTGCATCTCTACCATGGTGAATGCTCCGGGTGCCCCTATTTCGGGATGACTTGGATAGGCAAACTTGTCTTCCCATTCCCATACCAGCATGTTTACCTTGTAGGAAGCCAGTTCTTTTATGAAAGCTTTTACATAGGATGCCTTATCCTGGTGATGCTTGGTATCATAATGGATTGCCCTCTGCAGGATATCGGGCCAGTCATTTATTGTCATGGCCGGTATCTTCAGTTTACCGCCTGCATTGCTTATTAACTGCAGAAGTGTTTGTGTACCATAGAAAAGACCATCCTCAGTGCGGGCTTTGATTATTACCCTTTTTCCTGATGCGGTAAGCTGATATCCCTGCGGCTTAACGGCTGCCGGCACCTGACGCCGGGATAAAATAATTGCCTGTCCGCTGCCTTCGTTTCCAACTTCTGCCCTGACGTTCCATTTCCGGCCAAGATCCCTTATCAGTTCTTCAGCTGCAAACCTGTCGGCAGGTGAAGGATTTTTATCAAGAACGATGGTGAGGCTTTCCCCTATTGCAAAATCCCCGCTGCCCGGTTTGACCTCCTGCGGATATGGAATTACATCCAGACCCATGGTTGAAAGAAGGCTTTTCCGGGCAGGTTCTCCGGGCCCGTAATCCACCTTTTTTACCGCCTCAAGCTGTCGTTCCCTGTCACCGGTTGTAAGTTTAATATCCTTGTACCTTTCCAGTACAGGAGGAGAGGGATTGGTAAGGGTAGCGTTCAGCTCCGGCCGCCGCAATTTCATCATCATGGCCCTGGTATTGTTTGTCCCGTTTATTGTTTCCCACCAGGTGCTGTTATAAGTTCTTTCCTTTGAGAAATCAATCTCAGCCATTATTATGGTATTCTCCCTGCCAAGGGCTTCGGCAACAACATTGCCGTTGAAATCGATTATACCGGTACCTTCGGTACCCAGTACAACCGGGGCAATATAAACCGATTGATCCTTAGCTCTTGTGATATACATCGATGCTGTACTGAGGCTCTCTCCCGGCTTGTTGTCGAGAGCCATCGTCGGATTGAAAATAATGTCGGCACCTTTCAGCGCATAGGTTGAGGGGATTTCCGGATATGAAATTTCCAGACAAGTGGCAATAGCAATAGTTGCAAAATCAGTTTCATACACTTCATACTGATCACCGGTAGATACCAGCCATGTTTCCAGTACCGGCAGAAGGGTCTTGCGATGCTTTCCGATGATATTTCCCTGGCGGTCGAACACAAGGGCAGAGTTAAACACTTTGTCGCCGGCATCTTCGTAAAGCGGAGCAATAATATACATTTTGTATTTCCGGGCAATCTGAGCGATCTGATCCGTAAAAGGTCCCGGAACACTGAGTGCAAGTGAATTGAAAAGAATCTTCCCTGTGACGGGATCTTTCTTGTCGACATGGAGGCCGTATGATCCGATGTTCTGGATATCTTCAGGTCCGCAAACCAGATCTGCCCCCATTTCCCCGGCCTGTTCAAACAGCTTGAGGATATTGTTGAAATTACCGGTCATTTTGGGATATACCGCAGTGGGATCATAATTGCCCATGAACGGATCCTCATTCGGCATCGCCGAAGCCTGCACAACGGCAATCTTTGCTGAACCCCTGTTCTGACACATTGCAGCAAGGGGTAATGATGCAGCCAATACGGTAAGGATGAGATACAACCCGATATTTCTCATTTTTTATTTTTAAAATTGGAAAAATTCTTTGTAATTCATTCAATTATGTCAGTATACCTGAGAAATAGCATCATTCCGCCATCAGATAAACCGCAATCAGTGCAATTACTATTCCGGCCATGATTACCGGGTTGGGGATAACGGAATAAATGACCAGGGAGATAAAAACTGTTATTACCGGTGCTATTGCATTTGTGAGAGGAGCAACAATTATCACTTTGCCATGCCTGATGGCATACACGAGGGTGAGTGCACCGATGGAATTGAGCAATGATACTATCGCTGCAAGGTAGGGACCCCTGAATCCGTAATTGATTTCCTGGCTCCAGTCCGTAAAAAGGTATGCGAAAGGATTCAACAGGAGGGCCCAGATCATCATATAAAAAAATATGCTTTCCGCCTTCATGTGAAAGTTGGCTTTTTTCATAAAGAAAGCCTGTATTCCCCAGGCGAGAAAAACCAGTATGGCAAAAATGAACCAGAGATAACCCTTTATGATAGTATTGTCGGGTTTCTGGAAAGACAGAAGGACAATGGCAATAAGAGCCATAATGATCCCTGTCCAGTGTCGTTTTGTGGTGGTTTCCCTGAGAAAAACGATGGATAACAAAACAGTAACCGCGGGTGAGAGCGAAATAATAGGAAAAACAAGGTAGGCAGGGCCATCGGCAAGTGCCTGAAACAGTACAATCTGACCTCCGGCACCTGTCAGCCCGATAATACTTCCCAGCAGGATTGACCTGGGATCCCGGTCCAGCTTCCATTTGATAATCGCAAGCCCGACAATTGCACAGGGTACCATGGTGAGGGACCAGACAATGTATATCAGTGTTGCAGGAAATCCGGCTCTCTCCGGCAGTTCAATCAACGCGCCCCAGATTCCCCAGAATATAGTGGTGGTAAGTGCAAAAAGCAGCCACGGTCTTTTAATCATGATTCACAGTTTAAAATATGAAAGGAACAATAATTGTTGTGGTGCAGGGATCAGACCACGATTACTTCAATGCCGTTTTTCTCCAGGCTGACCCGGTCTTCAGCTTTAATCCCGGAATCGGTTATCACCGTATTGACGTATGTTATCGGACCAATTAGTGCAAACCTTTTCTTACGGAACTTGCTGGAGTCTGCAACCACAATTACTTTCTGTGCGGTATTTATCATGATCCTGTTAAGGTGAGCCTCTTCACTGTTGGGTGTTGATAATCCGTATGTGGTATCAAATCCGTCAACCCCGAGAAAGAGCTTGTCGCAAAAAAACCTGCCGAAGTTTTCATCTGCAAGAACTCCCACGAGAGACAGGGATTTTTTTCTGAGCATTCCACCAGGCATGAAAATGTTTATTCCTTCATATTCCGACAGAATAACTGCGATGTTCAGGGCATTGGTAATAATTGTGAGATTCCTGAATCTGCCAAGAAGCTTTGCAATCTCCGTTGTGGTGGTGCCTGAATCCAGGACTATTGTATCTCCTTCTTCAATAAGTCTGACTGCGGCATTTGCTATCCTTTGCTTTTCTTTCAGATATTCCTTCTGCTTATCAGTTATGGAGGGATCTATACCCATGCGGTAATATTTGATTTTTATTGCACCGCCCCTGGCCCTTATAAGCATGTTCTGTTTTTCAAGATGAGTAAGGTCATTTCTGATGGTCACCTCACTTATATTGAACATTTTGCTCAGATCTGTAACCCCTACCTGGCCTTTGGCTTCCAGTTCTTCAAGGATCCTGGCACGGCGCGAAACAGTGGATTTGTTTGAGAGCCTTTCCATTTTACTGATATTTAATAGTCAGATATGTTTGTACCGAAAAGAATTATGCAATTTAAATAAAAATAGCTCACAACAAGGGATCTGTCCATTTATTAATTCACAAATAACTGTTTTTTGAAACAAAAACTGCTTTCAGATCATTAAAACAATGATTCAGACTTGTGAACAATACTTATTGATTGAAAAATGACTGTTAAAACCTTGAAAATTCCCTTGATTTATTATATTTATATCAAATCCTGTTTTGTTTTTCGGCAACCATGATACCCTTTATCCTGTGTCCTTATGGTAGTATTGGATGGTGAAATCGGAAATTATGTTATCAGCGGCAATAAAAAATACTCATACTTTGCCGGAAACAATTATCTGGGCCTGGCGACTCATCCTGAAATAAAGGATGCCGCCGTCAGAGCTGTAAAAAAATACGGCACCGGTTTTTCAGCCTCACGTCAGACAACAGGAACTTCATGGCTCCATCTTGAACTTGAAAAGGAACTGTCACTTTTCAAACAGAAGGACGATTCGGTGATTTTTGCTTCAGGTTATCTTGGGAACCGCATTTTAATGGAAGTCCTGCAGGACAGGTATGCATCAGTATTTATTGACCAGGATTCCCATCCGAGCATAATCTTCGGAATACCTGCCGGCAAAAGTGATATTTTCCGGTATAATCATTGTGATACTGCTGATCTGGAGTCAAAACTGAAAGAGAATAACAGGGGCATGCCCCTGATCATCACCGATGGCGTTTTCGCCCTGACCGGTGAAATTGCCCCGCTGGATAAGATATATGATCTTGCAACAGGCTACAATGGGATACTGATAGTGGACGATGCTCATTCAACAGGGATACTGGGAGAAACCGGCAGGGGAACGCCTGAACATTTTGGACTGGACGGCGCCAAAGGGATCTGGCAGTCGGAAACAATGAGCAAAGCACTTGGAAGCTACGGGGGATTCATTTCATCAGACTCGGTACTGACCGGACAGATACGCGAAAGCTCTGCAATCTACCAGGCATCAACTTCACTGCCGCCTGCGGTTGTTGCTGCCGGAACAGCTTCGCTTAAGATCATCAGGGAAAATCCGGGCTTCAGAACTGAACTGACAGAAAAGGCCCGCTTCCTGAGGAATGGGATTATTTCACTCGGATTTCATACATGCCGGGGAATTACTCCGATAATCCCGATTTTTGAAGACGGCCATGAATCAGCCGGCAATTTGTCGGCTTTCCTTGAACAACATGGAATAATTGTTCCTGTCATAAATTATCCCGGACTGAAATCCAATTTCATGTTAAGGATAACGGTTTCAGTATTACATGAATATCAGCAGATTGAAAAGCTTCTGGATATCCTGCATGATTGGAAAAACAGATATTAAACAGGATTTTCAGCAGGCGGGTCAATTAAAAGTGAGAAGAAATACTGAATAAAAAGTTGTCAGGGCATGGTGGAGAGAATCGATTTTTTTAAAAAATAGAATATGCAAACAGAAGATCTTGTTATTGAAAGGATGCTTATTGAGCCGCTCAATATTGAACTGGCAGAACCATTCGGGATCGCCATTGGTACAAAATACAGCATTGAGAATGTACTTGTAACGCTGGTACTCAAAAATGGAATCTCAGGTTACGGAGAAGCCGCTCCCCTTGAGCCAATAAATGGAGAGAATCAATCTACGGTCTTATCAACTCTTGACAGTTGCAGGGACTTTATTGTAGGGAAAAGCGTTTCGGATTATATATCGATTTCAAGAACCCTGAAAAGCGTTTTCCGGGCACAGAATACCGCCCGGTGTGCAGTGGAAATGGCTCTTCTGGATGCTTATACAAAATTCCTTAAAATTCCGCTTTACAGATTCTTCGGCGGGGTTACACGTAAAATTGAGACTGATTATACAATAACAATCGTTACGCCGGATGAAGCCCGGGAAAATGCAACCGCGCTTAATGCCAAAGGATACAGGATTTTGAAAACAAAAGTGGGAAAAGATTTAAAAGGTGATGTTGAGAGGTTATCTGCTATCATGGATGGAGCTCCCGGATGTTCTGTTACTGTCGATGCCAACCAGGGATATACACCAACCGATGCCGTAAGGTTTATTCAGGAACTTGAGAAAAGGAATATCCGGCCTTTGCTTTTCGAACAACCTGTTCTGAAAGATGATCTTTACGGGATGAAATATGTTAAAGAACATATTTCAGTGCCGGTTGCTGCCGATGAATCGGTTTTCAGCGGCACCGATGCAATTAATGTTGTCCGTTCAGGATGCGCTGATGTTATCAATATCAAACTCATGAAGTCAGGCATAATTGAAGCACTCGACATTGCTGCGATTGCCAGGAATGCAAATATAAAGCTGATGATAGGCTGCATGCTTGAGACAAAACTGGGGCTTGGTTGTTCGGTCCATTTTGCCGCCGGCCTCGGGGTTTTTAATTATATTGACCTTGATCCCCATATAGATCCGGCACTGGAAGCATTTGATGAAGGGCCCGATTTTGCAGCACCATGGTATTCTTTGTCAGATGACCGGTGCGGAATAGGGGTGAGGAAGAAATAATTGTCTGCAAAAGTCATTCCTTTCAAAAGTTTTGCAGTTCTGCCAGATCCTTCTTCCTGAGAAAGAGAAAATAAAAGATGGTTAAAGGCATGTTGGGCCTGTACGCCATCCTGCCCGGCTGTAAAACTACCGGCAATGAGACAAATGGAAGAAAATTGCTTTAATAGTATTCTTTCAAATTGGTTCAAAGAATAAAAAAGCTCACCGGATTCATACCCAGTGAGCTTTTTACAACTAATTACCCTAAAAACCTACCTGTTTACTGCCATGCTTTCGGCATTGATGGAGCGGTCCAGATATATTTATGAGGTGCATTGGGGTTTTTATCCCACCAGAACTTGGTCAGTCTGTTGTCTTTCCCGCCATATCTTGCCAGTGCTTCATTGTAACTTGCGCTGTTTATGTTCTTTTCATTGTACGGCCAGGAATTTCTCCGGGGCACAACGCCTTTAAGATGTGATTCGTCAGGTCCGATCGGTACTTTGGGGTAACCGGTTCTCCTGTACTCTGTCCAGCCTTCGAATTCATCGGGATAAAGGGCAACAATCTTCTGGTTGATGATTTTTTCAAGCTGCTCCTCTTCTGATCCTGACAGGGAATACATAGGGGTAGCCTTGAAGTCGTCTACTTCCTGGTCCGTGATCTTCTTATAATTGAGATACTTGTCCACATCGGCCTGTGTCCATTGTGCTCCCGGAGCCAATGCCGGATTGTGGAGATATTTGATCATCAGGTCGGGTATCTGTGGTGCGGCCAGATTGTAGAACCATTTATACCACTCGATTGAAGCATCTATTCCTTTCCTGTAATAATCCTGGGCTGAACCTGAAAATGCAGCCGGAAGAAGTCCTGCAAGCTTTGCTTCGGCAAGGGCAAAATAAACTTCGGAGCATCTCATCAATGCTGGGGCAACAACGGGAACCCTCCAAAAATCTGAAATCTCGGAACATGAATTGGCCCCCCACGGATATTTGTATTCAACGGGCACAAAGCCCAGTGTGGGTTGACCGCGGTACTTGAATGCGGGGAAGAAATATCCGTTTGGAGACAATCCTCCTTTCCAAGGAGCTTTAACAGTGTCGGCATATATTTTGATACGCGGGTCCATGTGAAGCGAGTCATTCTTCAGAATGTCAATCATCACCTTATGAGTCAAAACACTTTCCTGGGCTGTATTATAATTCACTATCCTGTAGAACCTGGGGTTTTGGTTATCGGGGTAGTCGAGGTTGTTAAGGATGTAAGCATCATCAGAAATATCCGACATCAGACCGGCTTCGGTAAGATCACTGAGCTGGGCCTGGGCCAGAGCCGCATCAGCATACCGTACCCTCAGTGCCAGACGCAGCCGCAGACTGTTGGCAAGCTTCTTCCATTTTGCAACATCGCCGCCGTAAAACAGATCTGCTCTGCCATAGCTTGCCTTGCCGTCATCAAGCTGAGCAGCGGCCTCCTTCAATTCCTTGAAAAGATCCTTGTAGATGCTCTCCTGCGTGTCGTATTTGGGACTGTATATGGCCTGTTCCTTGGGCAGGCATGATTCCGAATACGGTACGTCGCCATAGGTGTCGGTCAGTTTGGAAACGGCCCATGCCTTCATTATTCTTGCAATTGCCACCTTATTTACAAGATTGTCTTTGTCTTCCCTGCTGTTAATAAGGTGGATAATGTCAGACAGGTTATTTATAGCGACCTCATATGCAAAATTCCATTCACCCGGCATGTCACCTTCCCAGAAGGGTCCGTCGTCAGATCTTACGCACATGCCGCAGTAGGAACCGGCGGTTCCGTTTCCATAATCAGCACCCCTGACAATGGCTTCCCTCTGCACATAGGTGAGTAATAATCCCGGGTCAATAAGGTCGCCAGTAATGATCTTCGGATCCGTGTTCAGTTCTTCATATTTTTTCGTACATGCACCAGTCATCAGCAGCACTGATACAAGAAGAGACGAAGCAATGTATATAAAATAATTTTTCATAATCGTCATTTTTAAGGGTTTGATTAGAATGTGAGCTTAATGTTGAAACCCCATGTACGTGTGGTCGGCATGGCAAAATATTCCGAGCCTGCCCAACCTGCGGAAGTATTGGGAGCAGATTCGGGTGACACACCCATTCCCATCATGTGTTCCTCGAGATAGAGCAGGTTACGGCCGAGGGCACTGAGCGTTACTCCGGCAAAGGGTGTCTTTGCCAGTCTTTTCGGGCTGAAACTGTATGACACCATAACCTCGCGCAGGCTGATATAGCTTCCGTCCATAACAAACTCTTCGGAAATGTCGCCCCAGGCTCTTGTGGCCCAGTATGTCTGACCGTCAACAGCCTTGGTGTTCTTTTCATACCTTATGTTGCCATCCCCGTCATCTATTGCAACGACACCTTCAAGCACGCCAACCAGCGGCAACTGATTGCCCTGGTCATCCATGTCCCTCAGTCTTCTGCCCTCAACGGTCCACTTGCCGGTTCCGCTAGCCTCACACCTGTATTTGGTTTGTGAAGTAATTTCATTTCCCTGGACAAAATCAAGGAGGATATTGAGCGACAAACCCTTATATGAAAAAGTGTTGTTTAAGCCGCCAATCCAGTCGGGAGTGATATTACCCAGTACGGTAAGCTTCGGATCAAGCAGATAGCTGCCGCTGCCTTCATCGACAATCTTCTGTCCGTCGGGAGCCCTCATGTACGGATATCCCACAATGTTCCCGTAGGGTTCTCCCGGCCTTGCTTCAATGGTTGATGCTGCTCCCTCACCGACAATAAGTGATTCAATGCCTGGGGCAAGGGATACAACCTTTGACCTGTTCCTGGAAAAATTGGCATTAATGTCCCATGAGAATCCTCCCGCAGTTCTTACCGGGTTGAGATTAAGTGCGATCTCGATCCCCTTGTTCTGGATTTCTCCTGCATTGATTACCACATCCCTGTACCCGCTTGCGTTTGAGATGGATATTGGCAGTATCTGATTTGTGGTTTTGCCGTTGTAATAGGTAATGTCGAGATCTATCCTGTTATTCAGAAACCTCAGGTTGGTGCCGAGTTCCCATGACTGAGTAAGCTCATTCTTCAGGTTGAAAAGGGGTATCCTGCTGTTCATCCATGAGATCGGCCTTCCGGCAAAGGTTACCGTTGTTGATGCATATCCGTTCTTGGTAAGATATGGATCGGAATCGTTTCCAACCTCAGCCCAGGAAGCCCTGATCTTTCCGAACGACAGTATGTTGCCGGAAAGGGATTTGAATGCATCCGTGAAAACAAAGCTTGTGCTGACAGAGGGGTAGAAGAATGAATAGTTGTTTATCCCAAGCGCCGACGACCAGTCGTTCCTCCCTGTCACATCAAGGAAGAGATAGTTGTTGTATGCAAGCTGGCCGGTAAAAAACACGGATTGCATTTCTTTCCTCGATAAATATGTGCTTGGCCGGAGATCAAGACAGTTGCTTATGTCGTAAACACCAGGAGCCTTAAATTTCCTTCCGTCGATGGTCTGATTATTTCTTTCCTGGTACAAAATGCTTGAACCGACCGAAAGATTGCCCGTGAAATGACTTGAAAGCTCCTTTGAGGCAGTAAGAATGATATCCGCATTCAGGTCCTTTACAAGATTCAGTTCATTGTAAATCCTTCCTTCCTTATTATCGCTTCTTAATGAACCAACAGGCCATTTCCTGACAAGTTTCTGGGAATAATAATCGGTACCGACCCTTCCCATGAGGCTGAGCCAGTCAGCAATCTTCAGGGTTGTGGAGATCTGTCCTATGATCCTGTCCTTTACGTCGTTGCTTTTTAATTCATTTACGATGTAGTATGGATTGTATTGCACGGCGGGCCAGTTTCCTGGCTTTTTTGTCTTCTCGTAATACTCTCTCAGAAAATCGTGCGGCACATATCGTCCCATTGAAGCGAAAACCTGTGAAACATTTCCGCTCTGGTACGCGGTACCCAGGATGGGCCGGTTATTGCCCTCATCGCGCAGATAACTGATTTTAGCATCAAATGACAGGTAATCGGTTACTTTTGAATTGACATTAATCGTTATTGTCTGTTTTTCCCATTTGGAATTGGGTATGATACCATTATTTGTAGTATGACCCAGTGAGAGCCTTGCCGTAGTTTTTTCGCCTGACCCGGAAATTGCCAGTGTGTTTGATATCCCCAGGCCATTGTTGTAGAATTTCCTGACATTGTCTTCAGGCTGCGGGAGCAGGGTGAAGGTTCTCGAGTAGGGTTCCTCGTCGGGGAACATGAATGGATCCACAATTACCCTTCTTCCGTCCATTGGCGGACCCCAGCTGTCTCCGTGCCATGTGTCCATTGTTTCATAAAATTTACCGCTTCCCTTGGGGATTTCCACCCACTCACCGTAAAGGTTTGTTTCCTCGTATCCGGTGGCATAATAATTCTGGAACGTGGGAAACAGGTTTAAGGTTTCAAGCGAAAAGTTGGAGTTGAATTCCACGCCGATACCTTTTTTCTGCCTTCCCGATTTGGTGGTTATCAGGATGACTCCATTGCTTCCCCTTGCTCCGTAAAGGGCAGAAGCGTTCGGACCCTTCAGAACCTGCATTGATTCAATGTCCTCAGGGTTGAGATCACCCATACCGTCGCCCAGGTCAATTCCTTCCCAGGTACCGCCGCCTGTGTTACCTATGTTTGTTATGGGCACACCATCGAGGACAAAAAGCGGCTGATTGTTTCCAAGGAGTGATTTTGCTCCCCTGATGGTGATTGCAGTTGATCCGCCGGTTCCTGAAGAAGTTTTTGCAATCTTTACCCCGGCAACCTTGGCTGTCAGAAAATTAGTGAGGTTGCTTTCCCTGGCTGCGGTGAGCTGGTCAGTTTTCAGCTCCTGCTGGGCAAACCCTACTGCCCTGACCTTCCTTTCAATACCGAGGGCGGTAACGACAACCTCATCAAGAACCTGGGAGGACGATTCCATGGCGATATTGATGGTGTTTGACTCACCTATAGTCTCGGTCCTGGATTCCATCCCGATAAATGAAAACTCAAGCGTATTGAAGCCTGAAGGTACCCTCAGGGTGTAACGCCCCTGGGCATCGGTAATTGTACCTAATGTTGAGCCCTGCACCCTGACATTCACGCCGGGCAGCGGCGATCCGTCATCAGCTGAGGATACCACACCGCTTATGGTACGGTCCTGCGCCAGTACCCCGCTCACAATAAAAGTTAACAGGGTTAAAAACAGAAGAAGCTTCTTTTTCATAGTGGTAGTTTTGGTTTATGAATTAAGGACAAATCTCAACTTTTTTATCAACCCCTGATCGGAGTTGGAAATATTAGCTGATTATTAATTTAATATTAAATAAGTACTAGAGCTTGCGTATTCCTATATTATTGTATAAGGTAATCTTTTGTTTCATTGTAAATATATTAATATTTTTAAAAAAAGTAAGAAAAAAATCATTTTTTTAAGATTTTAAGAAAAAATTATAATATGTAAATGGAAAAATGCGGTTGTTGTCTTCTGTCTTCTCATATCCTGTATTTGTAATAATATCGCATTCCATACCCTTTCTTAAGGTTGTTGTCAGCCTGCCATTCAACACATACCTGTCCGGGAAAGGACAGGATCCGGGTTCCTGCTCAATTTTTGCAGGCATGGTGACTGAAGTTCTACCGTTATCGGATCCGGAAGCTCAGGTGATGAGACTGTAGATCCCAGGCATGATTCATATGTTTTCTTTTTTAATGTTTTCCTTTTGCCACTATAAGCACAGCCTTACGGGTATTTCAAAATCGTGCTGGAAAAATTATCCGGCATCATATCGTTTTAACAGAGGAATGCCTGATGATTAAGACATTGCTCCCATGTTTAATCAGCCTGATTTTCCTGTGATCTGAAATACAGACGGCATTGCCAGCAAAACCGGTAAGATCCAGATTGCCGCGTAAGAAAATTTCTCAAACCAGTTATCCACCGAATAGACATGTTTCCTGTCGCCGAAGATCTTTACCATAAAATCCGTTGTATAAGGGTCAGCAGCATCGGGATAGTACAGATCGGCCATATTTTTATATGATTCCCTTACCAGTTCGGGATTTGCGGTAATTGCCGCCGTGTCGTAAGGTACAACAATGCCGTAATCCGGATCAAGCAGGTATGTTGCAGTGTCGTTAAGTTCTGCCCTGACAACGACATGCCGCCCGCCCACGTCAAGCAGTTCGGCCTTTATTCCGTTGTCTTTCAGAACACCCTTTACAACGATGGAGTGGGTCGAACACAGCCCCACCCCGCGTTCCAGGTTCTTCCTGTAATTGCTGAACTCGTATTTCCTGTACTCCTCCGGATCAATGTAAGATGCCGCAAACAAAAGATAGTTTTCCCAGACAGGGACCCGCATATGATATTTATTTATTCCGGCGTCTTTCCAGTAATGAATGAATCCGTCATTTACCGTTTTGTTTATCCTGACAGCGAAATCAACATTGTTTTCCCCGGGCCTTCTTTTCAATAATCCTTTTATTTCGGGGTATCCGATACTGATATCATTTATCCGGTTCCTGAGATTGTTTTCCTCGGAAAAGACAGCCGGATTTCTCATTGTCATGAACAATCCGGTGATATTGATGCAGAGTAAAATGATACCGGTTAAGAGACCGATTTTATATAGAACTTTCATAACCTTTCATAATTGGAAATTTAATCATCAATATTGCCGTGCTCAGGTTTTTAAACATCAATATGGACTTACCATATTTTAAACATGGATGATTGAAATCATTTTTATTTGTTTTGGCATCTGCAGTCTCTGGGACTTATAAAAAACCAGGTAGATTTATCAGAAAACCAAAGTTCAAAGAGATAAATACTTTATCTGGAATTGACAAATGAATTTGCTGATTTAATTAAGGATCTTTCAGTAATAATTTGTCCGACGTTATTGTCACTTTACCCAGCTGATACCAGCCGTCAGGCTGTTTCCCCCTGATGGCCAGGCTGACACGCGGCTCATGCTTAAGCTTGTCCACTATTGCGACCTGGACATCACAGGGGCCAGTTGGGAAGTCCCATGGTACGAAAATGCAGTCATCATATACAATGTCGCCGGGAAGCCAGTTACGAACATCGGCACCCGTGATGAACACCTCGCTCCGGTCGCCGGACCTAAGCCTGATCGCCATGGCAAAATCCTTGTAACACGGAGCAACTCCAAGATTTTCCCACCAGGTGGTATATTCAAGCTTTCCGTTGACTTCAGCGGATTCCGGACAGGTGAAGCGCCTCAGGGCAAACCTGTATCCCATCCTGCGGAGCCAGTCGTCAACCAGGTCGGACCATTCGGGAGGAACAGGAGATGATTTGGCGTTAAATGAGGATACGTGCCACTTCAATGACTGGTCAAATATGTATCTGACCTGCTCCCTGTTGTATTTCTGTTCATCCCGCCAGTTGAGAAAAGTGCCGCAGATTTCAAAGCTTACGGGCGATTTTATCCAGGCATCGCTTACATTGAAGTTGATTATTTCGCGGGGATAAAAGTCATACATGTGCGACCATCCGTTCTGTTCCGCTGCCCAGAACCCAAGGTCGCCGAGACAATCGATCCGCCATCCCACCGGGATCTGCGATGCGGCATAAGTATTGGTCTCCCTGTCCATCAGAAGGGCTATTATCGGGGTCTTTCTGAAGGAATCAGTGTAGGCATTTACCAGCGCCTCCCTTGCATCCCTGCTGAGCAGCTCAGAGCCGGCACCTTCCCCCCAGGCACCCACAATCGAAAGATCGACCGCTTCGAGATCGGGATGACCGTCATACCTTTGTCCCAGTGCCCTGATCAGACCGCCAAAGTGTTCTGCATATCTGGGATCTTCCGGATCAACAACCCACAGATTGACGGGATTATTATACTTCCAGTTCCTGTTTGGACCTACCATTTCCTGTACCAGTCCGGAACATCATTATTGCTTTGCGTGCCGTATGGAGCAATGCGCAGCAGCAGTGTCTGGCCCCTGGAACGGGCTATGGCAAGTGCCTTGTCGAGCATGTCAAACCTGTAGATGCCTTTTTCAGGCTCCATGAACTTCCAGTATATCCGCCAGTAAGCAATCGTTGTGGCCGGATAATCCTTGTTTGTCAGATTGCCATTGAAATCCCGGTAATCGATGGGAAAGCCTTCCGTCCAGCCCGGCCCCGCGTTGAGATCGTCTCCGTTGAAACGCTGGAATGTCATAAATCCCATGCCGGGATTTGAAAGGACGTCATTGATCAATTCCGGCTTAATGATCAAAAAATGATCGGGATTCTGCGATTGCAGCCCCATTGGTATGGAAACAGAAATAATTGAAAAGCAAATAATGACACAGATTTTTGTTTTGTTCTTCATTGCAGTTTTTTTGACAGGTTGTGGAAATAATTAACTTTGTTAATGTTTTGCAACAAAATTAAAAACTTGATCAGATAAATATATTGAAAATTTTGTAAACACAAGGATGTGTTAATTTATTAACAGTAAATATTTATTATTATCAGAATTATAAGAATATGAAATTAAGAATACTGTTATTATTTTTAATATTTTGTTCTTTTTCTTGTGGTAAGAGAACTTATTACATTGCTGAGGTGGACAATCCAGATCGTAAACCCAATGTTGCCTTTCAGGGTTTCGAGGACCTGGGATCACCGAAGTTTGAGCACCTTAAACAGAAATACATGCTTGACACTGTGTTCCACGGGGAGACAGATGAATTTAAGAGAATATTGCTTCTCCGCCACTGGATAAAATCAGTGATCGCGATCGACGATCATGGCGACCCCTATCCGGGCGAAGGCGATGTTGAAGCCATTATCGATAACGGCCTGAAAGGAACAGGCTATCATTGCGGACATTATATGATTGTGCAGAATGCCATTCTCAATGCTTATGGCTATGTCACACGTACCCTTGGCGCCGGACCAGGCGTCAAAGGAGGCCCTGACGGTCATCACGGTATCGATGAAGTATGGCTCAACCGGTACAATAAGTGGTTCCTTTCAGATAACAAATACGATCACCATTTTGAGAAAAATGGAATACCCCTCTCGGCTCTCGAAATAAGGGAGGAATTCCTGAAGAACAGGGCTGCGGATATCATTGTGGTTAAGGGACCGGGACGCGTTCCGACCGAAACCGATGAAGAAACAAAGATCAGCAAGGAGCGGTTTGCCCAGGCATATACCTGGATTGAATGGCACGGACACAACGATATCTTTACCGTCTGGCCCGCTTACACCGAGCTGCTGGTAATGTACAATGACGATTTCTTCAGGAACAATGTATGGATTTGGGACAATAAACCTCATTGGGCATACAGCCGCCCGGAGTTCATGAAGCTTGTTGACAATTCCGATCATATTTACTGGACGCCGAATACGATTTCTTCCGATGTCAGGATTGAGGGCAGACAGGCATCCATAATACTGGATTCCGATACTCCGAATCTGAGGGAATACCAGGTACGAACCTCGCCCGGAGGAACATGGGCCCGAACGGATCCTTCATTCACACTTGACCTGAAAAAGAAAAAATATGAACTCAATTTCAGAGTTATGAATCTTGCAGGAGTTGCGGGACCAGAACACAGGATAATTATTGAAAGTAAGTAAAAAAGCGTTCCGGACATAAGCTGCCGCCTGTCTGGAAAAGCCGTATAATATATAAGTTGTATTCATTTATAATCATTAACTTAATTTCTTATTATGAATATGAATACCTCAGGCAGGTTATTGGTGTCCGTTTTAATAGCAGTTGTTCTTAAATCATTTCCGGGTTCGGGACAAATTTCCGCCCAGACAGGCGAATATGGAATTATTGAGGAGATTGATGTCAGGGTTCCGATGAGGGACGGAGTAAGGCTTTCAACCAATATTTACCGGCCCGGCGCCCCCGGTCAGTACCCGGTGTTGCTCATGCGATCGCCGTACGGCAACGGCGGGTCAGGGAACAAAACTGCCATTAGGGCAGCGGGCAGGGGCTACGCGGTTGTTCTCCAGGATACAAGGGGGAGATATGAATCAGAAGGTGTATTTGACGCAATGCAGCCCGAGGCCCTGGACGGATACGACACCCAGCAATGGATTGGAGCCCAGTCGTGGTGCAACGGGAAGATCGGCACTTTCGGCGGATCCTATGTCGGCTTCACCCAGTGGATGCCTGCACCCCTCCGGAGCCCTTATCTGGTAACAATGTTCCCGACAGTCACTTTTTCCGATCTTCACGATGCGATCTACCAGAACGGAGCTTTCAGGTACGAACTGTTCGGATTGTGGAGTTATGAAATGACATCACCGTATAATCTGAGCCAGGATTCCCTTGATGCCAGAATTAGCAGGGTACTTATGAGCCTGCCGTTGATTGACCATGACAGAAAATTAGGCTGGAAGGTCCCTTTCCTCCGCGACTGGCTGATGCACCCGGAGCCTGACAGGTATTGGGACCGGACAACCATCGGGGATGATTACCCGAAGATAAAGGCATCAGTCTATGCAATCGGAGGCTGGTACGACATACTGCTGAAAGGGACAATAGATAATTACCTTAAAATGACCTCTCCATCCGTTGATCCGGAAATCAGGAAAAAGCAGAAACTCATGATCGGCCCCTGGGTTCACGATTACGGAAAGCGCAAGGTGGGGGAGCTGGATTTTGGTGAAGAGGCTGATCTGAATGAAGAAGAACTGATGCTCCGATGGTTCGACAACCAGCTCAGGGGAGTCGAAAACGGTATGGATGAGGAAGCGCCGGTAAAGATTTTTGTCATGGGAGCAAATAAATGGAGGTTTGAAAATGAATGGCCCCTGGCCAGGACTGTTTACCAGCGCTATTATCTGGATAGCAAGGGCGGTGCAAACACCCGGTCGGGGAATGGGCTGCTTGATTTAAAAGCACCTGAAACGGGCAGATCCGACACTTTTGTATATGATCCTTCCGATCCGGTACCGACAACAGGCAGCATGGGACCCTATGACCTGCAAAAAACCGAAGACCGCCCGGATGTCCTGGTTTATACCTCAGGCCCCCTTAAAAACGATCTTGAGGTCACGGGACCCGTTACAGCTGTTGTTTATGCTTCAAGTTCCGCCATGAACACAGATTTTACAGCCAGGCTTACCGATGTTTACCCCGATGGAAGGTCAATAAGGATCTGTGAGGGGATCATCAGGGCTTCCCACAGGAATCCTGATCTGCCGCCAACAAATATCGAACCCGGCAAAATCTACAGATATAATATTGATCTCTGGGCAACCAGCAATGTATTTAAAAAGGGCCACAGGATAAGGCTGGAGATATCCAGCAGTAATTTCCCCAGGTTTGACAGAAATCTTAATACCGGAACTTTTTTTGCAACCGAAACAAACTGGGTCAAAGCCGAACAAAGGATATTTCACGGGCCGGATTATCCGTCGTGTATCATATTGCCTGTTATAACCAGCTCCGCTGCAAGATAAGAAGAAGTATCCATGCCCCGGGTGCTGACCTTCAGCAAGTGCGGCCGGTGGTTTATTCGGGCATTCTGCTCCGGAAGTCGGGACGGCGCCAGATCCGGAGGCTGAAAATGTTCCGGGACCTGATACGGGCTTTAAATTCCCGGGAACATTTTTTCAGCATTCCCGTGATATATTTTCTCAACCACTTTACGTGGCAGTTTAAGTCCCCTGAATTCACCGTTCACTTCCCATGAAGTCATCAGGGAATCGGTCGTCAGGAATTTCCAGTCTCTTACCCATGATTCGTGGGTCCTTTTCTTCATTTCTGCCGGATCTGCTTTGGCCCCGTAAAAGTCGCCCATGTCGGTTCCGTACATGATCCTGTCCTGGTATTTAATGAAAAAATCATGGACTTTCTTCCAGTCTTCAATCGCCTGCTTCTGGATATGACAAATCCGGGCAGCCAGGTCAACGTTGAAGTTTGGAAACATGTCAAAACGCTTAGCCAGTTCATCTGTATCCCATTCAAGGCTGCCGAGATGGGCTCCCATGAAATGAAGATCAGGATGTTTCTTCAAAAGATTATCCCTTGAGTTGACCTGATCCTCATAGGATGGATAATCGGGATGGAGGTACATATGATACTGCGGAAACTCCTCAAAATATTTCCTGTCGTTGTTCACTGTCATTTCCTCCAATGGCAGCCAGCAGTTCTTTGGTTCTCCGATATGGCCGCAGACAGGAATATTGTTCTTTTCAAGATAGTTGAATATGGTGTCGAACCGCGGATCGTCGATCATTATGAACCGGTTGTTCCTGTCCTTTTCCACCATGCCGATGTTCTTCCATACTTTCATGCCTTTTGCTCCCTTTTCAAAGGATTCTTTTATGTAGGCAAGGCTTCTGCCCTGCCAGTCTGGTTCATCCCATCCCTTCATCGAAAATGTGGTCAGGTATGCCAGCCTGCCTGGGAAAGCATTGCGCTGGTACAGGGCAAATCTTTGCTGTTCTTCAATCGGTCCTTCCTCTGCGGCATCGGTATTGATGGTGAGTATCCTGAAATTATCTTTTATTGCCAGTTCCATGAAATCGGGCCTTTCAACACTAACATGGCAATGTACGTCTATTTTCGGCATGGTGTAAAAATCAGCGCTGGTGCAATATTCATTCTTTGCTGCCCCTGACTGGTTGCAGCCCTGGGCGGCGATGAAAAAAGAAAGTATTATAACTGGATAGACAAAACTAAACTTCAATTTTGGTAATGTTTTCATGATCATTGGTTTTTAAATCACTATTTCCTTATCCAGCCATCGTAAAACACATCCCGGGAAACACCACTGAATGGTTGTTTTAATTGATCCGGTCAGTGAAATACGAAAAGCCTGTCAAATTTTTTAATGGTTCTGTTTCCAAAGATATCAATTGTTTCCACTTCCATCCTGAACAATCCGAAATTTTGTTTTGGTACGGTTGCGCTGAACAAACCGTCGTTTTTTATCCTGTCACCGTCTCTCCCTTCATCATTCAGATCTGCCTCGAAAACCCTTCCATCTTCACCGCCTGAAGTAAACCGGGCTCTTGCCGACCTGATCCCGGCGCCATCCCTGATTTTAACCTGCACCGTATTGTCTCCTGTCACATTTATCCATCTTATTTCGGGGGACGTGTTGTCCTGGCCGGAAACCGGGATGGAGACTTTGCCATATTTTATTATATGATCAGGGTAGGAGGGGAGCCAGTAAGAAGCTATGAATTCAATATTATGATTTTCAGGGCAATCCGATGAAATCAGCGGCACCGAGTATTTGGCCGAACCGCCGACGTGGTCATAGTTGGCCCAGTTATCGCTGTGTCTTTCATTTATGCCATTCTTATTAATGTATTGATCTGCTGAAAACAATTCGGTCCGCCTGAAAAGTCCCTGGTCTTTCACAAGAATTACTATCGATTCACCGGGGTTGGCAATTCCGTCCCCGTTCCCGTTTCCCAGGAAAAGTGCTGACGTATCTGTTCCCGAACATGCCACATTGAAAAGCCGGCCATCGGCAATTTCAAAATTCTCAATTGCCGGGGGATCTTTCCTTACCGCGATCTCAATTTGATCTGACCATTCATTCCTGTTCCCGTCCCTGATCATAAGTTTTAGTTTTACCATCTCAATGGTATCAGCAGTCACCGAGAAGGATAAATAATCGCTTCCCTGGCTGCTGTTTCCCGGCGCAATGTTACCGAAAGATGCAGTATTCTGACGGATAGCCGCATTGCCACCGGCCGCCGACACAACAGCCATTACCTTCACTGCTTCAGAGTTGCCCTTGTTCAGAATGCGTAGTCTGATCCTGGCTTCCCTGCCGGCAATAACCCAAGGCTGACCGTCAATCACAACACTGCCGCAACACAGATTTGGTTTGTCCCTGATCCTGTTTATCCCTATCTCATGCAGCCCGCCGTCGAGATCGATCTTCAGCCGGCCGGATTCATTGCTGCGAATGGTTTTTTCAGTGCAGGAAAAGGTTTGAAGATCAAAATCCCTGATGGTGTAAAGCTGGTTCTTGTCATATACGGGGGCCGTGATCACACTCAGCCTGACGGAGGGCAGAAGTTCGCCGTCGGGCAGGAATTCCCGTACCGAGCTTCTGAATCCCCTGTTATCCACGTTCTCAAGAATGGTGAAACCGGGCAGGTTACGGTCGGAACTGACCTGGTATTCCCAGACTTCAAATGAGGGATACACATCAATGTGGTGCCATTTCAGGGGCTTTTTAGGCGGATCGGCAAATGTCTGCATGATGAATCCGAACATTTCACCGAGTCCGCATGTGGTATGTTCAGCTTCATATATTTTGTACTGATAATTGTCCATGATGTTTGGCCAGATCCTGTTAAGATCACGGTGATAGCAGCGGATAAAATCCCTGTTGCCGTAATTCAGCCTGACGTTGACTCCCTTGTAGTTTTTTGCCAGGTCAATGTGCCTGTATTCGGCAGGAAACTCCTGCGGACCGGCATAAAATTCGGGCGACCCGCAGAAACTGCCGGCTGCCGTTACCAGGTCCGGATACTTGCCGCCGATCCAGAATGCCATGAACCCGCCCATGGAGAGCCCCGCAACTGCCCTGTGCTCCCTGTCAGGAATGGTCCTGTAGTTATTGTCGATAAATTTCACAAGTTCAGGGAAGTAAACGGGATACTGGCGAAAAGTCTCAACCGGTGAGACATTGTATGGCCGCAGGTAGTATTCCTCATGCGGTTTCCGGTTATACCCGTCGGGTTTGACAACAATCACGTCATGGGTTTCAACAAATGCGGCAATATTGTCGCCGCCGTTGCTTTTTCCCTCATCGTAGCCTTCCGAGCTTATGCTTCCGAAATACCTTTGCGACCAGCCATGATAAAAGTAGATTACAGGATATCTTTTACCACGATTTTCATAATATGCCGGCGGCAGGAATATCCTGAAGTTCCTGAACTCCCCGAACACATTGCTGTAATGACCCGAATCGGTAATTATTGTTTTACCCGGTCCGAAGCCGCCTGCCTGAAGCGTAAAAGCAGCAACTGCAAGGAAACTGAAGGCATTTCTGATTTTTCGCATGGTTATATATGATAAGGAGAATTTGGGGCGCAGCTATTCTGAACAGGTGGCCAGTGGTTTATTTTCCGAAATGCATCCGGGCAAAGCGTATGAACTGATCCCAGTCATACTCAAGGACCGCATGGCCTCCGCTGCGGATGTGGTAGCCGATTGTGTTCATCACCGGTGAATTGACCGGGGGCATTTCAGGGGAGGGAAGTCCCTGTTTCCCGAAAAGCTCGTAAACGGGTGTGGCATAATAGCCTGAAAGATATTCTCCCTTCGGATCCGCCCATTTGTCCTCTTCGGCACTTGCAATATAAACGGGCCGCGGAGCCATCAGGGCAATAAGCATATGCTGATCGACCGGCAGAAGGTTGACATCGTTGTCATACCTGCTGCAATTGTCACACAGCCAGTGGGTGAAATACCGGTTCATCCCGCCGAGGGTTTCTCCGTACATCCTGCGCGAGAGAGCTGCTCCCCCGCAGCCGGAATTATTTGAGATGACGATGGCAAACCTCGGATCGAGCGCCCCTGCCCACAAGGCCGTCTTGCCGAGCCGCGAATGACCAATTACCGCCACCTTCGATGCGTCAATGTCAGGATCCTTTTCCAGGTAATCCATAACCCGGCTCAATCCCCATGCCCAGGCACCAATTGAGCCCCACTCATCCGGAAGAGGCATGGTCTGACCATCCTTATACAGGAGAGGGTGTACACCATCCGTAAAATCGTCCTTGTCGGGATCCACATCCCCGTAATAAAGGGTGACCAGACCGTATCCCGATGAGATAATTTTATCAATCTGCCAGGCTGTTTTATCCGTTCCCCTCGATTTTTCAGTGGTGCGGTTGTTGGTTATACCGGATGCCGGATCATTGCGGATCCACGAACTCGTGACAAAAACCGCCGGATCATCAACAACCGCCTGGTTACCATCGAAATTATAACCCACAAAAACGGGAACCTTACTGCCGGTCTTCGGGAGATAAATAAGGAGATTGACCTTAAGATCCCGGTTGTTGCTGCGGAAATTCAGCATAACCTGTTTCCTCACGGCTTTTCCTCCCAGGGCATTGTTGTCCTGCTCGATCACCTTCCGGAAATCAGCTGAAAGTTTACCGGGGATCCTGCCATAGATGTTGTTCTCAAACAGCGACAGGATCTCCGGCCGCCTGATTTCCATCCATTCGGCTGCGGTGGATATGCGTTTCCCTTCCCTGGTAATCAGAAGTTCGGGAAGACTGAATGACGGAACCCTGCTCTCGTCATAATTCGGACTTTCCTGCGGAATGACCGGAATACCGGACAGTACGCCGAGGCAGATGATTAATACGATCTTTTTCATCATAATATAATTTTGATTTTAATGGTATGATGCCCGCCTGACCCGTCGGGCAGGGAACCGCACATGATTGACTTTGTCGAGCTCGCAAGCTCGGTTGAAAATTATATTCTTATCGTGTT
>WXFD01000020.1 GCA_009877105.1 Bacteroidales bacterium
GAGATCGTTGTAAAGGTACGCGGCATCTTCCTTCTCCGGCACTATAACCAGGTGCGTGAGGGCTGTTTTGAGGTATACCCCGGCCAGCGCGATCGCTTTTGCCGATCCCGACAAGCCTTCGGCGTTCAGCCTCGTGGCAGTGTTTGCCCTTACGGCTTCGGTTAACGCGGAAAGTACCGGATGACCATTGAACAACCCTGTCAGTTCGTTTTCCTTCATCTGCAGAAATGTGGCTGCAAATTTAACATCTATTTGCCGGAAAAAAGTTCAATTATGAAAACTCATGCAGAAGATAGTGTCGATTCCAGGTTGCTCAGCCGCGGCTGTAAGGTTACCGTAGTGTCTTTCGATAGCCATGGCAATCATTTTTTGATCCATTTCCCCGAGTGTCGTTATTGATACGGTACAGAAGGTCTTTTCTTTCTCCAGGGGGGCTTTACCTGCACAACTTGAATGACTTGTGCTTTAAGTTCTACGCTCTCCTGCAACCTCCATTGGAAGAAGCTTTTCCCCCTTGGGGGATCCCGATAGCTATCGGGACGGAAAGGGGGTAAATGAAAGCAGGGGGATAACAGAAAATAGTGTAAATGAATAAAGGAGTTCTGAAGTTTTTTTGTAATTATTTAATCACCTGTAGTTCCCTGCCGGTTATACCCCCTTCCCAGCCTTCCCCCAGGGGTGAAGGAGCAAGAGAATTCTGCTAATATTGGGAAGAACTATGAACTTTAATGCTTGATATAACAAATTAAGCAGCAGAGCTTTTCCCCCTTGGGGGAAACGGGAAAGGGGGTAAGTGTATGCATTGTGAACCCGGGAAAGGGGGTAAATTAAAGCATTGTGAATCCGGGAAAGGGAGTTAATTAAATAAAGGATAAAACATTGGCTGTCAAAGTTATAAGATTATCAGTATAATCATAGCAATTTCTTTTTAATGATTACCGACACTTATTTTTCCCTTTCTCCTCCGTGGCTAAATTTATTCGAAACAAATTCCAAAGTCAATAAACTGTAAAAATATTTTACAATAAGTTGTAAAAATAATTAACATATTGCATAATGTTGAAAAATGTAATAGCTTAAAATTCAATGACATATAAGAATGGCATTATTTTGGCACACATTTTTTAAAATAGAATGTCATGGTAAAGCAAGAGTTGACGGCGGCCTTTAGAAGCATCCGGCGAAAAAAGGTTATTTCATTAATCAGCATTCTGGGTCTTGGAATAGGACTCGGGTGCATTATTGTTCTGATGGCTCTGGTAATCCATGAAAAATCGTTTGATACCTTCATTCCAGACCACAGGAATGTGTATAGGATAATTTCCGGCAAGAATTCACATGTACACTATCCTCTGGCCGAATCGATGAAAAATGAATTTCCTGAAGTAAAGGATTATTTCAGGTATTACCAGTCCGGTTCCGTTCAGATCAAGGTTCAGGGAACCGAAACCGTGAGGGAAGAGAATTTCGGGTTTGCCGATCCATCGGTTTTCAGGATCATGGGTATAGATTTTATCTCGGGCACACCGGCCGGTTCGATGAGCGAGGTGGCAATCTCGGAAAATTCCGCCATCAGGTATTTCGGAAACCTCTCCGTATCCGGAGAAATGATTGAGCTGCGATTTCCGGAAGGCTTTTTAAAGCTTTCCATTTCCGGAGTCTACAGGGAATTTCCTTCAAATTCAACTCTTCACCCGGAATTTATTGCCGATATTCAACTTAGCCGTAAGATGCTGGGACAGTTTCAGAGAGACCTGGGGGATTACGGGTCATCGGAAATCCAACCCCTGGGATGGAGGAATTCCGAATTCCTTTCTCTCCTGGTACTTGATGAAAATGCAGATCCAACCGAGCTGTCTGCAAAAATGGAAAAATACAAGGAATTGATTGCCAATCCCGCGCAGGATACACTCCGCTTTAAATTACAGCCTGTTGCTGATATTTACCTCGGTTCGGAAGAAATAACCGGAAGCTTTTTTCTGCGGAAAGGAAATGCAGAGGAACTAAAATACTATGAAATTATATCACTGATGATTCTTCTGATCTCGCTTGCAAATTTTGTTCTGCTTTCACGGGCAGGAGTGTCAGAACGAACCAGGGAACTGGGTACAAGGAAAGTGTATGGCGCTTCTCAGGCCAGGATCAGGAGAATGGTAATCCTGGAATCTTTTATTATAGTATTGCTTAGCCTTATCCCGGCAATCTTCGTTATTGAATTTGGAATTCCATTTATAAACAACACTCTTGGAAAAACACTGTACGGTCAGATCTTTCTGACTCCCCGGTTGTGGGTGTGGCTTGTAATGCTAATTCTCCTGACCGGACTCCTGTCGGGCTGGATTATCGGGATGAGCTATTCGCGGATATCTGCTTATAAACTGATCTCGGGAAAGATTCCGGGACAAAACGGGTCGAAAAGATGGAATTACTCATTTCTTTTGCTTCATTTCACAATCTATATGATGCTTGTGACCGGACTTATCGCGGTATCAAAACAACTAGAATATACAAGGAGCGGTTACACGGGCATAAATCCTGAAAATGTGATTGTAGCTGATCTGAGTTCCGACGAGCTGAGAAACAATTTCCTTGCTCTGCGCGATGAGATTAGGAATATACCCGGAGTGATCAGTGTGGCGGGGGGATCATTCATTCCTCCGTTTGAACATTTCCTGCCGGTAAATCTTGCAGATATATCGGGAGAAATAATCAGGTTTGATGGTCTGATAATGGGTGAAGGAATGACCGAACTGCTGGGCATAGAGGTAATTGACGGATCTCCTTTCGGCCCCTACAAGGAGGGTACGCCGGAAGTGCTTATAAATGAATCGGCTGCCAAATTGCATAATGTAAAAGCCGGAGATAACCTGCTTGCCTTCAGGGTGAGAGGGGTGCTAAGGGATTTTCACGCGCATTCAATGCATTCATCCATTCAGCCCATGGTCATACTGCCTCAGAATCCTGCCAGGATGGGACTCCTTGCAATCAAAACGGACGGGGTGAATGATGAAAAAATTATCAGGCAATTCAGGGATCTCTATTCCAGGATTTCTCCTGATGAGATTTTTGAAGTACGCTATTTAACCGAACAGATAGATAAATTCTACCTGCGCGAAAGAAACCAAAGCCATATTATAAAGGCATTTTCACTTCTGGCAATGGTGCTGTCAGTGATGGGATTATTCGGGATATCGCTGATAAGCATATCCAAAAGGGAAAAGGAGATTGGAATAAGGAAAGTTAACGGAGCTTTGGAATCTGAGGTTTTAGTGATGCTGAATACTGCTTATATCAAATGGGTTCTGCTCGCGATCGTTATTTCGGTTCCGGTTTCATACTGGCTGATTTTAAAGTGGATGGAACGATTTGCTTACAAAACAGAAATAAGCTGGTGGATCTTTGTCCTGGCAGCTTTATCGGCAATCATAATTTCCATACTTACCGTGAGCTGGCAGAGCTGGCGGGCGGCAACAATGAATCCGGTGGAGGCGCTGAGGTATGAATGAGGCGCAGGGCACAGGGCGCAGGGCACAGGGCACAGAGCACAGGGCACAGGGCGGAAGAACGGCGAGCGGCGAGCGGTACGCGGGAAGAGCATGAAACCTGTAGCCTCGATGTAAGACGAAATACGCAAAAGAAAGGGACCGCAAGACAATGTATTATGTATTATGTATGATAGGCGATGTATAAACAATTAGCAATTGGCAATTAGCAATTATCAGTTAGGGCACTAATCACACATCCGGCACGAGCCACATAACCAGCACTACGTAAACAACTTACACGACCTGCAAGACCTGCACGA
>WXFD01000021.1 GCA_009877105.1 Bacteroidales bacterium
TGCGGTCAAGGACATAGGGATTCTTTGTCTGTCCGCCCACGCCGCTCCAGCCGCTTGAGGAAAGGTTGCCGCGGAAGTTGGCCCACTCGCTGAGGTTAGCCTTGCCTATGATGACGGCTCCTGCCTCGCGCAGCTTCATAGCCACATAGCTGTCCTGCAGCGGGCGCGAGCCGCTCAGTGCACGCGAGCCTGCAGTGGTTGCCATCTGGTCATGGGTGTCGATGTTGTCTTTAAGCAGCACCGGTATACCATGCATGGGACCGCGCTTTTTGCCCTCCTTCAGCTCCGCGTCAAGCTGTGCTGCTATGGCCAGTGCATCAGGATTGACCTCAATCACTGCATTGAGGGTTGGTCCGTTGTCATCAATGGCGCTGATCCGGTCAAGGTAGGCCTGAACCACATCGGTAACGGTGTATTCACCGTTGTCATAGCCCTGCTGAAGCTGCATGATTGTGTATTCCTCGAAACGGAATTCAGCATCCGGCACGTTTTTCTCTGCTTTATTATTGCAGGAAAGAAGAATAGCAGTAATCAGTGCTGATAAAACAATGATAAGATTTTTCATTATAATATGATTTTGATTTTACAGGTATGATGGGAACCACATGAATGAGAATAATATAAACAGGTGTTTGTGTATTTGATACATGTGGGTTTCATAGAAAGATTACTATTCCAGACAAACTTATGAATAAATCTTCCACTTTGGAAACTGAACATGGATTGAGATTGATTCAAAAAGCCGCGCACCGAATGCTGCCTGCCGCATTCCGGTTTAACCAGCAATTTCCAGAACAAGCATGAAGCCTGCTACAAGGTGGTCGAAGCCATCGACAGACTGGAAAATGCAACCCAGCACACTGAAGTAACCTATCACGGAAAACAACGGCCTGGTATTCAGAAAGAACGTGCTTTAAAATCCTCTCCGTAAATAGGCGGAGGATCAGGCACGTATCATTGCATTGAAATGAACGGACAGGACGCACCTATTCCGGCCGGATCAGTATTAAAAAATTGTACGGTTTATTTTGAACGATATACTGAAACCGCTGATTCAAACGTTACAAAAAAACTGAAGGTCAATAAGATGGAGAAAACAGAATTGAACAGGGGAAAGGCTCTGAAAAAACAGAAAAAGAATCAGGGAAGCGTGTCTGGCCCCATAACGAATATTGATGTGGCAAAGCTTCTAGGCATGCCCGAAGTTATGATCAAAGAACTTTTTGGTGAAGAGGCCGGGGACTCTGAAGTCAATTTGACCGGTAAAAGGGAGTATGAAAAAGGAGTTTTTTACGAAGAGGCAGATGACCATGAGTAAACTGCCCTGGATTAAGAACCAATAAAACAAATATCAAGTAACTACCGATAACAATCATAATTATGGCAGAAGCGATAGATGTCCACAGAGTGTTTGCTGAGTATTTCCCAAAAATCAAACCCTGGGCATATGCAGTCTCCGAGGCTCTTTCAGAAGGCAGTATCTGCGTAAATACCGAAGTATACAAAACTGATGTTGAAAGCGGAATTAAGGTCAATCCGTGCATAAGCGAAGATGAACTCCTTGATTTAAGAACACTGGATGAATCGGATTTTGTAACAAGTAATCCTGCAATTAAACTCAGTCCTTTTGTGCTAGAGGAAGGCAAGTTTCTTTATATGCAGAGATACTTTGAATACCAGGCGAGGATTGCAGAAAAAATAAACAGACTTGTCGAAGCTGAAAAGAAAAAGATCCCCGCAAGATTAAAATGGCTGACTGAAAATAAGAAACTGATACATGATATTTTTGAAACTGGACATCCGGTAAGCGATGACGGACTTGATGATATTGAAAAGATCGACTGGCAAAAAGTAGCAGCTTTGAACTCATGCCTGCATAATTTTTCAATCATAACCGGTGGGCCAGGAACAGGAAAAACCACAACCGTTGCTAAGATCCTTGCCATTCTTTATAATCAGATTCCTGAATTAAAGGTGGCGCTCGCAGCACCAACCGGTAAAGCTGCAGCAAGGCTTGGAGAATCTCTTCGTAATTCAATTGCCCTGAATAGTGAACTCAAAAGAATATCTGACAGAATTGAAACCCTGGTTCCAAAAACCATACACCGGCTTCTTGAGTCATTGCCTATGAGCAGCCTTTTCAGGCATAACTCGGAAAACCCTCTTGGTCATGACCTTGTAATTATTGATGAAGCTTCTATGGTTGACGTGGCACTTATGTGCAAACTGCTCGATTCAGTGCATTCCGAAAACAGAATAATTTTCCTTGGTGACATGAACCAGCTTTCATCAGTTGAAGCAGGAAGCATATTTGGAGACCTATGCAAAACCCAGGAAACTTTTATAAATCATCTTTCCCCCGAAAGGATGAAGTTCTGCAATGAGTTTCTTGACAGGCAAATCCCATCAGACATGGTGCTTGACCAAAAGAATGAAAATCCTCTTTCTCAGCACGTGATTCATCTGCTACGCAATTACAGGACTGAAAGCAAGGAGATTACCAAAGCATGTAAACTTATTGTAAACAGGGAAAAGGGGAAATTGCTAAAACTGCTGGATTCATATCAGGAAATCAAAATGGGCGATGCATTTAAACCGGAAGCAGGTAAGGATCATCTGGGTTCCCAGCTTGAGGCAATGGCCCTTGCCTATATTGATTATATCACCGAGCCTGATATTAAGGAAGCCCTTAAAAAGCTTAAATCCTTCAGAGTACTTTGTGCCATCAGGGAAGGCGGCAACGGGGTGTACAAAATGAATAAGAAGATTGAACAACTGCTTAAAAACAGGGTAAATCAATTATTTACTGAAAAGAAGATATCGGATGAGTTTTCAAATGAAACAGAAAATCAGGAATTATTCAATCCCTCCGGTACATTCTATCACAATCAGGCGATTATGGTTACATCCAATAATTATGAGCTAGATGTTTTTAACGGCGATGTCGGACTTGTAAGAAGAAAAAGCAAAGATGATCCCACACTGATTGCATGGTTTGAAAGCGCTGATCCTGAAAAGCCAAGAGCAATCCTTCCCGGATATCTGAATGAATGGGAAACTGTTTTTGCGATGACCATTCATAAAAGCCAGGGATCAGAATTTGATTCTGTGGCAGTCATTCTTCCTGAAAACGAAAATAACAGGATACTTACAAAAGAGTTGCTGTACACTGCCGTAAGCCGTGCCAGAAAAAACCTGCTCCTGAAATCTTGTCCAACAGTACTGGAAGCTGCAACCGACAGGGAAGTAAACAGGGCATCAGGAATTACCAGGCTATTCTAAAAATCATCACCATGGCAAAAAAAGTATTTCATTCCAATCATATTGAAAAGCTGCTCGAAAAGCTCATTGCTGAGATAAATGGCCAGCAGACCAACATATTTACGAAAGACTGGATCATTGCCCCGACATCAGGAATGGGTCAATGGATCTCTATAGAGACAGCTGCAAAAAAGAACAATGGGGTTTTTGCCAACTTTGCAATTGTCAACCAGGATAAATTCCTAAGGGACCTTTATAAATTCATCTGTGGTCATGAGACTGAAAGGGATCAGGAAACTGCAAAATGGATTATCTACAAATTTCTGGGAAGTTCTGATTTTTTAAATGAACCTGAATTCAACAAGGTAACCGAATACTATTCTGATGATAATCTCAGGCGTGTCCAACTGGCTGAACGAGTTGCCAACCTTTTCGACCAGTACCAGATTTACAGGGCAGGAATGATAGCAGAATGGAATGATAACAGACTTGTTTATTCTGATTCGGAAACTGAAAAATGGCAGAAATGGCTGTGGCAGAAACTGGATATTGATCACCACATCCGTGCCAGGTATAAAATCAGGCTTGATTTGCTGGATGCATTCAAAAATGAAGAAAACAGGCATAGGATTAAATTGAAGTATCCGGTCATTAATCTATTTGGCAACTCCATATACACCCCTTTTCATATTGAAATATTTGATAAGCTGTCGGAGATAACTGATGTCAGTCACTTTATTATATATCCATCAGAGGACATAACAAAAACCAATGAAGCAAGAAACTCACTTTTAAAGAGCTGGGGGAAAAAATATTCAGAACTGGCATCAATCATGAATACAGATTGCATAGAATCAGTTTGTGCTGATCCTGGAGACAAATGCCTCCTAAACAAGGTTCAGCATTTGGTTTTAAGGAATACAGAATCATCGGAAGCCGTGGCAGCTACCTCGGAATTTCTTGATTCTGATGAGAGTATCCAGATAAACTCGGCTTATACTGAAGTACGGGAAGTTGAAATCCTGTTCAATTACCTCACTGACCTGAAAAACCGCCATAAGGACCTCTATCCGCGTGATATATTGGTTCTTACAACGAACATTGACCTTTATGCACCGTATATAAAGGCTGTATTCAACAATGCAGGCTTTAAGATACCATACAAAATACTGGGTGTATCGGCGAGTCAGAAAGAATCAGTTATAACCGCATTCACCTCCATACTTGATTTCGGGGAAAATGATTTCACTTCCGAGAAAGTTCTCAGTCTTCTGGAAACCAAACACATATCAGCCAGGTATGAAATCACTGATCTTGAAAAGATCCGGGCATTGGTAGATAAGGCCAATATCCGTTTTGGCATTGATAAACCAGAGACGGATGAGCAAGGCAAGGATTATGATGAGACCCGCTGGGTAAGCTGGGATTTCGGTCTTAAGAAGCTGACGCTGGGATATGCGATGCTTACAGAGAATCTTTATGACATGCCCGGGGAAGAATCAGGCCTCTATCCGTTCAACGATATTGAAGAGGAAAGTGGCCAGGAGATATTCAGACTGACAGCTTTTATCAATGACCTGAAGAATGTAGTACGAGCAAAAAAGGAAACCAGAACCCTTAAAGAGTGGAAGGATTTTGTAATTGCCGATGTGCTGGAGAAAATGATTCAGGCCGCAAATGCTGACAAGCCCGATCTTGCAATCATATATTACAGGCTTAACAGCCAGGAAGAGGCAGAAAAACTGAAAGATGAAAATGATGAACCGCTGAGAGTTGAATTCACGGTTTTCTGGCAGGGCATAAAAAGATCGCTTATGAGTGAGCCGGGAGAATTCGGATTCAACTCCGGGAAAGTAACCTTTTCTTCATATCGCGCTGCCAGGGGGCTGCCTGCAAAGGTTATTGCTTTCCTGGGACTTAATTCTTCAGTTTTCCCACCCAGGGACTCTCCCTATGGTTTTGACCTCATCAGCAAGTATCCTGAAACCGGCGACCACAATAAAAAAGAAAATGATAAAATGCTCTTCTTCGAAACGCTTATGTCAGCAAGAAGCCACCTTTACCTGAGTTTCATCGGCAAGGACAGGAAGGATAATACCAATATTCCACCTTCAATTGTTGCTGATCAGCTTATGGACTTTCTGGAGGGGATGGTTGAAAACCCGACATTTATCAGGGAGAAGCTGCTGCAGGAACATCCCCTGCACGGCTTCAGCGGGAAATATAGAAAGGATGACAGGAGATTTTTTTCTTATCTCTACGGGGAAAAAGCAGGTATGGCTTTCCAGGACAAAACAGAAGCCGACAGTATGACAGAGTTAAGGGAGATAAGCCTATTTCAGCTTAGGAAGTTTCTCGAAGATCCCATAAAATGGTACTACGAAAAAGTGATGGGCATAAAGTTCGAGGAAATTGAAGGCCCCCTCAGCGAAACGGAAATGCTTGAACCTGACCATCTCCAGAAATGGGAGATTAGAAAGGTTTTCATGGAAACCAGGCTGGAGGAAAAGACACTCATCAAAAAGCTTAAAATGGATGGGAAGCTCCAGCTGGGAGCTGCCGGAATAAGGCAGTTCGAGGAGATTAAAACGGAAATACAGGATGTAAAAGACAGATACTATCAAAGAATTTCCGGCGATCCTGATATGAAACTGGTAAGCATACCACTCGAGTTTGAATATGAGGGCAAGGCCGATTTCAAGGTGACAGTATCAGGAACTGTTGAAAAGATTTACAATGCGAAAGAGATTATAACCTATTGTGTATCCCGTAAGTTCGAACACCGCGATAAAGTAAGGGCAATAATGAACCATCTTGCCTTATGTGCATCAGGGGAGAAAATCAGGTCTGTATGTGTAAGAAGGGATAATCCTGAAGAATTTTTCCTTGATACAATTGCCAGGAAGGATGCATCAGACAAGATTGAACAGATTGTAAAGCTTTACCTTGAAGCCAGGGATAGAATGGTTCTTTTTGCGGAAGAGGCATCCAAAAAAATATTTGAACTCATAGAGGAAGAAAATAAGAGCAACTCTGATGAGGCGAAAATTGAGAAATTGAAGAAAGAGGCCCTGTACGAAATTAAAAAACTTGCATATCCGGAGAAATATTCTTTTGCAAACCTGTATATCAGGCAGGCGTGGGATGAGGGGCTGTTTGCAGAAAATTTCCAGAAATGGGTGGAAGATACTATAAAGATAAACGCAATAATAAGCTTTTAACACTGAATGACATGCCCTTCGATGCAAAAACCATAAAGCTTGATGGCCGGAAAATAATCGAGGCTAGTGCCGGAACCGGTAAAACATTTTCAATTGCCGTAATGGCACTCAGAGTAATCATCGAGACCGACCCGGAAATTGAATTGAAAAAAATCCTCATGGTTACATTCACAAATGCCGCCGTTGCAGAGCTTGAGATAAGGATCAGGCGGTTCATCCGTGAAGCATATGCTTACGCTGTCAATGGAACCAATCCGGAGAAAGAGATAAAACTACTCCTGGACAGCTACAGGAATGACAGCCGGGGAATAAGTAATGAAAGAATAAAGGACAGGCTGTCAAGGGCTGTACAGGCGCTCGATGAACTTAATGTAATGACAATACACAGCTTTTGCCAGGAGACACTGAAGGAATTCTCATTTGAAACAAAGAGCGTGTTTGAAAGCGAAATAATAACCGACGAATCAGAAATACTGGAGACGGTAATCAACGAATTCTGGAGAAAGGAGATTGCCGTCCTTGACCCGAAAAACCTTGAAGCCCTCCTTGATTTCTTCGATAGGCAGAACAGCAGCCAGACTTTCAAACTTCGGAGACTTCTGACAGATGCACTCAAATGCCGGCTCGACAATAAATTGTTTTTTATAAATGACACAACTGATAACGGGGATAATCCGGAAATTATAATAGAAAACTACCTGAAAAGAATATCAGAAATTGAAGATAACTATTTCTTATATGTAAGAAAAAATGAAAAAGCAATCCGGGAGCTTTCTCAGAGAAATGGTAATGCAAGAAAACTTACTGATAGATGCAAAACCCCGGAAGAGCTTGCGGAAGAATATTATAAAGTAATATCTAAAGGAATTATTGGTTATTTCAGAATTGAACTGCTTGAACTGCTTAAAAAATACTGCAACTTAAAATCAGGCAATATATGTAAGACGGATTTTGAAGCTTTTTTAAATCAATCTGAAGATGAATTTAAAAAATCGGCTGAAGGAGATGAGTATGCTTACGGTTTCGTTGAAAAACTATATGCGGCGACTGACAGGCTTAATTACATGGAGAAGAAATTCTCATCAGACTATATAAGAGACTCTTTCCCGCAACTGTATACTGAGACAATAGAAAGAATAACAGAAGAGGCTGTGCTGAAAAAGGAGATCAAGCAGCATGTCCTTAACCTGCTTTTATATAGACTTACGCTCCATGAAGACAACGAAGGCAAGTATTTTCCAATGGCTTCATCAATTAAAAAAACCAAAAATTATATCGGATATGACGACATGATCTCGAAGGTACACGATACCAGGGAAAGGGTAAAGGAAGAGCTGATGCTTAAATATGAGGTCCTTTTCATTGATGAATTCCAGGATACCGACAAGTACCAGTATGAGATCTTTGACAGAGTCTTTGAAAACAAGAGAGTTTTTTTTATCGGCGACCCCAAACAGTCGATATACGGATGGAGAAAAGCCGACCTCAATACCTACAAAGCCGCACGGGAAAAAATAAGAGAAGCCGATCCCGATTCAGTAGCCGAGATGAACAGGAACTTCAGGTCCACCCCGCGAATGCTTGAAGCACTAAATCTTTTCTTCAGCTCGGTGGACAATATGTTTATAGACAACCAGATCAGGTATTATCCTGTCTGTCCGGGTAAGCCTGAAATGGAAGAAATGAAGATGAACAACAAAAACGTTGTCCCAATTACAATTATAGAACATGATGAGGAGAGCCTGGAACTTCTTCCAGGCAAAGAGAAAAAGAATCATAATAAGGATTCTTTTTACCAGAGTATTATTGATTTCGTAGCCTCGGAAACTGAAAGAGTGCTGTTCTCAGGTGAATTCACCATCAATGGCAAACCTATAGAAAGCAAGGATATCGGCATTCTTGTCCGCACAAACGAGGAAGCACGTGATATAAAGGAAGCCCTCACACAGAAAAACATCCAGGCGATAACACTGGATACCACGCAGATTCTTAATACCCCGGAAGCTGAACAGCTGTTCTATATAATGAATGCTGTGAACCGTCCTTCCAAAAAGTCTATCAACAGGGCTCTGTTAAACAGGAACCTTGGTTTTACAACCACTGAACTTGCAAAGAAGAAGGACGAAGAGATTCTGGGGGAGTTTGACAGGCTCAGGGAGACATGGAAGACAGACGGAATTTATGGCATGCTCTCATCTTTCATTGACAGATTCAGTGTCAGGGGAAAATGTACTGAAAAGTCAAATAAAGGAGGTTTGCGGACACTCTCAAATTACTACCAGCTGATGGAAATACTCCACGATTTTGAAACCAAAGGGAAGCTGAAGGAGGATGACCTGATATCAAAGTTCTCAAAGGCAATGAACCTGAGAACAAAGGATGATGAATATGTACAAAGGATTGAAAGTGACGAGGATGCAGTTAAAATAGTTACCATCCATAAGTCGAAAGGGCTTGAATACGAAGTTGTTTTTGCTCCATTCCTTGACCTCACCTCATGGACTAAAGACATCGTAGAGTATCGTGATGCAGACAAGGGGAAATACTTTTTTGCCCTGAATGACAAGGGTGAGCTTCAGCGAAGAAATCTTGATGCCATCGACCAGGAAAACAGAAGACTCATATACGTTGCACTTACCAGGGCAATATATAAATGCTACATAAACGTGAATTATTTCCGGAAATTCGAAAGAGCATCAGTAAAGCCATTTATAGAAGCTCTTAAGGAAAAATCAGCCAAATCCGGGTGGCAGAATGATCTTATTGAAATATTAAAAGTAAGTCCCGTCACTCCACCGGAAAGACCTGAAGACAATAAGGAAATCTCACTTAAAGAATCCAGGTCTGTGGAGGGTATTGAGCAGTTCGTTAAAACCTGGGACATTCACAGCTTCAGTTCCCTGAGCCATAAGCATGAGGTGATAACCAGCGAACCGGCTGAGATCAATGATCCGTACGATAAATTCGTGTTTGACGAACTTCCCAGGGGAGCCAAGGCCGGGCTTTTCCTTCACAGTATTTTCGAGCACCTCGATTTTAACGATCCGGGTACTTATGAGAAGGCCATTGATGAAGCCGGAAGTTATTATTCAACTATTTTCAAGCTTGAGCACAGGCAGCATTATAAAAATCTGGTAAAGCATTGCATGAATGCCTGGGTAAAAGATGAAAAAGGAGTAAAACTCCTTCAGCTTAAGGATGTCAGGCAATCAGAAAAACTGCCCGAACTGGAGTTTTACTTCAGCCTCGACAGGCTGAGGAAAAGCAAAATACGCGAGATTATTAAGGATGTGGAATTCACCACCGATCCGGAAATAGAGGGAGTAATGCATGGCTTTATTGACTTGCTGTTCATGCATAATAACAAGTACTATATCCTCGACTGGAAATCGAATTTCCTTGGGAACAAGCTGGAAGACTATGAAAGGAAAGGCATGGAAGAAGGAATGAGGGGCAGTAATTACCATCTTCAGTACTACATATACACCCTGGCTGTTAAACGCCATCTTGAAAGGAAACTTAAAGGTTTTGATTATGAACGCGATTTCGGAGGGGTTATTTACATGTTCCTCAGGGGAGTAAGAGAAGACGGGAATACAGGAATATTTACTGCCTGGCCAAGTAAAACAATAATGGATGATCTCGACAAAGCCTTCAGAGGGGAACTGCTGAAAGCTGACTAACCAGCAACAATTAGAACTAAACCCGGAATAATCAATAATTTGTAAGATATGAAACGTGAAAAAGTAAAATCATCCAACATCGCTTCAGCAGCATATGATGCAGGAAAGAAGCACCTGGATATTGAATTTGTAAAGGGCGGCCTTTACAGGTATTTTGATGTGCCGGAAGACAAATTCAGAAAAATGATGAAAGCTGAATCAGCGGGAAAGTTCTTTGCCGCGGAGATAAAGAACGTTTACAACTCCAAAAGGATAAATACGTTCGATTATGTCATTGACAGCCTTACCGACGACCAAAAGAAGAGGTTGATTGAACATTTCAATTCGATTTATAAATGTAGCGTGTTGTCTGACCATGAATACAGGATCATTTACCTGACATGGCTCTGGGCCAACGGATTCGTCTACAAAGATGAGAACGCGTTGAGCATGATCGATGAGAAAAATTCCGACCTGCCGCTTAATGCTTTTGAAATTACCATTGAGGATGAGGACAAGGGAGGGGTGAATCTTGATTTGATGTATACGTTTTACAGCATTGAGAAAATAGTCCAGCTTGCCAATTGGAATGATAAATGAATATAATGCACTTCTTAGCAGCAATTGGGTCAGAACCAGCACAAACCATAAGTTGGTTGGGGGCCTGTTTCAGGCTGATGAATGGATGAGGAAGTTTTTGTTCCGTCTTCCGATAGCATTGAATTCACTGGGGCTGGTGGAAACCTGGCTTATGAAGGACCGCCTGATGAATTACAGGGCTAAAGGATAGGAACACAATTTGAAGGATGCTACACCCTGCTGAAAGGGTTATTTATTAATAATTAACACACTAGTTATGGAGAAATATTCGCTTGCAATTCGGGACAAGGATACGTCTGATTACAAGGTTATCACCTGGAGCGATTTTGAACATGTGATGCGACGTGACAAGGTCCGTGAAGCCTTTATTTTTATCTCGGCTGATGATTTTTCTGAAGAAAACTGGGCCAGACATGCCATTATATGCTATGCCATGCTGGAAAAGCAGGGCATCAAACATTATGGCAATTACTGCCTGGTCGACCATGAAGACAATGACAGGTTGATGCCGTGCATCGTTCTGCTGGATGTAGATGTCAAGGATGCCATAATAAAGGCAGTCATGTTCAGGGAGAACAAATCAATGATCCAGTGTGTCATCTTCAATAATGATGACAAGTTCAATGTGAAGGAATACGAACTCACCAGGTACAACAAGAGATTTAACTCACAGGTGAACTGACAGCTATGTTGTCTGAAGTATGAAAACAACGATGAATGAAAAAAGGAGTTTACCGAAAAGGAGGATGAAGCTTATTACTGGTATTATACTGAGTGACAATATCATGAATGACCCCTTTTGGCTCTGCTGGCCTGAAGACAGGATTTTGTAATTGTTGAATTTTAAAATTATCAGGTAAAATGATGGGACAGGATCAAAGCAACTTAAATGATATCGTAATAGACCTGACCTTTACAAAGGGTATGCCGGTTGATTGTTTAAAATACCACGGACATCCGCCGGAATCTTCTTACGCCATTCTGTGGTGCATGCTGGCCACAGGTTTCAACAGAATCTTCACCAGGGACGATATGAAGGAATTCCTTTTCAGGCTCGCGATTACCCTCAACTCGCTTAACCTTGTGGAGACCTGGCTAATGAAGGATCATCTCATGGATTACAGGGTAAAGGGTAATAATTATATCCTGAAACTTGAAGACATTGCAATGCATTTCGGTATAGAGATTATTGATTCCCTTGAAAATCACTCTACTCGCGAGAAGTATCTGTCAGATATCTCAACAGGTATAAAAAAGACAATGTTTATCAGCATCTTTTCGGATTTCTCCGTCCTGGAACCTATCAGGGAAGGTGATGAAATCAGTTTCAGAAATGCCGCTGAGCTGGCTCCCCAAGTGACTCCGGAACTTTTAGCAAAGGCGGAGTTTTTTGCCGGCGACCTTATGAAGTTCATCGCGGAGGAGACCTTCACGGACAGGAACCCACTTATGGCTGAAAAGGAGAAGGAGATAGAAACAAGGCGTGAAAGAGTAAGGAACTTGCCGGTATTTGACATTAAGAAGATTCCCCGCAAAATAATCCGCGACTGGGTAGAAAGTAAATACAAGCCTGAATATGCAAAAGAGTTTCTTAAAAACAAGAAGGAGTTTGAAAGGTATGTAAGGCCGTTTATTTACCTGGCATGGCTGATGGCGCATGATCTGCTTATAATGAACGGGCCGTTTACATACGAGAAAGAAGGTGTTGACTTGAATTATGAAGACTATGAACTACCCGATGGAGGTTTCAGGCTTGACATGACAATTGAGGAATACGAGCTAGAAGATCTGGCGAATACAATTAGACTTTATCTTTTGTAAACAGTTGTATGCAAAGATTAAAACTGAATGAGTTTTACTTATGAGAAAAATTCCGACCTGCGCTTAATGCTTTTGAAATTACCATTGAGGATGAGGACAAGGGAGGGGCTTAATCTTGATTTGATGTATGCGTTTTACAGCATTGAGAAAATAGTCCAGCTTGTCAATTGGAATGAGAAATGAATATAATACAATGCACTTCTTCTCAATAATTGGATCAGAACGAGCACGAACCATAAGCTGGCTGAGTGCCTGGCAAAAGCGGATGATAGGATGAAGTGGATCATTATGAAATCTTGATAGCGAATTAGTAAACTTACCTTATAATAAAGATGGAAAGAAAAGAATTTGATGAAATTATTAAAAGGATTGGTGATAGTGGGCTACGAACCATCCTGGATGTTGCAGGAGTCGGAGAACTCTCCTTTGATGCTATTGTTTTTAATAACGAACTCGAAGAAAAAGGATTTGGTCTGACATCCTACTATGGTCCCAACTTTTCAAGATGCTGGGGTATTTATGAGAAGGACAAAGGCCGGCCCGCAAGGATTAATAAATGTCTTATTTCTAATAAGCAATATTTCCATCCTAAGAACCGGACTACAAAAAAATGCCGCGGTTATATAGCTCTGCAAGAACTAAGAGAAGAGTTCGATTCTTTCTTAAATGATAGAAAGGTGACCGCAACCAGTAAACAAAGTCTACCTCCCGGATTCAGCGAGGAAGATTTCATGCCGATAGAAATTAAGAGCATTAAAAAAGATAAAAACGGTGAGATATTAATAGAATTAAAACCTGACATTGAAAAACTCGATGGCGTTGTATATCACTATATAAAGTCAGGAGATAAGTTTCTGATAAAAAGTAATGATGAGGTCGTCATTGCTCCTGGGAATAACATAGTTGAGATAAGTAATGAGCTATTGGCAAAAAGATGTGTCGATCATATGAATATTTATGGTGAAGAATATCGGGATCCCGTCTCAATAGTAAATTTTATATATTCCGAAATTGAGTTTTTTCGGAAAATGACAAAAGATGAGCTTAAAAGAGCTATTATATCAGATTTCAAGGACGACTGGACTTTAAGTGTAATAGTCAGTACTTGATCTGACAGTAGAGATATTTTTGCTAACCATTTACCGCTTCAGCAAATTTAACATCCTCTTCGATTTCTGCAAGGCTAACATGAACGGATGATAACTCATCCGGCCTTGCATTCATCTCATCGGACGCATTTTGTTTGCTTACAGCGGATAAATGGTCTTCATT
>WXFD01000022.1 GCA_009877105.1 Bacteroidales bacterium
ATTTTGCACCTGCAAAAAAGACTGACTTCAGATTTTTCTCAGCCGGCTCCACAACAGCCACAATTCTCTTCTTACTTTCTTCGCTGGGTTTTTCGGCCTATGTAAATAATTTCGGGCTTTACAACAAATTTTACGGTTCCCTGGGAACCCTGCTGGTCGTAATGCTCTGGCTCTATCTGAACTCGATAGCCATCCTGATAGGATTCGAACTCAATGTAAGTATAAAGCACGCTAAGGAAGAAGCTAACAGAAAAAATCAGGAAGGCTGTTCCTGAAACAATATGTTACAAAACACTTTTTCATTGTTACCCGCGTAATACGCTTGATTCCTGCGGGATTTTTAATAACTTTCGATGATTATTAACCAAAAGCCCTTCATGATGAAACCCTCAAAAAGCAAAAACCTTTCAAGACGTAAGTTTATTGGGACTGTCGGTACGGCAACGGCTGCATTCACGATAGTTCCACGACATGTTATTGCAGGAAGCGGTCAGAAAGCTCCCAGCGATCTTATAAATGTCGCGGGTATTGGTGTCGGTGCCCAGGGGGCAGGCGATATCAGTAACATCTGTGACCCGGAAGTTCAGGTTAACAGGCCGCAGAGAACCATAACCGGACAGCCATACAGCAAGGCTGAGCTTGCCAGGATGGAAGCCGAACGTGCAGCCCGTATGGCCCAAATGCAGCAACAACAAGGTGCACCGCCACAGGCCGGAAGAGTACCCCAGCAATTCCCCGGAGGACAACCCCAGAGAAAACCCAGGAAGCTGGCAAATATTTATGCCCTTTGCGATGTTGACTCAGTATATGCCGGCTATGTATTTGCAAGATACCCCAGGGCGAAGGTATATTCCGACTGGCGCGAAATGCTCGACAAGGAACCGTCAATAGATGCGGTGCTTATTGCCACCACCGACCATAACCATGCTCCTATAGCTGCTGCATTCATGAGGCAGAAAAAGCATGTTTTCGTTGAAAAACCTATGGCCAAGACGGTATATGAATGCAGGAAGCTTGCAGAACTCGCGAAAGAATATGATATCGTTTCTCAGATGGGGAACCAGGGTCATGCGAGCGAAGGAACCAGAAGGGTTGTGGAATGGGTACGCTCAGGGGTAATCGGAAATGTGAGGGAAGTCCATATGTTTACCGACCGCCCGATAGGATTCTGGCCGCAGGGAGATATAAAAAGACCCGCCGGCGTTAAAGTGCCCAAAAACCTGAACTGGGATGTCTGGCTCGGACCTGCTCCCGAAAAACCATATAACCCTGATATTTGCCATTTCGTCTGGCGTGGATTATGGGACTATGGAACAGGAGCCATGGGCGATATGGGAGCACATATCTACGATGCTCCGCTATGGGCCCTTAATCTCGAATATCCCACGAAGATACAGGCAACTTCAACACCTTACAACAGCGAATACCTTCCCCTTGCCCAGACCGTGACATACGAATTCCCCGAAAGATTCAGCCCGGAAACCGGATACATGCCTCCGGTCAAAGTAAAATGGTGCGACGGCGGACTTCTGCCTGAACGACCTGAAAAACTCGAACCGGGACGACGGGTGGGAACAGTATTCTATGGCGACAAGGGAATTATGATGGGCGGTAGCGGTGCCATGCCGACATTGGTTCCTGCCGACCCCGATTTCAAGGGACCGGAACCATGGCTTGAAAGAACCGGCGATATCTATGAAGACTGGATCGGAGCAATTATGAACGGCAAAAAATCCAGCAACGATTTCTCATGGGCAGCCAAAGTGACTGAGGTAATGCTTCTTACCAACATCGCGATACTAACCCAGAAATCCCATACAACTCTGGAATACGACGGTAAGAATATGAAGGTTACCAACCTGCCGGAAGCCAACAACTACTTCCATTACGAATATCGTAAGGGATGGACGCTTTGATCTGATCGCTGAAATACATTTTATGTATTTTCTGCCGGAGGTCAGCATATGACTGATCCGATGCAGGGTTAATGATTCTATGCGTCGGAATCATATATCTGTTATTTGTTTAACAAAGCAATTACGTTTTTATTCCATTTTATATTATGAAGTATTGTAAAGATCATGTTCCCGCGTCTTCCGGACGCAGAGACTTCCTCAAAACCGCCGGTGCCGGTGTTCTTGGAATTGCCGGAATGGGTATTATTCCATCATCTGCAGCTGCTGCCGAAACGAAACAAAAGGTACGCTCCAGGAACGAAAGACTGAAGCAAATGGCCTCAAATTCCTACGCGGTAAACCAGCTGTTTAAAAGAAGAACCGTCCAGGGAAGACCGGAAAGACCGGAAACCGCCGAGCTTAAAAAGAAATACGGCGAGATCACTCTTCTCGACTTCCCCCAGTTCACAAAGGACACATACCCCGGTGTGATTGCAATGGATTTCTGGTCGTCATTGTTCGGTGACGTAACTGATGAAACGATGTATACCAGGGTTGAAAGAGACGGACAGACACGAGTGGGAGAATTCGATCCCTCAACCACCTCGGCAAAACGCTACCTGGAAAAACTCGCTTCCAAAATTGCCTCAACAGGCACAAAGGCGATTCATATTTCCAACAATGCCCCGAGAAATATAGCAGATCTCAATGACGAACTGAGAAAGGAAGGCATCAGAGTGGCAAAAGTATGGCTCGACGCGGCTAAAATGATAGGAGTCCAGTCAATGAGAGTCAATACCGGCGGACCACAGATCATTCCTGCATCCGTAATACAGGGAGGATATCCTCAGAATGTCGAAATAGTGCCCTATCTAAAACAAGCCATCGAGTCATTCAAGGAAATGGCTGAATACGGAGAAAAAACCGGAGTTAAAGTGACAATCGAAAATCACTGGGGACTGGCTGCCAATCCGATAAACATCAGGATAATACTGAATGAAGTCAACAGTCCGTTCTGCGAAGCTTCTCCCGATTTCTGCAACTGGGAACATGAATACATGCTCTATCACGGCCTCGAAGTGCTTGTCCCGATGGCCACAACAATGATACATGCTAAACGTTGGACAAGATTCCCGGATGTGGATATCAAAAGATGTGTTGATGTTCTCAATAAAGCCGGCTACAAGGGCTATATATCCGTAGAGTATGAGGCAGGCGGCGATCCCGTGGAGGGAACACTGAAACTCATGGATGACGTCGTGGCAGCACTGGTTTAAACCATCATTTCACTGTCCGCGAACTTAATATAACAGAATGCTCAGGATTCATTGCCTCAGACTTGCTGATACTGAGGCAATGAATCTTCTAATTCCGGATGCATACTGCAGTTTTTTCCTCCCGGATTGTTAATACAATTAATGATCTGTGAATATTTTTTATCTGTGAAATAACTTGCTGAAGCTACCTTTAGGGCGTTTTATGCAACAAAGGTTTTATGAGAAGGATACGCTTGAAAAAAGAATACAGATTAAAGGTGTGGGGATTCTTTTTTGTCGTTTTTAGCTTGTGTTTCATTTTCATACCTCAACCTAACAGGGCCTTCATGCTTAACTATTTCAGCAGGAAATGCATAAACCACCAGCAGATATACAGTAAAAAACTGACTGACAGGATCCCTGATTATTCGGCACAGGCCAGGCTTAGCGGGATCACTGCCTGTTCCGACGAGAAGGATCTGGCCCTTAAGCTTATATCAGGCCAGCTTGTTAAAGTCAGGGGAGGAAGGAAATACCGGATCGAAAACATGAAGCACAGCTACCCCTATCTGACCCGTGACAGCAGAAGACTCCTTAATGAAATCGGAAG
>WXFD01000023.1 GCA_009877105.1 Bacteroidales bacterium
CTGAGATTCGGTAAAACGGTTCTGTTTCATATTCGGTTATAAAATTAAATGGTTTGCTCATTCGCCGCGCCCTCTCGGGCTTGGCTATCATCTAATTTTAATCGGCCGAATATCGGGGAAGCTTACAGTTAAGAAATATCCCCACGGAACTGTTATTCGGCAGGCCCAAAGAAAATATTACTATCGTGGAGAAAATGAACAATTCTCATCATCTCAGTCCACTTTGTCAAGACATCTCAATAAAATAAAGAATAGAGAGGAAAGGCTTTTCGAGGAGTTTGTTTCCAGTTTGAAATACTTCGAGTTTACAAGAATAATAAACTCCTTTGATCATATCAATAGTTTTGCTGAAGCTGGAATCACCGTATTATATGAGAATATTGCCCAGCATTACGGTATCAGAACAAGATGGCTTGATATTACTAATGACTTCGATATAGCCCTGTTTTTTGCATGTTGTAAATATGTGGATAACAAATGGATGCCACTGACGAATCTTGATATAGATAGTAAAGAAGAGTCAAAATATGGTATAATTTTCCGAAAACCAACTGATCATTTTTCAAACATTTTATCCTCCGAATTGATAGAATATGAGGTTCTCCCTGTTGGATACCAGCCATTTATGAGATGTAGTATGCAAACTGCGTATTCTATATTTATGACTAATGACAAGGATCTTCAAAAAAGTGATTTTGAAATTTTAAGGTTCAACCAGTCTGAATATCTTTCAAATTTCATTTTTGAAAGAATGGAAAAGGGCAAAAAGGTTTATCCTCATGAGGGTCTGACCTCAATCCTGAAACAAGTGGATTTGATCAATAATAGCAAAATATTCAGTACGGAGGTATTTGATGTTGCTTGTGATAATTTTAAAGATTTAACAAGAAAATCATGGAAACAAACCATAATTGATCACAACTATAAAATCGGATCTTCTCCAATCACGCTGACTGACAATGATATCAGATTGCTGAATAAAGATTATGAGAGTTTCAGCATCGAAGAATTCTATAATATTGATTTGAAAACTCGACTAACCTTCCGCCCTGACGATAGAGAAATGAAGGATGATTAATCACAAAAATTGTCAAATCCTGGCACCAAACTGGCACTGAGAAAAAGAGTAAGTGTGAGAATGAGTTTTGAGAAAATCAAAGGTGAAGGGTCTGCCTTACATGTTCTTGCCCAGGGAGAGATCAGCTAATACATTGAAAGTGTGAGTGTGAGAGTGAGTTTTGAGGAAAAATAACGAGAGTGACAGCCGGCGTTTTTACTCACTCTCGCTCCCGCTCCCGCTCTCGCTCTTTGTTTAAGAGCTTCCGTATCAGATTATCCACGTGTTTAATTCTGTTTGGCAGCAATCAGGGCAACAGGAGAAAGTGTGAGTGTGAGAGCGAGTTTTGAGGAAAAAGAACGAGAGTGACAGCCGGCGTTCTTACTCACTCCCGCTCCCGCTCTCACCCTTTGTTTAAGGTTTTCCGTGTGGGGTTACTCAGGTGTTTAATCCTGCTAGGTATCAATCCGGGCAACGAGGAAAAGTGTGAGTGTGAGAGCGAGGCTTGAGAAAATCAAAGGTGAAGGGTCTGCCTTACATGTTCTTGTCCAGGGAGAAATTTGCTAATACATTGATAGTGTGAGAGTGAGTTTTGAGGAAAAAGAACGAGAGTGACAGCCGGCGTTCTTACTCACTCTCGCTCTCACTCTCACTCTTTTTCATGTGGGCCCAGCTGGGATCGAACCAGCGACCCCCTGATTATGAGCGTCAAATCAGGGTTTACACAGGTTTACACAGATTTGTATCTGTTTGTACCAGTTTATTTTGTAACAGAATAATTGTAAAAGATTTCACGGATTTATACCGATATGGTGGAAATACTGGCACCAAAACTGGCACCAAAATTTCATCGATCTGTTTAGTCAGGCTCAGACTTTAATAAATTTCTAGCTAATCTAAATTCCAGCAATCTTTGTCAAAATTTAAACAGAATTTGAATTGCTATTTAAATATTTTGATAATTTTAGAACACCTAAAACACAGGCAGCAAGTCTTTTTACCTTAATAATTTTATCAACCCATAACAATATGAATAATGTTATTAAGAATTCTAAACTAGAAGTATTAGTAAGACTTAAAAATCTGGTTGAAGCAAGACTAATAGTCTTCATAATTCTGACTTTGGTTTTTACAAATTGTAAGAAGTCTGAACCTGAACCACCCTCTGCACGAATTGAGTTTCTTACTCCCACTTCTGGTAATGTCCCATCTTTGGCTGTCCATTTGAAGCTTTCAGGTGTACAGGGCACTGATCCCATTATTAGGTATAAGTTGCATGTTGATGATAAAGTTGCTTTTAGCTACAGTCCTATTGATACCACTATTGTTTTTTCTACAGGCAACTATAATATTTATGGTGAGGTAGTGGATGCTGGTGGTTTGAGCGGAAAGACTTCAGTTACTCCTATTAGTGTTACATATAAGTTGCCAAGTTTTAACTTGTCTGTTTCTGATGTTGATGGTATTTCTCCGTTGTCTTCTAGGTTGAAGATTACAGTAACTCAAGGGAGTAGTCCAATTAAAGAATATAAAATATTTATATCAGGGCGCGGTCCTTATAATAGATATTCGCTAAAAGATAAAATTATTTTGAATTCTCGTCCAATTGATACATTGATAACTCTTTACGCAGGCACTTATAATTTGTATGGTGAAATAATTGATGATGAGAATTATACTGTTAAAACATCAGAGATGTTGATAGAGGTCCATGCAGATCCTAATTGGGATTCCTTTTTTGATATCCCCATAGAAGGCCCTATAAATTTGTTTGAGACACCAGGATTCACACCCCAAGAAATAGAATATAACGCCATTAAAACAAAGGAAGCTAGGGATGCAATATTACCTGGGAAGGTAGAAAGTGATATATCGTCGAAGATTATGGGCACGAATTGGAGTTGCGGAAAGGTTGCACAATTATTTTGTCTTAATTCCCGAAATTTTGGTAAAGATATTTATGAAAATCCACTAAATCTATTACCAATCTATGAAGGGTACGATGGTGATAATTTGGATTCAATATTGTTTCATGGAGGGACAACCAAATACTTCGGGACTTTAGGATTATCTTCAGGAATGGTGGAAATAATTGGTTTTTTACATGCAATGAATTATGTTGTTACAGGAGATGACCTTAGTGACCCTGATAGTTATAATTTTATAGACGCACAACCTGCATTTAAAGCAACCAATGTTAAGCCAGGGCAATTTTTTTTCCCATTGAATTGTGATACTTTACGATTAATATATTATTATGTTAATAGGGATGTTGATGGTCTTCATGTGAAGAATCTGGGAACTTGTCTTGTCGCACGGCTTAAGATTGTCAATGGTGAAGTCCAATTTGTAGGAATTAATCCTAATATTGAGATCTTTAGGACTCGTGAAGAAGCGAAGAATTATCGGAAGTGATTTTCCTCGGTGTTGATTTTTTTTAAAACATATGGTTAAAATATCTTTGTCCATATCCGCTCTGGCTCTTTTTCTGGCTCTCTCGGGATGTCATAAATCTGATGATCCTGAGCCTGAGCCTGTTGATCATTCTCCTAAGCCTAAGATTGAGTTTTTAGGTCCTGTATCTGGCGATTCTCCCTTGAAAGTTCCTGTCCGCCTTACTGCTACTGATGGTGATAATGATATTTCTAAGTATGAGTTGCATATTGGTACTACTGATAATTTGTATAGCAATGTCATTATTATGGATGCTCCTGCAACTTCCATTGATACTGTCTTGACTTTGTATCATAATAATGGTGCTTTGGATGTATCTCATCCGCATGATGTTTTTGGCGTGTATTATATTTATGGCGAAGTGTTTGATAAACAGGGTAATAGTTCCAAGACTGGTCGTACTGACATAAGGGTTAAGATGGTTAGGGATGATTGGGAAGGTAATATTCCGATGCCTAAGGGCAGGGCATATCTGTTTGCGACTGTAAATCCTGATGATGAGTATAATAAATTTAAGACTAAGCTTGAGCGTGATAATTTTATTGAGAATGCCCGTGCTAATGATATTACTCCAACGATTCTTACAGGACTAGATATACTTGTGGGTGGTGTGAGTTATAAGTGGGCTTGTGCTAATATTGCAGATTTATTTACAATCAACAGTCTTGATTTAGGAAAAAACCCTTATTTTTCTCCTACTACAAAGATTTATGATTGGTATATGGGCGATAATATTGATTCAATATATGTTCATGGCGGCACTTTGAAGTATGCAGGCAGTCATAGGGCTCCAATATTTGCCGCTCATGTTAGTGTTAATCATTCCTTGAATTATGCTGTGACTGGTGACGACTTGCGTGATGGAAAATCCATAAACTTCATTGAAGCAATGTATAATATCAGCAAGACCAATGTAGAATTTGATGGAATAATATACCATAGGGATTATGATGATTTAACATTACATTATGCTTATCATTTTATTAATTATAATGATGATAATGAGCTTGGTGCTTTTCCTGCTGTAAAGTATGACTTAGTTGATGGAAAACTAATATTTAAAGGCACTAATCCTAATATTGAAGTACCTTTGACTCGTGATGAGGCTAAAAAGGATTAGAGAATATGCCTGTTGATATCATATGTCTTCTCAATATCAAGACTGGCCAGATAATGCTCTGTAACAATTGAATTGGAATGTCCCAGCATTTCTCCGATATTGTCCTTTGACACCCCAGCCCGTTTCAGTGTTGTAGCATAACAATCCCTAGCCGTTTTCAATTTCAATGGCACAGACAGGTTAAGTTTTTTGCTTATTTCCAGCAATTTTTCATTGATGTTGGAGCGGATCTTATGGGACAGGTTTTCGTAAGTATTTTCAGCAAAGCCCTCTTCCAGCAGTCCAAGGATAAATGGGCTGTCTTTTACACCCACCTTATCAATAAGCTCCCGTAATTTGTCGGTGATTGGAACTGTTATGGGTTTGATGTTATTCTTCCTTGTCGATTGAGTCTTCCTCCGAAAGAAAATAAGATATCCCCCCTGCATACTATCCCACCTCATTCTTAGAAGGTCAGCAAAGTTGATACCGTTAGCCCTGTAAAGGAATAACCATATGTCCCGAGCGTACTCCATTTCCTTATCGTCCTTAAAATCTTTGAAATCCACCACCTTCTGAATCTCATCGTTCCTCATGACAAGTTTCCTTCCAAAGAAACTCTTGATGCTATAACCACCTCTGCCAAATGGATACTCAAAGGTTCTGGGGATAAGTTTCTTCTCAAGCATGAAGTAATTAATGACCCTTCTCAGATTTCGGAATATCCCATCAATTGTACTTCTTGATAATCCTGCTTTCTGCTGCTCGAGATCAAAATGACGGAGGAACTCAGATGTTATATCCTGAACCGTCAATCCTGTTTGAAACGACTCCAACTTGTTAATTGATAGCCTGAAATGATGTCTGGTTTTTAGTGTAATCCCTTCATAGTTCTCGATATAGTAATCAAACAGGTCTTTCAAGAGCAGAGTCTTCGGTAGCTCTTTATCCTTCGAGTAAACAAGTTCACGGAACCTCTTCGGATTATAAACAGACATCTCCGAATAAACTCTATCGCATTTTGTTTTGAATTTATTGGCTAGTTCCCGCCAATTGATGCTTTGTTCATCCTTTAACTCACGGACAAAGACCTGGTTGTATTGGGTTTCAGTAAACCTAGCATTAGGAATAGGTAAGTACTGGACACTACCTTTATGGCAGACACGGATTGAAAGATTGAATTTGTTATCCTTCAGCTTTCTGCGAGTATCCAGTACTAACCTGATGGTTGACATACGATATTATATTTTTGGTACTTGTGGCAGATCCTGAACAACCATACAGTGATTCCGTAACCAGTGATCGATCTGCGCACGGTCAAAGATGGTTCGGGATCCGACTTTAATGTGCGGAATTTTGTTTTTGCTTACCATCTGATATATCAGTGACTTTGAAACATGGATGTATTCCGACAACAATTGCACATCTAAAAAATTATTTCCTTCCATTTTTACAGATTTATTGACTTTTATACCCTTTCACATCGGGTATCAAAAATATAAGTAAAAATATCCGTAAAAAGAAATTTCAAATCAAAAAAATGGGGCCAAAAGTAAACTTTATTTTTTCTGCAACGCCAGATTTTATGCGGATTTACGAATTATTATTTCTGATTCTTCCAGTAGCAATGTTAAAAACCTTAAAGGATAGACCTAGAACAATTTTAGAGGTGTTCTAACGCAAGATAACGACTAACTTATGATTTTACTTTAGAATAAATGATTCGGTCAGAAAGGCAACCGGAATTGCTCTACCCATGTTTTAGAATGACCTGATAATAATCCAAGCTTTCCCTCACCTGAAGAAAGTGTAATCCTAATACAATGGGAAAAGAATATAATACTACAATTTAATGAACTTTTTGGTCACTACCTGATCTTTCGATTTAACTAATACTGAATATGTCCCCTGACTTAATTTGGCAATATCAATTTGGGTATTTGAGTCATTAATTTCATATTTGATTAAAGGATTACCCATTAAATCAAATATTACTAACTCTCCTTCGTCACAAGCTTGGATGTTTATTATACTTCCTGCCGGATTTGGATAAATGTTGATTTCGCACTCCTTGGTTTCGGGAACTGATGTTTGTAAATCCGGACATCCTTCGTATTCACCATATTCCGTAGGACATTTATCCTGAAAATCAATAACACCATCATTATCAGTATCGGTTATATTTCTAATAATGACATTCTTATACCTGCCTGTTGATACTCCAACCGTCTCAAAATATATTTTGGGAAGAACAAACGGCATATTATCAGCCCAGTCAGCCGTAAAATAAAGGTTTGTTGGCATTGTAAAATCAACTTTATAGAAATCATCATCATCTATTCCAACGTCCAGCCCAACCCTTGGGCTTCCACTGGGCCCAAGACATACTCTTGAACAATAATCTATGTGATTATCACCATTTGTATCTATATTATCGGGACTATAATGCTTTGTATTTGAGATTTCTGCTTCGATATAAATGATTTGATCTCTGACTATTGGAAATATATATTCAAAATACGACCAATCTTCATATTTTGTGAAATTATCAATTTCAAATACACCAGATTGATAATTTCTTCCAGTATGTCCGTTTGGTGATGAAAAGTATATGTCATTTAACATATTTTCCATATTGACAACATCTCTTTTGCATAATAAAACCTTTTGATTATCAATAATATTACTATTTGAGATTAAATTAAGATCTAATGTCACGGAATCCTTGCCTTCTAGTAATGAATAAGGAAGGAAATTATTTCCGTCCGTTGATTTGGAAACCAGTTTACCATCTGACCTTAATTCGTAGTAAGTGTCAGGCTCTTTTCCATAATTTATAGAACGAAGATTAAGAGGTATTGTATCAAAAATCGAAGTAAACCATAATCTGTTTCTATCCCTTATCAGTTTATCTTGTGATAGAGGTAAAGCATTTATTTGACTTTCAGTCTGTGCATCATACTGAAATTTTAAAACATTCTTAAAAAAGTAATTCAAATTTTTATTCACTGCTTTTGAATAGGAATAAGCAATATTACCAAGTGCATCCTCAATAGTAACAACATTGTTTCTATCTCTAAGGGTATTGAAGTAAACACTAAAATCGATGTCATCTTTAAAAGTATCGTATATTCCAACCACTAAAGCTCCACCATAGACTCCATAGTAATTACCATACATACTTCGATTTATGTCAAAAATAAAATTCTCTTTGGCTAATTGTTTATATGGACTTGAAGATAAGTCGTTTATGAACGCCCTAAAACTATCCAACAACCAATCATAATTTAAAAGAGTTTCTTGAAACATGGAGAAACTGGGATCCTGGGTTTTACAGTAAGCCATGTGAGCCAGTATTGCTGGGAATCCTGCAAACCCCTCAGCAAATCCGCCATTTCTGTCTTCCGGATTTGAATATGGAAGTAGCATCTTACTTCCATCAACAAAGAAATTCCTGCCAAATTCATAACCAACAATTCCAATCCTGTTAGTTCCTATCTGATACTTTCTCTCGTTAAAAATCTGGCAAAACATCCCTGGACTGACTTCAATTCCTTTGCTACCGACTAATCCACAAGCTGCACCACATGATGGGGGTACAAATGCAACAGGTGATTTGTAAGAAAAGTTGGGATCTCCTCCTGCAGGTTCTGTCCCAAAGAATTCCGTATAATAATTGTAGTAGAAATCAATATTATCAACGATGTCCTTTATCGTCTCAAGGTCTGCCAGCTGATCTTCCGTGATACTTGTCTCTTCAATATAAACGACTGTCTTGGCACCTTCAATAATATAAGTATCAATACTCCTTCCATCAAATGTTCTGTATGTCCCCTGAAGAATTGTGACCTGACAAAACGACGAAAGGGGAAATCCTATTAATGCAAGAATAAAAACTAACTTTTTCATATCGGGATATTTTAGTTCTGACTCAGATATCAATTTCTAATCCTCAAAAAATCAATAATATTATTAAATGGATCTATATCAACAATAAAATAAAAAGCCATGGTTCTTAATCCTTTTAGCCTTGATGATGACTTAACTACTGATTGGTCATTTAAAGATAAGGTCATTCAAACTAAATAAAAAGTATTTCATCAATCAGATGACACGTTTTGTCAAATTTATAATAAGTTTTATCCAATGAATAAAAACGAACGGTTATTTGATAAAAGATTTACAGAGTTGGATCACTTGAAAAATCTTTCAGAGAGACTTAAGGAATAATTTGATGGAGGGTTTTTTAAGATTTTCTTTCAATTATGGTTACTATTTTCTGACCATGATTTCTGTATTTTATAAAATCATAATCGGCGGTAACTATTTTGAATTCGCTTTTTGAGGATAATTCAAGATAATAACTGTCATTGAAATCAATTGACTGAAAATGGTTCAATATTTTATTGATTTCAATAACATTAAAATTATCAGATTCCTTTCTACAAATACTTAGGATGTTATTAATTACGGAGGCTATGATTCCAACGGTTTTTTTGTATCTGTTTGATCCAACGAACTCTTTCTTAAAGTTTGCATTGAAACGCCCTTCTCTTTTTTGCCATAGTTTAAAATCTGATCTTAAATAGGCATTAGCAAATTCACATAGGACTAAACTAGTTATGAATATGGAGCTCTTTGAGGATTGTGCTTTTTTTAGGAATAATGAAAATGCTCTTTGTTCTTTTTCATGGTAACCTCCCAAAGGACAAAACAGGTGCATCCATACGGAAGTATCAAAAAGGAACAGATCCGAATTCTTTGGGGAATACATGGAAATATCAATTACCTCAAATCCCATAAATTATGTCATTAACTATTTCAGTGAAAGACTCTGGATCATTGTAATACTCTTTGGATCGTTCGATTACTTCCTCTAGTAGTTGTTTTGTGTCATCTTTTAGATTAATAATTATAAGATGATTGTTTATCTCATCTTCCTTAAAATACTTAAATAATTGACCAAATGCTGCGTTAAGAAAAGGAACAGTTACAAAAGTAACTTCGGAAAAATCTACAGTTATTTTTCGCTTTGAGTTAATACCGTCTTTTATTATTCGAAACAATTTTTTGCCATCTGCAAAGCTAATGGCCTCATGTGCCTTAATAATATCGAGTAGTAGTAGCAATAATAACATAACCCTAACTAAGTATTTCCTGATTCCCGAAACTTGTCCAGCCCTCCCGTTTATTTCTAGCAAAGAGTTCTATTTTTTTTGAATTTGGATAAAGATCTTCTATCATATTATAAAAGAATTCAGGCTTTTTTGAGTGTTCGGTTCTTTCTTCAGTATACACACTATCATAAAGTTTCACATTTTGAATAGGATAGGTTCCCTTAACGCACAACAACAGAATCTCGTGGCGAACCGAACTATAGTAACCAATGTTATGTAAGACCTTGTCCCAGATAAAACTGGTTTTGTATTCAAATCCCCATGCCCGAACAACTTCAAAGCTCCTTTCAAGAAATCCCGATGTTGTCCACATAAATAAAACTGCATTGGTGTCCGTCATTTCTCTTATCGGCATGGAACATATCTCCTCTATGTCCATCGTGGGATAATAATTATCTGGCAAGGTTGCACCCAGCTCAGTTTCGTATTTCCAGGGTGGATCGGCATAGAACAATTGAAAAATACCTTCAGGCAATTCGCTGTCAGAGTTGTAAATAACACCATCCCTTCTTAATAGCCGCCTCAATTCTTTAACAGTCAAGTGATTTGTTGCTGCCTTCTCAAGGTATTCAACCTGTTTTGCAGGGGGAAGTTTAACAACCTCGATATGGTGTGAGAATGTCAAATCTGCGCGGCGCCGCGCACTTTCAATCTTTTCCGACACAAGTTTTATGTATCTCAGAGTGCCCTTTTCATAGCCCGTTTCTTCGATCATGTCATCATACATTCCCCATCTCTGCTCCCTGTATGCCAGACAGTCTCCGATCCAAAATTGAACACTCCCTTCAATTTCACGGAGAGCCCTGAATACACTTGTCCATTCAGACTTTGTTACATCTCGTCTGAATTTTAAAGTGGTTTTGGTCAGCTCGCAATATTTTTCGACAAGTGCAAGACTCATTATAGTCGCAAAAGTGTTACTACTTTCTTGCGAGTTACTAATAATGTGGGCAATTAGCAAGAACTTTTGAAAGGAATTCCTCTCTAAACTTTAATACCATGATGATTCTACTTGGCAGAATAAAAACATCCGATGGTTTATGATGTAATAAGGTTGCAATTTGCTAGCTGGTGAAAATAATCCATCATGTCTTGAGCATAGTTTATTTATCCTACTTAGGCTTCTGTAATTTATGTTTTACTTTTTTCCAATGGGCTTTCTGTTCAGGTGTAAACATTTCTTTCGGAGGATGATATTCAATCTTGCCATTCTTCTTTTCCTTTTCCCATTTAGGATAAACCTTCTTCTTCAGTAATTTATCTCGCTCCTCCTGCTCATCAATAAATCCTGGTGGTGGAATTTTTATTAGTCGCACCTCTGAAGCTAGCGCAAATTCTGGATTAAGTTCATAGCCAATGTAATAACGGGCGTTTCTTCTGGCATACTCCCCTGTAACTGCCGTCCCAGAAAATGGGTCAAGGATGGTGTCTTCTTCTCTGGTTGTTAAAAGGGCACATATTGACGGCACATCTATTGGGAAGGTAGCACTATGAGTTAGGTGGAATCCCCTTTTATCTTTTGATTCCTTTCTTAAATCCGCCGTGTTTGAGGCTTTAGTCTTTAATACGCCATCTCGATAATCCAGGTATGAGATAACCTTTGGATCAATTTTGCCAGCGCCATATGAAACTTGCTTTTGTGGATCATCCAAGTCTTTAAGCCACTCATCATTATAATAAAAGTTTTCCGACTTAACAAAATGATAAATGGGTTCGTGTCCCCTAACACTCCTTGGTCCTCTAGTGTATTGAGGATTGACTTTTATCCACAATAGTTCGTCATTAAATCGAAATCCAAGATCCAGCATCCTTAAAAGGAATTTATGAGGCACGGCCTGATATTTTCCATCTATTACGCAGTCATTAATGTTTACAAAACAGCTTCCGTCATCTCTTAGCACTCTATGGCATTCTCTGAAAATAGCCATTAGATTATCAAGATATTTTTCAATGGAATCCTCCATACCAATTTGTTCATTACCAATACCGTAGTCTCTCATTTGAAAATACGGTGGGCTAGTAATAATGCTGTTTATCGTGCCACTTTCGATTTCAGACATGTCCTCGGAGGACTTCTGGTAGATGGTTGTCCAGTTGCTCTTTATCTCATACTTTTTGGGTATAATAGAATCATTGTGCTTCCTCCTTGTTTTATCTGTCAAGCTTTGAAACTGTCCATTCAAAGTAGTTTTATGCTTATCAAGGGAAGTAAAGACATTTTTGTACTGTTTCGATTCTTTACCAAATAACTCACTGGCCATTTTGTCAACAGCCTTTAGTTTATCCCGTGTATCTCTCGGAACGGCCTTCATAAATTTATCTCGTTTTTCCTTAAGGTTTTTCAGGTCAGGATTAAGGTCTGTCCGTTGGCCTTTCTTGATTTTGTAGTGCTCCTCAAAGAAGTTCAATTCCTTCAATATCTCGCTGTAGGATTTTTTCCGTTGCTGATTTGTGGATATTGATATGATATCCATTTCCTCCTGATCAATATTTTGAAAAATTACAGGTACTAGAGTGATGCCCAAATCTTTTGCGACCTGGAACCTCAAGTTACCAGAGATAATTTCATGAGTCTCTTCATTAACAAGGAGAGGCTCAATAATCCCTTCTTGTTCAATATTCTGTTTGATATTGTCATAATTCTCGGGAGTCTGATACATCTCAAGCTTCTTCTTGTTAGGGTGAATCGTATCAATATTCACCATGATACCCTCTATTTTTTTATTCATAGCATTTTGGATTTAACCTCTTCAGATTTCTGATGAAGTTAAATGTAGCAAAAAAAAATCATCGATTTTATAGAATTCATTTCGAAATGCAATTGCCATGACATGTTTATTGTATAAGAGTTTGGCCTGTGATTCTTTTTACTGTTAGACTTGACTTTTTAAAAAATTTTCTTTATCATTTGCTTGAACATAGTCAATGTTGATGGCTTGACCGAAGTTCATAAGATATTTAAGGCCTCCCCAATTAACTGCCATCAACAGTGACATCGGGGAGGATTCTTTTTAATAATGTTTAGCTTATTTGATGATGGAATTACTAAAACAAAAACATCAAAATTCATTAGTATCACAGATTTGGTTGGGATTATCCGTAATAATCCCTATGCTTGTCAGATAGATACCATAAGGAATTTAAGAAAGAACGGAGATGAGTATTACAAAAAGCTCAAATCTCAATTACCGCATATTACTCCAGTATGTATGGTTAGAGAAAGAAACCTCTCAGATGATAATCTTGAAAAAAATCTGATCCAGTTTTCCCAATATCTGTATTACGACCTTGACCATAGTAGTCCTGAAGTATTCAAGGATTACTTTATAAAAAAATATGGACATCTGGCTGCCCTTATTTGCATTTCAAGCAGCGCAGGTGGCATTTCAGTATTGTTCAAGGTAAAAAATCACATTACTACAGACAATTTCTCTCTCATCTGGCAAAAAGTGAGGGAAACAATACTATCAGAGGAGATCGTAGATAAAAAATGCTGTGATATCGGCAGGGCCATGTTTATTTCCGATGATCCATCAGTATTTTACAATTATGAAAATGAGATTGAGATTGAGATTGAACTGGCCAATGAACCTATTAAAAAAAGAGTAAAACAGTCTAAAACCTGTAAGGATTTAAATTTTACACTGAATTACTCTTTTTCTATTATTGCTATAGATAAAGTTCTTGAAAAATTAATTACTAGAACAGTAGTTCCAGTAGCAAATCCGATAGTTGATTACAAGCCTGTTGAATGTATTAATGTATTTATTCAAAAAAATATTAAAGATGGAACCAAACATAAAATTTATACAAGTATGATACATGCTCTGGTATTTTTAAATCAAGATATTGAAAATGAATATATTTTCTCATATATGTTTTATGTCAACAATAGGTTCGCCAAGCCAAAAATGGAAAAAAGAGAGTTTATCCGGTTGTTTAATACAATTATTAAGGGGATCAAAGAGAAAGGTATTTCAAGAGTCAGAGGGAAAATAAGGTATGTTCATTTTAATCCAGAATGTAATCTTACCAAGATAGAGAAAACTACTGTGGCTAACTTTCTTAATGGTTGCAAAAGAAAAAATGATTCGATTGAGAAAATTCTGAGCGCCAAGACCAAGCTGGAGACAGAAGGTCTTAAGGTTACTCAAAAGAGAACTGCTGAAATTTCGGGATTGTCTCGTAAAACTGTCCAAACATATTATAAATCCCGTCTGATTGATATGGAGGAGATTGTTGAAATGATTAATAACTCATTTTCCAGAAGGTCAGGAGAGCAAGATCGTGTATCAGGATTGAATAGAAACGATGCGGTGCAGCTCCTTTTGTAATTTGTAATACCAACACCAGTCTTTCTCTGAAAAAATGATGAATAAAGTTTGTCGTAATTCCTGTATGATGTAAATCTTGGTATGGACAAGGTATGTCAGTACCAAAATCCTATATCAGCCACTTAAAGTCAGATTTGTTGAATTCTTTGATGATTAAAACCCTCATAAGATTACACTTGAGGTATTGACTCATGCTTTAAACTCATAAGATTTTAATTATTATAAATCTTTGTCAAAGTGAGGCGATTTGTACTACATAAAGATATTTATAAGCATGGGACCAAAATCAAGAAAAGTAGTTATACGCATTACTGAGTCACAGGCCAGATGGTTAACGGAAGTAATAATTCAGGAACAAAAGACTCAGTCGCAGATTATTCGCACTGCAATAAATGATTACTTAGTTGAGAATCTTTACAAAAAGGAGAAGGAAAATTAAAGGAACTTACCTAACGGACAGGGTGAGTAAACAAGAGAGGGTGAGTCTGCATAAGAAATTAAAAGAAATATTCCAACCTTTCTGATGTTGACCTAAAGAAGATGCTAGTTGTTCTATGTTTCCTCAAGGATCTAAAGCTCAATGATCCGTCGGATTGAAAAAGAAGACTGGTCGATCCCCTAGGTAAAAGAACCATGGAGTATATGTTTATCTCATTCCTTAAAGAGTACCAGGGTTTATAGCTAAGTCTTAAGCAAACTAAGCCGTGGCCCGCTAAGATCTAAATAAATTTACCAGAAGTCAGAAATCAGGCAGCAACATTGGGAAGCCTCGATAAAGATCCAACCTTCAGAATGGGATTGTAATTCTATTGATATATAGATAGATGGGTGTTATTAATGTAATTTGCTGCCTGATTTTAGGGCCGCTTCCAAAGATCTCCTCAGAGTGCAAATTCAGCAAGATAGGGCCTTTGAATGCATGCTTCAGTCGGCAGAAAGTAACCAAATTGCAGACAATCTTTATCATCGCTAACTTATACTTATAATAAAAGTATTAAGGGAAAGGGTCTTGTTGACGCTCGCCTGTGTTACTTTAAATCATAACTAAAATAAACGCAAATGTTGGCTCAAAAAGCAGTTAAAAACTGAGGCAAAGTCAATCATTTGTATTATTTTTATAGTGACATTAAAAATAGCACATTATGAAGGTGAAATATAACCGTGTTTCAACCCTACAACAGAGTGGAGACAGGTTCACTGCAGATACCGACAGTTACGACCTCGTGTTAATGGATAAAGTTTCTGGATCTGTCGGCTTCAAGGATAGGCCAAAAGGGAGAGAACTGATAAAACTTGTTGAAGAGGGTAAAGTAACAGATTTAATAATTGAAGAATTTTCGAGGTTAGGGCGGAATACAGGTGATTGCATTAGGACGCTTGAGTGGTTGGAAGAAAAAAATATCAATGTGATTGTTAGGAATCTCGGAATTCAATCCAGACCTAATGGCAAGAAGAACCCTGTTTGGAAAATGATGTCAGCCGTTATGTCCAGCATGCACGAACTGGAATTGGAGAATATAAAGGAACGTACTACTGTTGGCCGACAGGTTTACGTGCAGAAAGGGGGAGTTCTTGGTCGCCCTAAAGGTTCTAACCAATCAGAAACAGAATTTCTTAAAAAAGACAAGAGTTCGGCTGTACTAAAGTCTTTAAAGAAGGGGTTGACCGTCAGGGAAGCCAGCAAGGTAGCGGGTGTTTCAACGAGGTCAGTAATGAAAGTGAAGAGGTTGGGTATAAAACATGGTATTTTGTAATCTGTAATATCCATTCTGTGGTCAGGCCCATGCAAGTTGGATTTGAGAAGAAGTTACTCGAACTTGGATTGTCCTACAGTATGGATAATGGTGATTTTTATACTATTTCAAGTCAAACGGATAGTGGAAACCGCATTAATGTTCACTTGATAGCATCCTCACCGTCCATTAAACAAAAACATGGGAGTAAAAATGGGAATGAAACAGAGGCTATCGGTTTGTTTAAATTTAAACAATTAGCAACTGAGACTAAACCTGATTTTTTCATTTTTGCCCTTCGGATTCCATTTAAGATAGAACCTGATTTCCTCATTATTCCTAAGGAAGAGTTGAAAAGGAGGGTTCTTAACAGGAATCTTCGATATAACCTCAGCAAAAAATATGAGATGGTATTTTGGATCATGCTAGATGGGTCAATTTATGAAACCACAGGTATATCACCAGAGGCAGAGTGGTATTATCTGAGTTGTAGTGATAATGGGAGGATGGCCGATAATACAGATTTGGATTATACAGCCTTTCTGAATAACTGGGGATTGTTGAATCTATAACAGTAACCAAGCCTGTTACAAATCTAATTACGATCGTTCGGATCTTCGTGTTTGTATTATAAGTCAATCTGCAAATCACCATTGCTGGTTGACATTCCAGATTTTATCTTTTGTCAGAACCAACTTAACCATACCATTCAATGAAATCTTTGCAGGTTGAGTTTTCCTGCCGACTGATCCCCCCTCCCCATCATCCCCCTGGAGGCCTGCCCGAGGGAACCGATAGGTATCCCCCCGTATATTACAGTATATCTGATAGATAGAAGCAGGTACAATACTTACATGGGAAATTTTGGCAAATTTTACTGAAAACCTAAGAATGTCATTGAAGTCTGAATCCGATTCAAAAATTTTTTTTAAAATTTTGGCGATTTTGAGAATAAATAGTCTGCTACTTAAACGTCAATTTTGGCAGATCATTAACAATATCAACGGTTTTAATACTAACATTAATAATACTCAGAAGCAGGTCAAGTATGTATCTCGGATTTCCTAATTCCTTGGCCCAATCATTGGGGTCGTTTTTTATACCACTCTCTTTATTTACTGTTACTTGATACCGTTCCATTATCCACTCAATTGCGCTTTTGCCATTTACCACATACTCGTAGGCTTTAGGTGGTATATTGGTAATTGTAATCTGACTATTATATAATATGGTGTCTTTCTGGTCTTTTTTTGGAAACCTCATTTTCTCGACAGTATAGAATCCTGAATCCGCTCCAATGACTTCTACTCCCGAATACGGAGGAACAGTCTCATAGTTGAGATGTATCTCTGCAAGCCTGCGTCCTGCCTTACTGAAAGCCCAGAAGTCCCTAACATCATCAAGTAGAGGAAGTCTGGGCAGCACCTTTTTCAAATCGTTGGAAAAGGTTTCTCGGTAATCTGGGCTATGTAATATTCCATATACATAATAAAAAATGTCTTCCTTGGTTATATCCTTTCCAAATTGTTTTCTAACCCTTTCAGCAATAAAATCACTAATTCCATCTGTACGTTGGTATTGTCCGCTACCAGGCTCATCAAATAAACTGAGACTTTGTTTTTGCTGCTTATCATAGAAGTACAACGGAAAACATTGTCCATTTGCTTGCAACTGCAAATCGGGAACAACATCAGTTATTATAACTGAAAAGCCTTTATTTATTCCAGTTCCGCAAATTGAGATTACAGTATTCTTATGCTTATTGGTGGGGAAGAACTTGTCCTGTTGATATCGACGGTGAGTTAATTCTTTCGAAAAGTACAACCGCTGCTTAAAAAATGGACGGTACAAACCGATAAATACTGATTCTTCATTGAATGAATAATCGACATTTTTTTCTAAATCTCTAATAACGGAATCGGTCCAGTTGAGATTAGTTGAATCAAAACTTAAAACATCAATAGCCTTTAACTTTGAGTTGACATTCCTCTTCTCATGAAACAACAATCTTTGAGAATTATAAAAGTATATTGACCTTAAAATATTTGATTTTAACTCCGATTGAGAACTATTGTAAACCCAAGCATCTCTATTGGTCCCAATTCCAAGTGAAAATGGAACAAAAAATGACTTTGCACTGGTGTCAAATTTCTTATCTGGCGCCATTGGAATGAAAGTATCAAATACATCATTCCTCTTATTTAACCAATCACCATGATCATTCGGATAAAGTTTACTCCACTTCATTTGTGGATTACTTACAGACTTGAAATCCTTGACCAAGGCCAGTTTTTCTTCTCTGTTTAAATAATCCCCGACTTCGTGATAGTAAATTATAGCCCGCGTTGTTTTAACATCAGGATTTTTTACTAATAGGGTAATGGAAATAGGCGTCCGTGAGCCAGATCCAAAAACGTTCCCTGCTTCTTTTTGTCTCAATTCGCCTTGTGTTCTTGCATTTCCCCTCATATTGAAAACATAAATACTACTGAATTCTCTTTCAAGGGATTTTCGAAAACCGTCTGTACTATTACCATCAAGCCACCCTGCATTCGACACATAACATATTATGCCACCCATTTTATCCAACCTATCAGTTCCCCATCGGAAAGCCTTTATATATGGATCGTACAAGGATTTGTTGAGACCAGCCGACGATTCCTTTGCGTAAGTTGCTGCAATTTTTGTATCCAATTTAGGATATGTCTGATTTTGTGCATTATCGTTGGCTGACTTTTGTCCGATGCTGTACGGAGGATTTCCAATGATAACTTTCAATGGTGCTTTCTTTTGTCGCTGGACACGTTTTGAGTTCTGTGGGAACATTTCAGAGAACAATTTCTCGCCATCCTCTGTTTCCCCCAATTGAAATGTATCGGTCAGACATATCCCATCAAATGGCAGGAATTCCGATATCTTCATTACATCATGGAAAGCATTCTCGATATTTACCGCAGCAATATAATAAGCCAGCAGGACAATTTCGTTTGCGTGAAGTTCCTGCTCATACTTCCGTCTTAGGTCTTCACCCTCAATCAGTCCACTTTGCAGTAGTCTTGTTATAAATGTCCCTGTACCTGTAAAGGGGTCTAGTATATGAATGTTTTCATCGCTAAGGCTACGGCCAAATTCTTTCTTCAATATCTCATCTACAGAATGGATAATAAAATCCACCAGCTCGACTGGGGTATATACAATACCAAGCCTCTCCACCATCTTCGGGAACGCAGATTTAAAGAACTTGTCATATAGTTCAATAATTATCCTTTGCTTCCCCTCTGCATTATCAATATCAGCCGCCCTCATTTTAACGGACTCATAAAACTTATTCAGGGTCTCAGTGTCTTTTTCAATTGCTTGCTCTTCCAGCAAATCAAGCATACGTTGCATTGATACTGAAATTGAGTTCTGCTTGACAAATGAGTATCCTTCGAAAAGGGCTTCAAATACAGGCTTGGTGATCACATGCTGGCTCAGCATTTCAATTGCTTCCTGCTCGGATATACTTGGATTTATGTTCTTCCGTAATCCTGAAAGAAATTTTTCAAACGCTTTTTGATGTTTTCCTTCATCCTTGATAAGCCTATTCATTATCACAACCTGACGCTCCGCAATTTCCGCTACATTCCTCGCCCATTGTTCCCAGTAACGTTTATCGCCAACTTTAAGAACCATCCTCGCAAAAACAACACTTTGAAGTTGCTCAAATTGAAGAGCAAGCTGACGACTGATATCCTTTGATGTCTCATATAAATCTGGATCTTCCTGCCAACCAATGGGTGATCCATCATCATTGAATGAGTATTCTGGTCTACCTACAAGGATATTATCGGGTCTTCGCTTGTTAAGTTCAATTTTGTTGACTGTGGCATTAAATCTGTCATCGTGGGCACGGAGAGCGTTTAACACTGTCCAAACAACCTTATACCGCTCATTATCATCCAAAGCCTGGGCTGCGTCAACATTGGTTGGTACAACCACAGGGATTATAATATATCCATATTTTTTACCTGGGGCCTTTCTCATTACCCTGCCCACTGATTGTACAACATCAACCTGACTATTTCGGGCTGAAAGGAATAAAACAGCATCAAGAGAAGGTACATCCACCCCCTCACTCAGACATTTAACATTGGTCAGAATTCGACATTCGTTCTCATGTATATCTTCCTTTAACCAACCCAATAGTTCATCACGTTGCGGGGCTGACATTGTTCCATCAATATGTTTAGAGTCAAGCATCACCATGCTTGATTTCTTTTCTTCAGGTAGGGAGGTAATATAAGCCGAGGTTGCTGTATTGAAAGTGGCAGTAATCTTTTTGGATACCGCAATGCTTTGACAGAAACCGACAGCCCTCTTCATTGGCTCAGGGTCACTATCCTTTATTATCCCTTCATCACCCAGAATCTGTTTTGAAAGAGCATTTATACAACCGATTAACTTACTGGCATCATCTGTATTAATCTCACTTTCCTTGTCTGCAATCATTTTTTGAACGGCAGGAGGAACGTCTTTATCACTAAGGGTAAGAATAAGAACTTTGTAATCTGTAAGAAGATCCTTCTCCACGGCCTCCCCAAATCCGATTCTATATATTTCATCCCCATACATTGCCACATCATCCATTGAACACAAAACTGCATCAGATTGTGCCGCTTTACTTTTGATATCATCACTGTAAAGACGGGGAGTGGCTGTCATATAGAGCCTTTTCTTTGCTTTTATAAAATCATTGTCATGTACTTTTACAAACGCAGACTCATCATCGCCTTTTAGAGTAACCCCAGTTGTCCGATGGGCTTCATCACAAATAATCAGGTCGAATTCGTCCAATTCAGGTAGTTCCTTCCTAAGTTTCTTTTGAGTTGAAGAGACAACCTCAATGGATTGGTATGTCGAAAAAACCACTGTCATACCCTTGCTACCATTACCTTTATAATATCGGAATTGGCGGATTATATCATGTACATCTGTGGAAGCGGGTAATGCTAAATCAATTACACTAAAACTGTCAGAGTCCTCATTCTTGAATTTGCTTAAGGTGACTTCTGGATCGGAGCAGATGCAGATTGAGTTTATGGGTTCCTGCGCATAGGTTGTCCATTCCCGTAAAATCTGTCCCATTAATGAAATCGAAGGCACTAGGTACAATATGATTCCTTTACCATTGGTCTCATTTTCAGCAATCCGTAGAACGTTGAATGTCTTTCCCGTTCCACAAGCCATAATTAATTTCCCACGGTCATTGGTTTTGAAATACTCGTGAGCCTTTTCTAAAGCATCCTTTTGATGTGGTTTTATCTGCCTGTCTGTAATTCTCGATTTCTCACCATGGATCCCGCTCTCGAGTTTATCCCAATCCACAGGTGCCTCCTGTAAATCGTATAGATTTATTCTTGTGACGGGCGGATTTTGGTTCTTTAGAGCGTTGGTGGCATTTGGGCCCCATTTATTCGATGTAGAAATCCACAAACGGACGGCGAATCCGACTGTTTGGAGTTGTTCGTTTTTGAATTTACGGCTTGAAGTGGCCAAGAAGGAATCCACAGCCCCTTTATCAATTACTGTGGTCTCCTGATAACATTTACATTGAATAGCCCAGTAATCTCCTTCTTGGGTCATAGCCACCAAGTCGATTCCAGTATCACTCCCACCCAGGTCGTTTTTTGCAGGAAACTCATCCCAGAGCCATACATATTTGAACCTGTAAGCATACTTAGGATCAGTTTTAAGGTATGCCTGCATCAGCCTTTCGAAGCGTGTGCCTTTGTCCTTTTCGGTAAAGGATATCTTACGATACTTATCTAGTATTTTTTGAAAGCCCATAGTATTAAGGATAACAGTCCAATAAAGGTAGGTATAAACTTAAAATTTTTTACCAAAAAACCACTTTATCCCTAATCCTGCCATAATGACAGCATTAACACATTATTGCTTTTAAGGGATTACTTTAAGTTTCCTAACATATAAGGTGTAATCTCTGATGGTTAAATCTGGCTATGGAATTGGGTCTTACCAGCAATCCATACTCATTGAGTAATTTTTGGTACACGATCTCAATCGGCTCGTCGAGGTATTTCGAAATGATCTCAGCGAATCCTTTATTTGATTGTTCTATCAAATCCGCACCTATATTTTTAAAACCGTAATAACCAGCCTCGCTGGCTTCGCTGATGAACATCCCTGTGCATAAACCTATAAGTCCGTTCTCCTCGACGAACTTATCAGCATAACACCAGATATACATGCAGTTTGATTTGTTTTTCAATACTGTAGCCATTGATCCGTCGACAATAAATAAGCCAGCGCCAGGAAACTGTCCTGAATTTAATAACCCAAAAGGGGCACCATGGCCGAGCATCAGGATTCGATCGTGTGATTCAATGAGTCTGTTTAATTCAGATTTTGTGATACCACCTTTAATGACGGTTTTATTCCTGAGGTTTGCATAGATAATTGAAAGGAAGTCAGTGCTACGGTCTGAAGGATGTAGGATGAGAGTTTTCATAATCGGGCCAAAGTAAGCCTTAGTTTGGAAGATGCCTAATAATGGAGACTTCAGAGATTGCCATATCCGTATTTAAGGTTATTTTGACATTAAATAGAGGATAGATTCAGTCGTACTTTAACCCTTACCATGAAACCAAACGTCCCAGAACCCACAGAATTAGCCCAGGATTGATTTTTCAGGTATGGTTACCCTTTACTGATTCACAACGCGCTTTACCTAAATGCGAATAAACATGCAAATCCTGATAGGGAGCATATAGAACGGTGTTAATTACCACCGACCTTTGATTAAATATACACATAACTGGTAATCCTTATACAATTTTGCCCTGTCGGTTTGATTTTCTTTAAAATCCGTCCTTCTTTGAATACTGTAAAAGATAGTCTGAAAAACAAAATATAAATAACTCAAAAACAAATATTTAACTCAAATCCAAAATGGACAATTTTGCTCCTACCCTAAAGCAAGACTACTAGTCTTTCTTACAGTCCATAAATGGTTAAAAATTTATTTTCTTTCTCTTTTTAAAGTGCTAAATTTGATACTGTTAAATGTTTGCACATAAATTCTCTGTCTAAGTGATTAATGTTCATTTTATTGCAGATAATATTGGATTACAGCGACTCTTTATTAATAATAAGTCATAATATTCAATCATTAAAGAACTAATAGACATGAGTATAAGCGAAAAATTTCACACATTTTGTTCGAATTTAAGAATGTCCCAAACCGTTGTTGACAATGTATCATATCGTTACAAACAGATTACAAAACGATTGAATATAGATTTTTATAGTATTGAGTCAGAGACAGCCCATAGTCTATACGTTGGTTCCTATGGACGTGGAACAGCAATTCATGTAAGTGACATTGATATGTTATTTATTTTGCCTTATAGTGTTTATTGTAAATATCATGCTTACATTACTAACGGTCAATCTGCGTTGCTTCAAGACGTTAAGACCTCAATCTGTAAGACTTATTCAACAACCCACTTAGGGGCTGATGGACAGGTAATTAAATTGGGTTTTTCCGATGGGATAAACTTTGAAATAGTTCCATGCTTCTTAAATACAGATGGAAGTTATACTTTTCCAGATTCTAATGCTGGTGGAAAGTGGAGATCGACTGATCCTAAACCTGAAATAGAAACAATTAATGTTGCCAATACAAAAAGTTGTAATAATAATTTAAAAAGACTATGCAGAATGGCTCGAGCATGGAAAGACAGATGGGATGTACCAATGGGCGGTCTATTAATAGATACATTAGCCTATAATTTTCTAACTGCGTGGGCGAATAGAGTTAATTCTTATACATATTATGATTGGATGACCAGGGATTTTTTTGAATACCTTAAAAATCAAAAAGTTGATCAACAATATTGGTTATCTCCTGGGGCAAATCAACATGTTTTACGAAAGGGTATATTTGAACATAAGGCTTTAAGATGTTATAATATCTCTATTGAAGCCTTAGAATACGAAAGTAAGAACCAAGAAAGTTCTGCAAACCAAAAATGGAGAGAAATTTATGGAACACAATTCCCAAATTAACATTCTTGAGTCTCAGATCCGAGAATGTTTTGGCCGTGTTGTTTGGTCGCACAAAACACAGGAAAAATGTGCAGATATTCTTAATAGGAGAAATAATTCAATTAAGATTTGGCAGATCGTTTTATCTGCTATTACTACCACAGGGATAATGATTAGTGTTTTTGGGGAACAAAGATGGATTGGAATAATAACGGCATTAATTTCAGCCTCTCTTTTTGCTCTAAATACATATCTAAAAAAATATGATATCGGACAAATTGTCCAAAAACATGTTGATTGCGCATCAAATCTATGGAATGTAAGAGAATCATATTTATCATTATTGGCAGACATAAAAACTGAAAAATTAAATGTTGATGAAATAATAGAGAAACGCGATATGCTTCAAAAAGAACTATTTAACATCTATAAAGGAGCACCTCGCTCAATTAGTAGAGCATATGATGAAGCGACTAAGGCATTAAAATCATCTGAAGAATTGACGTTTACAGATAAGGAAATTGACATTTTCTTACCGAAGGAATTGAGAAAAAGTATATAGTTTCAAAAGAACAAACTAATTGACCAACTACTGCCAGTGAGGTTCCACTTGAAATAGATAACTAAATCACATTTATTTGAATCCGATTCTTGATTTTCATTTTTTTCTGGATCCTCCTCTAACTTGGGAGGAAGGGGATTCATCATACAATCAGCCTATTTTTACCAGAAACTGGCACCAAACTGGCACCAAAAAAAAAGTTACAATTTTTGAGGTTGTAACTTCTTGATTTTGAGTGGGCCCAGCTGGGATCGAACCAGCGACCCCCTGATTATGAGTCAGGTGCTCTAACCGTCTGAGCTATGGGCCCGGTTTTGGTTTCAGGTTGCAGGTTGTTAACATCTTTGCGTTCAGTTAACTTGCAACACGCAACCTGTAACCTGCAACCCGCGTCAAATCGGATTGCAATATTAACCAATTGTTGCAAAAAATCCAAAGCCATTTTTAAAATGTTTATATTACCTTTTTTGCTGTCATGGCCCTTAGTGACGGAATAAAAAACGCCCACACTGCAATCAGGATAATTGCCGCCCCTGATATAATGAATGCATTTGGTACTCCAATGGCATCAGCTATAAAGCCTGTCTGCAGCAATCCGAAAACCGAAGGAAGAAGCGTCAGGCTGCCGTATATAGAAAATACCCTTCCCATCACTGCCATATCAACGTTAGTCTGGATAACTACCATGAATGATGCTGAATATAACGCCATGCTGATTCCGCCGGCAAAAGTGAGACCGGCAAAGATGTAAAATCCGGATTCAGGCAGAATTCCCGAGAACAGGAAGGTAAGGCCTGTTATAAGAAAAGTGAAAGTTATAATTGTTATTTCCGCGACCCTCAGCCTTTTTATTCCGAGGAACGCCCCGCCTGCGAGCATCCCTGCACCCCAGCAAACTTCCACGATGCTCATCTGGTATGTGCCCCCGTTGAAATGGCTGATTGTCATAAGCGGGAAAAGTGCAGCAACCGGCATGATAAAGAAATGTGCAAGAACTATTATGATGAACAGCCATAATAAGCCGCGGTGATTATAAATCTCACCGAGACCTGTCCCAAGCTCTTTCAGAACATTGGGTTTTGTTTCATTTTCTGCACGTGCAGGATTGGGAATATGAACGATTAAAAGTGAAGTGATTGCTATCAGTGCGCCCGCAACATCGATCATAAGCACCCATATCATGTCAAGGGCGGTGATAAGAAGTGCAGCCAGGGCCGGTCCTGCTATTACACTAACCGACTGAATGATCTGATTGATCCCCGATACCCGCATCAGCTCAGATTCCGGAGCCAGCAGGGGAACGGAGGCCTGCATTGCCGGAACGTGAAATGAGCTTCCCAGCGACCTCATTGCAAGCAACAGATATATAAATGAGATATGTACATTGTTTTTCAGGAACATCAGTGCCATGATTAATGTGCAGGCCGCAATAAAAATGTCTGCCAGTATCATTGTTCTCTTCCTGTCCCAGCGGTCAACAAATACACCGGAAAAAGGGCCCGTGATCATTTGCGGCAGGAGGGCCGCTATGGTCGCCAGGGCCAGCACTCCGGCCGATTTTGTTTCGATGCTCAGCCAGAAAACAACGGCATAGCCCACAATTGAACTGCTCAGTGTCGAAATGAGCTGACCGGTCCAGATTATGCCGAATATCCGTTTCCAGTCTTGCATTTGAAGAATAATTGCCTTTTATTAATGTTCCGGTCAGTTCAATGTGAATTGTACCTGTAACCCCATCCAGAATGCAGGTTCAGGATCGCGGAAATTTATCTGCTCGAGATCTCCGGGTTTGAAATGTCCCAGTACTCCGGTGAACTGCCATCGTTTGTTGTACTGATATCTTAAAAAGAGATCGGTTTCATTGCCGAGGTGATTGCTGCCCTTTTTTATTTTTATCGTATTAAGTATCAGGAAATCATCCGGCTCAGGTATCAGGTAAATATAATATTTCACTTCAACCAGCATCCTGTTCTTGTCGGGTTTAAGTTTCAGTGAGACCTGGGGATTGCTGAGATTGGTCCAGGTGATGATTCCCATCCAGCCATAGAGCCTTGCCCTTGCGCCATATGCAGGATCAAATGCCTGTATAATGTCGTCGCCTTTCCTTTCCCCCGAAGCATAATTATATGATATGCTGAATTCCGGCGATGCCGGCAGGTTGTCAAACCTGTAACCTGTTTTCAGGGAATATCCGTATGCGGATATTTTCTTTCCGGCTTCCCTGCCAAATTCACGGGTAAAAAGCAGATCATAAATAAGTTGCTGATTTTCCGGGCTCAGTATTCTTAATCCGATCCAGTTCCGGTTAATGTTCAGGGTCCTTATATAATCTGCCGAACCTTCTCTTTTCAGGATAAAGAACGGCTCCGCTTCAATCCGGGAAGTCAATGTCTTATGAGCATAAAAACCTCCCCCCCAGAATTCGGTGAGGGTAAAAGGGACCGAAATCCTCAGGGGATCGTGAATTTTGGTTCCTCCCCCGAAAATGTCAATGAATTCATCATTTTTCCGGTATGATATCTTAATTGCATCCCATGTCCATCTGCCTGTATTACCCCACAAACCCGGCTCCACCATCCTGTAATCGCCGAAAAAGATCTTCTGCCTTCCTATTTTCACCGAAAGATTTTTCAGCAGATCGCGGTATTCAACAAACAGGTCATATATTTCAAAGAACTCTTCCTGGGGGTTCATGGTATAATAATGATCGTTGTCAGTACCGTTATGATATCTGAAAAGGCCGGGATATTCATTATGTCCGAGTGACCAGCCGAAAGCTCTTGAATCCTGAAGATGAACAGATGCAGTGAACCCGCCTTTCCTGTAAGTTATCCCGGTGATTATTTTCTGAAGAAGCACCCTGTCATCAAGCCTGCCGATTGCATCCCGGCTGTTATCATTGTAATTCCGTGCATTGAATCCGTCGAAAAGCTCAAACCGGTACCTGGCTGAAAGATCAAAAGAAAGACCGGAACCGGAATCCTGTGAATAGACATACTGGCAAAGAAGCAGGGGCAGGAGAAGTGCAGAAAATGAGTATCTGATCAGCATATTTATGGACAAGAAAGGCAAAAATATCATTACAGGCCTTGAACAGGCATCGGCTCAGGTTCAGATGGCTTCAGGATTCAATCAGGGGGATCACTTCCCTGAGCAGGTTAAGTACATTGTGGACATTTTCAGCGAATATTCTGAGAACTTCTTCCCATGTTACCGGCTCCTCATCCTCTTTCCACGAATCAAAGTCAGTGCTCATTGCCACGGCCGCATAAGGGATTCCCAGTTCATTTGCAAGGATGGCTTCCGGAGCCACCGACATATTGACAATATCTGCGCCCCACATGCGGAACATTCTCGATTCGGCCCTGGTTGAGAATCTCGGACCCTCTATCGATATTATCGTTCCACGTTCATGCACCGGGATCCCGATCCTTTCTGCTGTGTCAATCAGCAGCCGGCGGAGGTTCCTGTCAAAAGGATCAGCCATGGGTGTGTGTTTCATTTTTCCGGGTTCAAACTCATCAAAATAGGTAATGCTTCTGTGCCGTGTGAAATCGATGAACTGGTCGGGTATCACAATATCGCCCCTTCCTATATCCTCCCTCAGGCTCCCGCAGGCCGTCGTTGCCAGGATATGGGTGCATCCGAGGTTTTTAAGCGCAAAAATGTTGGCTTTGTTGTTTACCTGGGCAGGAGGTATTGTATGGTCGTAACCGTGGCGCGACAATATAACCACCTCCGTGTTGTTCAGAATTCCGTGGAGCAATGCCTGTGACGGCCTGCCGTATGGAGTGCTGATATCAAGCTTTTCAGCATTTTGAAAAAGTTCGGGTTTTTCCAGTCCCGATCCTCCGATAATGGCTATTCTTTTCATTCCTTTGTCCTCAGGTATTGCATCAGCACATTGACAGCTTCATCCATGTCATGCCCGAAGGTTAGTATTCCCGACCTGTCGCCGGCCATTACAATGATGCGCTTTTCGAAAACATCGGAATCGTTGAACAGCCTGAAAATATCCTTTGCAAGTCCGGTGGTACCGTAATCCATCGAAGGATTTGTCGTCGGCACTTTATAGATCAGCTGGTTCCACAGTTCAATATTGTGAATATGCACCACCGCATTTGTATCGGGGTCGGCAAGATAGATTGCGGCATGGGTAAGCGATTCTGATGAAGCCTTAAGAGGACCGATGCACTGAACCGCATTATTGTCGATATTGAATGAGTTTACCCTGACATAGTGGCCCGGTTCAAGCTCGGGTATTTCACCGGTTGCAGAACCGGTGATGATAAACTGATTTCCGCCCCTGATCCTCATACTGAGATTCCCAAATCCCACCCCATTTTCATAGGCGCCTATAAGGTCCATATTATACAGTATTTCCCTCCAGTAATTGATTATTTCATATTGCTCATCGGAAATAACAGGACCTGACTGTTTCCAATGACAATTAAACTTTACTACTCCTTCCATTTTAAATTAGTTTATCTGAAAATAGTTTTTTTATCTCATTCTCATCTGCCCTGCATATGCCTCTTTCCGTGATCAGTCCGGTAATCAGCCGTGCGGGGGTTATGTCAAAGCCGTAATTTGCCGCAGCAGTATTTTCGGGGCAGATCGTGACTGATTTTATCGTTCCTTCGGAAAAACCCGAAATACTTGTCACTTCTTCCGGATCCCTTTCCTCAATTTCAATTTCGCCGATCCCGTCTCTTTTGCTGAAATCAAAAGTTGTAGAGGGAAAGAGGACGTAAAACGGGATATTGTTGTCATGTGCGGCAAGAGCTTTCAGATAGGTTCCGATTTTGTTTGCCACATCGCCTGTCGAAGTTGTGCGATCGCTTCCAACCATGACAACATCCACCATCTTTTTTTGCATCAGGTATCCACCCGTATTGTCGGTAATCAGGGAATGCCGGATTCCATTCTGCCCCAGTTCCCAGGCAGTCAGCCTGGATCCCTGGTTCCTTGGTCTTGTTTCATCGACCCATACATGCAGCGGGATCCCCTTATCATGAGCGAGATAAACCGGGGCCGTGGCTGTGCCATAATCAATTGTTGCAAGCCATCCGGCATTGCAATGTGTTAATATATTAACAGGAGCCCCGTTTTTCATGCGGGCCAGTTCTTCAAGAACCTTAACACCGTGTTCGCCGATCTTTTTGCAGTATTCCTTTTCAGTTTCACAGATGTCCAGTGCTGTCTGCAGGGCTAATTCCGCAACCGATGGGGAGTGCAGATTATTCAACAGCTTTTCAAGTGAATGATTTACGGCCCACGACAGGTTGACTGCCGTAGGACGGCATGAAATCAGGTATCTTGAGGCATTCAGGAGATGATCGCGAAGATTGGTCTGGGGTGTGGCCTCGAGAAGCGCCAGGTAGAGCCCGAATGCAGCAGCAGCCCCGATAAGGGGAGCTCCCCTGACAGTCATGTTCTCTATGGCTTCATAAACATCTTCAACAGATCTCAGATCCTTAATCTCGAAAGTGAAAGGCAGCTTCCTCTGATCAATTACTTTGATTACGGCAGGATCTGATTCATCCGGCCAGATACTTTGAAAATCCTCTTTTCCGACCCTCATTCAGTTCATAGCTTTTTTATTTTGCAGCATAAAATTAAGAAATTTTGCATTTCATCTGTTACAGGTCAGCTTATCCATCTTTTTATATTCATCAGGTTTAAGGGAATAAAGAGGATGAATATATATGATTAACATAAATACCCGTCGGAAGCTGTCGCCGGTGCCCGAAAACCGGCAATGACGGGCGGTTTATAACAGCACTCCCCTCTGTGCCGGGACCGTGGGGCGAATTAAATAAAGTAAGGATGTCTGAACAGATACAATACCAGCAGAACCGGATTCGGAGCCTTATTTCATGGGTTACAGGTATGAGATTTCACCTGGACCAATGATTCGGTTCCCGGAGATTTCAGGATATCATGTAATTTAATACTTTAGTGAAGCATGTTGAAGACAGGAAGAGAATTATAATCACTTAAACAAAACTATACAGCAGACATGGAAAAAATGACTTGTGTCCTGATCATACTGTTATGGAATGCAGTATCTGTACTGACAGCACAGCCGGAGAAGAATGACATCGGCCAGTTTTACAATGAGTTCCAAAAGTATGCAGATAACCGCTTACGGTCAATGTCGTATCTGTCGGAAGATTGGCCCGAACCTGAACAATGGAAAATCAGCTGTCGGGCAAAGCTGATGGAGTTGCTTGCTTTTCAGCCTGAACCGGCTGCTCATGATCCGGAAATCCTGGAAAAAACGAAAAAGGACGGGTACACCCGTTACAAAGTTAAATATTCCATTACTCCCTTTCGCCGGACGGAGGCATTTCTTCTTGTGCCTGATGGCTTGAAAGGACCGGCCCCAGCGATAATTGCCCTTCATGACCATGGAGGATTCTATTATTATGGTAAGGAAAAGATTACCGAAACGGAAAATCAGCCTGAAATACTCAGGGAATTTATCCGTAATGCCTATGGCGGAAGGACCTATGCTGATGAACTTGCCCGAAGGGGATTTGTTGTCTTGTGTCCGGATGCATTTTATTTCGGTTCACAGAAGCTCGATCCGGAGCTTTTACCCGGAGATTTCAGGGATAATTTCCCCAACATTCAATCAAAGGACATAAACATTTCCATAGAAGCTCATAATCAATTCTATTCTTCCTATGAACAGATCATGGCCAGGTATTTATTCGGGTCCGGAACCACATGGCCTGGAGTGCTTTTTCACGGAGACAGGGTTGCAGTCGACTTCCTTCTTTCAAGGCCTGAGGTCGATGCTTCACGTATTGGCTGTATCGGGTTGTCAATCGGGGGATTCAGGAGTGCCCATCTGTTCGGCCTTGATCCCAGGATAAGCGTATGTGTTGATGCCGGCTGGATGACTTCTTACAGCATGCAGATGGAAAATCATTTCCGTCATCATACCTGGATGATTTATGTCCCGCGGCAGCTTGAATATCTCGATCTTCCGGATGTTGTTACACTTGGCGCTCCAAAACCCCTTATGATAATTAACTGTAAAAAAGACCAGCTTTACACCATGGAAGCCATGGAAGCTTCTGCCGGCAAAATCGTGAGAGTCTATGAAAAGTTTGGCGCTCCCGACCGCATTAAGGTCAGCTGGTATGATGTACCTCATTCATTCAATACCGGAATGCAGGATGATGCCATCAGATGGCTTGAATTATGGTTGAAGAAATAAGATCCCGGGAAAATACAGTGGTTCTGGAAAAACATCCTGGTTGTTGCAGTTCATGACTGGAATTCACAGGGGATTTCATTGAAGGAGGGTTCGCCGCAGGTTTCGAATTATCGTCCGGTTTGTTCAGTAATTTTGATTAACACTTTTTAAGTTTTAATTTTATGCTGTATCCGGACCGGTTCATTTCTTCAGGGATATGATTGACAAGGAAGAATACAGGAAAAAAATAATAATGATAGCAGGGCAGGTCTTCAGCCGTCATGGTTTTAAAAAGACTACAATGGAGGAGATTGCCAGGGCGCTAAGGATGGGGAAGAGTTCGGTTTACTACTATTTTCGCAGCAAGGAGGAGATTTTTGAAGCAGTGGTGTTGCATGAAGCGAACGTTCTCAGAAATGAGCTGACAGCAGCGATAAAGTCGGTTGAGTCTCCGGTTGACAAAATGAGGAATTACGTATTTGTAAGGATGAAATCGCTCGAAAAACTGTCGAATTATTACAATACCATTTTCGACAGGAATCTCGATCATTTTGATTTTATAGAAAAGATAAGAGCCAGGTATGATCGCGAGGAGCTAGCCATACTGCGGCTGATTCTGTATCTCGGGGTCAGAAGAAAGGTATTCAGGATTGAAAACAGCGAATATACTGCACTTGCCGTTCAGACAGCATTAAAGGGACTGGAGGTGCCACTGTTCTGGCAGAAGAAGGAACTGAATATTGAAATGAGGCTGAATGCAATACTCGATGTTCTGTTCTACGGTATTTTACAGTAGGGGGCTATTTTCGTCTTATCAGCGCCCTTTTTCCCTGTTTCAGGCTGATGCAGAGCCATACTGCCCCGGCGAGAACGAACGGAATACTGAGCAACTGGCCCATGTTGAGCTTCATTGTTGATTCAAAGGCAACCTGGTCTTCCTTCAGGAATTCAATAAAGAATCTTGCCGTGAAAACAAGTATCATCAGAAGGCTGATAAGCAGGCCCTGGATATGTTCGCCCTTTTTGCGCCAGTATAGTCTGTGCAGCAGGAAAAAGATCAGCAGGTATGCCAGTCCTTCATAAATCTGGGTAGGGTGTTTGGGTGCGGTTTCTCCGTTGCGCAGGAACACGAATCCCCATGGCAGATTGGTTTCCACGCCGTAAATCTCTGAATTCATCAGGTTTCCCATCCTGATAAGAAAGCCTGAAAGGGCAACAACAATTGCGATCCTGTCAATAATCCATGTATAGTCTTTCTTTTCCTTTCTCACGAACAGCCACAGGGCGATCAGTATTCCGATGGCTGCGCCGTGACTGGCCAGGCCGCCTTTCCATATTTTCAGGATCTCAACCGGATTGCTCAGATAATATGAAGGTTCGTAAAAAAGGCAGTGTCCCAGCCTGGCCCCTGCAACCACACCAATGGCCATATATACGGTAAGCCGGTCGAGAACTTCCTGGCTGAGGTTTTCGTTCCTGAAAATCCGGTTCATTATTATATAACTGAAAAGAAATGCAGAAGCAAACAAGAGACCGTACCATCTAACGGCAAAAGAACCGATCCTGAAAATTTCCGGATCAACGTTCCAGGGAATAATTAAAAAATGCATAAAAGACGGTTTTATGATGCGCAAAGTTAGAAAATATTCTTTTCAACTGGCTGAATTCAATCCTCTTCATTACGTGTCGCCGGAGTATCTTCAAAAAAATGTAAGTTTGCATTTATTAAATGATCAACGGTTAATGAAGGAGCAAGCATTCCGGTACCTGCTGTTATTTTGGGCTGCATTTGGATTAATTGCCGGATGTGCGAAAGTGAGTTCTCCTTCCGGGGGGCCCAGGGACAGGGAGGCGCCGGTGATCGTAAAAAGCAGCCCTGCAAACGGAACGGTCAACTTCAGGGGCAAAGAAATAGTAATAACGTTTAATGAGTACGTTGTGCTCGACAGGATCAATGAAAAATTCATGGTTTCACCGCCGATGAAACTGAAGCCCAGGGTCTTTACCAGGAATAAGGATGTTAGGATACAGTTTAATGAAGCTTTGCGTGACAGCACCACTTATACCTTCTATTTTCAGGATGCCATCCGCGATCTTAACGAGGGAAATGCGATCAACAATTACCAGTTTGTTGTTTCCACCGGGCCTGTTATTGACTCCCTGTCTGTTACAGGCAATGTCGCAGGTTCGGTCAATCTCGATCCTCCTGAGAATACTCTTATGCTCCTCTATTCCCAGTTGGCTGATTCCTTCGCAGTTAAGCACCTGCCGGATTATATCACAAGGGCTGAGTTCAACGGTGAGTTCAGGATCGACAATGTGAAGCCCGGAAATTACCGGCTTTATGCCCTGAAGGATCTCGACAACAGTAAAAATTACAATAACCCTGATGAAGAATTTGGTTTTTATCCCGAAACGGTTGAAATAACTCCTGAAAAGAATTACCTGCCTGTAAAAAAGGATTCCGCTGAAATAAAACCGGATGAAACGGATCTGAAGGTTAAGGCAGCAAAAGCCAGCGATAAGCCGGCTGCCGCGATTGCTGGTTCCGGCGCAGCATCTTCCCAGGCCGGGACTTCAGAAAAAACCCTGGTTGAGCCTCCTGAAATAGGCGAATACCAGGTGTTTTTGTTTCAGGCTGAAAAGAAGAATCATTATCTGACTTCATCGAGGAGACCACTGGCTTATCAGATGATTTACACGCTTTCACTTCCCCCGGAGAATCTCGGGTTCGGTTTTCATATTCCTGAGGTTGAAGAAGATAAATACTTTATTGAAAACAGCAGGAACCGGGACACAATTACTGTCTGGCTCACTGACAGTACCGTTTATAACAAGCCGCTGCTTTCAACCATAGTGGAGTTTCCCTTCACTGACTCGCTTGGCATTACGGCCCTTAAGACCGATACATTCACCATGCGCTACCTGGCGCCCAGGCCCGCCCGGTCGAAGGTTGTGAAGAGAACTCCCTACAAGATCAATTTCGGGCTCAGGGCCGGGCAGCTTAAACCGGATATCAGGGTGAAAATTACTGCCCCCTTGCCTTTCGCAGATCCTGATACTACGGGAATATGGTTATTTGAAACCACTAAGGATGAGAAGTTGAAAATTCCGGTTAGCTTCCGCAAGGACAGCGCTAACAGCTGTATTTATTATATGGATACTGATCTCCAGGCTGGAAAAAGCTACCTGTTTATCGCCGATTCAGCTGCATTTAAAAGTATTTATGGCGATTTCAACGATTCTACAGGGATTAAATTTTCGCTGTTGACACCTGATGCGTACGGTAAGCTGACCCTGAATATTAAAAACCATTCAGGGGGACGAATCGTTCAGTTACTCGACAAGTCGGAGAAACTGGTCAGGGAAAAATATATGGAAGAGGACGGCCCGGTTGAATTCACTCTACTTGATAAAGGAACTTACAGGGTTCGTGTGATTTATGATCTTAATGGTGACAGGCGCTGGACAACCGGCGACTTTACCCTTCACAGACAGCCTGAACCGGTGTCGTATTATCCTACAGAAATTGACATTAAGGCGAACTGGGAAGTGGAGCAGAACTGGGATATCGGGAAGAAGAATGTCAAGGATGCCAGGCTTTTAAATATTAAAAGCCCTGCCAGAAGGTAATCGGTTAAAGACTCTTTAATAAACAGACTGATAGGAGGAATCTCACATGTACGCCACATACATGCATACTTAAATAAACATGTGGGTTCCATAATGGCATTAATTTTAAAATTGAAAACTGATGAAAAAAGAAGTTGTCGCCGGCGTGGATATAGGAGGTACCACCACTGAGCTGGGGCTCGTTGACAGGACGGGGGATGTGATTGTGAAATGCACCCTTGATACTGCTGATTATCCGCATGTTGAAGATTTTATCTCAGCACTTGTAAAAAATATCCGGGAGCTTGCCGGGAATAATAGGGAAATGGAACTTGCCGGTATCGGCATTGGAGCTCCCAATGCCAATTATCATAAGGGGACCATTGAACTGGCGCCCAACCTGGCGTGGAAGGGAATCGTTCCCCTGGTTGACATGATGAAAAGAAAGATCGATGTCCCGGTGGTGATGACCAATGATGCAAAAGCTGCAGCAATGGGTGAAATGTTGTTCGGAGGAGCGAAGGGCATGAAGGATTTTATTATCCTTACCCTTGGAACCGGATTGGGCAGCGGAATTGTCATCAATGGCCAGGTGGTTTACGGTTACACGGGGTTTGCCGGTGAACTTGGACACACAATAATTGTGGCCGGCGGAAGAGCTTGCGGATGCGGACGTCACGGATGCTTTGAAACATATGCCTCGGCGTCGGGTCTTGTCAGGACCACACTCAACCTTCTCAGTGAGATGAAGGAGCCGAGTCCGCTGCGAAACATAGCTCCGTCGGCCCTGACCTCAAAAAAAATATCTGAAGCGGCAGCCGATAACGATCCGGTGGCTGTTGAGGCAATGGATTTTACAGCCCGGAAACTGGCTTTTGGCATCATTAATGCAATAGGGTTCTCAAGTCCTGAAGCAGTCTTTCTTTTTGGCGGGCTTGCGAAAGCGGGTGAGGCATTGTTCAAACCGGTGCGGGAATATGTTGAAGAGGGCGTTCAGCCGATTTACCGGGGAACGGTGAAAATACTTCCCTCGCGTGTGCCCGAAAGCAATGCTGCCGTTCTCGGATCAGCGGCCCTAATGTGGAATGAATTAAAGTGAATGACTTCGGAAGATTGATAAATAATTATTGTATTTTTGGCTTTTGCGATCCGGAAACCAATCGATCCCATTATGAAAACCATTGAGGTTACAAAGCTTGCCACAGAATCTGAAAAACCTGACCTTGAAGAGATTTCTGCAAAACTTGATAAACTTCCGGGCAAATACAGGATTGAAACCCTTAACTGGAAGGAGTTTGAATATAAACCTGAAGTCATCTTTTCAATAGCCTACGGGGAAAAGGAGATTTTTCTCAAGTATTATGTGAAGGAGAACTATATAAAGGCCGAAAAGACGGAAACGAATCAGATGGTATGTGAAGATTCGTGTGTTGAGTTTTTCATATCACCCGGGGATGACGGAATATATTACAATCTGGAGTTCAATCCGATTGGTACCTGTCTCCTGGGAACAGGCACTTCGAGAGCTGACAGCAGACGGGCTGATCCTGAGATCATCTCGGGAATCCGCCGGCTCGCTTCCGCCGGTACCAGTCCGTTCAGCGAAAGAACGGGAGAAACGGAATGGACACTTACCCTGGCTATACCTTTCAGTGTGTTTTTTCATCATGAAATAAAAGACCTCAAAGGCAGGACTTTCAGGGCTAATTTTTATAAATGCGGAGACAATTTAACTGTTCCCCACTATGTGACATGGAATCCGGTCGGAACTGAAAATCCTGATTATCATCAACCCAAATATTTCGGGACTTTGAAATTCGTCTGATAACATCATGGCAGCAAAGCTGTTGGTTCACGGCACTTACAGGGCGGAGCCAATATCGGGAGGATAACCTGGCACTCTATGTCATCTGACAGATTTTGAAAACATATAAAAACAGATTATGCTAAAGGGAAATATTCTTATCGGGCAGTCGGGCGGACCTACTTCGGTTATAAATTCGAGCCTGGCTGGTGTAATTGAGGAAGCAAAAGCCCGTAAACATGATGGCGGGATTTATGGAATGCATTATGGGATCGAAGGGTTCATGCAGGAATGGATTTACGATCTGGGCAGGCAGCCCGATCATATTATCAAGGGTTTGCGCCGCACCCCTTCGTCGGCACTCGGATCGTCGCGGCACAAGGTGCGGGATCAGGATATGCCCAGGATCCTGGAGGTGCTGAAGAAATATGACATACGGTATTTTTTTCTCATAGGAGGGAATGACACAATGGATACCATTCACCGGGTGGAGGCATACTGCAGGAATGAAGGTTACGAAATGGTTGGGGTAGGGATACCAAAAACCGTCGATAATGACCTTTTTGGTACTGACCATACACCCGGATTTGCATCCGCGGCACGTTCAAATATACTTAATGTCCTGCAGTCAGGGGTGCTGGCACGGGATATGCAGAGGGTTGACAAGTTCATCATTTACCAGACCATTGGCAGGGATGCTGGCTGGCTGGCAGCTGCAACCGCAATGGCCCGGAGGAACAAAGATGATGCCCCCCATCTTATTTACACTCCCGAATTTCATTTTGACAGGAAGAAATTCCTGACCGAGGTGGATGACTGCATAAAAGAGTATGGATGGGTATCGATAGTTTGCGGTGAAGGAATAAAATATGCCGACGGTACGCCGGTTAGCGCCTCACTGACAAGGGATAAGTTTAATAATATTGAGTTCGGGGCAATGGGAGGAACCAGTGTTGCTATCAATCTTCACAGGATGATTACGGAGGAATTTGGTTTCAGGGGTGAGTTTCAGATTACGGAGTCGCTGATAATGAGCGATTTTGTCAGAGCTTCGGAAGTTGATCTCGAAGAAGCCTTTTTATGCGGTTCCGAAGCTGTGAAGCTGGCACTCAGTGGCGAAACGGGAGTGATGGTTACCATAAACAGGGTTTCGGATGATCCTTACCGGATTGAATTTGGTAAAGCGCCTCTTCATGAGGTGGCTGTGGCAGCAAAGCCAATGCCGCCGGAATACTTCAACAAGGAGGGCAATTATGTGTCGGATGCCTTCATCAGGTACATGAAACCTCTTGCAGGTGAACTTCCTGAATTTGTCAGACTTGAGAAATTATTCACAAAAAAATGATAAAAAATGGCAATTAAGTTTAACAAAGTCGCTTTGTCGATTAACGCACATCCGGATGATGCTGAAGCATGGAATGCAGGTACCCTCAAACTTCTCAGGGATAAGGGATACAAGATTGTGATTGCAACGATGACAGGCGGAGATCTTGGCGGTTGCAACATGACCATGGAAGAGACGGCAAGGGTGAGATTTGAAGAGGCAAAAAAAGCTGCCGCAGTGCTTGACGCAGAGTATTATACCATGGGCGGAATCGACGGATTTCTTTATGATACAAAGGAAATGAGGCTCAAGATCATTTCGCTTATCAGAAAGGTGAGAGCAGGCGTTATTTTTACCCATCTGGCTGTTGACTATCATTCCGATCACCGTACAACAGCTGCTATCGTTGAAGCGGCAGCGATGGTATCCTCCCTCGATACCGTGCCGGTTCCTGAAAAGCCTGTTGACGTTACACCCCTTTTGTATCATTCCTCACCATTGACGCTTACCGACCCGATGGGATCACAGATAGTACCGCCCCATTTTCTTGTGGATGTCACTTCTGTTATTGAAACCAAGAAACAGATGCTGGGATGCCATGTTTCACAGATCGAACTCATGAGGCATATGCATAAGATGGATGACTTTTTCGGTTTCGTACTGGAAGGAAACCGTAATTACGGGAAGATGGCAGGTGTAGAGTATGCCGAAGTATACTGGCAGCACCTGGGAGGAGGATTTCAGAAAGAACCGCAGGTTCAGGAAGATTTATCAGAGTATTTAATCAATAAAATGTGAAAGCCATGAATCTTAATGACCCAAAATACAGCAAATATGCCCTGGTCAGGGAAATGATGGAGGCCCCGGGAATTATCAGGGCATTCGATCCGAAAGTCTCGGAACGTTTCGTAAAACCCTTAAAGGCAAAGAAAGGGCTTTTCCTTACAGGAGAAGGCAGCAGCAGGCTGTTCCCTGCAAAAAGGGCAATCTATTCATCCCTGAAAAAGGATTTTCTCATTCCGATAGTAACGGAAGGATGTACCCAGGCCCGGGAGTACAATCTAAGTGATTATGCAGTTTTTGCTTCTTCAAATTCAGGTCAGACCAAGGAAGTGATCCGTCTGATCAATGTACTCAGAGGCAAGGGCCATGATGCAATTTTCGGTCTGACTGCAAACAAAAACACAAGACTTGAGGAAGCAGCCAATGACACGCACGTTCTCTCGTGCGGAAAAGAGGAGGCGGTTGCTGCCACCAAATCAGTTATCGAGCAGGGCCTGTTTTACGATTCGCTTATGCGCAATTTCAGGGGCGAGAAGATGGAAGGACTGGCAACGGCGGCCAGGCAGGCTGAAGGAGTCCTCACGGCACCGATTGATCCGGGCATCACTGAGATCATACGTAATGCCGACCTTATCTACTTTGCGGGCCGCGATAACGGTGTGGCTGCAGAACTTGCACTTAAAACCAATGAGATTACAAGAAAAAAATCAGCTTTTCTCGAAGGTACATTTGCACTTCACGGAATTGAGGAAGTGATGGACAAGAATGAAGTCCTCATCTGGATTGATCCTTTTGATGTCGATCACGACAAGTTCCGGGATTGCCTTGTAAAAGGCGTGGGGATGCAGGTTATTGCATTGTCGAAGGTTAAAACCGAGTTCCCGACAATCCTTATTCCCGACGCCGGAGAATATTCAGAATACATTCAGCTTGCTGCTGGATGGAACATACTGGTTGAAACAGGGATATCACTTGGCATTGATCTTGACCATCCGGTAAGGGCACGCAAGGTTGGCAATGAATTCATTCCCGAATGAGTATCTGGTCAGTAAGGAAGCAGATTATGATTTGATAATCACAGGTAATATGGCAAAGAAACAAGTTGTTGTTGGGATTGATATCGGAGGGACAAATACAGTATTCGGCATTGTTGACCGTGAGGGGAACATACTTGCCGAAGACCGGATTAAAACCACTCATTACGATGAGATTGAAGTATTTGTGGCAGCACTGTACGAGAAAATAATTCTTACCAGCCAGAAAATCAAGGAGGATATTGAACTTATCGGCTTCGGCATTGGTGCTCCCATGGGCAACATCAATAAGGGTACCATTGAGCACCCTGCCGGCCTGCCATGGAAGGGAATTATTCCACTTGCCGATATATTTTCCCGCCACACAGCCCTGCCGGTAGTTGTGACAAATGATGCAAATGCTGCAGCCGTGGGGGAGATGATCTATGGCGGAGCCAAGGGGATGAAGGATTTTGTTGTAATAACCCTTGGAACAGGATTGGGCAGTGGCTTTGTGGTAGATGGCAAGCTGGTTTATGGCAATGACGGTTTCGCGGGCGAGATCGGGCATACAGCAATCAGGCCTGGTCCTTCAAACCGCGAGTGCGGCTGCGGGAGAAAAGGATGTCTCGAAACGTACGTGTCTGCCACAGGACTTAAACGGACCCTGCTTAAGGTAATGGCCGACAGCATTCAGCCAAGTGAACTGAGGAAATATAGTTTTGAGGAACTCGATGCCGAGATCATTCACCAGGCAGCCAAACGTGGTGACATAATTGCCAGGCGGGCATTTGAGCATACCGGCATGATGCTGGGCTTCAAACTTGCTGATGTGGTGGCGCACACAAATCCCGAGGCCATTTTCCTTTTTGGAGGACTGGCGCTGGCAAAAGAACTTATTTTTGAGCCTGCAGAAATATACATGAAAGAAAATCTTCTTCATATTTACAAGGATAAGGTGAAACTTCTGCCATCGGAGCTGAGTACACAAAACGCAGCTGTTCTGGGTGCAAGCTCATTGATCTGGTCGTTGAAGAAAGACTGAGAGTGAAAAAATCAGGCAGCTATGGCCAATTTCAACCAGGTGTTAAACCATATACTGGGCATAGTATTTATAATTATTATTTTTTCTATTGCCTACGCGTATCTGAAACCTCATCAGTTGCATAAAAGGAGGCTGATCTCAACCCTTTTCCTGAAAGTCTCCTATCTGGTCTATTTACTGATCCTGCTTATAATAGTATATTTATCTACTCTTGTCAGGGGAGGACTGGATCAGGTGTTTTCAGGAGCCGAGTTTTTTATTTTCCTTTTGGTTCTGTTTGCACCCACCATCGGGATCTTTGCACGTAAGCTTGGCTATTTCAACAAAAAGAGGGAAGAATACAATTTCTTTTTTACTGCTGTAAACCTGGTTTCAATAGTATCCATACTTTTGATGTACTTTATCTGAATTTCCGGAAGGCATCAGACTGTTTAATTATTGCAAATCAAATCATACCTTTGACATAATATTAAATATTTGATTTTATGATAAAAGAAAGACTGGTCACTTATATTGAGGAAAGCATCAGGCAGAACTGGGAGATTGAAGCTTTATCGAACTACGGGGAAAAAGGATATACATACAAGGAGATTGCCGAAAAGATACTGAAGTTTCATCTTTTTTTCAGGGATGCAGGAATCAGTGAAGGGGATAAGATTGCCCTGGTTGGGAGGAATTCGGCCAACTGGTGCGTAGTGTATCTTGCAACCGTGACATACGGTGCCGTTATAGTCCCGATATTGCCTGACTTCAAAGCGGATGATCTGATGAACCTGATCAATCATTCGGATTCAGTGTTGCTTTTTGTTGATGACAAGATCTGGGAAACCATTGACATTAAAAGGATGCCTGCAGTCAGGGGGGCAATCTCCGTTGACAACTTTACCATGATTTTTTCAGCCCAGATCCGCTTAAGTGAAGATTACAGCGGGCTTGACGAGAAATTCAGGAATACCTGTGCCGAAGTGAGGAAGGAAGATATAAAATTTTCCGGGGTGACGAATGACAAGCTTGCAGTAATCAGCTATACCGGCGGGACAACCGGTTTCTCAAAGGGAGTGATGATCTCACATAACAGCCTTGCCGCGAATGTCAGATTTGCTCAGAATCACATGCCCCTCAAACCGGGCGATCCCCTGGTTTCATTTCTCCCATTGGCCCATACTTACGGTTGTGCCTTTGAATTCCTTTTCCCGTTTACCTACGGGTGTCATATTACCATTTTATCAAAGACCCCATCCCCGCAGATAATAATACAGGCTTTCAAGGAAATCAAACCCAGGCTTATCCTTTCGGTTCCCCTTGTTATTGAGAAAATATTCAAGAAACAGCTTCTGCCTGTCATCAGTAAACCGCATATGAAGATGCTCCTTGCGATTCCCGGTGTGAACAAGCTGCTTCATAAGAAGATACGTGAAAAACTTGTGGAGACTTTCGGCGGCCGTTTCCATGAGATCGTCATAGGAGGAGCTGCCTTCAATCCGGAAGCAGAACGGTTTTTCAAGAAGATCGGCTTCAGATTCACTGTCGGCTATGGCATGACCGAATGCGGTCCGCTGATAAGCTATGCATCGTGGGATACCACAAAAGTTGGTGCCTCGGGCAGACCGGTTGATACCCTTGAAGTTACAATCGACTCACCCGATCCTCGGAAAATTGTCGGGGAAATTATCCTTCGCGGAGAAAATGTGATGCTCGGGTATTATAAAAATGAGGAAGCCACCAGGGAAATAATAGATGAGAAGGGATGGATGCATACCGGCGACCTGGGTATCATGGACGGGGAAGACAATATATTCATCAAGGGAAGAAGCAAAACCATGCTCCTGGGTGCTTCAGGAAAGAATATCTTCCCCGAAGAGATCGAAGCTGTCATTAATAATATGGATTATATAGCGGAATCGCTTGTCATTTCCGAGGAAGACAAACTGATCGCACTTATCTATCCTGACCATGAAATGCTGAAGAGTAATAATATCCCGGACGAGCAGCTGCCTGGCATCCTTGAGGAAACAAGAAAGGCTGTCAATGAGAAACTTCCCGACTTCATGGCAGTTACAAAGTTCAGGATTCATCCCGAGGAATTCGCCAAAACACCAAAAAGAAGTATCAAGAGATTCCTTTATACGAAGGATTAGCCGAGGGTCGGTATCGTGTCGGCCGGCCGGCTGAATCCGGTTAAGTTTGCATAACCTGTCCTGTCTGCCGGCGGTTCCGGATGACCCTGGCGGACCTGATTAAACAAACCATCCTGAATGACCCTTTATGCAGTGATCGTAGCCGGAGGTTCGGGAAAACGAATGGGCAGCGATATCCCGAAGCAATTCCTTGAACTCGGCGGAAAACCCGTCCTGATGCATACTATAGAGAGATTCAGCGGTTTCAGCAGTGCAATCAGGATCATTGTAGTGCTTCCCGGCGATCAGCTTGCGATATGGCAATCCCTGGTGGCGGAATACTCATTCACAATTCCTCACATGACCGTCAGGGGGGGGTCCACAAGATTCTCATCGGTGAAGAATGGTCTTGAACTTGCAGACGGGGATGGGCTTGTAGCCATACACGATGGTGTAAGACCCCTTGTTAGTACGGCGACAATCAGAAGATGCTTCGAAGCAGCAGAAAAATACGGCAATGCAGTCCCTGTTGTAAGTAATACGGGATCACTGAGGCTTCTGACCGGAAACGGCAGTATGGCTGTCAGCCGTCAGCATATAATGGTTGTACAGACACCCCAGGTATTCAGGACCGGTCTGATCAGGAATGCATACAGGCAGGACTATTGCGAAGAATTTACCGATGATGCCACGGTTCTTGAAAAAACAGGGATACCAATCCATCTGGTTGACGGAAACAGGGAGAACATAAAGATAACGAATCCGGAAGATATGTTGGTTGCGGCGGCACTCTTGCCGGTAATCAGCTGACGTTACCATTAATTAGTATATTTGAACCTGTTAACATTTACATGATGAAAATCAGATATTTTCTTTTTATTGCATCCACGGTGTTTTTCACTTCATGCGCCGGACTGCAGACGGTTTTGCAATCCGGCGGAGCAGCTCCTCTTTCTGAAGAAGAGGTGATCAGGGGACTTAAGGAGGCTCTTTCTACCGGGGCAAGAAACTCTGCAGGTAAGCTTGCTGCGGAAAATGGTTACTATGGCGATGCCGCAGTAAGAATACTTCTTCCCGATGAGGCAAAAATTATAATCGACAATATCTCAAGGATCCCCGGAGGCGACAGACTCGTTGAAGATGTAATTATTAAGATCAACAGGGCTGCGGAGGATGCAGCTAAGGAAGCCGCCCCCATCTTCCTGAACAGCATAGGCCAGATGACGATTGGGGATGCATTTAATATATTAAGGGGATCAGACAATGCGGCAACAGCATATCTGAGGTCATCAACCTGGAAACCTTTATATGATCTTTACAAACCAAAGATCCGGAATTCGACGGAAAAGAAAATTGCCGGGAACATATCTGCAAAAGATTCCTGGGTTACTCTGACAGATAAGTGGAACACTTTTGCGAGTTCCATACCCGGCAGGCTTGGCGGATTTAAAACAGTAAATGTCGATCTCGATGATTTCCTTACAACAAAGGCGCTTAATGGCTTGTTCCTGAAAATTGAAACAGAAGAACAGAAAATACGCAAAGATGTTTCGGCAAGGATCACTCCCCTCCTCAGACGTGTTTTCGGTACGCTCGATGTTAACCAGTAATAAACCATATTCCTCCATATGTTAGACAAAAAAGTAATTTCATTCAAGGGTCTGGAAGTGAAAATCACTGATCATGCCAATGATGACATACTCGGGATTCTTAACAAAACTGTTCTGGGCTCGGAAGGAGGACTGAGATACCAGCTTCGCAATATTCCATCGCGGATAGAGGAATACAGGGATAAAATCAGGTTTGTTTCGCTTTACAAAGCGGGCAGGATAACAGGTACCGTTGGCGCATGTTACAGGATAACAGGCCAGGGAATCCTGTGCTATCCGTCAACCTATATCAGATACCTTGCCTTCCAGTCCGGCTACCAGGCGTACAGGATGACCAGGCAAAGGAGAAGGGATAGAACTCATTCAGTTAAGGATGATACTTTCAAGGAGAAAACCCTTGCCATATTCAGCAAGCCCGGTTTATTTGAATTTGCGGATTACAAGGCCGGAGACAAGCATATAATGTATGCATTTGTGGAAAGCATGAATGAGCGCTCGAAGAATATGGTCAGCCAGGCCGGATATGATCATATCCGTTCATTTCTTACTGTAACGTTCAGCAGGTTTTCACCAAAGACTGACAGCCGGGTATCGAAACTAACCGATCCCGGGAAAAAGGAAATGGAATTTCTGTTGTGCGACTATTACAGGAATTATTCGTTATTCAGTACTGATTATGTGTTTTACGGCGACAGGTACTATGTATTGAGGGAAGGCAGTGAAATAATTGCCGGTGTAAATGCAATGCCTTCATCCTTCAGGATTTATGAGATTCCCGGCGTTTGGGGATGGGTTATTATGAAAGTTCTGCCAAAGGTCCCTTACTTTAAAAGGCTTTTTTATCCTGAGGAATTCCGCCATCTTGTTTTTGATGCCATTTATTGCAAAAAGGGATATGAAGATTCCCTGGCTGATCTTTTTGAATCAGTCTGTGCTTCAGAAGGGTACAATACGGGATTGATCTGGCTCGACGACCGGAGTGATCTGTTCGACAAGCTGAGGTCAGGGGTTCGTATGGGAGCATTGAACCGCATGCTGAATGCAAAGCCCGGATTAGTTTATGCAAAATTTCTGAACCTGACGGAAAAAGAGAAGGAGGAGTTTTATGATGCGCCTGTATATATTTCGGGTTTCGACTTCTCCTGATCCGACTAATAATAAATATATATAAACAATTAAATCAGACTTTTTAATTATGAAATCAGTTACATGGCTGTTTTTCTTGTTGTTATTTTTTTCACAGCCGGTTTTTTCCCAGGATGGTGAGGAAAGGTATGTGCCGGAAACGGATCCCATGGTCCTTGAAAAACTTGAGCAATGGCAGGATCTGAAGTTCGGCCTGCTGATGCACTGGGGTCCTTACAGCCAGTGGGGCATAGTGGAATCGTGGTCGATCTGTGCGGAGGATGAAGGCTGGTGCAGGCGTAACGATCCGGATTATGTCAGGTACAAGAAGAATTATGAGAATCTTCAGACAACGTTCAACCCGGTCAACTTTGAGCCGGCCAGATGGGCCAGGGCCGCAAGGAACGCAGGAATGAGATATGTAGTTTTTACAACCAAACACCATGACGGATTTTGCATGTTTGATACCAAACTTACCGATTACAGGATCACAAACAACAAAACACCGTTTCATTCCGACAGCCGGTCGAATATTACCCGCGAGATCTTCAATGCCTTCAGGCATGAAAATATGTGGGTGGGAGCCTATTTTTCAAAGCCCGACTGGCATTCCGAATTTTACTGGTGGCCCAATTTTGCCACGCCCGACAGGAATGTAAATTACAGTATTAAAGCATATCCTGACCGTTGGGAGGCCTTTGTAAAGTATACTCATGGACAGATAATGGAGCTGCTGGGAGGTGACTATGGCAAGGTCGATATCTTATGGCTCGATGGTGGCTGGGTTCAAAAGCAGAAGGATGAGGAGATACTCAGGAGTATTATATCGAAGGACTATAAATTTACCCGGGTTCAGAGCCAGGATATCAGGATGGATGAGCTGGTAGCTAGGGCCAGGGAGAAGCAGCCCGGTTTGATTGTGGTTGACAGGGCCGTTTACGGCAGGAATCAGAATTATCTGACGCCGGAGAACAGGGTTCCGGAAAGGGCCCTTCCTTATCCCTGGGAATCGTGTATCATTGCGGGCGGCGGCTGGTCATGGGTACCTGATGCCAAATACATGTCGGGAAGGGAGGCTGTTCAGATGCTGGTGGATATTGTTGCCAAGGGCGGCAATCTCTTGTTGAACATAGCTCCCGGACCTCTCGGACAATGGCACGAAGAAGCATACAAGCTGCTCGACGACATTGGCGGGTGGATGAAGATTAACAGTGAGGCTGTATACGGTACCAGGGCACTTGCCCCCTATAAGGAGGGGAAAATCTGCATTTCGCAAAAAGGAAGGAATACCATTTATCTTTATTATATGGCTGATGAAGGTGAGACAATGCCTTCAACAGTCGGGATGAGCACATTTTCGTTGCCAGCGGGAGCAAAGGTTGAAATGGTTGGAAAGGGAACATCCCTGAGATGGCAGGGGAACGGCAGCGGTTTTACTGTTTACATTCCCGAATCTGTCAGAAAGTCACCCCCATCAAAATACGTGTGGGTGATGAAAGTGACATATTGAACAGGGCAGAGCACCATATAACAATAAAAGTATTATTTTTGCCGCAGAAATGGGTTGTTAGCTCAGTTGGTTTAGAGCATTACCTTGACAGGGTAGGGGTCACTGGTTCGAATCCAGTACAACCCACAAGAGCCGCAGGATTTTTGCCGTCTTGCATCGCCATGCAGGAGATGATGATATAAAAGTAACGGTAAATACCGGAGTATTTCTAGAAAGTTTCCATTCCCTTGAACACCTTTGAATTGTCAATCGTCAGAAGATGACCGTCCCATGTCAGCCGGCCGCTTCTGGAACCTGATATTTCAGCCGTTGCTCTGTTTTCAGGATTTACGGTCAAAAAGACATTGTAGGTACCCAGTTTGGTTTGGATGTTGAATGAAACCTTATGAGTTAAACTTCTCTTATCCCTTGTAACTTTCCAGGAGCTCACAATACCTTCCGCCGTAACACCTCCAACTCCGTTGTATCCGGTCCTGAAATCATTACCTGTTTGAAGGATACCGGATTCTCCGTTGATCTTAATGAAATTAATACGTGATGCGACGGCAATGCGGTCTCCCATCTGGTTCTGAAGAAAATCTGCTTCAAGAACAAATTTTCTCCCGGTAATAAGCGAATCAAGGATCCTGTAGTTTTCTGCCAGCATGGCTTTTCTCGCCTCCTTCTTGTCCTGGCGGCTCAGTTTAATCTCCTGTGACCATAAGCTTATGGGAAGTATGAAAAATACCGCAAGGAGGAGGAGGCTTATTTTGTGTGATATCATTGTTTTCATACGTATTTGAATTTTAATTTACTGCTCTGATGGAATCCGCATGCTTGAAAAATATACTAATACGTGTTTGAGTATTTAAAACCTGCGGGTTTCATTTTCTTCTTTACTTACAAAGCAAAAAACATACCACACTGGCGGGGTCCGATTTGCGGATAGTTGATTTGCAACTGATTAAATGCTGATCGCGTTTTTTCTGATGTAATCGGTCATGCCCTGGTCATTTGATCCGAAATAGCGGAATTTTTCGGCCCATTCAAGGCCGTATTTTTCTCCGGTTTTCCTGTCGGACGGGATCCCTCTTATTGATTCTGAAAATTGGTCGAGCATGAAGTTCTTTATATAATTGAAATCAGCTGTTCTGTCGTCATTTCCGAGGATTGGCAGCCGTTTTCCCTCTGCTGCCAGCCTCCGGCGAAGCAATGAACCAGTCCTTCCTCCTCCTCCCTGGGATACTACGGCCATGTTTGCCTCAACCTTTTTGTCGATAAAATTGCCAATATCGACAATCCTGTTCACTATCTGGGGACCTCTTGCGTAATAATATCTTTCAATAACCGGATGAGGCTCCACCACTTCCAGCTGTTCCGGATAATCGGTGTTCATACCCGCCATCCAGCGGGCAGCTTCAACTGCCCTGGCAGTTACGTAATGGTCGGGATTCTCTTCGTAGTGGTCCCACGGATCGAAACTGACAACAGTATCAACTTTGAGAAGACGGAACAGGAAAATGAGCCTGCCCTTGATTTCCTGGATATTGTATTCGTCCATCCGGTGATTGCGGTAGCCCAGGTCATACACCTTCTTAAATCCCATAACCTTTGCAAAGGCTTCGTTTGAAACCTCGTTGTTAAGCACTCTTTCCCCGATACTGTCACCTGCTCCGGCAGCATCATCGTTGGTGGTCCTGATAAGGTAGCCGGTGTAGCCTTCATGCATCAGCTTGGCAACCGTTCCGGCGGCATAGTATGCTATGTCGTCACAATGGGGCTGTATAACTGCCAGTACCTTCCCTTCATGAGGGCGTCCGGCAAGGGGCTTTTCAATAAATACTTCCTCCCCTTCAGGCAAGGATCCTGCCGGTGATTCCGTACCCTTTGATGAAAAGGCAGCAGCCGGCATTGCCAAACCCCCGGCGATAATACTTTTTTCAAAGAAATCTCTTCGTTTCATATACTGTGTGTTAGTGATTAATTCTTTCAATAAGTGAGTGAAAGGAATAATAATTAAAGATTATTTTCAGGCGATGCGCTTTTGTTTGCTCCACTGGCGTAAAATAAGATCCGTCAGATTCACCGGTTCCGGATGAAGGGTACTTAAAAGGCTGATTAAACATTTCAGTCTTCATCCTTCTGCAGGTCCGGTATGAAAAATGCAGCCCTCACGGTGGGCGGACATGGAGAATCCAGTCCCTTGACCGCCCTCCATATAATTTCATTGAAAAGAAAGTCGTTTATCCGGTCCTCGGCTGTGAAATCAAGCTGCTCGCTCGCTTTTTGCCAGGGGTTTTCCGCAAGGTTTACTTCATCGAGATCCACAAGGCATGATTTTACCTTAAATGGAGGATGATCAGGGCTGCTGTTCATGCATCTCCAGCGTGGTGTGGCGGCAGCATCATATTGAGTCATAGGCGGGAGGCCGAGAATAAGCTCCATTGTTTTCAGTAGGGAAGCGGTTGTATAAGGTGTATGATCCACAAATCCTTGTTTCACATATCCTCCTGCAATATATGCTGTGCTTCGGTGTGCATCCACATGATCGGGGCCATTCTGGGCATCATCTTCCACAATGATTATCAGGGTTTCCTTCCAGATGGGGCTGTGGCTCAGATAGTCAACGAACAATCCTGTGGCCAGGTCATTGTCGGCAACCTGTGCAAAGGGAGTTGGCATATTCAGGCTAAGCCCCATGGTGTGATCGTTAATGAATCTGATTGTATTGAACTGAGGGACCGCATTTATTGCCAGAAGCGAATCAAAATCCTGTTTCCATTCACGAAATCTGACGGTATCGCGGATGGTCTGGATCCAGGGTGTGAAATTCCTGCAGAAATGATCCTTTAAAACCGGTATGGTCGGTTCCCTGTCGTTTCCAATGAATTCTCCGTAAGTGCGGTAGCTTACGCCGTATTTTTTGCACTGGTCCCACAGATATATTTTATTATTTGCAATTTCACGTGCTCCTTCGCCCGGGTAGCCTCCTCCTCTTCCACCGTAGCTTGTCGGCCAGTTTTTCTCGAGGTAGTCGGTGGCATATGCACCCATTGTCCAGCTGTGTCCGTCAGCACTGACCTCACCGTTGACATAGAAATTGTCAAGGAGGACAAACTCGCGGGCCAGGGCATGCTGATTGGGCGTAATGTTTTCTCCAAACAGTACCAGCGAGGGGTCGCCGTTCCCTTCGGGCATGTCGCCGAGTACCTGGTCATATGTACGGTTTTCCTTGATTACGTAGAAAATGTATTTAATGGGAGAGGGGTCACCCACTTTCAGGGGTATAGGATTGCCTTCAGGCGTATCTGCGGCCAGCAGTTCGTTCTCCTTGCTGTAGGGGGTGTTGTTGTAAACGGCCCTCGTAAATATTTTCATCTGTTTTTCATCAGGGATAGAGATCAGGCTCATGGTACCTTTGAACAGGCCTCCGATATACTGAACTTCAACGGCCTGCACCTTTCCTCCTGCCTGGTAAATTACCTCTGTATCCTTCCTGGCAGGATTTGGCCCGTACGGATTGGCCATGGAGGTAACACCTTTTCCGTTACTGACAAGGATTTTATCATTCACAACCCTGACGCATGTCGGATACCATGCTGTCGGGATAAATCCTTTGCCTCTGCTTTCACCGGGCTGCGATACATCGAAAACGGCAAGACAGTTGTTATCGGCATTTGCAATGAACAAGGTGTTTCCGTCTTCATCCAGGGCTACACTGTTTGTTGTAGATCCGGCAGGTGATTCGGGATAGAGTGCAGTGTTGAGGGTTTCAATTACCTTCATCTGCCGGGTGTCAATGACTGACACACTGTTGTCGTTGGCATTTGCCACGTAAAGATAATGGCCGTTATGACTGATGCACATGTCGTTGGGATTGTCACCGACAGGAACCGACCCCGTGATCCTGTCGGCAAACGTGTCATAAACAATTATCTTGTCACATCCCCAGCATGAGGCATATAAGGTCCGGCGGTCGGGTGAAAGTATACAGGTATATCCCTCGCCTCCCAGGGGATGAACCGAAATGACGGATCTGAGGCGCGTATCAATCACATAAAGGGAGTTGTTTTCCTTGGTGACGGCATAAAGGCGGTTTCTTGAATCGTCAGGGGCAATTCCTGCAATAGAGATTTTCTCCGGCCATGGTTCACCTGTTTTAATTGTGTCAGGGTTAACAAGCTTGTTGCGCTTCACTGAATACCTGATAATGAAGTTGTCGTTGCCACCTGACGCATAAAGATATTTTCCGTCATCGGAAAAGGCCAGCCCCAGCCATGATTTCCCTATTTCAGTCTCATAGCAGGAACTTCCCTTTTTAATGTTTATGAGCTGAATTGTCTGGGTGCTCTGTCCGTTGTTTGTGACGGCAGCAAGCTTCCTGTCAGGAGAAACCGCAATGTTGAGCGGAAGGTCGCCAAGAGGAATAAGTTTTCCGACCGGAGTCAGATGCCAGCCGTTGGGAAGGGAGACGCGCTTTGCTTCAATCTCTTCGGGGGTCTGTCCATGAAGGTTGAAAAGCATTGCATTAATGACTGCCGCTGTGAGCAGGCAGAAAAACCTGACGATAAAATCAGCCTTCATTTGTAAAATATTTGGTTTTCAATACTTTGAGAGCACCTTTTCTGACCCTGATGACCGTCTTGCCTGTTATTTCCACAGGTTCTCCGTCAACATGGAATCTTGTTTCCTCCGAGGATATGGTTATCTTCCTGTCTGTTTTAAGTGTCCTTACATATTTCGACCTGTTTATGGATTTGGTGAACAGGCGGAAGATGAAGACGGGAAAAAGATATCTGGGGAATGGTCGTATCAGGACAAGGTCGATTTTGCCATCGGTAGGAGAAGCTCCGGGGGCAATATATGCCCTGTTCCCGAACTGGCGGGTGTTGGCTATTGTGAGTAGAAAAAGGTCTTCCGAAAGTGTCCATTCCCCTTCAATTTCAATGTTTACCCTGAAAGGTTTAAGGCTGAAGAAGTTTTTCAGGGTTAACCGCACGTACGCCCAGAATCCCCGTCTTTTAAGGCGGTCGAATGAGTGCGCGACAAAGCTGTCGAGGCCAATACCGGCCACATTGAGGCAGAGCAGGTCATTTATTTCAATCACGTCGACCAGGATATTTTCATTTTGTTCGATATCCTGAAGGAGGGAGCGGATTGAAGGTTTGAAGCCGAGTTCCTTTGCAAAACCGTTGCCTGAACCTATGGGAAGGACTCCGAGCGATTTATCCGTTCCGATCAGTTTTGTTGCAATCGTATGTACCGTTCCGTCGCCTCCTGCAGCAATGAATATATCGTAAAGGTCGAAATTCTGCCTTATCAGGGTTCCGGATTCGTCAATGCTGAGTGATTTGCACCAGGCCAGCTTGTTCCTACGGCGTTTAAGTTCCTTAGAGATTATGGTCTTCACAGGAGGAATGCCGGCAAAAGGGTTGAGAATAAAAAGGGCTTTATTGCTCTTTTGTTGATGATCCATCATTAAACAGCTGGCAAATCAGAGTAAATTTATTAAAAAAAGTTACCCTGCCGGCGGATATTGGTCAATAAGATTGTTCTGATGTTTTATTGCCCTTAGGAAATCCCTGAGCGGCATGGGTTTAAATCCCCTGGCCCTGTTCATGTCCCCGATCCTGAACAGCAGCCTGTATGCCTTGAAGAATTCGCGGTAAAGCTTAAATAGTGAAACGTTGGGATCCCAGGCCTGGATTGCCTCGGCTCCGGCGCCGTTTATTTCAATTATTGAGAATCCCTCACCTTTCATCAGGCTTTCCACCGATTCGAACCTGATATCGAACCGGCCGTAATGGAATTCGGGTATGCTTCTTGCAATCTGGTCAAAGCGTTCGGTAAGCTCGGGTGTGATCATGTGGCTTGCATCGCGGTAAAGACCTCCCACTCTCAGGCTGCCAAGGAATGACAGGCGTATGAGTTCACCCTCCCTGGGAATCTGTTCAAGATCATCATCACCGAACCCAACGTGTTCAGTTTTTTCTCCCAGATAGTAGCCGGCTCTCAGCTTTGTCCGCTGATCTTTCTGGATTAGCTGCCTGAGGGTTGATATGCCGTCTCCCGTAACAAAGGGAAAATACCTTAATGTTATTGAATATAACTTTCCCTTTTCTTCTCCCGGGATCCTGACATAAAAAACGCCTGCTTCGCCGTCGTAGGTGACGGGTCGCTGAAGGACGATCTTCTCATTATGGGGGAAGTTTGCGATATACTGTTGCAGGTGTGATTCATTTTCGACAAGCCTTACCCCGTAGCCATTCCATCCGATGTCGGGCTTCGCAACTACGGGGAAGCCTATATTGCCCTCCTTCATTGCCTTTAAGGCATTTTCAAAGTCAGCTTCATCCGGTATCCCGTTGCGGGTGATGGTTACAAAGCCGGAGACCCACTTTTTCTGATCTTCACCTACCATATTCATTACCGAAGCTTTTGATTCCCCCATGAAACCGCCGGTTTCAATTTTCGGGTTTGATGCTGAGGGCAGGGTCAGGCTCCTGTAGCGGATGCCAAGAAAGATATAGTAAAGGCCCACGGGTATATACAGAATACTGTTTGGGATATGTTCGGCGGAAGCAACCGTTTTCTTAAGATCGTCGAGGGATGGCATGCCATGGAACTTTCGCCGCATTCCGGGCATGTATTTTTTAAAGACGGCAAAGAATGAAGGCGGAATCTCTCCCATGGCTTTTTCTGTTGTTTTGCTCCAGCGCGATTTAAAAGAATTCCTCAGTGCCCATGCTATGAGCAGGAAGGCGGCAAGGCCCCAGGCCCAGTATCCCAGGTGATTGAGTACCAGGTCGCCAAAAAGGATAACGATTGTAAGCACAATTGAGGAATAGATTGCACCTGCAAGTATGGAAACGGATGCGAAGCGGTAAAAAGGGATCCTGAACCACCCGCATGCGACAAAGGTGGGGAAAAGCAGTCCGGGGGTTATCCGGCACAGTACCAGTACCCTTACCAGGTGGTTGTCGAGCCACATATGTACCCGTTCCACCTTGGGCCCGATAATCTTCGAACGGAGCCATTTGTTCTGCTGGGCGAGATGTCCAAGTCCATATATCAGTATATCCCCGGTGACTATTCCGAGATACACGCTTACATAAGCCATCCATACGGGCAGCTTATGCTCGACGGTTGAAAAAGCTGCAGCAAGAATGGCAGCATCCTCATGAAGAAAAGTCATGAAAAATATGACGGCGCAGTGTTCGAGCCAAAGGAGCAGATCCGGAGATAACATTAATAAAACGTCATAAATTGAATGCGGTTCTTTTTTCTTTCAAAACAAAGGTGCGTAAAAATAGCTTCATTTATGATATCTTGTTCTCTCCGGGGTCAAAAAAAACAAATCCTGGATTATTCCATGAACGGATATCTGAAATCCGTTGATGGTATCAGGGTTTCCTTGATGGTGCGGGGGCTGACCCAGCGTATGAGATTAAGAAAACTTCCAGCCTTATCATTTGTACCTGAGGCTCTTGATCCGCCAAAAGGCTGTTGTCCGACCATTGCTCCCGTGGGTTTGTCGTTTATATAGAAGTTACCGGCAGCGTATCTTAGTGTATTGCATGCCTGCAGGACGGAGTATTTGTCGTTGCTGAAGATCGACCCGGTCAGTCCGAAAGGAGATGTTTCATCGCATAATTTCAGTATCTCTTCAAACCGGTCGTCTTCATAAACGTAGATTGTTATAACTGGTCCGAAGATCTCTTCCTGCATGGTCACAAAGTGAGGATTGGTTGTTAGGATGACAGTAGGATCGATGAAGAAACCGGTTGATTTATCTCCCTTCCCGCCGACAATGATTTCACAATCACGTGAATCATGTGCAGTTTTTATGTAACTCATGATCTTTTCATAGGAGTTTTCGTCGATAACGGCATTAATGAAGTTCCTGAAATCAGTGACATCGCCCGATTTCATTTCGGCAATCATATTCAGGAGCAGTTCCTTCGTCGTTTGCCAGATGGAGGCCGGTATGTAAGCCCGCGATGCGGCAGAGCATTTCTGTCCCTGATATTCAAAGGCGCCCCTGGCTATGGCTGTTGCAAGTTCTTCCGGATTTGCAGAATGGTGTGCGACAATGAAGTTTTTACCTCCCGTTTCACCGACAATCTTAGGGTACGATCTGTAGATGCTGAGATTGTCGGCAACCTGTTTCCACAAGCTGTTGAAGGTATGGTTCGAACCGGTGAAATGAATTCCTGCAAGATCCCTGTGTTTCATAACCACGCTGCTGATAAGCGGGCCTGATCCGGGTACGAAATTGATCACTCCGTCGGGCAGCCCTGCCATTTTCAGGATTTTCATCAGATAGTAATTTGAAAGCAGGGAGGTGGTTGCCGGTTTCCAGACCGTGGTATTTCCCATTAGGGCAACACTGGTATTAAGGTTGGAAGCTATTGAAGTAAAGTTGAAAGGAGAAATTGTGTAAACAAATCCCTCCAGTGGCCGGTATTCGATCCGGTTAATACTGAGCTTGTCGGACAATGGTTGTTCGCCATAGATTATGGAGGTGAAAAAGGCATTGAACCTGAGAAAATCTACGGTTTCACAAACCGCATCTATCTCAGCCTGATTGACATTTTTCCCCTGGCCAAGCATTGTGGCGGCATTCAGAACATACCTGTACTTCTTTGAAATCAGCTCGGCAGCTTTGATCATGACAGAGGCCCTGTCAATCCAAGCCATGGTCATCCAGTCTTTTTTTGCAGCCAGTGCTGACTCAATTGCCAGTCTGACCTCCTTCTCACCGGCAATATGATATGTTCCAAGAATATGACCATGGTCAGTCGGCTTTGTCACTTTCCCGGTTTTCCCGGTACGGATCTCCTGCCCGCCGATGATCAGCGGGATCTCAACAACCTTGTTGTTCTGCAGCTCAAGCTCTTTTTCCAGGAGCTTTCTCTCCGCACTTCCCCGAGTATAGGAAAGTATGGGTTCGTTCCTTGGTTCCCTGAAACTGTAAATGGCGTTGTTCATGGCATTGATATTTGGTTCTCAGAAGATTAACATTGCACACTTATTTTGGTTCAGGCTAGCCTGAATGTCTGGCTGTTATACAACTACACTCAATCTAAATTGCTTATCCCCCTTCGTCCGGCATCAAACTTTTTCGTAATTTGGATACTTCTTTAATCAAATATCAGCTTTGTTTTTTTAATAATTAAAGACATTGATCATGACTGAGTCAAAATTCTATCACATTTCTTCCTCAGGGCTCATTTACAGGGTCAACACGCTGGAAGAGGCAGTTAAATCACTGGATGAGGACGGTTTTATATGGCTCGACTATTACAACCCCGAAAAGAAGGATATCAGCATCCTGACAGACATTATTGGTATTCACCCTTTATCTGTGGAAGACTGCTTTGATGAAAAGCAGGTTCCCAAGATCGAGTATTTTCACAACAACACCTTCATTCTTTTCAATGCTCTCAGCTATAAGGATAAAACTCTCTACCTGGATGAAGTTAACCTGTTCATAGGCAGCAACTTTCTCATCACGATCAGCGGTCATGACGCTGACGGAAGGATGCCGCTGAAAAACATTTCAATCGAGGCTGAGCATAACATCATGAATGTAAAAAATGGCCCCGCATATCTTTTGCATGTTGTGCTTGATCACCTTGTGGATGAGAAATATATTGCCTTCGATACCATGGAAGATGAACTCGAGGAAGCTGAAGAAACACTCCTGGATGATGTTTCTGTTTTCCACCCCATGCAGCTTGTTCATCTGAGAAGGAAGCTGGTAAGCCTGCGTAAAAGTCTTTATCATGAGCGTGAGATCCTGGTAAAGATAAACAGGCTCGACTGTCCCTTCATTCCTGAAAAAACAATGGCTCAGTACCGGGACATTTATGACCACCTTTCAAAATTCTTTGAGCTGACTGAGACATACAGGGAACTGGAAACGAGTTTAATGGAGCTTTACACTTCGCTTTTGAACAATAAAATGACGCTTGCTTCAAATGAAACAAATATCACTGTTAAACGATTAACAGTGATAACCACGGTATTCCTGCCCCTTACCCTCATTGCCAGCATTGGCGGAATGTCAGAATGGACAATGATAACCGGAGGGGAGGCCAACTGGAAGACCTCCTATGCCATATTGTTAATTTTTATGATAATTATGGGCGGGCTGAGTTACTATTTCATCCGGGCGATTGAAAAAGGAATCTTTCTGTCGGGAAAGAAAAAACGAAATGAAAATCAGTCAGTTTCTGACATGCCGGCATAGATTTTCAGGATCTCGTCCCTGTGTTCCTCTGGAGCCAGGAGCTGGCCCCAGCCCGACTGCATCTGCCACAGGCCGTCATACACAGAATCATGGAACGACCTGATCATGTGAGGGATGTTCCTTTCATTCAGCAGCCCGTCAATAAGACCGGCTTCCATTTCATTGTTAAGTATGAGGATCTCAACGGTTTGACTCATAATAATCAGATTGAATTGATATTTCCGTAATTTATGAATTCTTTCATTATCAAAGTGAATTCATGTTCAAAGTTAGGTGTGAAAATTCCACGGCCGAGATTTGAGATGATTTCTTCAGTTGGCCAGAACCTTCCATCGTCAATTTCATCCCTGTTTATAACCGGCGGTTCATTCGAGGAGCCTTTGAAGCTGTATACAAGCTCCTTTTCAACAGGAGATTCCCATATATACCTCAGGTTCAGATCATACCTAAAAATACTGATTCCAAGCTCCTCAAGCACCTCCCTTCTGAGAGCATCATCGACATTCTCACCCGGATCCATATGACCACCGGCTGATGTGTCCCAGAAACCGGGCAGAAGATCTTTTGTCAGCGCGCGCTTCTGAAGGAACAGATCTCCTTTCTCATTGAACAGATGAAAATGTACAACAGGATGCAGCAGCTTGCTTTTTCCGTCGTGGCAAACACTGCGGGGCGCGGCCGATATTGTTTTTCCTTCCTCGTCGACAACCGGGATCCATTCCCCGGAAACATTCATTTGCATGAGCCTGCTTTTATTGAGGAACAAATATGGTCACGGAATTGTTATGAAACAAGTCAAAAGATTGAGCTTATTACTCCGGGGGCAGATCATCAGGTGTAACCGGCTGAATTACAGTAAACGCTACGGGTACACCAACAAAATTCAAAAGTTCAGTTTTTACCGACTATTGTAAACCGGGAACTGATTCTGTTTCCATCTTCATCATACACAGTCAGAATATGGTTTCCTGTACCGGCAAGGATTTCGACCTGGTGAATATTCCTGGTTGTACCCAGGTAGCTTTCATCAATATGCCAGAATACCCGTCTGGAAGGATTTCTGTGGACAATTTCGGCAACAAGCTTGGTAGGTTCGCCGGTATGATCGCGCGGTATGAAGATTTTTAATCCGGGTGCGGGATAGATGAATTCCATGAATGTGCCGGTTTTTTCGCCGCCACAATCTTTCGCAAAAGGAGGCAGGGACCTGTATTCCGGGTGTTTTCTTTTGTAGTAGAATTCCATTGCAGGAGGAAGAATAAACCATGGTTCATTGACTATTTCTGAAGGTGCAGCGCAATCTGCGGTAACCTGGTACGTGCGTGACTTGTTGAGGTGAACCATTGAATGAAACGGACACATCCCGCTTTTAAGGCCTTCGATGCATACCGGGATCTCCCTTGTATCGGGGCAATCAGGTCCGGCCCTGTAGCCGCTTTTGGTGCAGACCACAATATTTGTCATTTCCTCCCATGGAGGGGTAAACCAGGGACCGGTTTCCATCAGACCTGCAATGTCAAATAGGATTGGTGCTGCGACGGCTGTTCCGGTGAGTCCCGGCCTGCCTTCCCCATTGGCATTGCCAACCCATATTCCGATAACATAGGCAGGGGTACTTCCCACGGCCCAGGCATCCCTGAAGCCAAAACTTGTGCCAGTTTTCCATGCAAGGGTCCTGGATGATGTGAAATACTGCCATCCTGCTTCCGTATCGGGACGATTAACTTTCTGCAGCGCTTCATAAGTCAGCCATACAGAAGCGGCAGACAGGGGAGCTTTGCCGGCATCTTTCCCTCTGGATTTCTTCGTGTCGCTGATCAATATCAACGGAGAGTGGAAGTCCGATCGGGAATATTCCTGGCTTTGCCCCGCCTTCCTGAGTATCCTTGACATTGAAGCATAGACTCCAGTGAGTTCCCACAATGAAGTTTCACCACCTCCCAGGATAAGCGAGAGACCGTAATGCTCCGCAGGCATGGTGAAAGTTGTGAATCCTGTTTCCCTGAGCAATTCTAGAAATTTTTCAGGGCTATATTCCTGCAGCATTCTGACTGCCGGGATGTTAAGTGATTGCGAGAGGGCGGTTCCTGCGGTTACGGCACCGCTGTAACTCTTGTCGAAATTTTCGGGTGAGAAACCCGGGAAGCGTGCAGGAGTATCGGCAATTAGTGTGTTGGGCAGCAGATCCCCTGATTGCTGCATTGCTGCATAGAGTATTGGTTTAAGGATACTTCCTGTACTTCTCTGTGATCTGATGATATCGACATCACCACCGTGAAATGCAGCATTTCCGGTTGTGCTGTTGCCGGCATAGGCCAGAACCTCCCCCGACTCCACACTTACCACCAGGGCTGCGGAATTGAAGATCTGGTTGCCTTCAAGTTTTTTCTGATGCAATTCCATTATTGCAGAGACCCTCTCCTGGAGCCTGAAATCGACAGAGGTTCTCACACGTTCTCCTTTTCGCGTCACATTGAAATAATCAGTGAGGTGAGGAGCTGCTGACGGCAGTTTGTCGGGTTCGGAAAGAAGCGGTTCTTCAAGTGCCAGTTCAAGGGTGAGGGAGTCGATAAAATTCCTTTCTTTCAGGCGGTGTAGGAGGCTATTGCGTTTTTCCCTGAGTTTTTCCCGGTTCCTTCCCGGATGAATAAGAGCGGGTGAATTGGGAAGCACTGCAAGCGAAGCGGCTTCCGCCCAGGTGATCTCGGAAGGCAGTTTGCCGGTGTACCTCCAGGCAGCTGCATCAAGTCCGACGATATTGCCTCCGAAAGGAGCATTTGCAGCATACATTTCAAGGATCTTCTTCTTTGATCTCAGCATTTCAAGCTTGATGGCAGAAACGATCTCGATAGCCTTCCTGAGATAGGTGCGTGGTTTGTTACCCCCCGCCAGCCTCGCTGTCTGCATTGTGATGGTCGAACCTCCGGCCCTGATCTCATGATGCTTCGAGTTGATGACGAAGGCGTGTATGAGCGATACGGGATTAACCCCCGGGTGAAAATAGAAATACCTGTCCTCATAGGTAAGTATTGCTTTCCTGAACTTTTCCGGGACGGCATCCCCTGGAGGGAATCTCCATTGTCCGTCGGAGGCGATCCTGGCACCGAGGAGTGTGTGATCCCGGGCCTCCACAACCGTCGACAGCGGATTATTGAATCGGGGCAAAGGGGCAAGCAAAATCGGGATGATCACCATCCCGGCAGCAGTCAGTATGATTATGAACTTCCTACTCAATGCCGTTATCCGTGACTTTTACCTTGCCGCCCGGGATACGTGAATAGCAGCTTTCCGAATACATGGCCTCGCACCAAACCGGAGGCTGATGGAATTCCCCTTTGTAAGCGGCATTGAGGATAAGCAAATAAGTTTTGCTTTCACCCTGGTTCAGGCTGAAATAGGTGTTCACCCGGTCGTCCCTGAAATCGCGGTGGTCATAAACGCTTTCCTGTATTCCGTAATTGGCCTCAAACAGCCGGGTGTTCTGTATTTCCCATCCCGAGGGGACCATCTGTGTTAAGGCTATATTGTCGAGATTCAGGAACGTTTTATTCGTCACTTTCACAACCATCATGAAATCAGTTCCCTGTACCAGGTTTCTGTGATCAATCTGCTTCAGTTCCATGTTGAGGTACTCAACACTCATGGTCAGTCCTTTTTCGGTCTGGGTGGCATCAGAAACCAGCGGAATCCCTTTCCTGACCAGGTTTGCATAAACGGGTTGGTCAGAGATGTTTTCCACAACAAGCCTGTTGGGGCCATTCCTGACCTGGAGCTCTTTGACGAAGATTTTCTTTTCGGGAACGGAAATCTCGGATTTTTCACCGTTAAGGGAAACGCTGATTTTCGCCGAACCCGGTTTGTCAGCGGAGACCAGCTGAGAGTATTTCATGTATGAAAACAATCCCCACGACAATGACTGGGTGCTGAACCAGCCGGCGGTATTCAACTCGTCACAGATTGCTCTTAGCAGGGGAAGGCCTTCGGCGTCCTTTTTCAGTAGTGTGAGGGTATATAGGATCACGGCCCTGTCGCGCATGCGGCTGCCGTAATAGTATCCGGAATATTCTTCTTCGGTTCCGGTATTGCGCATGTCGAGCAGCCTGTCAGCGACTTCAGGTTTGCCGGAGGTAGCATAGGCCGCTGCGAGAAGCCATCTGGCCAGGCCGGGGAGATTCTGAATTTCCCTCATCCTGTTCATTGCACCTCTTTCCGGATCGCCGGCAAGGGCAAGAGTGAAGAGCCTGTATGCCTGATCGTTGGCTGATTGCCTGAATTTCGGGTCAAAGCGCCAGTCCTGTGCAGTCTTTTTCTGAAACCTTGTCCATTTCTGCCTGAAATTTCCGGGTATGCTGTATCCCGTTCTTTCAGCTTCCGCCATAAAGTGACCCGCATATGATGTTACCCAGTTATCGGGCTGGTAGTTGCCGGGCCACATTGCGACTCCTCCGCCGGTCATCTGCCTGGAGACCACTTTTAAAACAGCTTCCTTAATATTTGTTGCAGACTTTTCGGCCTTTGCCCCGTCTCCTGCAATGCTGTGAAGCAATAACTGGGGGAAAGCCGCAGAAATAATCTGTTCGGTGCAGCCGTGCGGATATTCAAGCAGGTAATCAAGCCATTTATCAAAATTAGCAGCAGGAAGATCGGATAATTCAAGGGTGGCAGCATCGGATCCTGCGATCCCGAAAGGGTTGAATGAGGTTTCCCATTTTTCACCCCGTTTCAGCAATTTCTGCACGGCTCTGATCTCCGGTGGATTCGGGCTTCGGACGTCGATTTCAATCTCATGGACGGCTGTTTCCCCGCCCCCCGATACAGTAACCTTTATCACCTCCTTTCCTGTTTTTTCGGCAGTGGTAAACACAAGCCGGGTATCCGTTTCCCCCTGGCCGGCGACGGTGATGCTTTTCACCGGCTCATCGAACTTTATCAGGCTACCGGCTTCTGCCATCAGGTCAAGACTGGTTATATTGCTTTTCTGAACAAAAACAGTAACCGGCAATGTGACGCGTTCTCCCGGGCTCAGGACCCTGGGGGCGGTCGCAAGTACCATCAGCGGATCCCTCACCAGCAGGCTCTTTTCGGCACTGCCGAATGCCCTTTCACTGCCTGCGATCACCATTGTTCTTATTGACCCCGTATACTGGGGAAGGGTAATGGTGTGGGTCCTGGATTTACCCGGCTGAAGAGTGAAGGGTCCGAGGAATTTTATCACCGGCCTGAACCTCTGCGCCTTGCCCGCCGATCTGTCAGTAATGGCTTCATCGCCTCCCGTGGCAAGAAGCCTTTCCAGGGTTCCCCCGAAAGCACCTAGAACATGGTCGTATACATCCCAGGTCCTGACGCCCAGGGCTTCACGGCCGTAAAAATAACTCCACGGATCGGGTGTCCTGAAAGCAGTAATATCCAGGAGTCCTTCGTCAACAACAGCCACGGTGTATGTCATCGGCTTCCTGTTTGCCTCACTCACGGTAATGTCAAAACTTTTTTGAGAGCGGATCTCATCGGGTGCGGAGATTACCGGATCCAGGCGGGTTGCAGGATCCTCAACCATAACAGGGACAATACCGTAAAGACGTATGGGCATGTCGTTCACGGTTTGTGCATGAGGCTGTATTACTGTTACGAATGCATAGCAATTAGGAGCCATGCCGGGTTTTGCCTTAATGCTTACGACAGTGTTCCCCTTTGAAGCCGGGGTCCGGATCTCTTCCAGTACTGTTGACGAATTTTCAAGGGTGATTATTGCCCTGGAATTTTCGGGTGCGGGAAAGCTTAGCCGTATTTCTTCTCCAGGCGCATATTTTTCCTTATCGGTACTCACCGACAGCAGTGTTGCCCCGTCCGCACTGCTTTTCATCCCGTATTCCCACGGCCAGTCGATAAGTATGATTTTACCCGTTGAATGTCCGCTGGCGGCTGTGGCGCGGATAAGGTATCTGCCCCAGTCATTCCTTCCTATATTGAACCGGAATGAGCCTGTACCGTTACTGGTTCGCAGATGATGGGTCAGCACGGGTTTGTAGCTGTTGTTTGAAATGTACGATGCAAGGTTTTCCTCGTCAGATTCCCACCACCACCTGTAATTTATCCTGTAGAAGTAAATGTCCACCCGGGTGTCAACCGGTTTTCCCTGGGGGTCGACTGTGGCAATTCTTAACTCATGGTCGGTGTCGGTAAAAATCATTCTTTCATTTTCCTTGAGGCCCGGAAGATTCAGACCCACATAAGTCTCATACGGAGAATACCGGTAGAGTTTCTGTGTTATGCTTTCATCTCCACCCTTTTCTGCGGCTTTTACCGTGAAAACCGCATTAAGCATTCCCGGGGCAGGTATATCAGTGCCGGGATTGAAACTGACGCTTGCCTCACCTTTCTCATCGGTGGTTCCTTCAAACATCCTGACTGTTTCAGAATAAAAATCGACTGAAGGATCATCAAAAACATACTGTCTGTACTTTTCAAATTCCGTTTTTGCAGGTTTGAAGCGGTATTCGACTGATGATCGCAGGTTGCCTGCATTGTTTCCATTGAGCCATTTTACAGTTAGTGAGCCGGGAGTCCCTCCTTCTCTTTGTTTAAGGAGGTTACCGGGAAATGAAAGTTCCATTTTCAGCCTGTTGGGCTTAATTGATTCAATCCTGACCCTCCTGGTGAATGTGGCACCACCGACCCTGAATATGGCGGAATAATTGCCAGTGACGGCGTCGGTGGCGGTTCCTGTTTTAAAGACAAGAAGGTTCCTGCCATCGGTCTGCTGTACCTGGTTATCAATCCTTTGTTCAAGCGGATTGATCAGTTCAAACTGCAGCGGATGTCCGGCCGGAAGATTTTTGTTCAGGTCCTTCAGGAATATGGAAAGATAAATGGAATCACCGGGGCGCCAGACATCTCTTTCACCGTAAATGAAGGCCTTTATTCCGTTCTCGGTTTTATTTCCCGAAACATCGAAGGAACTCAGCGACAGGGATGAACCATCGGTTACCTTAAGGTAGTTCCGGTCCCGGTCCTTTCTTGCTATTATAAGGAAAGGCTTTCTGTCGCAATTCATGGTAACGGAACCATTGTGGCCGGTGTTCCGGGAAACAATCAGCTGCATCTGGAGATCATACACATCGATTGTCACTTCGCTGAGCGGGAGTGCTGTAAGAAGGTCATTTACCATTACGAGGAGACTGTTGTCAGTTCCTTTTTTGGCAATAATGCCGAAGTTAGATGCCAGTACGTTCCTGGTGACTTTTCTGTCGGGGCTGTAATAGGCTGGTTTGCAAGGATCATTGCGTTCATTCCAGTTGAATCCCAGTGAATAGTAGATCATATCCCCGGCGTCGTCATAATAATTGTCCGGATCATCCCAGTAATCATTTGTTTCTTCCTCCGACTTCTCAAGAGATTCTTCGTATTTTTCCAGTTCAGTCCTGTCCGGGCAGGGATAAAGCGAGTAAGAGGGCCGGAAGCCAAGTTCGACCCTGTACAGTATACCCGGTTCGACATCAATATATTCGGCAAGATCAATCGTATGGAAGTTCCACGATCCGGAAAAAGTACCCGGTGGATTGATCAGATCAACCCGGCCTGAATAAATGAGCCTTCCGAACCTCTTTACCGAATAGGATGTGTTTATATCGTTGTCCTGCAGGAAATACGGAAGATTGACCCCGAATATCTTGATGATCCTGAGATCGACGGCATTCAGGTTGGCTGTCCTGAAAGGCAGTACCAGATTGTATGAAGCAGGGAGGATCACTCCGTTTCCTGTGAGCTCCACCGATGGTGGGACTGGTGTAAAATCCAGTCTTCTGATGAATGACGAAGTCAATGATTCACCCCGGAAGTTTTTAATTGATTCCTCAACGATAATGTCTGCCGGACTCCCGGGTCTTGATTCCGGAAAAAGGCTGACAATATTTGCATTGATCCTGGCTGACATTCTTATATCCGGGTTAAAGCGGATGAGACCCTCCGTTTCCTGAGAAGCATCGAGCGGGTCAGAGAAGACAATATCAATGCTCTGCCCCTCGTCACGGTTGAAGATCAGGTCCGTAACTGCAAATACTCCCGTTCCGGGTATCTTCACTGCCGAGCTGCCTTTTTGTTTTACCCCTGCAAAATGTCCGTTCCAGCTTACCTCTACCTTCCCGGCCTTATCCTTTCTTTCGATGTTGATTACAGAAAATCTGTGCTCAAGAATATCGGAATGATCCCAGATTATTGGCAGTTTTTTACGGCCATATTTTGCCTGGACATAAGACTCGGCCTCAGTGGATGCTACATAGTCTGATGCCACCAGGTTACCGTGCAGTGTGTATTTTGTACCGTCATCCGAACTTTCCAGCACCCCGATGGAAACGACGAAGTCCTTCTTTTTTGTTTTAATCCTGGAAGTGAATACCCCCAAATTTTCCTTAACTTCTGCAAGTTTTGTAAGGTTAAGCTTAACCGTATACAATGTCCCCGGCTTCAGCGGCCTGGCAGGTTTAAAAGCAAGAGTTACATTGTCTGTCCATTCGGCTTTCCCTTTTACGGCAGGTTCAAAAATGAACAATCCGGCAGGAATCTTTCTGTTTATCCCAGCTACAAATTCCGGGGTGAATTTTACCTCAAAAACAGAATTGACCGATATGATGCCGGAAGTGTATCCGGTAATATACTCACTGAATCCTTTATCGACGGGAATATTCAGTTCTTGCAAATCGGAAACTCTTTTCGGGAGAAGTTTAACCGGCAGATTTTCTTTTCCCGTGCATGATGAGATGATGATCAGGATGACAGAAGGGATGATTAGTCTTGATTTTTTCATTTTCGGGAATGATTATTTCAGGATGACGGATTTGCCTGAGTTCAACGGTGACATATTGTTACATTGCTAAAAATACGAAAAAGTCGGAATCCTAAAGTAAAATCCTGTTGCCAAGCTGTTTTGAAATATGCCCCAGTGCCAGGCTGAGATTATTGAATCTTGTCTGCAGGAAAATGATCCTTTCCCGGTCATTGTTTCTTACCGCTTCTTCAAGAAGGATCATGATCTCCTTTCTGTAGGCCTGGATTTTGTCGCTTTTGAATTTCAGCACCACATCAGGGACAATATCATGAAGTTTCATTTCTTCAGTTTCAACATAGGTTTGCTTGTCTCTCCATATCCTGCTTAATTCATGTGCATCTGCAAGGAGGTCGGCGGAGATCCTTGAGATGTCCGGATCTTCATGTTTGATAAAATGTTTGTCATCGGGGAAAAGGCCCTGTTCGGAACTGAACCTGAAATCGTCGAAGATCCTTGCAAATACTGCATCGTTAAATGACAGTTCATCTGATGTTATTTCTTTCACAATATAGTCGGCAACGGTTATTATCTCCTCTTTACCATCCTCACTGCGGATTTTCCTTTCAAATTCCAGGCTTCCGTATTTCAGCAGCAGTCTTATCACTTCCTTTTCCGCAAAAAAGCTTGCCGTAAGCGGTCTTACAGGCTTCGCAGGACTTCCTGCCGGCGGAACAGGAAGGTCTTCCGGCCCCGGATACTTATTCCTTTCACGGAAAGATTTCTCACGCATGAGTTTGTTGACCTCCTGATAAAGGACGGATTCCGGAACCTCAAGCAGATTGCTGCATTCCTTGATGTATATTGTTCTTGTTATGGCTTCGGGAATTACTGCAACCGATCTGACAATGTCATTTATCAGGCCGGCTTTTTTGACAGGATCGTTGCTGGCCTCATCAAGCAGCAGTCTGGTTTTGAACCTTATAAAATCAGTCTCGTTATTTTTTATATATTCCAGGAATTGCTCATTGCTTACTTTTTTTGAGTATGAATCGGGATCTTCGCCTTCGGGTAAAAGAACTATCTTAACATTCATTCCTTCTTCAAGGACAATATCGATTCCCCTGATTGAAGCCTTGATACCGGCCGGATCGCCATCATAGAGGATTGTAATATTCTGGGTGAACCGTTTTACCAGCCTTACCTGTTCCCGGGTAAGGGAAGTTCCTGAGCTTGCTACCACATTTTCAATGGCAGCCTCATGAAGTGACATCACATCCGTATAACCTTCGACAAGAAAGCATTTGTCTTCCTGTGTGATTGCCTTGCGTGCCTGGTAGATCCCGTACAGGATCCTGCTTTTATGATAGATCTCTGACTCCGGTGAATTGAGATATTTGGCACTTTTAGGGTCGGCTTTCAGAGTTCTTCCCCCGAACCCAAGGATCTGTCCCGACAACGAATGGATCGGGAACATTATTCTTCCGCTGAAGCGGTCGAATATTTTTTCTTCGTGTTGAATTGTCAGTCCTGCCTTCACCAGGAAATCGAGCCTGTGGCCGTCCTCAAGAGCCTGTTTTGAAAAAGCGTCCCTCTGGTCGAAACAGTAGCCTGTCTCAAATTTTTTCAGGGTACTGTGACGGAATCCCCTTTCCATGAAATATGAAAGTCCGACTGATTTTCCCTCATCGGAACGGAACAGGTTTTCTTCAAACTGCCTTGCAGCATATGCAGTGACAACGAGCAGACTCTCCCTTTCATTCTGTTTTTCAATTTCCTCAGGGGTGCGTTCTTTCTCCGTTACCTCGATATGGTATTTTTTTGCAAGATATTTCAGCGCCTCAGGATAAGTGAGATGCTCATGCTCCATTATAAAATTGACGGAGTTCCCGACCTTTCCGCAGCCAAAGCATTTGAATATCTCCTTTGACGGAGATACCGTGAATGAAGGGGTCTTTTCATTGTGGAAGGGGCACAATCCAAGGTAATTCACTCCCCGTTTTTTCAGGGGGACAAACTCCTGCACAACGTCGACAATCTGTGCAGCATCAAGTATCCGTTCGATTGTCTGCCTGTCAATCATGGATCAAAGATATCAGGAAAACCGTGAAAGGTCAAAAGTACCTTCGGAGAATATATTAACAAACCAGCTTGTACGGTATCCTTCAGTCATGCAGATTATTGGCATCAGGGAAGTATGATTATGGGCAGGACGCAGGCCTTACTGACGGGTATAAAGGCAATTAAATCATCTTAGTTCCATCAGGTGCCGGGTAAGTATTTCAACTCCCGTTGAGGCAGGCTCCCTTATGATCCCTACATGCCGCCTGGCAGGAACAAACACCTCATTCGGGTCGATAAGCCAGAGGGATGCCTTCGGGGGTGCATAATCCATTAGTCCCGCAGCAGGGTAGACGTTGAGTGATGAACCGATAACTACGAAAATATCGGCGGAAGAAGTTATCCTTACAGCTTCGTCCATCATTGGCACAGATTCTCCGAACCAGACAATGTGGGGCCTGAGCTGGCTCCCTTTTTCACACAGATCGCCCGGCCGGATATCCTTGTACCCGATGTCGTATACCAACGACGGGTCGCTGGTGCTTCTTGCCTTGGTAAGTTCCCCGTGTAGATGCAGCACTTTTGTACTTCCCGCCCTCTCATGCAGGTCATCGATATTCTGTGTTATAACATTAACATTGAAATACTTTTCAAGAGCGGCAATTCCCGTATGACCTGCGTTGGGTTTACAGGCCGCAAGCTGGGTCCGGCGGTCATTGTAGAACCTGAGCACCAGGTCCCTGTTTTTTTGCCAACCCATCGGAGAGGCGACTTCGGTGACATCATACTCTTCCCAGAGGCCGCCTGTTTCGCGGAATGTCCTGATACCGCTCTCGGCACTCATTCCTGCACCCGTCAGAATAACCAGATTTTTCATTCGGCAATAATTAATTCATTGTGCATTACTGATCCCGGCTGTTGATGTATGAATGCCGGCTCATCACCGGCCGTACCGGAAGACCTGCTGATGTGAACCAAGGATGGATCTCCGGGATTTCGGCCGGAAAACATCCGGCATATGAAGATAGTAAATAACGGTTAAATATAAAAACAATCCCGGCTGCCCCTGATGAGTGCATTTTGGATTCCCGGTCCGCGTCAAATGCACGGCATGGTACGGGATCATTTCCAAACACTATATTTATTACTTTTACGGTTTGATCATTAATACAGGGTGATGGCTGAAAACAGAAAAATCATTGTTGCAGTTACGGGTGCAAGCGGTTCAGTCTATGCACTATCACTTATCAGGAGGCTTGCCGGGCTGAAATCGCCGCCTACAGAGATAGCCACCCTGTTCACGGAGACTGCAAAACAGATATGGCACCATGAAACCGGAGAGGCATTTCACGGCATGCCTCCGGTGAGGATTTATGAGAACAATGATTTTTTTGTTCCGTTTGCCTCCGGATCGTCTGATTATGATACCATGATAATTTGTCCGGCCTCGATGGGGACCATCGGGAGGATTGCGGGCGGGATCTCGGATGATCTTGTCTGCCGGTCGGCGGATGTGATGCTGAAGGAAAGGCGCAGGCTGATCATTGTTCCAAGAGAGACCCCTTATAATCTGATGCATATACGTAATATGGAGACCCTTACCCTGGCAGGGGCAGTGATATGTCCTGCCAGTCCGTCATTCTACAGCCGGCCCGAAACAATAAACGACCTGGTAATGACTGTTGTGGAAAGGATCATTTCACTTGCAGGATTTGAAGCAGATACTTACCGCTGGATGAAAAATGATTGATCGCCGGGCAGTTGCTTTTTTCAGAAAACACCATGTTCTGACCGTTGCAACAAGTGTTAACGGCGAACCCTGGTGCGCCAATTGCTTTTATGTTTACCTCGAAGAAAAAAATGCACTTGTATTTACCACCGATCCGGCAACGAGGCATGGGAGGGAATTCAGGGAGAGTCCGCTGGTGGCGGGTTCCGTGGTTCTTGAGACCAGGCTCATCGGCAGGATCAGGGGGATCCAGTTCCAGGCAGTCGTGTCTGAGCCTCAGGGCGATGAGCTGGAGCTTGCCCGAAAAGCGTATCTGAAACGGTTTCCCGTTGCCATGCTCATGGAAACCCATCTGTGGATTGCGGAACTCACTCTTATAAAAATGACCGATAACCGGCTTGGCTTTGGCAAAAAGCTGATCTGGAAAAAGGATGGTGACAGCGAGGTTCTGAATGCCGGATAGGGCCAATGTTTTCCAGGCGATGGAGCTCCGCAGGTGTATCGGCCGGTTATTTCCCGAGTACCTGCCTGACTATTTTGGCAATGTATTTGCCCAATATGTCGAATTCGAGGTTCACCACTGTCCCTTTTTCGATCAGGTGGAAATTTGTAATCTCGTAGGTGAAAGGAATGATGGCAACCTGGAAAGATTTCGGCTGCGAGTTCACGACTGTCAGGCTCACCCCGTTAACTGAAACTGATCCCTTTTCAACAGTAATATAATCATCCTTCAGCGGTTCATATTCAAATGTATAGTACCAGCTTCCTCCGGCCTCCGTCACTGAAGTACAGACCGCGGTCTGGTCGATGTGGCCCTGAACCATGTGGCCGTCGAGCCTGCCGTCGAGCTTCGTGCTTCTCTCAAGATTAACCTTGTCGCCCGGTTTAAGCAGTCCGAGATTTGTCTTTTCCAGGGTTTCCCTTACCGCTGTCACAGTATATGTGTCATCGTGGATTTTTACCACGGTAAGACAGACCCCGTTGTGGGAAATGCTCTGATCGATCTTAAGTTCGCCTGTAAACGAGCATTTCAGGGTGATATGGAGATTGTCTTTTTCCTTTTCAAGCTTTACCACAGGTGCTGCTTCTTCTACAATTCCTGAAAACATGACTTTATTGGTTTTTATCCGCTGCAAAGGTATTTAAAAACGTTTAGAAGAAGTTTCTCTGAACCGGGTTTTACAGTCAACCCTTTCCTGTCGGTCTCTTCCGGAGATATTTACAGGCAGCACCGTGATCCGTTGATCGTACCCGTCATTCGCATCCCCGTCATTCCGCATCTACGCTGACTTGCTCTCTCATCCCCTCATCCTCTCATCCCCTCATCCCCTCATCCTCTCATCCCCTCATCCCCTCATCCTGTTATCCTCTCATCCTCTTATCCCCCCATCCCCTCATCCTCTCATCCCCTCATCCTCTTATCCTGTTATCCTCTCATCCTCTTATCCCCCCATCCCCTCATCTCCACATCTCCTAACAAATTAAACTTCCTGCATTGTCCCCTTGATCCTTTTTTCATATCTTTGTGCGATTTTTTAAAATATTCTCAAAAAACAACTTGTTGATCCGATGGGGAAACGTTTTCCAGAATACAAAAACCTTGATCTGGCCCAGGTAAATAAGGATATTCTGAAGGTATGGGATGCAAATGACACTTTCCGCAGAAGTGTCAGGGAGATGAACGGCAGGGGTGAGTATGTTTTTTACGAAGGACCGCCGTCTGCCAACGGCATTCCGGGTATTCATCATGTTTTGTCGCGCACTATCAAGGATGCAGTTTGCAGGTATAAGACTCAGGCGGGTTATGAGGTGAAGCGTAAGGCTGGGTGGGATACTCATGGTCTGCCTGTTGAGCTGGGTGTTGAAAAGGCGCTTGGCATAACCAAGGAGGATATCGGGACGAAGATCTCGATTGATGATTACAACAAAGCCTGCCGCATTGATGTGATGAAATATACTGACATGTGGGAGGAGCTCACCCGCAAGATGGGATACTGGATCAACATGGAGCATCCCTATGTAACATATGACAACCGTTATATTGAAACCTTGTGGTGGTTGCTTAAGCAGCTTTATGCCGGCGGCTATCTGTACCAGGGTTACACGATACAGCCGTATTCACCGGCTGCCGGGACCGGACTAAGTTCGCACGAACTGAACCTGCCCGGCTGTTACAGGGATGTCAGGGATACGACATGCATTGCACAGTTCAGGCTTATCCGCGACGGGCATTCGGAATTCCTTTTCAGGGACACGGATACAGAAGATGTTTACATGATGGCCTGGACGACAACACCGTGGACCCTGCCATCGAACACGGCCCTGGCCGTCGGGCCGGAGATCGTCTATGTGAAGGTACGCAGCTTCAACCCATATACCTATGATCCTGTTACGGTTATTGTGGCAAAGGACCTTCTCGGTTCAATATTCCCGGGAGATGCTGTCAGGGAATTATCGGCCTATAACCCGGGCGACAGGAAGATACCCTATAAAGTGCTGGATGAATTCATGGGAAGCAGGCTTGCAGGTATAAATTATGAACAGCTCATTGACTGGGTAAAGCCCGATCCCGGGGCTTTCAGGGTAATTACCGGCGATTTTGTCACTACCGACGACGGCACGGGAATAGTTCACATTGCTCCCACGTTCGGTGCTGATGACCACAGGGCAGGGAAAGAGAACGGGATCCCGCCGCTTCTCGTCCGCAGGAAGGACGGAACCACCGGACCCCTGGTCGACAAAAGGGGTTATATGGTCCCGATAACCGATCTCGATATAGACTTTGTAAGGGAAAGGGTCAATACAAGAACCTATACAGGTTTTGAAGGAAGGCCTGTGAAAAATGAATATGATCCGTTGCTGTCGCCCGATGCCGATACCCTCGATGTCGATATTGCGGTGATGCTTAAGCAGCAGGGCAAGGTGTTCAGGATTGAAAAGCAGGTGCACAGCTATCCTCATTGCTGGAGAACCGATAAGCCTGTACTCTATTATCCCATGGATGCATGGTTCATACGGACAACAGCATTCAGGGAAAAGATGATTGAACTGAACAACACCATAAACTGGAAACCGGTGTCGACCGGAACCGGCCGTTTCGGGAAATGGCTTGAGAATCTTGTTGACTGGAATCTTTCGCGTTCGAGGTACTGGGGTACACCGCTGCCAATATGGGTGAGCGGGGACAGGACCGAGGAGAAATGCATAGGATCGGCAGCTGAACTTAAGGAGGAGATTGAGAAGTCGGTGAAAGCCGGATTTATGACCGCGAATCCGCTGAAGGATTTCATCGAAGGCGACAATTCATCTGAAAATTACGGAAAGTTCGACCTTCACCGCCCGTTTGTTGATGAAATAATTCTTGTGAGCCCGACAGGAAGTAAAATGTTCCGGGAGCCTGACCTTATCGACGTATGGTTCGACTCGGGAGCCATGCCCTATGCACAGGCGCATTATCCTTTTGAGAACAAGGAAAATTTCAGCGACATGTTCCCCGCTGATTTTATTGCCGAAGGAGTTGACCAGACGCGGGGATGGTTCTTCACCCTTCATGCCATTGCAAGCATGATCTCCGGTTCCGTGGCTTTCAGGAATATCATTTCAAATGGCCTTGTGCTCGACAAGAACGGAAACAAGATGTCGAAAAGACTGGGCAATGCGGTTGATCCTTTCACTGCAATTGAAGAGTACGGTTCCGATCCGCTGAGGTGGTACATGCTTACAAATGCCCAGCCGTGGGATAACCTGAAATTTGATATCGAAGGCGTTGACGAGGTCAGGCGGAAATTCTTCGGAACGCTTTACAACACCTACTCTTTCTTTGCATTATACGCCAATATCGATAAATTCAGGTATACCGAAAAAGAAATACCTGTTGGGGAGCGCCCCGAAATTGACAGGTGGATAATCTCGCTTCTCAACTCACTTGTCAGGGAGGTCGGAAAGTGTTTCGATGATTATGATCTTACGCGCGCAGGCCGTGCTATCCAGGATTTTGTGACGGAGAACCTGAGTAACTGGTATGTAAGGCTTAACCGGAAACGTTTCTGGGGAGGGGATTATGACAAGGACAAGCTTGCAGCCTACCAGACCCTTTACAGGTGTCTCGAAACAGTCAGCAGGCTTGCAGCACCAATCGCACCATTTTACACGGACCGTCTTTTCACCGATCTCAACGGAACAACGGGACATCATCAGGAGGACTCGGTTCATCTAACCTCCTTCCCGGTGCCTGATCACGACCTGATTGATGAAGAGCTTGAGGAAAAAATGGAAATAGCCCAGAAAATATCCTCAATGATCCTCGGACTGAGGAGAAAAGTCAACATTAAGGTACGCCAGCCCCTTGCCCGGATAATGATACCAGTTTCCGACGAGGAATTCCGGAAAAAGTTTGAGGCTGTAAGGGACCTCATCCTTGCGGAGGTAAACGTTAAGAATGTTGAATATATCGATGATACTTCCTCGGTTCTGATCAAGAAGGCAAAACCTGATTTCAGACTGCTTGGACCGCGATACGGCCGGCTCATGAAGCAGATAGGTAATATTGTTTCCGGGCTCACCCAGGAAGAAATTACTTCATTCGAGAACACCGGAGCCCTGGTGTTCGAAATTGATGGTCAGAAGGTGGAATTAACCACAGACGATGTTGAGATAATATCGGAGGATATTCCCGGCTGGCAGGTTGCAAATGACGGCAGGCTGACCGTAGCACTTGACGTCACGGTGACCGATGAGCTGCGGTATGAAGGCATTGCAAGGGAGTTTGTGAACAGGATTCAGAATATCAGGAAGGAAAGCGGATTTGATGTGACTGACAAGATCACCGTACTGATCGAAGACATGGATGTGATCGGAGCGGCAGTGAGAAGGCATTCCTCGTATATCGGATCACAGACGCTGGCAACAAGGGTCGATGTCGTCAGGGATTTCACCAACGGGGATGTCCGGGATGTGGAGATCAATGATATTCAGGTAAGGATTTCGGTCAGCAGAAACTGCTGATGATGCGTTAATGTCTTATTTCTGCCTCATTTTTGCATCGATGCTGAGGGTTGCGTGAGGAACGGCCCTCAATCGTTCCTTTGCAATAAGCTTTCCTGTTTCGCGGCAGATCCCGTAGGTCTTGTTTTCAATCCTGACAAGGGCAGCCTGCAAATGCTGAATGAATTTTTGCTGCCGTTGGGCAAGCCTGCCTGCTTCTTCTTTCGATAAAGTGGTGGCCCCTTCCTCAAGTACCTTGAAGGTGGGCGATGTGTCCATGGTGTCATTACTTTCTTCGTGAGTAATACTGGATTTCAGTATCTCATAATCCTTCTTGGCCTTGTCCAGCTTCCTGAGAATAATTTCCCTGAATTCCTCAAGCTCCTCATCCGAATATCGTGTCTTTTCAGCCATGGCTAGTTGAGTTTTGTTTATGGCGCAAATGTAGCTTTTTTTGTTTAATAAAAAAACTGTCAGGGTACTATGATATTAAACTAATTTCAGGCTGTTAATATTGTCATGAGGTGATTTTATGTGCGAAAAAAAACTAAACAAAAAAGTATCTTTGCGGCGGATATTATCTATTGGAGCATGACAACAGAAGGCGACAGCAAAAAGGCGTTGAACAGACTGATCAGAAAAACGCCGGAACCACGCTGGTATGCGGTTTATACCAATCCCAGGGCCGAAAAACAGGTCAGGGACAGACTCCTGGAAGCGAACGTTGAAGTATTTCTGCCCTTGCAGAAAACATACCGGATGTGGAGCGACCGTAAGAAGCTGATAGAAAAGCCGCTGCTTTCATCCTACGTGTTTGTAAGGGTAAGTCCGGCTGAATTTCCCAGGGTTTACCAGACCCGTGGGATTGTAAGATTTGTAACCTTCGAGGGCCAGCCGGCTTCCATCCCCCAGAACCAGATTGACAACCTGCGGCTTCTGATCAACAGCGACACTGAGATAGAGGTTACATCAGGAAAATTCGAGAGGGGCGATAATGTTGAAGTCGTTCGCGGAGCGCTGGTCGGACTGACAGGTGAGCTTATTGAGATCGGAAGCCAGAAACGGGTGATAATAAGAATCGACAGGCTTGATCAGAACCTCATTCTGAAAATACCGCTTACGTTTCTCCGGAAAACGGGGGAGAAAAACTGAATCAGTTGAGATAACTCCGGCATAAACCGGTCATTTCAGCTTTTATATCTGAGATACATGGAGTAAGTATCCTTCAGGCCCTCATCCAACGGGATCCTGTATTTGTATCCGAGACCCGTCAAAGCAGTAATATCAATTGTCTTTCTCATTGTTCCGTCAGGTTTCGATGTGTCAAAAACAATTTCCCCGGTGAAGCCTGTAAGAGCTTTAATTTTGTAGGTAAGATCCTTTATTGAGAACTCTTCCCCGGTGCCTATATTAAGGAAATGCGGAGGATGGAATTCCGGATCGGGGTTCCCTTTCCTGTGCATCGCCTGGATGTCGTCTGCATCGACGTTTTCCATTATGAAGACGCATGCCTCGGCCATGTCCTTCGAATTCATGAATTCCCTGAGGGGAGTACCGGTCCCCCAAACGGAAACGGCAACTTCATGCCTTCCCGTTCCGGATCTTTCCGTGAGCTTTACACCGTATTTGCGCAGGATGCCCGTAATGCTTCCATCATCGGAGCTGCCGCTTATCCCTTCAATCGGGTATCTGTCAAGATCCCTCCTGATTGCATCCATATCGCCCGTCTCAAGGCATCGCCCTAAATGGAATTTCCTGAGCAATGCCGGAAGAACATGAGATCCTTCGAGATTGTAATTGTCACCGTAACCGTAAAGATTGGTCGGCATCACTGCAATGAAGTTGGTGTTATACTGAATGTTAAATGATTCACACATCTTAAGGCCAGCGATTTTTGCAATTGCATAAGGCTCATTTGTGTACTCGAGCTGTGATGTCAGCAGGTATTCTTCCCTTAAAGGCTGGGGCGCATTTTTGGGATAGATGCATGTCGATCCCAGGAAAAGCAGTTTTTTAACGCCATGTTTCCAGGCAGAGCTGATGACATTGTTCTGAATCATCAGATTGATGTAGATGAAATCGGCCCTGAGGGTGTTGTTTGCAACTATCCCCCCGACTTTTGCCGCTGCAAGAAATACATACTCCGGTTTCTGATCCCTGAAAAAGGAATCCGTTGCTCTCTGATCGGTAAGATCAAGCTCCTCTGCGGTCCTGAGCAGCAGATTGTCGTAACCTTTTTCCCTCAGGGTCAGGGTTAGAGCTGATCCTACCAGCCCCGTGTGTCCGGCGACATATATTCTGGAATTTTTTTTCATATCTGAAAGCTTTAATCACACCTGTGCATTTCCTCGGAAATGGACAAGGCATCCTGGGTAATCCGGGTCATTCCGGCACTTTAGGGTTAGTTATTCAAAATAGTTAAGGGTCCTGAATCCTCCGTTTTTAATGTGAGCTTCCTTTTTCATCAGGTTAATATCGGAATTGATCATATCCTGAATAAGCCCGTCAAGATCAAATCTTGGCGACCAGCCGAGTTTCTGCCTTGCTTTTGTGGAATCCCCGATCAGAAGATCCACTTCTGTCGGCCTGAAGTAGTTTTTATCCACCTTTACAACGATGGGGTTGTTTTTGATCCTTGACCTGATTGGTTCAGAAAATTCCTCGCCCACCATGGTAGCGAAAAGTTTTTCGTCAATGGCAGTGATTTTCCCGACCTCATTTTCCTTTTCACCTGAAAAGACAACTTCCATCCCGGCGGCCTGAAATGTTTTTATAATGAATTCGCGGATTGAAGTAGTAACCCCTGTAGCGATAACATAATCGTCGGGCTGATCCTGCTGAAGTATCAGGTACATGGCTTTTATGTAATCCTTGGCATGGCCCCAGTCGCGTCGTGATGAAAGATTGCCCATATAAAGACAGTTCTGCATACCAAGGGCGATTCTGGCCATGGCCCTGGAAATTTTCCTGGTAACGAATGTTTCACCTCTTATGGGTGACTCATGATTGAACAATATGCCGTTGCTGGCGTGCATGTTGTATGCTTCGCGGTAGTTTACGGTGATCCAGTATGCATACAGCTTGGCAACACCGTAGGGGCTCCGTGGATAGAAAGGTGTTTTTTCAGTCTGGGGAACTTCCTGGACCAGCCCGTAGAGCTCACTTGTGGAGGCCTGGTAGATTCGTGTCTTCCTGATCAGGCCCAGAAGCCTTACAGCTTCCAGGATCCTCAGCGTTCCTATCCCGTCGGCATTGGCGGTGTACTCTGGTGTGTCGAAGCTCACCTTGACATGGCTCATGGCCGCAAGATTATAGATCTCATCCGGGTGGCATTCCTGGATAAGTTTTGTAATATTCATTGAATCGGTCAGGTCGCCGTAATGAAGTATGAAATTCCGTTTTTCAGCCTGGGGATCCTGGTAAAGGTGATCGATCCTTTCGGTATTGAACAATGAGCTGCGTCTTTTTATGCCGTGGACAATGTAATCCTTTTTAAGAAGATACTCTGCAAGATAAGCGCCATCCTGTCCTGTAACTCCTGTGATAAGTGCTGTTTTTGACATCTTTTGTTATTGTTTTAACTATGTGGTTTCGATTCTGCCTATCCGCATTCCGCTTCTCCACTACTTCGCCTTCTCTCTTCTCCCACTCACTCTCACTCTCACACTCACTCCCTCCCACACTCACACTCACACTCACACTCACTCTCACTCTCACTCTCTCCCTTCTCTCACATCCCGAAGTCTTTCATTCTGATCTTGATCCTGAAGGCGTTAGGGATCTCCTGTTCGCTGATCAGTATCAGGTATCCGCCTCCGCCGGCTCCCGACAGTTTCCATGCGCTGGCCGTTTCCCTGTACTGATCGATGACTCTTTGTATATCGGCATTCATCATTTTCGGGAACATTCGCACCTGCGACCGGAATGATTCCAGGAATCCCTTCGTGAATCTGCCGAAATCCCGGCTGACCAATCCTTCCCATGCAAGTCCGGCCGCATCAGCGAGCCTTTTTACATTTTCAGCATTGATATTTGTGTCGCTTAATACATTATATCCATTGGGCCGGGGCCATAGTGTCAGCATATACAACCTGTCCTCGAGCCATTTTATTGTATTCAGATCAGAGATTGTCTCAAATTTCGACGGCCAGTACTCGCCCCTGTCATAATAAAACCAGGTAATCCCGGGCATCGTTATGCCGATTGAATCCTGCGATCCGCTCACTTCCGTGGTTCCGGGATCATTATCATACCTGAAGAGTAACCTCGCAAGTTTTTCGGGCTTTTCAAGGGGAAGATGATAATTCCAAAGCTCGATTGCTTTTTTCCGGGTCGATGTTGCCATTCCCGACCGCTCATTGAATTCAATGGTAGGCTCGAGCGATGCAGTGATAGCAGCGCCCGGATGGTATTTTGAAACATATGGCTGGTCGATCCATGTTCCGGCAAGATCGATCCTGTACGGCATCGGTTGGATCGTGCGCAATGCAGTGGTGGAGCGGGCCGGCAGATTGCCGTGAGGTATCCTTTTAAGCACCTTGTACTCTATTCCGTGATCCCTGCAAAGCTTTTCCTTTTCAGGGGAATGGCCGTCCTCGTTAACGATAAAAATGTCCGGACTGAGCTCTTTCAGGTCTTCTGCAAAATCGAGCAGTCCGCTTCCCTTGTTGACAAAAGCTTTATGAACACACGACAATGCGCTCAGGATATAGACCCTTTCTGCTTCGGAATTTACCGTTTCCCTCCCCTTGAGCTCCCTGATGGTTTTATCGGAGCCCAGACCTATGTAAAGCTCGCCATATTCAGATGCTTCCTGCAGAAAGGCAATATGGCCCGAGTGAAGCATGTCGAAACAGCCCGAAACTAAAACTTTCTTTTTAATGCTCATTATGTTATTGAAATGCTTTGGTTTGTAAACAAAAATAATCGAAAAATATTACTAAACCTCTAAATTTGCAGGCTTCTTCATGAACCTGTGCCCAGCAGCGGAGATGCAGCAATCTCCCGTTGGATGCAGAAAACTGCAATTTCCGGGATCCTGGTGCAGGATCCGTGTGACTCGAAGCAGCACGCATTCTGTTCGGGATTAATACCTTCTTATCCTGACACAGACTATGGGAGGTGCCAGGAATCATATACCGCAAATTCTATTATCTTTAAAATTCCTTCAGGTTCAATTTTAATTCCAACCCGGTATGAAAGAGTATCTAAAAACCCGCAACCACACAACCTTCAAAAGATATTGCAAATTCCTCAGGCTTCAGGATGATCCTGTTCTGATTGAAAAATACAGGCAGATCCATGCTCCCGGGATGGTATGGCCCGATATTACAGGGGATATGAAAGAAGCAGGCATCCTGGACATGGAGATTTATATCCACGGGAATAATGCTTTTATGATAATGGAAACCGTTCCTGATTTTGATCATGAAAAGGCAATGAGAGCTCTTGCCTCCAAACCACGTCAGGTTGAATGGGAGAATTATGTTTCAAGGTTCCAGCATGCGGAAGGAAGATCCGACACGCCGGAAAAATGGGAAATAATGGAACGAATATTCCTGCTGGATTAATTGTAATCCGGATATGCCGGGACGGAAGGCGGGCTTGTCCCAAATTCTACCGGGATGGGCCTGGAATATCAAATACTTCCGGGAATTAACCCAGTAATGCAGCATTGATCTGCTGTCATTGATTATCTTTTGTTTCCGGCAGCAATCCTCCGGATACCTTTCCCGGATAGTATCTATTGGGTTTTATAGCTGCCGGGAGGGGTCCTGAAGCTGATTGCCAGGCGGTTCCATCCATTGATTGCTATAATTGCCATCGTCAGGGCAATGATTTCCTTTTCGGTGAAATGTTCCCTCACGGCTTCATACAATGGATCCGGAACATCATTTCCGGAAATCAGGGTCAGTGCTTCTGTCCATTCAAGTGCAGCACGTTCGCGGGGAGTGTAGAAAGGCGTTTCCCGCCAGGCTGACAGGGTATAAAGCCGTTGTTCTGTCTCTCCCGCCTTCCGTGCATCCTTGGTATGCATGTCAATGCAATATGCGCACCCGTTGATCTGGGACGCCCTTGTTTTTACCAGTTCATACAGCGTCCTTTCAAGCCCCGATCCATGAACGTATCTTTCAAGTTCAAGCAATCCTTTAAGGGCACCATCGCTCTCTCTTGAGTAATCGAGTCGTTGTTTCATGTCCATAGCTTTGATTTTAATTGTTTTCAATCCATGCCTGCCGTGCAGTCTAGACAGGCCAGTGAATAAGAATCATATTCATCGAAGGCAGGACCGGGTCTGCCATTTAGTGTGATTATCCGGTCGAGCCTGACTTTGCTCCCTGAATCCAGTGCAAGGAATTCTTCATGATCACTATTGCCAGTAACTCCCTGTATTGTACCTCTGGCATCGTTCAGCTCCTTTGCCGGACCGAAATAATGAATGAGGACTGATAAGTTCCTTTTCCTGATATCTTCAATGATATCATAAAAATCCGGATCAACCGGTGAATATTTATCATACATGATTCTGATCTTTTTGTGAAATTCAAAAAACACTGCCGGCTTGCCGAAACACATATTCCTGACGCCTGTGGTTAGGGCGGGCAAATTTTTCCAATCTTTAAATCCCTGCTTTTTATCCGGACTATCAGGGAATTTGTGTCAGTACTCCGGGAGTAAAGATAGAAGGATTTTATTAAAAGACAAAAAAGTCTTTTAATAAAATTTGATTTTTTAAGAATCAGCCGGAAAGGAATTTCCGCGCCAGGGGATCAGCAGCGCAGGTGAGGGTGTATAAATCAGCATGGTCCTGGCCTGTTCAGATGCTTTCATTTTCCGGAGGGGCGGGAATGGGAATCCGGGCTGCGTGCGAACAACTGTTCAATGAGCCATTGCGGCCTGTCTGTGGTAATTCCCATGACTCCCAGCGATATCAGTCGATGTGCCTCATCCCTGTCATTAACCGTCCAGGCAAATACCTCCAGGTTCATTTCAGAGGCTCTGTCGACAATTTCCCTGGTTATTAACCTGTAATTCAGACTGAATCCCTGTAGTCCGGCTTCTTTCACTTTATGAAAATTTTCCTCCAGCAGGGAAGGATTATCGCAAAGCCAGTAGCACGGATATTGGGGAAAGGCTTCTCTGGTCGCGGTGATTGTCGGAAGATCGAAACAAATGAATGTGAATTTCCTTTTCGCCGCATATCCGGCAATGGTTTCCTTGAGGAGAGGCAGTACCTCTGGTCCGCATTTTATTTCAATCACAATTTCCTTTCCTGCAGGAACGGTTTTTATAAGTTCATGGAGAAAAGGAAGTTTCTGCCCCTTGTATTTCGGATCCTTCCATGAACCGGCATCCAGTTTTCTGAGGACGTCGGAGTTTGTTTCACTTATTTTATGATCGTGTCCGGTGGTCCTTTTTGTATTGCCGTCGTGCGACACGATTATCTTATTGTCTTTCGACAGCCAGATATCACATTCAACGGCATCAGCCCCGTGCTTCCATGCAAGTTTTGCTGAGGCGATCGTGTTCTCCGGAGCCAGATATGATGCTCCGCGGTGAGCTATTATGCTTACCTGTGCGCGGATAAAAGTTGAAGGGATCAGCATGCAGATGGTTAATAAAATCATTTTTTTCATGTGGAAATAAATTAATAAACTACTGAAGATTAAGTGATTCACATGGAATCTACATGAATTTTATTTTCATGTTTGTTTGTGATTTTGTATCATGTGGGTTTCATAATATTGTTATTTTTTTAAAGCCTGCCGGTTACAGGCCGGTCAGGGGGAGTACCCGCACAGAATTATTCTGAAGCCTGGCAATGCTGTGAACAGAAGGGGATTGTAATAATCATACCGTTCCCTGTTTCCCCCGTTTACGGTGATTTTTCGATTTCTACCTGCAATTTACAGAAAAAATGGTTTGAACGGTCGTCCGGACAGGGAGTGACAAGCAGTCTTTTATTAACTGCAGGGGACTGTCCCGACAAATTAGTGCAATATATCCTTTCACCGACCCTCATTCTTTATGAAATATGAATCAATTGACGTATATTTGATAAGAGTGAGAGATCGGTTTAAAAAGGCCGGTGTGATGGATCAGTTACATCACCGATGGCAGAAAAGGATTTAATTGTAACGATGAGGCAGTTTTTCCCATATATCGGTATTTGTATAATGCTCGTTCTGTTTACGGGGGTGATGTCCCGGGCCGGGGAGGACAGCGGAAGGGGGCCGGTGGTGGTGATCTCTCTGGATGGTTCAATCAATCCTGCAACCCAGGAATACATTAATTCGGGTATCAGGAATGCACGGGAAAAGAACGCTGAGTGCCTGGTGATCAGGCTGAACACACCCGGGGGATTGTTAAAATCGACCCGGGTGATTGTAACCGATATTCTCGACTCCGCTGTCCCGGTGGTGGTTTTTGTTTATCCCGGGGGATCGCAGGCAGCATCGGCGGGTGTTTTCATTACCCTTGCCGCGCATATTGCTGCCATGGCGCCCGGCACCAATATTGGTGCTGCACATCCTGTGACCATGCAGGGCCAGCAGGATTCCATCATGAATGAAAAAGCCACCAATGATGCCGCGGCCTTTATCAGGACAATAAGCGAGAAGCGTGAACGAAATATCAGATGGGCTGAAGATGCGGTCAGGAAAAGCTTATCCATTACCGAAAGCGAGGCATTGAAGGAAGGAGTTATCGATCTTGTCGCCGTATCAGTGGAGGATCTGCTTGAAAAGATTGACAAAAGGGAAGTGGTCCTTTCTTCCGGCAAGAAGGTTCTGGATACCAAAGGCGCTGAGGTAATTAATATGGAAATGAATTTCAAGCAGAAGATCCTCAGCCTGCTCAGCGATCCGAATATCGCCTATATATTGCTGATGATAGGAATATACGGGATCATGTTTGAGCTGTACAACCCCGGCGCAATATTTCCGGGAGTAATTGGCGGGATCAGCATAATACTTGCATTTTACTCCTTGCATACCCTGCCGGTTAACTATGCTGGCCTGGCACTGATCATTTTCGCCGTGATCCTGTTCCTTGCGGAGATTAAGGTAGTCAGTCATGGCCTGCTGGCAATCGGCGGGGTCATATCGTTAATACTTGGATCAATAATGCTTATAAATACTGAAACAACCATGGAAGTGATCAAAATCTCCTGGCAGGTAATTCTGATAATCGTCATCCTGACTGCCGCTTTCTTCCTATTTGCAATAAGTTTCGGAATTAAGGCACAGGGACGCAAGCCAACAACCGGGATTGAAGGAATGATCGGTGAGACCGGTGAGGCAATCACTAATCTGGATCCGGAGGGACAGATCAGTGTGCGGGGTGAGGTCTGGAATGCTGAAAGCCTTGAAGGCCCCGTCAGCAAAGGAACCAGGGTAAAAATAAACGGAGTTTCAAATCTGAAGTTATTGATCCGGAAAACAACATAACAACACTATAAGGGAAAATCATTATGGAGCAGACATCTTACACACTATTAATTACGGGAATAATATTCCTGTTGATCATCCTTGCAAGCGCTGTGCGGATACTGCGCGAATATCAGCGTGCTGTGATCTTCCGACTGGGAAGGCTGATCAAGGTCAAGGGTCCGGGCCTGATACTGCTTATACCGGTTATTGACAGGATGGTTCGGGTGAGCCTGAGAACTGTCGTCCTCGATGTTCCGCCGCAGGATGTTATCACCAAGGACAACGTCTCAATAAAAGTAAATGCGGTTGTCTATTTCAGGGTGATACAGCCTGAAAAAGCAATCGTTGAAGTGGAGAATTACCTGTTTGCCACTTCGCAGCTTTCACAAACCACGCTGCGGAGCATACTGGGGCAGTCTGAGCTGGACGAGCTGCTGTCGCACCGCGACAAGATCAATCATGAGCTGGCAAAAATAATTGACAGTCAGACTGAACCATGGGGGATCAAAGTCTCGATGGTTGAGGTGAAGCATATCGACCTGCCGCAGGAGATGCAGCGTGCAATGGCAAAGCAGGCTGAGGCTGAAAGGGAACGAAGGGCAAAGGTCATTCACGCCGAAGGCGAGTTTCAGGCAAGCCAGAAGCTTTCCGACGCAGCCAGTATAATAAGCAGGAATCCTTCAGCATTGCAGCTCCGGTTCCTGCAAACCCTCACCGAGGTGGCTTCGGAAAAAAGTTCAACAATAGTCTTCCCCGTTCCCCTCGACCTGATTTCGGCCTTTATGCCGTCTGAGAAGAAATAAGGGATTACGGAAAAATAGTATCGGTCAGTTGATTTTTTATGGTGCTGCAGAACAAGGACAGCTGGACGATTACCATTAAGTGAGCTTCAGAAGCGTTGTTTCTCTCACAATTGTCTTTACTCCCGCTCTCACATCACACCTCCCCTTTAATTTGAATCGGATTGACCTGTGTATTCCATAAACCATTATCTTTAAAAAACAATAATATTACCATGGCCAAATACCTGATCACCGGGACTGCCGGCTTCATTGGATACCATATTGCAAAGAGACTCATCGGACACGGCAATGAAATTGTCGGAATTGACAATGTAAATGATTATTATGATGTGAACCTTAAGTTTGCCCGCCTGGAAGATACTGGAATCATGAGGGATGAGGTGAGCGGGAAAGAATTAATCCGGAGCAGGAAATCCGGGGAATACAGATTCAAAAAGATGAATCTTGAAGATAACGACAGTTTATTAGCGCTTTTCAGAGACGAAAAATTCGACTATGTCATTCATCTTGCTGCCCAGGCAGGAGTAAGGTACAGCATTGAAAATCCGGGAGTCTACATCAGCAGCAATATCACCGGTACCTTTAATATTCTTGAGGCATGCCGTCATTATCCCGTAAAGTTTCTGATGTACGCGAGCAGTTCGAGTGTTTACGGTAATAGTGAAAAAGTACCATTCAGCGAAGATGACAATGTTGACAGTCCGGTGAGCTTGTATGCAGCAACCAAGAAGAGCAACGAGCTTATGGCAGCTTCCTACAATCATCTCTACGGCATTGAATCGACGGGTTTGCGTTTTTTTACTGTTTACGGACCGTGGGGAAGGCCCGATATGGCTATTTTTAAGTTCACCCGTGCTATCCTGAATAATGAGCCGCTTCAGGTATTTGCCGGCGGTCGCCTGCTTCGTGATTTTACTTATATTGATGACATTGTTAACGGAATGACGGCAATCCTAAAGCAGCAAACTGTCAGTGCGGCTCCGTCAGTAATGAACATTGGTAATAACAGCCCGGTTACAGTCAGTTCGCTGATCTCAGAGCTTGAGGAATGTCTCGGGCGAAAGGCCATAATTAACTATCTGCCGATGCAGCAGGGTGATGTAAAGGCCACTTATGCAAGCATTAGCAGGATCGGTGAATACTGCGGATTTGCACCCCGTACTGATCTTAAAGCCGGCTTGAGTAAATTCTGCAGATGGTACCTTGATTATTACGGCATCCGTTAATGGATGCTGCCTGCCTTTCTTCTCCGACAGGCAGCCTGTTGTACCTGATTTCCAACATTTCATTTTCCCCTGCATATACACACTCACTCTCGCACTCCCACTCACTCTCACTCTCACTCACTCTCACACTCACACTCACACTCACCTGCTCCTTGCATTCCTGAACAAAATATTCCATATTGATTTCCAGAAATACCTGAAATCGGTCAGAAACCGGTTTTTATCGAAGGCATCAAGGTATCTGATCTCCGATTCCTGGATTTCCGCCAGGTTTGATGGCAGGTCAGCATAGTAGGGAGGGATCAGTCCGGGCTTGTAATTGATCCTTCGTTCCTGGAGATGCCTGTCATAAAGTTCAAAATATTGCAGGCTGAGGGGCCTGACTCCAACCAGCTTCATGTTGCCCTTGAAAAGATTGATAAGCATCGGCATTTCGTCGAGCCATATTCTCCTGCAGATAGCCCCCCAGGAGGTTATCCTGAAATCATCATTGAATTTGCCGCCTTCCTGGAGATCGTACTGATCGTAAATATAATCCTGTATGTATTCCGAATACGGGTGCATTGTGCGGAGTTTATATACTTTTATGGGATCCCTGTTCTGCCCGACCCTGGGCAGTGCAATAATGGGCCCGTAATTAACACCGTTCATCTGTATAGGTTCACCGGTCTTAACTGCCTCAATGCAGAGATAGCCGCCGGCAAAGGATTCCTGGGATATCTTGAATCCGGCGCGCGATAGCCGCCCGAGGGCCTCTGCGCGTGAAAGGACCTTGTTGTTGTCGTTGGTAAGAAGGTGGTAAAGCTTCCTTGTGAATTTGATTTTGGGCAGGATCCGTTTTACCACAAAGTCGGCACTGTAATAAAAATAATTCAGCACAGGCGGGTATTTCTTCAGCAATCGTTTTTTCCTCTGATCCTTGGTCTCAACGCATCCAAGAAAATATCCTTTAACCGGAAGCTTGAAATTAACTTCGTCGAGGAAGTAATTGAGTTTTTTGATATCATTGAACCTGTGCAGATTGATGATGTAGTCGTATTGTTCCTCCGGCAGGTTTGTGATGTTGAATATTGTTGTGGTTGAGACCACGGCAGTTTTTTTGTTGAGCCTGGCTCCCGCAATATTCATTATTGCCCGGGCCATTTCAGCTCCTGCTTCCCGTTCAATTGCCCTGATAACCCTGGGGTTAATGTCATTTTCATTAATGTGAATGTTCCCATTCCCGTTGCCGTTAGTTTTTTCGACAAGTTCCTCTTCGCTCTTTTTCCTGGTGGCCTTATATTCATCGTAATTCTGGTAATCCTGTATTACGGCTTTCTTGTATTCTATATAAATGGTGCCGATCAGAAGTTCAAGGAATGTTGCAATGCATGCAGTTCCAAGCACCACGGTGCGGGAGAAGGAATATTCCCTGAAGGCATACATCAATAGTGCAATGATTGCCAGGGCGATAAAATTGCTTGTTAACACCCTGGAAAAAAGTGTCGTGAAGTTTACGATGCGCCCCCTGTGCATTTTGCCGTTCAGCAGCGAAATAATTATCCAGATAAGTGAAAGGCCGGCAAGAAAGATATAATGTGTGGGAAGATATCCTGTTAAACCGGAAGGCTTGAAAGAGGCTGCTATCAGAAATGATATTGCAAGTATTACAATATCAGCAATTAAGGTAAAAGTCCTGAACTTTACGGCTTTCATTGTTGTCTCACAATCCTGATGTCCAAATTAAGGCAATAAAATTGATACCTGAAACCGGTATGGTGAAAAGTTGATTTAAAAACCATAAGTCATCCCGGCATTAAAAGTGTTTTTATTTCCGTAAAAATACGCAGCGCTCCATCTGCTGTCGCCTGTAATATTGCCTGCAGAGATATTCAGCCAGATGTACAGATCGTTGATGACCTGGTATGATGATCTGAATCCGGCTATTGTACTCTGCCATTCTGTTGATGCAAGCGGGGGGTTACCCACACGGGGTGTGCCGAGTTCAGTGTAGTCGGGGCCGCGGACTGCATCAGAAAAATATACTCCGATATTAAGGGCTCTTGCAGGTTTGTAATCCAGCGCAAGATACCATTCCCTTGAGTTATCCCTCAGATAATGACCCAGATTGTAGTTCTGTGTTTCGAAAGTAAGGGTGGGGACAAAATGCTGATAGGTGAGAGGGTAGGAATATGTGAATTCAGCAGTGAAAGACAGATTGTTAAGCGGGAAACTGCTTAGCCTGAATCCGGCTTTCCAGCTGAAGAAGTTCCATTCGTCTTTTCGTCTGAACCTGGCAACTGACAGTTCGTCAATGAAAAGAGTTGAATAAACATGCAGATGCCTGATATTCCTTGAACTTATATCGATGAAGGTTTGCGAATTCATGTTGTCGACCCCCGATGTGTAGGAATGATCGACTGATTTGTAGAAAAAAAGCGGCATGATGTAAACGGGGTTGAAGTGCCTGTCAGTGTAAACAATGCTGTTGCCGGCAGAGATGTTCAGATTTTTGACGGGGGTGATGGTGAACATGTTTGCGGCGATGAATTTTTTGTGATACACCTCCCTGTAATCCGGTCCATAACTGTTATTCACCCAATACGATCTTGAACTGTCGACAACCATTGAATTCAGCCATCCGTGAAAATAATTGAATTCAAACCATTTTACCGGTTTAAGGTTCAGCCTCAGCTGAACGAAGGTGGGATTGTTGCCACCGAATATATTTGCGCCGTTGTAATTATTGCCCCATTGCTGGCGGTCTTTTACAAATCCTGCATTACCCCATTTCCACGACCAGGTTATGCCTCCCTGCATTTCGCTCCAGTCAGTAGATCCTTTGATATGACCTCCTTCCCTCTTTGTAAGGAAGAGAGGTTTTCCGAGAAGCGGCTTTTCATGATTGTCGCGCAGTGAGGCATAAAATCCCCACTTACCGACATAGGCCCTTGCCTCACCGAAATTTCGGGCATAGGTTGCTGTTCCTGCCTGGTTCTGAAAAAATTCTCCGCCGATAATCGGATTTACGGTGATTGAGAATAAAGAATCCCTGTAGTAAAACAGGTCTCTTCTCAGTTTCGGATCCAGCCCTTTTTTCCGGAATAACCCCCCGATCTGCCTTATCCCGGAATCCCTGCTGACAGGTGGCATTTCCTTACCAAAGTCTGAAAGATAGAAATCCAGTTCCTTCTGTTGTCTAGTATTCAGCACCTCCCGTTTCCGGTCAGCCTCACCGAGCCGTTTTGCAATGAACAGTCTTGAATATGGTTTGACCGCTGAATTCAGTTCTATGATCTGAAGCGAAGCCAGTTCATCAAGAAATTCATATATACCGGTGTTGACTACAGGATGAGGGACTTCCTGGGCGTAAAGTGCTGCCTGACTGCAAATCACAATAAACGACAGTATGGCAAGTCGTGGTGAAAAGGTCATGGGATGCATATAATACAGCAAACCTTAAACGGGTCACTCGAACGGCTTATTCTTGAAAGGACTGTTGAATATGGGTTCATCGTTACCCTTCCTGCCAGGTCCGCCGCCTCCCCGTCCTCGCGGATCAGGCGGAAAAGGATGCGACTTCATCATCAGGGATACCGACCTGTCCAGCGTTATTTTAATTACCTCGGGTTTGATATATTGTCGTTTCAATTGCATTCCCTGTTTAATGAAATGTTGTTGCAGCAACAATTATCCGTTATTAATGAGTACAAAAGTAATCCAATTGCCAGAATTATCAAATTTTTATCAGTTCACTTTTCTGAATATCCGTTCCGCCTGATTTTCCGTGTCTTTTCAGTTCAGTCCCTGTTAATTATTTAACAATGATCCTTCCTGAATGCCTCAGTGGAGAAGAAGTTATTTCTACAATGAACATTCCTTTACTGTTTCCGACGGGCACTTGTATAAGTGACGACCTGCTGAATTCAACATTCCGCAATTCGGTTAAGGTTTTCCCGGTGAGGTCAATTATTTTAACGGAACCGTTCCGGCCGTCCCATTGCCCGCTCAATGGTTCGATATTGACAAGGCCGAATGAAGCATAGATATTGAACGGTTTCATTGAAGCTGATTCCTCATTTTTCAGCGCTGAGGTATTTTCAATTGTCAGTATAAACCTGTTGGCTATGGTACCTTCGGGAACAGTGAAGGAATACCTGGGATTTTCCTTAAGGTTTATCCTGACTTTTTGTTCAATATCCCTCAGGTAAAAGGACAGTTCCTCAACGTTTTCGGCACTTATTTGCCTGATGGTGAATCTGCCTCCCGCAGCGGTGCTTACGGTCAGCGGTATGTCAATTGACGTTTCGGGGAATGGTATTCCGTTTATGGCGTATGAATTACCCTTCAGGCTGGAATAGATCTGAACTGCCGGTTTCTTCTGTATCACTTTTTCAGCATCATATTTCAGGTCCTTGCCAGTTGTTGAGTTTTCATCGAACCATATTGCAGTTTCGTCTGTATGGATGCCGTTATCGAGTGTGAGCCTGATCATGGGATAGATTCCTTTCTGTTCATTATCCCTTGATCCCTTGTAGAACTGGATGTTGTTGTGTTCTTTGGCGCCTGAGAAATCCACTGAGGCTCCCGCGGCTTTGGCCTGCACAAAAAAGCCCTGCAGCGGCGGTATGTGTCCGGTGGTTCCGGCAGGTACGCCCGGCCCGCCCTGGATATAATAGTATTCTCGGTGGTCCTTAATGAAATGGACAGTGGGATCCAGGCTGCCGGTGAAGGCCACTGCATCCCAGTCCAGACCACATGTCAGCGAGTTTCCGAGAAAATTCCAGCCGAATGTTGTAAAGCTCAGGTTTGCCTGGGGCAGTGAGGTGACGAGGGAATTCCCCGTGAACGTCACATATGAATCGACATCATTGTAGAAGCTGTATCCCTCGCCGATCCGCAATTCGGATATCGGTGTCGTGTTATCGTATCCGTCGTGCCATTGCCATCCCTGTCTCATATTTGTAACGGCAGCCGGTTCGTAATACCACATCAGGTCCAGCGGGCTGACATTGGTAACAACCGATTTATCTTGTTGTGAAGGCACGGCAAAGTAATGCCACCTGTAGTTTCCGGGTCCTGCCGTTCCCCCGGTGAAGAAAAGCCTGGTATTCACTGTTCCCGTACCGGAATAACTGCCCGGCATGAACGAGAACATGCCCGAGGGGCCTGATTCAAGGTTGATGGTCCCGCTGCTGGCTACGTTATCAACAGTTGCCCTGCCTCCGGGGTTTATCGTGAGGGTGCCGTTAATCTTCGCGGAGTTGAAATCTGCGCTGCCGTTTATGGTTAATGAAGCGCCCGGGCCAATTATTACAGTATCACTTACGGCACTGTAAGATGTCGGGATCACAGGCTGATTGGGTGCAGCAACTGTGATCCTTGCAATCGTTGTGTCTCCCGGGACGCCCCCGGACCAGTTGGAAGCAAGGTTCCAGTCGGTGGTGTTGCCAAGCCATGTACCTCGCTGAACAGTATTGTTCACCACCCCCGTGGCAGCGTCGAAATAATCCGTTAGAATATGGTCGGCTCCGGAGCCAGTCCCTCCGTATGACCCCGGGCCCATCGCCTGGCCGCCAAGGTTGAGATAGCTGGTTGTGTGTGTGAACTCCGCTCCCAGGTTTGCTTTCGACCCCGTAAGGATAGTGAACCCAGTTGTCATGGTATGAGCTTTCTGCAAGGTAATTTTTCCGCTGGTGTTGGCGAGAACAAGGGTGTTGACGGTTGCGGGAAGGCCGCTGCCGGCATACTGGTTTGCCGATGTCCCGTTATAGATATAATTTGCTGCCGTATCGAATGTCCGTGTGCCTGTAACACGGATATTGCCTCCATTGGGATTTGTAGTGCTTGTTTTTGTAATGCCGTACGGGGAAGTTATTCCCAGGGTTGCCCCGGGTGAAAGGGTAAATTTGCCTTTGCTTGAGAGGATATAGCCGGGTGTTGCACCGGTTCCGAGCTGGAGATATGCTCCGGGCTCAACCAGGAAATCGATGGTCTCTGAGAATGTCCCTCCCGATGTGTACATTTGCATGGCTCCGCTGCCGTTAAAGATGATTTCCCCGCGTCCCGTGTTTGATGTTTCGGTAATGGTGCCCCCTGTGAACAGGAAATTGCCCGCAACGTACAGGCTATCGGTTACCGTTGAAGAGGCTGAATTATTCAATATAAAGGTCCCGCCTGTCTGTGTGTAGTTTCCTGCCACCGTCATCGATACCTGCGGCGGGTTGCTTGTCAGGGCAAGCTTACCGGTCCCGGTGGAGGTGATGGTAAAATCGCCTTTTATGGTAATATCATTGTTAAATGATACGGTAAGCGCCGAGCTCTGGGAGGCGCAGTTCCAGGTAAAGTGACCGAAGCTTTGTCCCAGGCCGGCAGGGGCAGTGTTCGTTATCCCGGTTACAAGGCATTGGGACTCTGTATCCCATTCCGCTGCTGGAATGGTACCCCCGTCTGTTGCATGATGATAAACGGAACCCCTGTTGAAAGCAAATTCCCCGTTCGGAACCAAAGTTCCGGCAACATACAGGGTCCCGCTCACTGAACAATCAATCGTATCGTTTCCCGGTCCTGCATTGTCAGCGATGGTCAGCGTAATACCGCTGTTCACATGCAGGGTTCCTCCGGCATTAATAACCACCTGGTCGGCTGTCACGTTTTCAGCAACGGTTATCGTGTGGCCGGATATTATCGTTATAAAACCGTCGGAACTTGAGGGAGCCGAGCTTGCAGTTGTCCATGCTCCGTCATGGTAAACCTGCCATGAGGCCGGTGATCCCCAGTTGCCGCTCGCTGCGGAGCGGTAATCACCATTGACTGCCGTTTCAGGCAATGTAGTGACGTTCCCCCTTGCGGGCCCTGGAACGGTAAGATAGTCTTCCATTCCGGGAGGGCCGCTGAATTCAAACACCGCAACATGGTATGTTTTGCCCCCGTCAAGGTTTACAACATTGACGCTGTCAGCAGTTCCGTTATAAACCACATAATTTCCCGGAGATATTTCCTGCCCTCCTGTCCAGTTATTGCTTGCAGTATATGTTGTTCCGTCAGCAGGAGCAGCATCTACCGGGCTACCTTCCCTTACAATGACAAGCCGGTTTGCCCCGTTCCCGTTGGTCCAGTTAACGGTGAAAGAAGACGAGGTTATGTTGCTGAAGGTGACATTTGATGCCTGGATCGTCGGAGGGGGAGGGGGAGTGTAGTTCAGGCTTATCCCGGTTATGGAAACGCGTGCGCTTTTATCAAATGATATTTCAGCGGCGTCAGTTAGGTTTGATACAGGTGTGTTTCTGCCGGCCAGGCAGTTTTTTATGCTGTAATAACTACCAAGGCCCTCCCCGTCCGATCTGGTTGATTCAAAGATCATTTCCCACTGATCGGCATAAGTCACTGTCCGGAACTGGTTGAGGCCGGAATTAAAGATGCCGACCACTTCTAAAGCCTTGTTGAATGAGTTAACCTGCAAAGGAGGATTGAAAGAAAAACTTGTACTGTAAATACCTCTGCTGTTATGGTTCCTTGCATCGGTTATAGGAGTGGTTTGGTTAACATGATCAAAGACAGCTGCCCATACATCTGTCAGTCTTACAGTGCCGCCCGTAACCATGACCGATAATGTGGTGTTTATTCCTGCTGCATCAAGTCCGGCTTCATTCAGATAGTAAAATCCTGTATGAAAAGCAGAGGAGGTGCCAAAGTCACCTACAGCCAGTGTCAGGGGCTGCCCTCCGTAGGTCAGGGTCACATTCTGGGTGACTGCTGCGGTAATTTCCGACGCTATTGCCACAACCATCAGCCGGTTGGCATTGGTACCGGCAGGAACCGGGTAGTTAATATTCTGGGTGGAGCTTGAATTGCCGCTATAAACACTCGTCCAGTCCTTAATCGCGGTTACCTGTCCCGAAACTGGATCAGAATAAAAGGCAGTCATTAATATGGTTATGCTGAACAGCAGGCATTTGTAGAATAGGTTTTTCATTTCTTCTGTTTTTTGAAGTGCGGATATGCTGGTTCCCTTTCAGTATTCCGGTATACGTTGACCTGACCGGACAAGTTCACCTGTTTCGCAGTCGTACTTTTTAACAATCTGACGGTGTTGTTTGTTTTGCTGTCAATGTTTTCTCAAACAGTAAATATAAAACTAATATGCAGGAAATGCGTTATTAATCCTGTAAAAATAGTTTTCGTCCGTCAAAAAAAATAATGAGTATACAGGATCAGGGTGTGTAGTCTGGTTATCTTTTTTACAGATTTTTTCCAGTCTGCACATCCGGTTTATTGACCACATTCATCCGGCCTGCCGCTAATGCCTGAGCCCGAAATAGTTCAGCACTTCGTGGTAATTATTAATGTTCACTCCTGCCTTTTCAAGCTTCATCAGGATATTTTTTTCAGCTGGAACTCCTTTTGTCCCGGTTACTGTTTTATCCGTTATTAGCATGAAGCGGTATTCGGTTATAATTAAGGGATCGGGCTCCATGACTCCTGAAGTCTGATAGGCATACAGGGTAATGGTATTCGGGGAATAGCTGTGCAGGATATACTGCCTTTCGGTGCCGTCACTGTTCTCCCATGTAAGCGGAAGGATTTGCCAGTTGTCATAGACAGAGCAGTATCCAAGTACAACGCCGTGGTCGATGATATCGTCATCCACCGGGGCATCTTCAATTGAATAGAAGTTAGCGGGACGGCGCAGGTATTCCCCTTCCAGCCATGTGATATCCTTGCTGAGCAGGCTGATTACCGTAACATTGGCGTTACCGTCTTTCCCTGCCTGACCGGTCTCACCCGTCGGACCAGCAGGACCAGCAGGACCAATGTCACCTTTCGGTCCGGCCGGACCCATGGGACCATCAGGGCCCTCACATGCAAAAAGTCCTGCCACGGCAGTTATTATGAGCAAATTACGTAAAATTACAATTGCATTTTTCATAATATATGAGATTTTGGTTATTAAAAAATCAGTATGACGGTATTAAATAATCCACTCCTTCGGTATGACAATTATGTTAACATTCCGGCAGTAATTCCAACATGGGAAATTAGCCTGTTTAAGCAAACCATAGATTTTTAGTTATCAACCAAATAAAAACGGTTTTCAACAGGTTATATTATAATGTCCGATCCGTTTCTTACCTCTGGTCATTGAAGTTTCCGTCAGAACAACAGCCATGTCAGTTTCCAGAGTCTTGCCGGATAACGGATCAGCACGCCTGCCAGGCTGCACTTATATCTTTGCCTCATCCAGACAGGAGAAGGAAAGATATCCCCTGCCAGGAACCTCAGCCTTTTGCCATGGGAGAGGCCTAAAACCTGTTCACGGTAGATCTTCTTTTTGTAACCGGGGTTTTTATATGCCGAAGGATCAGTAAATATCCGGGGATTGATGCTTTCATAACCATCCTTCTTCAAAAGCGAAATATCCAGGAAAAGCTTCAGCTCCGGTCCGGAAATGGTCTGGTGATAAATACTGTGTTCTGCCAGGTACTTGATGTGGGTCGCGTCATCAGGAATAAAAGCTGTTATGCCGTCAATTTTAATCGGGAGGGCATTATCCATGATATTGGCTGGGTCTGAAGCCGCTTTACCAAAACCTGACAGCCTCAGATGTATCTCAAGTGCGTATCCGTCTTTAACCAGGGTCGGCAGATGTTTTCCGATATCTGCTATTATTTTACGATGCAGGGGCGACTTGACCGGCTGTGTTACGAACCCGTGTTCCTGCAGAAGTTCCCAGGCCTTTACCCCGTCTTCCCTGCTGATAAGTATGTCGTTATCCGTCATCTGCCGAAGTCCCCGTGATCCGTACACCGTATGTTCCAGGGCCATGCCCTTCAGAAGCACATGCTTTATTCCGGCATCTGTCAGTATTCGGTTAACTTCTTTCCACCTTTCGGTGAGCCATGTATTTCTCAGGATGCTTTGCATCAGGCCGTCATTCAGCAGCCGGTTTACATTATCCGGTATCAGGTTGGCAAGATTTGTTGCCCTGACATTATAGGCAATAAGTGCAATTATGCCGTGTTTATTTGCCAGGTTTGCAAATTGCATCCAGTCTTTTATTTCGTCTGCAAGCAATTTCAGGTTGCCTGTTTCATTTTCACCGAACTCGAGACGGCAAATGGAAAGCAGCAGTTTTTCCTCAGGACTGGGCATAAGGACCGGGATCAGAATTCTTTCCGTAAATTTAAGATAAAAGTTCTTATCCCGGATTGCAGAAAGGACGCCCCGGCCGGCAAAGAACTTCAGGAATCAAAGTTCAGGATTTAGTGCCCTGCAACATGCCTGATGCAATCTGCACCTATGTTCCTCATTACAAAAGAAGATTTATCTTTGTCCCTGCAAAAAACAGTGATGGAAAAGTATCTCAGGCTTTACAGGTATGTCTTCTGGACAGGTTATTTTGCCGTGCTGATCGCAACTTTTCTCCCGATAAGTTTCCGGGTTGAAAAAATAAGGCTTGGTCCGGAAGCATTTTCCATAAGGACGGATCACCTGCTGCATTTTACCGTTTATTTCCTGATATGCATGTTTTATCTGTTTGGTGAAAGGAAAGGCCTGATATTGTTCGATAAAAATCCGCTAAAACGGTTCATCCTTCTGGTAATGATCCTGGCGACTGTTACGGAAGTGGCACAGATATGGGTGCCTGCACGGGCATTCAACATATTCGACTGGGTGGCGAACATGGCCGGGATATTGGCGGGCTGGGGGATCATCAGGATTGCAGGGAAAAGATAAAAAGCAGGATACATCCTGCAGATTCCTGGGCCCTGTTTAAGGATTGAAAAAACTTGCTGTTCATGATACGTAAATCATGACATTTTCATCTGCCCCTGACCCTTGCCAGAGCCCATTTCCCGGTATTCTTCACATTTTGCCAAATCAGTTCGCGAAGCCATGGAAGCGGCTTGTTTGTCCAGCGCTGTGGATGGACGGTGATCATTATCCTGTCGGGCAGGTAGTTGGCCTGGGCTGCCCTGATAATGTCGAAGGAAGAATGCAATGAGGGTATCCGGTGGCCGTTGAAAGGTTGCTTGTAATTCAAGGTATTATCTGCAGATTTATGTGAAAAGCCGGAACCTTCCGGAGAAGAATGACCTTTTTCAGCAGGTTTTTTATCCCTTATGGAAACAGATTCACCGTCCCAGCGACGTCCTGTGTCCGTAAGATAGAGGACATCAGCGAAGTTGAGGTCGAAATAAGGTTCTCCCCTTATTCCGAGCTTCCTGTAATCATAATATTTCCAGAGCAGGCGATTATCCCGCCTGCTCAGGGGGCTTCCGTGCATGCATATTGTTTTTACCGGAACAATTCGTTGAAATATCCGGAGGTTTTCCCGGAAACTTGCGAAAGCCAGCCGGGCAAGCTGCTTTTCCATCTCATCCCTTTTCTGGTTTTTCCCGCTGGCTACGGATTCCTTCCGTGATTTTTCACATTTTTCCTCCTGCCTGTTTTCTTCTGATCCTGATCCATTGTTTTTAATTCTTCCGCCGCCCTGGAACCGCCGTAATTCCCGCATCGATATCATGCTCACATCCTCATAATGATACCCGATCTCGTGACCCAGGTCAGATATCTGACGGATAATCTCCCCGTCAAAGCTATCAGGGACGATCCTGAAATAGTATGTTCCGGTTATTCCCAGCTTGTTTTCGATAAGTGCTGTTTCCAGTGAATTAAGCTTTTTAGCATCGACATCATGTCTCAGTATAATGAAGCGTCCGCCGGGTTCTTCAAGGTATTGGGCGAATGTCCTGAAGGAGTAATCGGCGTTGAGGAAAGCTTTCAGAAGCTTTTTATATGTATCAAGGGTGAAATCTGGCATGAACCGGTTTAATGCAATGCAAATTTACGAAATGTTTGCTTCGCAGTATGTACTCATTCCCTTGTCCCCCTCTCTGCTGCCGCAAAGAGGGGGAGGGCCTGGAATTGTTTAAGGTTGGTTACCGGTTCTTTAAGCTGGCACAGAAGCTCTCCCCCTTCTATATGAAATAGAGAAGGGGGCAGGGGGGATGAGTGCATGAGTGAAGCGGGAAGGATCCAGAAGGACGAATATATGTCATCCCGGATTGATCCATTTTACCTTTCATATGTACTCACCTCCTTTGTCCCCCTCTCTGCTGTGCAAAGAGGGGGAAAGCTGGAATTGGGCTGTTATATCTTATACATGTACTCACCCCCTTTGTCCCCCTCTCTGCTGTCGCAAAGAGGGGGAAAGCCGTAACTGTTTAAAGTTTTTCACCATTGTTTTAAGTTAGCACAGAAGCTCTCCCCCTTCTATATGAAATAGAGAAGGGGGCTGGGGGGATGAGTACATGAGTGAAGCGGGAAGGATCCAGAAGGACGAATATATGTCATCCCGGATTGATCCATTTTACCTTTCACATGTACTCACCCCCTTTATCCCCCTCTCTGCTGTCGCAACGAGGGGGGAAGCCGGAATTGCATAAAGTTGTTTACCGTTGTTTTAACTTGGCAGAGAAGTTCTCCCCCTTCTATATGAAATAGAGAAGGGGGTTGGGGGGATGAGTACATGACCTCCAGGGGCTGAATGCATGAATTCTTTGAATGTAAAGCAATTGACTGTTTTTTAATTCGAATAGATTCTAAAGCTTAAGATTCACCTTATTATGGAATTTGTTATGTAAATTTATAATATGGAATCCTAAATACCATAGCTGTGAAATATTTCACTGTCAAGCAAATCACAGATCATGCCCGGGAATTAAGGGCAAATATGACAGAATCAGAAAGTATTATATGGAATGAACTCAGGGGAAGGAAACTCAATGGATATAAATTTCTCCGACAACATCCCATATTATATCATGGAAATCTGTTGAGATATAATTATTTTATCGTTGATTTTTATTGCAGTGAAAAGAGGGCTATAGTTGAACTTGATGGTCCGGTTCACAAAAATCATAGGGAATATGATGAATTTCGAGACAGTGAACTGAGAAATATGGGTTATCACATACTAAGAATTAATAATGAAGAGATTAAAGATTTAATAGGAACTAAATTGAAGATTTCCTCATTCCTGAATTCAATATCCTGAAGGAATTTAAGCTACCAGGCCTTATCATGTACTCACCCCCTTTATCCCCCTCTCTGCTGTCGCAACGAGGGGGAAAGCCGGAATTGCATAAAGTTGTTTACCGTTGTTTAAAGTTAGCACAGAAGCTCTCCCCCTTCTATATGAAATAGAGAAGGGGGGCCGGGGGGATGAGTACATTGGTTAGCAGAGAAGTGTACCTGAGGAGATGAGCCCATAAGACGAATCCCCCGAATCGGGTCGTTGTACTTTGCACATGTACTCACCCCCTTAATCCCCCTCTCTGCTGTGCAAAGAGGGGGAAGGCCTGGAATTGTTTAAGGTTGTTTACCGTTGTTTTTACACTGGTTGTGAAGCTCTCCCCCTTCTATATGAAATAGAGAAGGGGGCTGGGGGGATGAGTATATTGGTTAGCAGAGAAGTGTGCTGAGGGGATGAGTACATGACCTCCAGGGGCTGAATCCGAATAATCTTTCCATCAGCATGAGAAAAAATCCCGTTAAAGTTTTGAAATTTCCAAACAACGAGTAACTTTGTTACTCATTAATCAGGTCCTAAATGCTTGACAGCCTCGTCACATCACAGACCAGGATAAAGCTGCTGAAGAAGTTTTTTCTCAACAGCAGCACCAGGGCGCATCTCCGCGGATTGGAATCCGAGTTCGGGGAATCATCCAATGCCATACGCGTGGAACTGAACCGCTTCGAGGGAGCCGGATTGCTCAGGTCATACCCCGACGGCAACAAGAAAATCTACCAGGCCAATCCCAAGCACCCGCTTTTTAGGGATATTCACAGCATCATCCTGAAGGAGACGGGCATTGACAGGGTTATTGAAAAGGTGATTCACCGTCTTGGCAATCTCGAGAGCGTGCACCTTACCGGCGATTTTGCGCGCGGAAAGGACAGCCCCGTGATTGAACTCATCCTTACAGGAGCAGATATTGATCGTGAATATCTTGCTCGTAAAATTGTGCAGGCTGAGGAGCTTGTAGGACGAAAGGTTAGTTATATTGTGCTCGAACCCCATGAGACGGAGATCCACCTGGGAAAATTAAAGCCCGCGGAGCTTCTGCTGTTGTGGAAGAGCGATGGAGAGAACGGGTGATGGGGAGAAGGTGAGAAGAAGAGGTATTCAGTAATCGGTATTCAGTATTCGGTATACACTCAATCTCATGACAAACCGAATACTGAACACCGAACACCGAATACCGTTATAAAGGACACCGCGTACCGCGAAACAGTTGGCCAGGGCTTAAAAACCCCCTGTGGCTGACGGGGCGGAAGCATGCAAAAAAGTTTATGGTTTCGTGTTTCGAGTTTCGTGTTTCGTGTTTCGGGTTTATAGTTTCAAGTTCAAAGTTTCAAGTTTCAAGTTTCGGGTTTCGAGTTTCGTGTTTCGTGTTTATGGTTTCGAGTTTTGTGTTTCGTGTTAATTGAATGAAGATCACCAGGTTTGAAGATTTGGAAGTATGGCAGGAAGCCAGGGAGATTTGTAAAATAGTCTATGATATTACATCAATTGAACCATGTAAACAGGATTTTAAATTCAGAGATCAAATTAGGGCAACAGCTGGTTCGATTATGGACAATATTGCAGAGGGATTTGACCGTGGAGGAAACAAAGAATTCATACAATTTTTATCAATATCCAGAGGCTCAGTAGCGGAACTTCGATCTCAATCATACCGTGCTTTCGATGTTAAACATATAACAGAAACTCAACTGGAAGAGCTATTAACAAGAACAGACAGTATAAGTCGGAAAATCTATAGCCTGATACAACATCTTAAAAATTCAGATATCAAAGGCCTCAAATATAAATAACTTGTAACAACAAACCCGCAAC
>WXFD01000024.1 GCA_009877105.1 Bacteroidales bacterium
GGCACTGAAGATGCGAAATGAATTCAAATCGACACGTGACCTTATCGCTTGTAATAAATTATATATTAACCATTTACAATGGTTTTAAAATAAATCTTTTGGACACTAGTGCCTGAAAATATTGAACAATGCATTCATTTTGTGCTTAATCCTGATAATATTCGGCTAAAAAAACAGTTTAATACCTGAGTTTTTTATATCAACGCTCATATTAAAGTTAAAATAACGGTGGACCTGAAATGGCACCAGACAAAAGAAAAATACCCCTGATTTTCCTGCTCGCCCTGTTAATCATGTCATTGATACTTATTCAACATGTCAGCGCGCAGGATCTGTCTGATCTGAAAAACACCAAACCATTTGCCATCACCGGTAATGTTGGAGTAAACACCTCATTTTATTCCGTAAGCGGCATACCCGACAGGCAGGCGCCTTTCGCCTATGGTGTGAATGCCAGCGCCACCATGACTCTTTATGGCATTGCAATGCCTTTTTCATTCACGTGGTACAACAACAACAAGGCAGGATTCCACCAGCCATTCAACCAGTTCGGTATCAGTCCCACGTATAAATGGCTGACCCTTCACCTTGGTTACCGGAATCTTTCCTTTTCGGAGTTCACCCTCAGCGGATACACGTTTCTTGGCGCCGGTGTTGAAGCCAAACCGGGCAAATTCCGCCTGGGCGCTATGTACGGCAAGTTCAACCAGAATTCGGTTTATAATCTGGCCATGGCCGACTCCCTTCCCCGGATGACCCGTACCGGATGGGCAGCCAAGGTTGGATACGGTACAGACAAACGCTTTGTTGACCTCTCGGTCCTCCGTATTGGTGACAATACCAAAAACTATGATCCTGCAAATACCGATCCCGCAATACCGGCGCCGGAACAAAACCTGGCGCTTGGACTCACCTCGCATTTCGATATAACCGATAAGCTTATCTTCAAGTTCGACGGGTCGTACAGCTTCTACACCTTCAATCGGACCATCACAGCCAGCCAGCCATCTGATGACGGGTTGCTGCGGCTGGCAGGCAATTTCATGAGGGTAAACTATACCAGCGAATACTTCAAGGCATTTAAAACCAGTCTCAGTTACCGCTTTACCCAGGCAACTGTTACCGGGATCGAGTACCGCCGCATTGATCCGGGCTTTCGTTCAATGGGCAGTTACTTCTTCAACAACGACATCGAGCATATCACCCTGAACCAGAGCCTGGCACTGTTAAAAAACAAAATGAATTTGCGTGGCTCCCTAGGTGTTCAGCACGACAATCTTAACGGGGCAAAAGAAAATACGGCCCTGAGGCTTATCGGCGCCTTTACTGCCAATTACAATATCAGCCAGAACTGGGCCGTTGATGCCTCATTTACTAACTTCTCAACCAATCAGCGGGCTTTTAAAACAACAACACACGACACTCTGCTGATCTACCAGGTTAACAAATCATTCACATTGTCACCCCGGTTCCTGAAGGCATCTGAAAAATCGTCACACATGGTAATGCTCAATCTCAACATGAGCGGACTTGAGGATAAAAACCGCGCCACATCCGACATGACCGAGACCGACACGTGGATGGCCATGCTCATCTATAACCTGGGGCTGCCTGCATTGAAACTGAACATATCGGCCGGTCTTAACTATACCATGATGACAAACAAGAATTTCGAGAACAGGCTGGCCGGCGGGAATCTTAATATCTCAAAAAGCCTTTTGTCTGACAGGTTGTCATTGAGCCTGAACAACAGTGCCATGATGAACAGGATAAACTCTGACAGCGGCTTTATCATCAACTCGGCCCTGGGTGCCGCTTACCGTCTGCATGAGAAACATTCGCTCACCCTGAACCTTAACTTTATCAGCAATCAGTTTGCCGATGGTTCAGCAATTCCGTCATTTAACGAATTAAGAGGAGATTTTGGCTATGTATTCACTTTCTGACAAAAGGCCGGGACCAAAGTTGGTGTTGACAGTGTTCGCCCTTCTGATGTTTGCCGTTGCCGGTGCACAAAGCTGGATAAACCAGACTGTTCAGGTACTACCTCCCTACACGAACCGACTCTCAGACTATTTCAATACACCGGGCCGTATTGTTAGTGTTATAACAACACCCCGTCTGATGGATACCCGTGAGTACAGATTTTTTATTCACGGATATATCGAGAGTGCTAACGACGACGGTGACATCAGGATAGGTACCCGCCCCGACTTTGTTCCCTCGAACCCGTTAACCATCAGGGCGCAGCTAGGGCCCGACGGGACTCCCGTGGCATGGCCTCCCTATACCCTGACTTACAATGATCTTCAACAGATCTTTGCCCGGCAGAATCTTGTATACAGGGGTATCTCCCCCCAGCAGGTTGAAGAACAGGGATTGCCTGAAGGGTTATACCGTGTATGCTTCACCATATACATGGATCCATTTGGCGACGGTTACATGGAACAGGGTCCGTTCTGCAGTGCACCCTTCAATATAATCCCTGCTATGACAGCTGTTGAGCCTCCTATCATAATACACCCGCAAAACAGTGCCGAGCTTACCCCGGAACAGATGCAGATGCTGGTTTTCACGTGGACTATGCCCCCGGGTGCATCCGCTGGGACTCGCTATAAACTCAGGATCATCGAGGTGAATGATCCCGGCTCCAATTACCGCGACATGCTCCGTACCGAGGCCTACCCGGCTTACTTTGAAACTACTGTTACCGGGACACCGACATATCTTTATACAATTGCCAACCCGGCGCTCAAACCCGGGAAGACATATGCATTTGTTGTCCGTGCTACAGATCCTTTCGGGAAGACAAATTTTAAAAATGGGGGCTACAGTGAGGTGAATACTTTCTCTTCACCCATGAAAACAACAAACGCCCCGCCTCCGCCTGTTACTCCGCCTGTTACTCCGCCCGCGTCAGGGTTAAAAAGTGAATTCAATCTTGTATCGGCCGGAACGGGTATCAAGGTAGTAACTCCTTCCGTTCTATTGCCTGCCACCCTGAAAGGGACACTATTGTATCAAATAGGTACGAAGAAACATACACTGTCAAATGCCAGGATCAGGCTGGTTACCCGGTATGTTGTAAAATATTCTGACGGCAGGTTGAATGCAGATATGACATACAGGTTCAACTCTTGGTTGAATGATAAATATGAGAATGGTCAGGAGATTGCAATAACCACCACGGGTAATAATGGCGAGTTTACTTTTAATTTTATGGCAGCCAGTACCGCCGATCCCCTGGGAGATGTTGACTGCTACCAGAAAATTGCGGACCTGATTTATCCCTGTTCCATTGATAAAGAGGACTATGTGGCAGATCTCGCCTGGACAAACCCGGGAGGTGGTCCGTTCACTGGCAACGATGTTTTTGAAATGTCTAATGATGATAAATCAGGTTGCAAGCTGTTTCGGGCATACGAGATCAGGATCGACGGTGAGCATGCCCGCTATTATCTCGACCCTGATTATGGTGACAAATATTTTTTCGAGATAAAAGGAGGAGAAACCAAAAATGTCGGAGAGGTTGTTACAAAGGTCAGAATCATTGATCTGGATGTTACAGTGAAAGCAGCAACCAGCGACTATACAATCCAAAGGACAGAAGAGCTGATGAACATGGATGTCTATGTTTACAGAAAGATAAATTTCAACTATCCCTCTATTTTCCCGTTGGATGATGTAACTCCCGACAAAACAGATAATTTTCCGGCACCCAAAAGCAACGGGATGGTTTGCGTCGGAAAGGCAAAGACAGACAAGAATGGTCTGGCACGATTAAAGCTTCTGGTGCTCAATGATAATCCAACCTACCAATATTACCTGTATGTCAATAATCCTGATGATTATTCTTACGAGACTGGTTCACCGGTACTGCTTGATTTCAAAAAACTGATTGACGGTGAAGGCCAGATAAACCAGGATGGCGGTATCACGGTTAATTTGAAGGATTATAAGGCTTTGCTGGCTGAACGTTCTGCCAGGAACTGGGGAAATTACAGTTTTGGCCTAACAATAAAGCTTGAGCCTAAATTCCCCACCCTGCGGATAGTCCTACGTCAGAGAGAGGGTAATAAAAAACTAAACGCGTCTCAGCCGGCGCAGGTGACCCTGAAGGAGAAATTTGAAAAAGGTAACCTGAAATGGAGTGGTCTTAGTTATTATAAGATCCTTGAACAGGATGAAACTAACTACACTCCGATGGTGTGGTGTGATTCCGGCACCTATGAACTAAGGGACATTCCGCTCGAGATTGCACATTCGCCAAACCGGGTGGTTGGACCGAAAAGGACCGTAACGGTAAAGAGCCCCGGGTTTGCAGATACCACATTCCAGGTAAAAAACGGTGATCCGCTCAAGATAGGCGAGAGGTACGAGATGAACATAACACTACGTTACGGGGCCAGCCTTACCGGCAAGGTTATTGACCGGATGTCCGGCAAGCCCGTGGTGAATGCCACACTGATCCTTATTGGCGAGATGTCAAAAGCATCGACTACCGGTAATGACGGAACCTACTACCTTGAAGCGCGTAAACTGGACACACCGCGCAGAATAGTGATAGCCGGGGAGGGATATATTACGGATACAGTGAATATCAGGCTTGACAAGGACAAGAATATTTACAACTTTGAGCTATTTCCAAAAGCCCGCCTGCTAAATGTTGAGGTATGGGCCGGCAAGGGCTGGCTGGAGGGAGCCGTGGTTAGCCTGCCTGATGTCCCGGAAAGCTGGAAGACAGGTACTGGCGGCACGGGTCAGGCAACGCAGATCAAGGCTCCAGCTACAGTCAATACTGCTATCCCGGCTACATTCTTTAACCAGGTCTCACCTGAAGTAACAACCGGCACTGTTCATTCAGCGATGCAACAACTGGCACCGTTGCTGCAACAATCTCAACAGCAGGGCAGTGAAAGCAAGTCAAATGTCCTTGGTAAAATTAATATTACCCTGTCTGACGGAGCATCGTTCTCACCACAAGGGACAAACGCGTTCGACAAGATGAGTATCGCGGACGGGATGAATCCATATACCGAGCTTACCGATAAAGAGGGTTATGCTGGTTTTTATTTCAAAGGCGGCCGGGGTGACCGTTTCAGGCTTATGATAACCAATGCTCCGGGTTCGCCTGAGAATTACCCTGCCATTATCACCGAGGTCAGCATACCGTATGAGAAATCTGTCATGGGCAGCAGTTACCGGTTTACCATGTCGCCGGGTGGCTGTATCTCGGGGACCGTTTACCTCGGGGATGGCACTGCCAAACCTCTTGAAGGCATAGATGTAAAGGCTGTAATAAGCGGACAGGCAGAAGAATACACGATCAGGGTAAAAACGGATGCCTCCGGACACTACGAGCTCCGTAACCTGCCCCTGAACCAGCCCATCAGGCTGATGGTAAGCTCAGGCAAAAGCGGCACCAACTATGTAGGATATTATAATGACAACTATATTTTGACTGCCGGTGGTTCAACCTGTAAGACCGAAGATTTTCATCTTAAGTCAGTTGACGGTATTAATTTAACCAGTTTCATGGGATTCCCGTTCGCACCTACCGGTTTCGAAGAGATGGCCGGAGACAGGATATTGCTTACAGGGGTTCTTACTCTTACAGGAAACAAATATTTCGGTACACAGGAGATTGAAGTGAAAAATGCAGAGATGGTCAAAAGCAGTCTTACCAACAGTAGTGGAGAAACCTTTCTCATACCTGCCATTCTGCCGTTCGTGACCGATGTCAACAATATCACTGTTTCTCTACAGGGCAACTACAAGGCGGTTATCACTGATGCTTCGGGGCTGCGGATCGAACTTGCCGACCAGGCTCAGCTTAAAGGTGCAATGACTGCAGGTGTACAGGTGAGCGATTCACCCGGCGGCGGGCAGCTCAATGGCAACTTCGGAGGTGCAGGATATACACTGCCTGCACTTTGGCTCGCCTCCAAACCCGATGCTGTCAGCAGCGAGATAACCGTTTACAGTAGCGCCGGAACAGTCAGCGCTCCTGTCAGCGGCACTGACCGGTTCTATATCACCGACGGTAAGAACCAGTCGCCGGTTTACAGCATAACAGGTTTTACTAATAAAGCCCTGGTGCAGTCTGATAAATCGTTCTTTGACAAGAACGGACTTACATTGCAGACAAAACTGAAAGCTGATATTGCCAACCTGAATCCTTCGAGTGTTGAAATAGATGCCGGAACAATAAGTATAAGCAAACAGGGGCTGAAGAGTGTCAATCCGAAACCGTTCTCGGTGAAACTGGGAAAATGGTCTATCAGTTGTAACAAGTGGTTGCTGACCGATGATGGATTAACAGTGTCTGACGCCCTTCTGTCAACAGGTGTGGATATAAATATTGAAAACCTGAGGTTCACCTCAGATGCACTTGTAACCAGTTTTGCCACTGTTCATCTTGACAAGATGAAGCTGCTTGGCGTGAAGGAAGTGGTAATCAGCACCACGAGTAAAGGTTTAACCTATAAATACCTGCATGACGGTGTTTGGGGCTGGAGTCTCTATGCTGTCCCTGACTATGGCCAGAGCGTGGTAGCTTCCCTGCAGGGTATGCCCGGGCTGGCACCTTCTGACAGGATAGAATTCACAGCAGTAGACTTTAATAGCGAGGATGAAAGCACCCTCGTGCTAAACAGTCGTAAATTCAGACTTTTCAATCTCGTTGATTTCACACCATATCCTTCAACCCGGATGTATGTTACAACCAATTCACTGAAGCTCAAGGGTACATATGACTTCGGTATACCGGAGTACTTAAGACCTTCAGGCGCCATGGCATATATCAGGCAGGGCAACACAATTGCCTTTGAAATGATGGATATGGATGTAGTGAACTTTACCCATAACAATGTTCGCTATCACCTCGATAACGATTACAAACTGACTAATGACCTTTTTACCGTCAGGGGGACTGTAGAGGAACCAGGACATCTGCCCCGGCTTAAAGTGACGATGACTCACAGGTCAAATGAAACGCGTATTGATATTGACAAGGGACAGTCGCTGGCAACGGGTCCGGGCAAGGAGCTGGCAAACCTGAACGGAGGCATAAAGGTAGTCAGCAAGGCATGGGATGTGCTGCGCTTTGAAGGTGATCTGAAAGGGTTTAACAATATCAATCCCGGGCAGAAGATGAATTTCGAGGTCAAGGGCGAAGTGAAAGCCACCGGGCAACAGATAAGCGTTAGTGATATCCCGTCATTCCCAGGTCTTTCCATCACGTACGACATGCCCAATGCACGCTTCCTTGGCAGCGCCGAACTGAATATGAACCTGGCTGGTATGAAGCTCAACGGAAATGTAAATACTGTGATGGACAGCCAGGGATGGATTTTTACCGCGTCGGGGCTGGTAGAGATACCCGGTTTAGGCGGGGCGAACCTCTTCGGGCTGTTCGGCAACTATCAGAATATGCCTGCCGAGGTATCGTCTAAAATAGGCGATGCAGTTTGTCTTCCGGCGGGATTCAAAACCAACCTGAACGGCTTCTTTATCTCGGCAGGACTTACAAAACAGATACTGCCGAGAGTACATTATGATTACGGTATCGTTGCCGTTGATGCCGGCGTCGACGTGAGTGTCAATGCCCGTACATTCATGAAATTCGGGCAGGGAACAACTTTCGGGATGGGCGTCCTGGCGGAGGGTCATGCCTACCTCGGGGGCTCATGCCCGGCGACATGCACATCGGCCAATGCTGATGCTAAGCTTCAGTTTGGAGTCAGCGGTGATTACAACACCAAAACAAATGTCTTCAACATAGATGGCTGTGCCAGCGTTAACCTGGTAATATCGGCCAGCCAGTGCCTTCCGGTTCTGGTCGACTGCGGACCATGCGTGTCGGTTGATCTTGCCGATTTTACCATTGGCGCCAAAGTACATCTTGACAATGTGAAGGGTTTCTCAATGGGAATCACAACCAGCAGCTGTGATCAGCAATGCAGATAATTATGGACATGCTAACCATTAACAAAATGAAAATATCAGGAAGACATCAGGGATATTTGCCAGGGATCAGCCTCCTGCTTGTTTTGTGCTTATTGCTGAATTCACCTGCCTGGGGACAGCGTGAGGTTAAACTGGCAGTGCCGGCTCCCCGGGGTATCGTGGTATTCGCCGGTATGGAGCTTGCTGATGGTAAGCGTCTTGGGTCCTACAGCATTGAACGCTCGTATGATGGCCGAAAATGGGAGAACGTTACCCAGATGCATTCACCCGCAGGTTGGGATGAGTTCTATGCTGCCATACGGCTGTGGGAATCCGATTTTGGCTTCCAGGGCCTCCCAGGCAATGACGTGCTTAGAACGGGATGGGAAAAATGTGCCAGGTCGGGTGTAATTGACAGCATGGGATACTGGGCTTCAGCCACTGCAATCAGGCTGGCAGCCGGATTGGCATTCTATGATAAGGATGTGACAAAAGACAAACAGGTCAGGTACAGGGTTAAATCGCTGAAGAACGGAAAGACTGTTTCGGAAAGTCTGTCGCTGCCTGTTCAATATCCCTTTATCCCGGAATATGATGCTGTCACGCTGAGTGAAAAAAACGTTGATCAGGATATCTGTTACCTGAAATGGCAATCAAAGGGGGCCAATCCTGCTCCCTATTTTGAGGTAAGATACTATGAAGGAAAAGAACTTCATCAGGCCAAAGGTACTACCGCGACCTACAGGATAGATGATGTGACTTACTTTATTTTTCAGGATTCGTTGCGGAGCTTCCGTTCAGACCGGCAATATTTCCTGAACCCGCTTGACAAGTGGGGGAACAGGGGTGAAGCCACTGATATCGTGTTGGTTTCGGGCAAATCGCCGGGTACGACATTCTTCCGCAACGTTTCAGCAACGTCCGACAACACCGGGTATGGCATAGTTGTCACCTGGCAATCGCAGGGTACTGATGATTTACGGGGTGTCAGGATTTACAGGAGCGATTCATATGACGGTAAGCCATATGATCTGGTTGCGAACCTTCCACCTTCCGACAGCAGCTACACTGACCGGGAAGTAAAACCTGATCAGACCACTTACTATTATCTCGAGTCTGTAAGTGATGTCGGTGATCCACCCCGGAGGAGTGGTATCGTTTTCGGTTCTGCCCTAGACAGGCTTCAACCGGTATTTCCTTCTGTCAGTCGCGGTGAAGAGGTACCTGGCGGCGTGGCTATAAAGGTGACCTCGGGCGAGCCTAATCTGGCAGGTGTCCGTATTTATCGCAGTGACGGCATAACTTCTTCGATGTATCCCATCACCGGCATCTTGGAACTGACGGATAATGAGGTGGTTTATATTGATACCAGCAGCTACCTCAGCGGTGACCAAAGCTACCTCTATGCTGCTACAACAGTAAATACCAGTTCCGTAGAAAGTATTTTTTCAGACACTCTCATCATTCATCCTTCCATCAGAACTATTCCACCTTCACCTAACCAGCTGACAGCAGCGGAGGAGGATGGCGGAGTCTCATTGGTCTGGGAGGATGTAAAAGTCAGGAACAGGGCCACACGGGGCTATCATGTTTACCGGCGCGAGCTGCCCGGTGGTCAGTTTACAAGCCTGTTGCCGGGCGAGAGTGCAGTGGACATACCATTCTACACTGACAAGACCGTCTTACCCGGGAAAAGCTACGAGTATGCTGTTCAGACAGTTGATGATCTGGGTGGCGTGAGCGAATCCATGGCTGTTATCACGCTAACAGTAAAGGAGTTGTTTCTTCCTGTCCCTCCCGGTGTATGGCTCGGCCAGGCCGCTGGAAAGGTTATCGTGCAATGGGCGGAGTCAACCGGTGACATTGGCCTTAAGACAAACCTCTACCGTTACCGGCGGGGTGAAAAACCATCGCTCCTGAAGAGCTTCAGTCATGGTGAGCGAAGATACGAGGACGGGATCGTGAAGAAAGGGGAGTTATGGTTCTATTTCACCACTTTCACCAACGGAGAGGGCAGGGAAGGCGCCCGTTCGCCGGAAGCGGGTATCAGGGTGGAATGACACTGCAGTCAGTCAGAATCAAAACAACCCGACAGCGGCAATATCAATAAATCTGGGACTTGTCGAGCCGCAGCCTGCTATACGGAAGAACCGGGAAGGAGGGGAGTACGGGATTTTAATGTGTGCATCCGTATCAGCAGCACATGGTTTATCATATATAAATTATTGAGTGGCCGGTGTTCCGGGAATACAAAAAAACTGTTATTTTGTAGTGCATTTTCACCAGTTATATTGTCTGCGCGGGTAGCCGGGCAGGTTGTATCATTTCGCAGCACGATTTTTGCTCAAACCTTATTCATTATTAGTATTTCGTAAATCTTTAATTCAATCCGTTTATGAAAAAAATTCTGGTATTCACAGTGCTTATTTGTTTTATGGCTGCCGCACACGGCCAGGAAACCTTCTTCCCCACAAAAGAAGGAACAGTTTTGGTTTATAAGACGTTTGATAAAAAATCAAAGGAAACAGGTTCCATCAGGTATACCATTGAGAAAGTGAGCATCAGCGGCAATGATATGGATATTTCCTATCTGGTTGAATCTTCTGACTCCCGTGGAGCCTCTCTTTACAAGGATAAAATCACAATTCAGCAGAGAGACGGCAGGTTGTACATGGATATGAGCAATATGGTCAACAAGGCTGCTTTCCAGCAGGACGGAGAAATCCCAGCAGAACTTGAGATAACAGGGAATAAAATGGAAATTCCGGTCGGTATTCAGCCCGGGCAGACGCTTCCCGATGCTTCAGTGGTCATGGCAATGAAGATGGGATTTGTCAGCATGAAGATGGCCGCCGACATAACAAACAGGAAAGTGGATGCAATTGAGGATGTTACCGTACCTGCCGGTACTTTTAAATGTTATAAGCTTTCAGGTGATGTCAGTGCCACGGTTATGGGGATGAATGTTAAGACCAGTAACCTTGACTGGTATGCGAAGGGCATAGGGCTGATCAGGTCAGAATCCTATGACAAGAGTAACAAGCTGCAGTCCTTCATCCAATTGACAGAGCTAAGGAAATGAATATCAGGGTTTGTCTGTGATAGAATCATAAACTGCCTGCAGGATATTGGTCCTGATATTGTTTTCAGATATTTTGTTGTTGTTTCGTGTCGGATAGACCCGGTTGGCAAGAAAAACATAACTTATTTCATGAACCGGGTCTATCCAGACAAAGGGACCGGTATATCCCGAGTGTCCGAAGCTTTCGGGTGATGCTCCCCTGGTGGGATAAGTTTCTTCCTGCGGAAGTTCTGCATTATTCAGGAAAGGTTTGTCAAATCCCAGTCCTCTCCTGTTATCGTTTTCCGGGAATTGCACCCTCGTATACTCCCTGAGAACATCTTCTGCTATTATCTGTTCTCCTCCGTACCGTCCCATTCTCCTGAATAGTTCCATCAGCTTCATCAGGTCGCCCGCCGTGGCAAATAACCCGGCATGCCCCGATATCCCGCCCTGAAGCGATGCTGCTTCATCATGAACAGTTCCCAGCAGCTGCTGTTTCCTGAAGACAGAGTCATATTCAGTTGGAATAATCCTCTCAGGCGGATATTTCAGATACGGATTGAACACGATATCATAGGCCCCAAGCTTATGGTAAATATTCTTTTCAACAAACTCATTCCATTTTTCCCCGGTAAGATGTTCAATGATCTGCGGAGAAATAATAAATGTCAGGTCAGAGTATACATACTTTTTTTCTCCCAGCGGGCTCTTTTTTATTTCTGCGAACATTTTGTGCCTGAAATTTTCATTTATATAAAGGTTATCGGCAACCTTAAGCGGGAATCTTGAAGAATACTCATGCCTTATTATGCTCCTTTTATATGTTGAATCGTCTTTCATGGTCTCTTTCCAGAAAAGAATAAAAGGGGTCAGTCCTGCCTGATGTGCCAGGAGCTCCTTCATGGTCAGGTTTTCCTTGTTCGATCCCCTGAAAAACGGCAGATATTCCCCCAGGGTTTTTTCGGGGGAGAACTGGCCCCGGGTATCAAGTAACATCAGTCCGGCAAGTGTTGATGATATTTTCGTTACAGAAGCCAGGTCGAAAAGATTATCCTCCATTACGGGTGTCCTGTTCTCATATGTATGATACCCATAAGTTTTGTGGAATATGACTATTCCCTTTCTGGCGACCATCACCTCGCAGCCGGGGTAGGCCCTGATTGTTAAGCCTGAAGTGGCGATTGAATCGATCCTGGCTGTCAGTAATTCAGATGATACGCCTGCGTTTTCAGGGAGGCCGTATGCTGTGCGCAGGTTACCGGGTGTCGCCAGCCCAAAGCCTGCGGGCCATTTTGCGTTTATTGTGACCGGCAGATGTCCCTTTCCGGAAATACCCCCGTAGATAAGCTGGGCCGAAAGGTCTTCCGCAATGCTGTTCTCCTGGTAAGCGAGTATTAATCCCGCCGATTTTTGAAGGGCTTCCAGTCTGTCAAGTGCATATGGGTTCCCGAAGTATACAAAGATGGTTTTTGCGCCGTTGACAAGCTTTTCGAGGAAAGGATTGAGATCGCGGCTGATTCCGAAATTATTGCCGGGTCTTTGATCCGTATTGTATATTCCTGCTATAACAAGATCATATTCTGACAGGCGGCTAATCAGCTCCTCTGACTGTTCATGATTGGAAGGGTCTGCCGTAAATGCATCGGCTGGATGATAATTCATGAGTCTTGCCTGAAAGGCTGATGTTTTATTCCTGTTTATTGCCAGTGTTGCAACCCTGATTTTGTCGAGGTTTTTCACCGGAATCAGTTGTTCTTCGTTATTCAGCACTGTGAGGGAACTGGCATAAAGCTCCCTGATAAGGGCTTTGGCGGAAGGATCTGACAGATCGTGTGTGAGGTTTTCTGCCGGTATCTCCCGGAATTTGCCAAGGCCGGCCCAATACTTGGCTGCAAGGATCTTCCTGCATTTATTGTCGATATCTCCCCTTGTCATTTCCTTCTTTTCAATAAGTTTCATGGTTTCACTTATTGCAGCCTGAACATCGGTTACGAATTCGATCACGTCGTTTCCGGCTGCAAGTGCTTTTGCATCTGCCAGTCCGTTGCTGAAGTAGTTTGTAACCCCCTTCATGTTCATCGCATCGGTAATGACCAGGCCCCTGAAATTCATCCGTGTTTTTAAAAGGTCGGTTACAATGGGGCGCGACAGTGATGAAGGCAATCCGGGTCTTGGGTCGAGTGCGGGAAGGTTAAGATGTGCGGTCATGATACAGCCTGCGCCTTCGTTGATGAGGCTCAGGAAAGGGAACAGCTCGATGCTCTCGAGCCTTGTCATGGAATGTGGTATGACCGGCAGGTCGAGATGAGAGTCGGTTTTTGTATCGCCGTGACCCGGAAAGTGCTTGATGCATGCCAGCACCCCGTTGTCCTGCATTCCTTTCATATACATCATCGACTTCGAAGTCACATTCACTTTTTCCTCGCCAAACGACCGGTAGTTTATCACCGGGTTGAGCGGATTGTTATTTATGTCGGCCACGGGAGCCAGGTTTACATGCACACCCATTCTCTTCATCTGCCTGGCAACGGCTTCACCCATCCTGTAAATAAGCAGATCATTTCCAGTAGCGCCCAGAGTCATCTGATAGGGAAATTTATCAACATTGTTGAGCCGCATTCCCAGACCCCATTCAGCATCCATTGCAATAAAAAGAGGAACAGCGGAAACACCCTGGTAATAGTTCGTCAGTGCGGCCTGCTTTTCAGGAGTGCCCTGGAAAAATACAATACCGCCAATCCCGTATTTTTTGATAGTTTCGGTTATTTCAACTTCATGTGCCACATCCCTGTTTGAATATCCTGCTACCCAGATGCATTGCGCTATCCGTTGTTCCAGGGTCAGTCCTTTCATAACGGAGTCGACCCAGGGGTGATTCAGATACCTCAGAAAAGGAGGTTCCTTCGTTTGCGCCGGTGACGAAAGGGTACAGAACATTAAGCTGATTGCGAACAGAGATCTGATTATTGTCTTTTTCATGGAGTTTGAAACTTATACTGATCGTGGATAATTATTATAAATGAACTCAAATGTACAAATTTTTATCACCCCTGCCACAGGACAAGGGACTGATTGCCCCGGGCGGGAAAAACGTAAATAAATTCAGACAATCCATTGCATGAGCGGTCAAATTATTAAATTGCAGGGGTTATTTGCAGTTGTATTTCAGAAATGGCAAAGGCAGGAAGACTGATATCCCTGGATATATTCAGGGGAATTACCATAGCTTTCATGATCATAGTAAACAATCCGGGCAGCTGGAATTATGTTTATCCTCCGCTTAAGCATGCGGAGTGGCACGGATGCACTCCAACAGATCTTGTATACCCTTTTTTCCTTTTTATTGTGGGTGTTTCCATCTGGTTTTCGATGAAAAAATATGGTCATGAACTGAACGGACCTTCCGTTTTCAGGATATTCAGACGCACTCTTGCCATTTTTGCACTGGGCCTGTTCCTTGCAATATTCCCCTATTTCTCCAGGGATTACTCTACACTCAGGATAATGGGAGTGCTCCAGAGGATTGCCCTTGCCTATGGATTCGCTGCCCTGATCTGCCTGTCCGTGAACAGGAAATATCTCTGGATCGTTACTGCTGTCATACTGTTGCTTTACTGGGGGGTCCTTTATTTCTTCGGAAGTTCCGACCCGTACAGTCTTGAAGGCAATTTTGCGATCAAGGTCGATGAGGCTGTCCTTGGAAAGAGCCATATGTACAGGGGCTACGGGATACCTTTCGAACCTGAGGGCCTGTTGAGCACCATTCCTTCGATCTGTACAGTGATAATTGGGTTTTATGCCGGTGAGCTTGCAGGGAAAGGACAGGGGGGTACCAAAACGGTGTTGAAACTGCTGCTTATCGGTGTATCCCTTACCGGACTGGGGCTGCTGTGGAACGAATTCTTTCCCTTCAACAAGCCGCTTTGGACCAGCTCATATGTTCTCTACTCTTCCGGTATCGCAATGGCCTGCCTGGCTGTTGTGTATTATTTAGCCGATGTTCTCAAATGGCAAAAATGGGGTTCATTTTTCAAGGTTTTCGGAACCAACGCTCTTTTTGCATTTTTCATGTCAGGAATTTGGACGAAGCTGATACTTTATGTAATTAAAATACCCTCGGGAAACAATACTACAAACCTGTATAACTGGACTTATGAGAAAATTTTCGTACCTGTTGCCGGCAATATGAATGGCAGCCTGCTTTTCGCCATGACCCAGATGCTTCTTATATGGTTCCTGACACTGTTTCTCTACAGGAAGAAAATATTCATCAGGGTTTAATTATCCAGCCTGAATACAAAACTGATAATATTTAAAAAATGGAAGATAATGAGATAATAGGGATAGTTTCTGCCGGATACGAAAAGTTGTTCGGGGCAACCATCTTGAAAGCGGACCCTCTGCCCAGGTCAGGTTCCGACAGGAGGTATTTCAGGATAGAAACACCGGGAAAAAGTGTTATTGGTACATATAACGCCAACAGGGAAGAAAACGAGGCCTTTATTGGCTTCTCCGGTCATTTCAGGCAGAAATCTTTACCCGTGCCCGAGATTTTCGGGTATCTTCCCGATGAATATGTTTATTTCCAGCAGGATCTTGGTGATGACAATCTGTATACATGGCTTCATAAAAAGGCGCCGGAATCGTTGTTTGACGATGAAACCATGACCCTTTACCGTAAAATACTCGATAAGCTCATTCTTTTTCAGACCCGGGGGATAGAAGGGCTTGATCTGGAACTATGCTATCCACACAAAAGTTTCGACCGGCAATCGATGATGTGGGACATGAATTATTTTAAGTATATGTTTCTGAAGCTTCTTGCTGTTCCGTTCAACGAGCGCCGCCTGGAACATGATTTTGATACTCTTGCCGATTACCTGCTTGAAACCGGCCAGGATTATTTTCTCTACCGCGATTTTCAGACGGCGAATGTAATGGTTATTGAGGGCGAACCGTGGTTTATCGATTACCAGGGAGGAAGGAAAGGCGCACCGCAATATGACGTGGCTTCCCTGTTGTATGATGCAAAAATCCCGATGCCCGACAGCAGCCGCATTGAGCTTCTTGAATATTATATAGGCCGGTTCTGTTCAGGATCGGAGGAAGAAAAATACAGGTTCAGGGGACACTACAGCGGCTTCAGCATGATACGCCTTATGCAGGCTCTCGGCGCTTTCGGGTTCAGGGGATTGTATGAACAAAAACCTACTTTCACCGACAGTATTGTTCCGGGCGTGGGTATCCTGAACCGGATCATCAGTCATGCCGAGGAACATATCAGGCTCCCTGAACTGTTTGGAACGATCCGGGCCATACCCGGCTCGGGATTATTTAAAAAACTTGCAGAAGCAAGAAAATCATGACCTGCGGATGAAAGCAATGATAATGGCCGCCGGAAAAGGAACACGGCTCGGGAGGATAACGCAAACCATTCCCAAAGTTCTTGTTGACATAAACGGTAAGAGCCTTCTTCAGAGGGCCGTGGAAACCTGTTCACGGTTTGGGTTTGATGATATTATAATAAACGTTCATTACCTGGCCGATCAGGTGGAGGAAGAGATTCAGCGGCTGCGAAGACTTGGGTTCAGATTGTCGGTTTCTGATGAAAGGGAGAGGCTCCTTGAAAACGGGGGAGGCTTGTTCAAGGCCAGGGATTTTTTCGATAATGATCCTTTCCTTGTATACAATGCCGATATCGTGACCGATCTCGATCTCTCTGCACTTCTACGTTACCACCGGGAAAAGAATGGACTTGCAACACTTGCCGTGCGAAAGCGAGAAGGCAGCAGATTTTTCCTTGTTAACGGCGATGGAATGCTTAAAGGGTGGTGCAATAATGCCACGGGAGAAAAGATACTGGCCGGCGATCCCGGTTCCGCTCCCCTGACCGAAATCGGCTTCTCATCAATTCAGATCCTTGATCCCGTAATATTCAGTTATATGACCGAGGGGATCTATACCGTAGTCGATCTCTATCTTAAACTGGCACCATTGCACAATATTTTTACTTACAGGCACGATTCCGGCTACTGGTTCAATGTAGGCACCCCTGAGAACCTTGAAAAGGTCAGGGAATATCTGGCCTAGAGCCTCCAGAACGATTTTGAGAACAATACAAATACAGTGATTATTTCAAGCCTACCTATGATCATCAGGAAGCTCAGGATCAGTTTGACCGGGGATGAAAAAACTCCGTAATGGAACATGGGCCCGGCTGATCCGAAGCCCGGGCCGGCGTTTCCGAGGGATGTGGCCACGGCGCTTCCTGCAGTTATGAGGTCAATGTTAAGGATTACAAGAAGGATTGTGCCAATAATAAAGATGAATACATAAAGTGTTATAAACGAAAGCATTGAAATATTTGCAGTGTCGGAAAGGGGCTTGTTATTGAGTTTTATCTGCGTGATGACATTGGGATGGATCAGTTTTGTCATCACATTTCTTATGTTCTTTATAACCACAAGGTGCCTTGCCATTTTTATGCTCCCGGTAGTCGATCCGGTACTTGCCCCGGCAAACAGGAGTATAAATAGTATCACGTGTCCTGCCGGGGGCCACAGCAGATAATCGGTGGTGATGTATCCTGTTGTGGTAATTATTGAGATGACCTGGAAAAAGCCTTCCCTGAACGCGGGTTCGATTGATCTGGTTGTGTTGGCGACCAGGACTGACATTGCCAGTGTTCCAAAAAACAGTACAGTTAGAATATAGAACCACATCTCTTCATCCTGCCTGACTTTCCTGAAGTTGAGCTTCACCAGGTAATAGAAAACCACGAAACTTATGCCCGATAGGAACATAAAGATCATAACAATATACTGGCTGTAGGCTGAATATCCTGAAAGGCTTGTGTTTTTGGTTGAAAAACCACCTGTTGCCACGGAACCGAAAGTATGGCAAATGCTGTCGAACAGGTTCATTTCGCCCAGGCATAAAAGCAGTGTCTCGGTAATAGTCAGACCAAGATAAACGTACAGCAGCCTTAGTCCCACACCCTGGGTCCGCGGATGGATTTTGCTTTTTAGCGATGATTCCAGATTCATCAGTTGCCCTCCTGTCATCCCGAGCGACGGCATTATGATTATTACCAGCATGATTATACCCAGTCCGCCAATCCAGTGTGTAAAGCTTCTCCAGAACAGTATCGAGTAAGGCAGGCCTTCGACATTGGCCACGGCAGTTGATCCCGTAGTTGTAAAACCCGAAGCGGATTCAAAGAATGCTGCGGGAAAATCATGTATGGCGCCGCTCAGAAGGTACGGAAGGGTACCGAATGATGTCAGGAATATCCATGCAAGGGTCACTGAAAGAAAGCCTTCCCTCGTCGATATCTTTTCCATCTTTCTTTTTCCTGATAACATGAAGAGTCCTTCTGCCGCGACGATGGATATGAGTGCTGAGAATATGAACGGACCCGGATTTTCCTTGTAAATGAATGCAACCGGAAGACAGCATAGAAATGCAATTGATTCTATCCGAAGTATGTTCCCAAGGATCCGAAGGACCGACGAAGGATTGACAAGTTTCATTTGTGGAAGAAATCAGGGATAAATATAGTCAGAAATAGGATTCAAAGGGAATCCGGTTAATGCGGAATTCTCCGAATAAAAGGGATGTGCCTGTTGTTTCGCGATATGGCATATAAATTATATCTTTGGATCAGACATAAAAACACTGTGCAAATGGGAAAAGTAATGGTTATAGGAGCAGGCGGCGTTGCCTCTGTGGCTGTTCAGAAAATGGCTTCTCTCCCGGATGTATTCACTGAGATACTGCTGGCAAGCCGTACAAAATCAAAATGCGATGCAATTAAGGCCAGAACCGGCAGTAAAAGGATAAGTACCGAACAGATTGATGCCGACAACGTTCCTGAATTAAGAAAGCTTATCAAAGGCTTCGGCCCCGATATCGTTGTAAATCTGGCGCTTCCCTACCAGGACCTGCATATCATGGATGCCTGCCTTGCCGAAGGAGTATCGTATCTTGACACCGCAAACTATGAACCCCCTGAGGAGGCCAGGTTTGAATACAGCTGGCAGTGGGCTTATCACGACAGGTACAAGAATGCCGGATTAACAGCAATACTGGGCTGCGGATTCGATCCGGGGGTAACCTCGGTATTTACTGCCTACGCGGCCCGGCACCACTTTGATGAACTTCATTATCTCGATATTGTTGATTGCAATGCCGGCGACCATGGCAAACCCTTTGCAACCAATTTCAATCCCGAGATCAATATTCGCGAGGTTACCCAGAAAGGCAAATACTGGGAGAACGGAAAATGGATCTACACCAAGCCTCACGAGATCAGGAAGGTGTTAACCTATCCCGACATAGGTCCCAGGGACTCCTATCTGATCTATCATGAGGAGCTCGAATCGCTCGTTAAAAATTTTCCCACCTTGAAACGTGCCAGGTTCTGGATGACGTTCGGACAGGAATATCTTACACATCTTCGTGTTATTCAGAATATTGGCATGGCCGGAATAGAGCCGGTGATGTTTGATGGACGCGAGATAATACCCATTCAATTCCTTAAAGCCGTACTACCTGATCCGGGGGAGCTGGGCGAGGATTACAAGGGCTGGACATCAATAGGCTGCAGGATCAGGGGAACCAAAGACGGCAGGGAAAAAACATATTATGTTTATAATAACTGCAGTCATGAAGCAGCATACAGAGAGACCGGAGCACAGGCTGTCAGCTATACCACCGGTGTGCCGGCAGCAATAGGTACAATGATGTACCTGGGCGGAATCTGGAAGAAGCCCGGTGTATTCAATGTTGAAGAGTTTGATCCCGATCCCTTTATGGAGCAGCTTAACAGGCTTGGATTACCATGGGTTGAGCTTCATGATACGGACCTTGAACTTTAACCCCCGGGGGTCATTGTATGCCTGTGGATTATTCAAGGATACCGTCTCCGTGCTATGTAATAGACGAAGAGAGACTCAGGAAGAACCTCCGGCTCATCCGGCAGGTTTCTGATGATTCCGGAGCAGAAATCATTCTGGCATTCAAGGGATTTGCAATGTGGGGAGTATTCCCGGTTGTAAGGGAGTACATCCGGGGAGCATCAGCAAGTTCACTCAGCGAGGCAAGACTCTGTATGGAGGAAATGGGCAGCCTTGCCCATACTTACTCACCGGTTTACAAGGAGAGTGAATTCGAACATATACTGGGATTCAGCTCCCATGTTACTTTCAATTCCCTGGCACAATACGACAAATATGCAGGTTTCCTGGACGGATATCCCCGGAAAGTGTCGGCAGGCTTGCGGATAAACCCGGAATTACCCCTGACCGGTTATGATATTTACAATCCATGCTCACCTGGTTCACGCATGGGAATCATTGCCGAAGATTTGATCCGGCACGGGCTTCCGGATGGTATCGAAGGACTTCATTTTCACGTACTTTTTGAAGCAGATTCCTATGCCCTTGAAAAAGTTCTGAATACCATTGAAGAGAAATTCGGTAACTTCCTGCCACGGCTCAAATGGATTAATATGGGCGGCGGTCACCTGATGACACGGACCGGGTACGACACGGCCCACCTCGTAAAGTTGCTAACCGATTTCAGGCAAAGGTATGGGGTACATATCATTCTTGAACCGGGAAGCGCATTTGCCTGGGAAACCGGAGAACTTGTGGCGACGGTTGAAGATATAGTTGAGAATCATGGAATTAAGACTGCCATCCTGGATGTCTCTTTTACCGCTCATATGCCCGATTGTCTCGAGATGCCCTACAAGCCCGGAATACTGGGTGCAGGTGATCCTGAACCTGGAAAACCCGTATACAGGCTGGGCGGCAATTCATGCCTTTCGGGTGATGTGATGGGAGACTGGTCGTTTGAGAAGCCCCTGCGGCCGGGTGACAGGGTAATATTCCTCGACATGATCCATTATACCATGGTCAAGACAACAACCTTCAACGGGGTACAGCATCCGTCTATCGGAATTTGGACTGCTGATAACAGCTTCCGGCTGTTACGTCAGTTCGGATATGAGGATTACAAGGGAAGGTTAAGCTGACAGGCAGGCTTACCTTTTAACCGTCAATTGCCCCCGATCCGATAAGCTCATCGCCGTCATACCATGCTGCAAACTGCCCTGCAGTAATGCCCCGCTGCAATCTGTCGAAAATGATGTGAATATCATTATTTCTCCTGTACAACCTGGCTTTCTGGAGCGGCTGCCTGTATCTTATTCTGACCATGTATAAACGAGACTCATTTTCATTCAGCTCAAGATCCTTTCGAATCCAGTGTACATCGTCCCGTCTGATCCTCAACCCTTTCCGGTAAAGCCCGGGATGAGCCTCGCCTTCTCCCACGAATACAATGTTGTTTAAAGTGTCTGTACCGATGACGAAAAGCGGCTCTTTTGATCCGCCTATATTCAATCCCTTCCGCTGCCCGATGGTGAAGAAGTGAGCTCCTTCATGCACCCCCGCGACAGAACCCGTTTCAGGGCTGTAAACCGGGGGCGTGGTATTCATCAGGAGTAGGCTGTCATCAAGCTCGGGGCCGGGAATTCCCCTGAGCCACCGGGTAATGCATTTTTCGGCCGGGATCCTGATAACTTCACCTTTCTCTGATTTGAGTTTTTGTTTCAGAAAGGTTGGCAGGTGAACCTTACCGATGAAGCAGATGCCCTGTGAATCTTTTCTCCGGGCTGTAGGAAGCTTAAGTTCATCAGCTATTTCACGTACCCGGGGTTTTGTCATTTCGCCTATGGGGAACAGCGCCTTGGCCAGCTGCTTCTGGCTGACCTGGCATAGAAAATAACTCTGGTCCTTGTTGTTGTCCATGCCCGACAGCAGGCGGAATATGATTTTGCCATCCCTTTTAATGGCATCCTTGCGGCAATAGTGCCCGGTTGCCATGTAATCAGCACCTGTTTTCAGAGCCTCCCGGGCAAAGGAATCGAATTTGATTTCCCTGTTGCAGAGTACATCGGGATTGGGTGTTCTTCCTTTTTCATACTCGCTGAACATGTAGTCGGCCACCCGTTTTCTGTACGATTCACTCAGATCGATAAAACGAAATGGAATTTTCAGCTTCTTTGCCACCATTTCAGCGAACATAAGATCATCTTCCCAGTGACAGTCACTTTTCAGCAAACCGGTGGTATCATTCCAGTTTCTCATGAAAAGGGCCTCAACTTCATAGCCTTCATTTTTCAGAACCCAGGCGGCAACACTGGAGTCAACACCTCCCGACAATCCGATGACAACCTTTTTTTTCACCAGGCAAAGGTAGTTAAAAGGCTTTAAAATTGATACCTTTATCCGGTTATGGGAGAAGGGACATTAACAATTTACAGTGCATCCGCCGGTTCGGGAAAGACATTCCGGCTTGCGTCCAGTTATCTTGCTGCCCTTTTCAGATCAAAATACCAATACCGCAGGATACTGGCTGTGACCTTTACCAATAAGGCCACAGCTGAAATGAAGGGAAGAATCCTCGATCAGCTTGACAGGCTTGCATCGGGCAGGGATTCGGAATATCTCGGGGATCTTGTTGCAGCCACGGGCAAATCAGAGCAAGACCTCAGGGCGGCTGCAAAGGAGATCCTTTCGTCAATTCTTCACGATTATTCGCGTTTCTCGGTTTCTACAATAGACGCCTTTTTCCAGAAAGTTATCCGAGCATTTGCCAGGGAGTGCGGTCTTAATTCGGCATTCAGCCTTGAAATTGATCACAGCCTCATTCTGACAACCGCAGTTGATGAAATGATAGCTTCAACCGCGAAAGACCGGAATCTCAGGAACTGGCTCATGAGATACATCCTTTCAAATATTGATGAAGAGAAAAGCTGGAACATTAAGGATTCGATTATTAGGCTTTCGGAAGAACTGTTCAGGGAAAAGTTCAGGATACTCTCCTCGGGTGAGATCGGCAATCTGAAGGATAAGAATTTCCTGCTCAGGTATATCGAAAAACTAAGTACATTGAGGTCATCCTTTGAAAAAAGAATGATCTCCTTCGGGAAAAAGGCGGAACAGATCTTTTCAGAATTTGGACTAACTGATGATATGTTCTATAATAAGAGCAGGGGAGTACCGGGATTTATCAGGGATCTGTCAAAAGGCAGGATTGTCAGACCTGGCGAGAAGGTAAGGGCTGCCCTCGGAAATCCGCCGCGATGGGCCACGGGTAATCCGCATCCCCATCTGCTAAGTGCTGTGACCGGAGGCCTTGAAAGTGTTCTTAAAGAAGCAGTCAGACTCTTTGATGAAACGATTACAGATTACAACACTGCTGGTTCCATCCTTCAGAATTTTTATGCACTGGGTATACTTTCCGACGTTCTCGCCAAGGTCCATGAAGTTGTTTCAGGCGAGAACATGTTCCTGCTGTCTGATGCCGGGGAACTTCTAAGTCTCATAACCGGGAATGATCAGACCCCGTTCATTTATGAAAAGATAGGATCACGTTATGAGAACTTCATGATTGATGAGTTCCAGGACACTTCAGTTCTTCAGTGGAACAATTTCCGGCACCTTATTGAAAACAGCATGTCGGAAGGCAACGACAATATGGTTGTGGGTGACGTCAAACAATCCATATACAGGTTCAGGAACAGCGATTGGAAGATCCTGGGAGATATGCTTGAAAAGAAGACAGATAACAATAGAATTAAAAGCATACCACTTGGGAGGAATTACAGGAGCAGATCGAACATCATATCTTTCAATAATTCCTTTTTTTCAGTATTGCCCGTGTTGCTCGACCGGGTTTTTTCCGAAAGTCCCGGTGACACAAGCTTTGTAAAGTTGTATGCGGAAGCTGTCCAGTCAGACCCGGGCCGTTCAACAGGTGGTTACGTCAGGATTGAGTTCATAGGGGACGATGCGGAAGGAGAACAGATGACCGATACAGAGGGTCGTATTAACAAGGATACAGGGAAAAAACAGGGCAATGACTGGAAAGCAAAAGTACTTAAGAAAATTCCGGGTATTATTGAAACAATCCTTGATAAAGGTTATAACGCTTCCGATGTCGGGATACTTGTAAGGGATGGCCGTGAGGGTGCGGAAGTAATGAAGACACTGCTCGGATACTCCGGCAGCCTGCAGGAAAGCCCGGGGCAGCATCGGTTCAAGGTTGTTTCAAACGATTCCCTGGTCTTTTCAGGATCGAACGTGATAACATTCATTATTTCTGCTCTAAAGGTGATAGTCAATCCCGAGGACCAGATAAGCAGGGCCCTGATGACAAGATATTACCTTTTTGCAAAGGAAGTACCCGGTGCTGATCGGATCAACCTGTTCAGGGAAGATCTCATAAGCGGATCAGCAGGGTATTTGCCGGATGGTTATGAACTGTTTCTTGAAGAAGCGGGAAAGATGACTCTTTACGACGCTGCTGAGGCAATAATTGACTTTTTTGGTGTCGGGGACTATTCATGGAACGTATCCTACCTTGTTTCCTTCATGGATATTGTACTCGAGTATTCGAGGACAAGGAATACCGATTTCAGGTCGTTCATAGAATGGTGGGAATCCGGCGGCGAGTCAAAGTCACTGTCTCTTCCGTCAGGTATGGATGCAGTCAGGGTGCTGACCATACATAAATCGAAAGGACTGGAATTCCCGGTTGTAATTCTTCCTTTTCTTTCATGGAACCTCGATCACCGTCCTTCAAGGCGCCCTGTGATCTGGGCCCGGCCCGGCCGGCCTCCTTTCAATGACATCGGAATCGTTCCACTGAAATACAGCAAGGATTTATCGGAAACGATTTTTAACGTTGAATACCATGAGGAACGTTTTAATTCATTCCTTGATAACCTTAACCTGCTCTATGTTGCAATGACCAGGGCTATTGATGCATTATACGGATTTGTTCCGCTTAATCCGGTGTCATCCGGCGGAATTGCCTCATATATCAGGGAAGCGATGCAATGTGATTTGAACCCGGCAGGGTTGTCGGGTATTGTTATGAGCAAAATGTCCGACAACGAGGGGAGGGTATTTGAACTGGGTGAAGTACCACTGAATCAGGAACATGGCAGGGAAGCCGGCAGATCAATAACCCTGACTTCCTACCATTCGGGAAAAAGGCCGCAATCCCTGAGACTAAAACTTCATGCCGGGAATTATTTTGTAACGGATGGCGAACGGCTCAGGGAAATGACGAACTATGGATTGATCATGCATGAGGTTTTTGCAGGGATATCATGCAGGGAAGATATTCCGGAGGCGGTTGCCGGTATGGTGCTTGAGGGAAAAATTACGGAAAATGAAGCCGGGGCGCTTGTTGAGCGATTACAGGATCTCGTATCGGATCCGGCAGTATCATCCTGGTTCGATCCCGGGAATACTCTTATGAAAGAGGCGGAAATACTGCTTCCTTCAGGCAGTATAAAAAGACCCGACAGAATTATCCTGAGAAACGGGAATGCTACGATTGTTGATTTTAAGTTTGGTGAAAAGGATCCTAAGCATGCAGAGCAAATCAGCCTGTATCGTAATTTACTTGTAATGATGGGCTATCGGAATACTGATGCCTACATCTGGTATGTTGATGCAAATCTCATAGAAAAAGCCTGATGCGGGAGAAAAACAAAGAAAGCAGGATATATCTCTGGGGGCATGAACGGCGGTTCAATGCATACTCAAACTATTTCAGGCAGCTGTATGGCACCAGGGTACAGAAAGTATCGGTTGATGCGGGATTCACCTGTCCGAACAGGGACGGGAAAAAAGGTACGGGCGGATGCACGTACTGCGATAATCAGGCATTTAATCCATCTTATTGTGATCCTGTGAAATCAATAACACAACAGATAAAGGAAGGCATAGAATTCCACAAATGGAGGTATCGCAGGGCAGTATCATATCTGACATATTTCCAGTCATACACGAATACATATGCCCCGCTGGAACATCTCAGGAAGCTGTTCATGGAAGCCCTGGACTATCCGGGTGTGATCGGTCTGACAATCGGGACCAGGCCCGATTGCATCGGAAAGGAAAAGCTGGAATACCTGGGGGAACTGTCAAAAGATCACTATATTACAGTTGAATATGGAATAGAATCATGCTATAACAGGACCCTGGAAAGGATCAACAGGGGCCATAGTTTTGAAGAAGCTGTCGAAATCCTTAAGCAGACCGCGGAATATGGCATCCCTGCAGGAGCCCATTTCATATTTGGACTGCCCGGGGAGACTGTTGAAGATATGCTGTCCATGGCTGAGATAATTTCCTCCCTGCCCCTCAGAACAGTGAAGTTCCATCAGCTGCAGATACTGAAGAACACCCGGATGGAGAAGGAATACAGGAACAAGATACAGGATTTTCATATTTTCACCCTGGAGGAGTATATAAACTTCATTGTGAAATTCCTGGAGATGCTGAATCCGGCAATAGTAGTGGAACGCTTCACTGGAGAAGTTCCGCCGCGTTTCAGGGTTAATGAAGGCTTTGGCAATTACCGGTCTGAACAGATCCTTATCCTCGTGGAAAGACGGCTTGAAGAACTTGACACCTGGCAGGGGCGACTCTGCAAAACGATGAACTGATCAATGATGTTTTATCCTGAATAATAGATGGAATACTTTCTGGAACGCATTGCAAGGATATTGACCGACGGTTTCGTTGACCGGCTCGATACACAGTGCATTGTGTTCCCCAGCAGGAGGGCAGGTTTGTTTTTCATGAAGTATCTTGCCGACAGGGTTGATAAACCCGTCTGGGCCCCGTCGGTAATGACAATAAATGATCTATTCCGTTTATTCTCCCCACTCAGGCTTGCGGATAATGAAGTCCTTCTTTTTGAGCTTTACAAGGCATTCCGGTCAGTCAGAAAAACGACAGAAACTTTTGATGATTTTTATTACTGGGGAGGCATGCTGCTGAACGATTTTGACGATATTGACAAATACCTGGCAGATCCGGCTTCAATATTTCGAAATGTCCGTGATCTTAAAATGATCGATCGTCAGTTCGGCGGCCTTAGTCAGCACCAGGCTGAGGTAGTGCAAAAATTCTGGGTGAACTTTGAACCCGGTAAACCAACACCCGAGAAAAAACAGTTTGAAGAAACCTGGTATATACTGAACGATCTTTACAATGCATTCAGGGAGGCTCTCAGACAGAAAAGGCTTGCATATGAGGGTATGATATTCAGGGATGCCATTGAAAGGAAAGGGTGGCAGAATCCAAAGGCACTCCGGTGGGACAAAATTCATTTTGCAGGATTCAATGCGCTGAATGAGTGTGAAAAGACACTGATGAGCAGTCTGAAAAATAACGGAAAAGCCAGGTTCTACTGGGATTATGATAATTCATACCTCGGTTCGAAGGATGTGAATTCAGCGGGATATTTTCTCAGAGAAAACATCCTGTCCTTTGGCAACGATATGCCGGCCGACTGGAGCTATGATACGCTTCTCACGGATAAATCGGGTACTGTAAGACGGACCGTGATTGAAACATCATCCGACGTTGCACAGGTTAAACTGGTTTCCCGTCTCACTGCCGAAACGGATGATCCGGAACAGGGCTCTGATCATCAGACTGCAATTGTCCTTGCTGATGAAAATCTGCTGATTCCACTGTTATCGAGCCTTCCTGAAAAGAGGGATCATGTGAATGTAACCATGGGGTACCCTATGAGGGAGACGCCGGTTTATCAGCTTGCAAAGAGCCTTCTCGATTTACAGTCCAATGCCAGGGAGAAAGACGGCCGTGTCAGCTTTCATCATTCAGACGTAATGAAGGTGTTGGAAAACAGTCTTGTGTCACCGCTGATCGGAAAGGAGGGGAAGTTACTGGCCAGGGAGGTTGCGAACGGCAATTCTGAATATATACCTTCTGATTATTTTGGTTCATCGGGATTTACCAGGATTATATTTGAAAAACAGGATGATCCTCCGATGCTGGCGGAATATCTCAGAAAGATATTTTTCTTTATCGCCAGGGAAGATACTGAGGAAATGTCGGACCAGCCCGGAACATTCATGACAAAAAAAATAAGGAATGAATTTATTTACAGGGCAGTGCTTTCGATTAACCGGATGAAGACGCTCACGGGTGATCCTGAAGTGAATTTTACGGTGAGAACCTTTGCGGCCATGCTTGAAAGGATTCTCCGAGCCCAGTCGGTACCGTTCATCGGTGAACCGCTTAAAGGGATCCAGATAATGGGACTGCTTGAGACCCGAACCCTTGATTTCCGGAACATTATAATTCTTTCAGTTAATGAAGGAGTTCTGCCATCTCTTACAACTGCATCCTCATTCATTCCGTTCAGCTTGCGCGAGGCATTCGGCCTGCCCTCGATCAATCACCAGGAATCGGTTTATGCATACCATTTTTACAGGCTTCTTCACAGGGCCCGGAATGTGACATTTATTTACAATTCCGGCTCAGAAGGTTTGAGGAGCGGAGAAATAAGCAGGTTTATTCTGCAGATGAAGTACGGATCTGTTGTAGCACAGCCTGACCATCTGAGCCTGAATCTTGAAATAAAGAATCCTGCATCCCCCGGGGAATTCCTGGAAAGAACGGAGACAATGAACCTGAAACTAATGTCGAGGTTCAGCGGTAACGCCGGCGCGAAGATCATTTCCCCCTCGGCAATAAACGTCTGGCTCGGATGCAGGATGAAGTTCTGGTACCGTTATGTGAATGATATAAGGGAACCGGTGAAGCAGAAGGGAGAAATAGATCCGGCAACATTGGGAAGTATTTTTCATGATGTTGCCAAAAGACTTTATATGCCCTACCTTGGACAAACAATCGAAGCTTCGGGTTTTGAAGCTCTTGGGAAGAACAGGGAATATCTGGGCATATTGATAGATACCGCTGTCAGGGAGCACTTTCCGGATAACAGCGATTCCTATTCAGCGCTTAATGAGCTGATCTCTGAAAATGTACTTATGACCTACATTTCAAGAATCCTGGAAACTGACAGGAAATATGCTCCTGTCAGGATCATTGCCCTGGAAAAACCTGTTCAGTTCAGGATTGGATCACCAGCAGAAAAAAGAGAAGCCGGGTTCCTGGTAGGCGGTATTATTGACAGGATAGACAGTACCGGGGGAACAACAAGAATAGTCGATTACAAGACCGGTTCGGTGGCTGATCATATAAAAGCTATAGGGGAGCTTTTCGAGGATGACAGGAAAAGGGACATTGACTGCTGGCTGCAGGCATTGTTGTACTGCGAAGGGTACATTTCAGGAAGTTCCGATCCCGTCGTCGCACCTGCAATCTACAAGATCAGAAGAATTCCCGGGGACAGGCCGGCTGAGATGCTGAGCATAAAAGTGCCGGGAACAGATGAGGTTGTAGTCGGGGATTATAATATGATAAGGGATGAATATCTTGATGGACTGCAAAAAACAATAAAGGCCATGTTCGATATTGACGAACCATTTTACATGACCCGTGATTGGGTGGGGAAATGTTCCTACTGTGAATACAGGAGGCTATGTAAAAGATAACTGTAACCGGGGCGGATATCACTCCATTTCACGCTGAAGTGCAGCCATCCGTATTGCGGTTACTGCAGCTTCATCGCCCTTGTTGCCATGCTTTCCCCCCGACCTTTCTTCTGCCTGTTCCAGGTTCAGGGTTGTCAGGACGCCAAAAATAAAAGGTATGTTGTAATCAAGATTCAACTGTGTGATCCCGTGGGTTACACCCTGGCAGATGTATGTGAAATGAGGTGTTTCACCCTGTATGACACATCCGAGGCAGATGATTGCATCCAGATCCTCATATTCGGCAAGGAATTGAGCTCCCAGCGTAAGCTCAAAGCTTCCGGGTACATGCTTTACGATTATATTGCTTTCGGAAGCCCCGTGCTTTTTTAATGTTTCCACTGCTCCCTTCAGCAACGAACCGGTAATCTGATGGTTCCAGTCCGATACAACAATGCCAAACCTCATTTTTCCGGCATCGGGCACCGATCCGGGAGCATATTCGGAAAGGTTTGCCGTGGCCATTATTCAGAAAGTATTTTTACCCTTGCAATGTATTTGTCGATTGTTGTGCCTTCGGTACTTTCAGGATATTCATCCTTGATCCTCTGATATATCTGCAATGCTTTGGAATAATTGTTCTCCATTTCGTAAAGTTCGGCAGCTTTCATCAGAAAAACGGGTGTATTGAAGGAATTATCAGCATATTCAGCAGCCTCAAGATACTTTGACAGGCCTTTTTTTGTATCGCCCAGCTCAACATAGGCATCGCCGATGGCTCCAATGGCAAGCGACCCGATAACTTTATCCTTCTTTGAATATTTTCCCAGGTAATCGATTGCTTCCTCATAATGCCCGAGATGAAGAAAACAGATCCCGGCACAGTACCGTGCAAGATTCCCTGCCTTGGTGTACTTGTAATCATTGGCAATATCGATGAATCCAAGATAGTTGCCATCTCCGTTCAGTGCAAGATTCAAAGAATCCGATTCCAGATATCTCTGGGCCTGGTACATTTGTACCTGTGCCTCGTCATTCCGGTTGTTGAGATAGAGTTTTCCAAGCCAGATCAATCCCACCAGCAGGACAATCACACCCAGACCTGCCAGCAATGCCTTGTAATTACTTTCAAGAAATTGTTCGGTCTTGGTCAATGTCTCCTCAACATTCTTCAGGCCCTGCGGATTTTCGCCTTTTTTCTTGCCTTTTGCCATAACAGTTTATCCTTAAAACACTTAAAATTTTAACTCCGCAAAAGTAGTTCTTTTAAAATTATTATGAAAAAATTAATTAAAAATTCAATGAGATAGGGATTCGATAATAATATATTGAATATCAAATATATGAATCGGATCTGCCCGAGAAATGATTTCAGCAGGTTTCATGCCGGAATAGATAATGAACCCGGAATACATAAAATCAATCTGGAAAAGTACACGCAGGCAGCCACTGATAATTGGCTGACCAATCACTGGAGGCAGCATTAGGCCTGATTCCACTGTTCCGAAAATATTCCTGCTGATTTGCGCATATTTATATTTTCCGTCGCCGCGGCTAAAATGGTCAGCCGGATGTACCGGCCAGGCCATCTTTAGGTTATATTTGCAATCTGATACAGTTATGTTTTTGAATCAGGGAAGCAAATAAAACAATCGGCTTATTGCCTCACGAAACATGATTGTGGCTCTGAATATTTTAATTCAAAGGAAGGAACGGTATTTATGTATATTAAAAGGCTGACCCTTACCAATTTCAAGAATTATGCCCAGGCGGATCTCGAGTTCTCCCCGAGGATCAATTGTTTTGTCGGCAACAATGGTGTCGGCAAGACGAATATCCTCGATGCCATACATTATCTTTCCCTTACAAAAAGTTTTTTCAACAATATCGACAGCGTAAGCATCAGGCATGGTGACGATTTCTTTCTTCTTCAGGGAATTTTCAGAAGGGGCGGGGATGAGGACAATATCGTCTGTTCCTTTCACAGGCAGAAACAAAAGGTTTTAAGGCGGAACAGCAGGGAATATCAGCGGTTATCTGATCATGTAGGCCGATATCCGGTCGTAATGATCTCACCCGCTGATAGTTCACTGATCAATGAAGGGAGTGAGGAACGGAGGAAGTTCATGAACAAGATAATAAGCCAGTACAATCCGGGTTACCTTGACTCCGTTCTCAACTATAACAAGGCACTTCAGCAGAGGAACAAACTTCTCAGGGATTTCGCGGGAAGATCAGATTTCGATACCGAGATGCTTGATGTGTGGGACGTACAGCTGATGAAATACGGGGAGCATATTTTTGGAGAGAGAAAGCTTCTTATGGAAGAACTTGGCCCTGTTTTCCAGGAGTATTATTCCATGATCTCAGGAAATAAGGAAAGAGTACGGCTGATTTACAATTCGCACCTCATTAAGGGTGATTTTGGGGAGACCCTGAAGCTTGCGCTGAAGAAGGATTTGTTGCTTGAATATACGACAACGGGGATCCATAAGGATGAGCTTGTATTTGAAATGAATGGTTATCCCGTTCGCACCCTTGGCTCACAGGGTCAGCAGAAATCATTCCTGACGGCCCTTAAACTGGCAAAGTTTGATTATATTAAAAGAAAAGCAGGATTTGCCCCGATCCTTTTGCTTGATGATATTTTCGACAAATTCGATGCCGGCCGGGTGACCAGTATAATAAAACTGGTCGGCAATCACAGATTCGGACAGATCTTTATCACGGACACACATCAGGACAGGCTCGAGGTTATTCTGAATGAGACCGGGATAGAATACAGGCTTTTCAGGATCGGCGAATCGGGAATAGGAGAGATACTGCAGAATGGTGAAAACGGAAATATGACTGATGAGGCGGAGTAAAACGATATCGCTGGCCGATGCCATGAAGGATTATCTGCGTGAAATGAAACTGGAGGACAAGCTGCGTGAGATCAGTCTTGTCAATTCCTGGGAGGAGGTAGTTGGAAGGGCCATATCGTCAAGAACATTAAAAATATACATTAAGGATGGCGTTTTGTATGTACATCTCAGCTCGTCGGTTGCCAGAAATGAACTTATGATGCTGAGGGAGGAACTGATGGACAAGCTGAATCAGAAAGCCGGATCAGAAGTTATCACCCGGATTGTATTCAGGTGAGGGTAAACGATAATTATCCTTCACTTTGTTTTTTTGACTTCCGGTTCCAGGTAAAGTCCCTTTCTTGAAAGCAGGTGGTCGAGATTTGCAAGCCCGTATACTACTACCGCCATAACCACCGAAGTGTGTTCCTGGTATTCTGCAATACTCTTGTCATAAGTATCTTTTTCAGTGTGCCATATTTCCATGTAGCTGAAATCGTAACCCTTGGTATCGGGGGTGTCGAACGACAGTGTCGGGACCCCGTTCATGGCAAAATAGGCATGATCGGAGCTGCCGGCAGTTGCCGGTCTCGGCCGGGGAGGATTGGTGTTTTTGGTGAGGGTGAAAGGGAAATCAGGATTGATCCTGTTCAATGGCCTGCACACTTTTTCGAAATCCTCATACATGGCTTCGGGGACTTCCAGGCCTGATGCCACTGTCGGACCGCCGTCGCGGTTGAAATAGTTTGATATTTTCGGAAGTTTGTCCTTGTTTGACTCCACCCAGTGTTTTGACCCGAGAAGCCCGAACTCCTCTCCAGCCCACAGGCATGCAAGTATAGTTCTTTTGGGTTTGCCCCCGGCTGCCATTATCAGCCTGGCGGCCTCCATGACCGGAGTTGCACCCGACCCGTCATCAACTCCGCCCGTTGCAACGTCAAAAGCATCCAGGTGGCCTCCCATCATAACATATTCATCGGGATAACGCGTGCCCCTGATGATCCCGATCACATTATGGAACCTGACCGGGCCAGGTTTAAAATGATTGCGGATGTCGAACTCAAGGAGGAAGTAGCGTCGTTCCCCGGCCATTTTTTCGATGATGGCATATTGCTGCTCATCAAGCTTTATGTCACAAACTGTCGGCAGGTTGTCAAAGGTCATTTTATTCAGGTTTTTCCTGTCGTAGAGAGCCCTTATCGGAACAGCCGACGACTGGATTATGCCGAGTATCCCTGCTTCGCGCATCTCGCGGTAGAAAAGAGCGGGTTCTTCCTTAAGCTGATGTAGTTCCCTGGCTGGCTTTCCGCGATTCGCAAAATTCCAGAACATGATTTCACGGTTAATCTTTCCGATGGAGTCATTGTATGCTATTATCCCTGCCCGGACAGAATCTGCTTTTGCGGAATAGTCCACGGGCCAGCCGTCGTTTTTGCCGCCTATCAGTACCCAGGCCCCTTTGAGGGCGCCCTTCATCCTTTCAAATTCTTCACGGTTCCTGGGCTCGATAAGTACATGCCCCCGCTGAACTCCTTTTGTTCCGGAGGTATATGATGGCGTGGCAAAATGAAGTGTCATGCCGTTCTCCGCAAGCAGCCTTCCGAACCAGGGCCCCCGATTAAAGCCTACAGGAACACTTCCAGCTTCATCCAGAATCACTTCCATACCCCACTTCTTAAATTCCGAAGCACACCAAAGGGCTGCGTTTTCATAGGCATCGGAGCCGACTAGCCTGCCTCCGAACCGGTTTGTTATAATATCAAGGTGATGCATGGTCCGGTTATCTGTTCTGCCCAGTTCAATGATCCTGTCGATTTCCTTTGATTGCTGTGAATTTACATTCAAGGCAATCACTGTGGTGACCCATATGAAAAAAAGTTTCTTAATCATTCTGCCGTGTTTTTTAAATGCAAGCCACAATTCTACTAATTATATTTAAAAAATATATCACCTCCGTTTATCAAAAGATAAAATAGAAGCAAAAATATCAACGCTTTTGCCCTATTGACATCCGGGGTTGGGAATTAAACAATTGTTTCAATGTTTCTTTGTAAAAGATCATATTGAGCTGTTTAAATGACAATAATAAACCATATTAAATCAGCCTGTTACGACTTATTCCTCCTGTGCATTCCCTCTGTGCGGCAAGGGAAATGAATATTGGGACTGAAAGCTCCGGTCAATTTCGTTTATGTACGACAAAAACTGCGGATACCCGGCAATCACATGTCTACAAATGGAATAAAACGAAGATTTACAGGGGGGTCCCGGATCAATCACAATGGTGACAATGCTGAGGAATAGCTGCCAATAACCTGAGCTGATGAATTATTGTTTTCAGATATAGGCAATGCAATCCATCTGGATCAGGTGGTCTGCGGGAGGCAGACCGTTGGGGACTGCTACGGTTGTCCTGGCCGGGGGATTCTTTCCGAACCGTCCCTTGTATACTTCATTCATCCCGTTATAGTCATCCATGGTTTCCAGGAATACGGTTACCTTAAGCACCTTCTCCATCGAAGAGCCCGCCTTGATGAGTTCGCCTTCAATCATTTTGAGGACATTGTCGGTGTGTACCTTTATGTCACCTTCAAGCCGTTTTCCATGACCTGAAACAAATACAAGATTACCGTACCTGGTAAAAGGTGAAAACAAAGGCTGATCCTGGAAATTTACCGCTTCCGCAGTTACCTTTTCCATGCCTTCCCCTGATCCTGCCCTTGCTGTCAGGCTTGCTCCGGATGCACCTATAAATGCAGCGAATAATTTTTTGAGTACTGATCTTCTTTCTGTTTTCATACTGTAGGTTTATTTGAAATCACTGTGTCAGGTCAAATTATGATTGCTCCCGCAAAGCTAAAATATGGGAATAAAACCATTTCTGCAAACAACTCACTCCTACGAAGTTTGGTTTATAAGATTCTCACCGGGAATTTCGCATCTTCAGGCAACTTACAGAAATTTACCATGTTAAACCGCCTTAAAGGCATATAACCGGGATTATTATTTAAATTATTTTCCCATACATACGTTGTTATTCTCCGGATCACATTGGAGTGATGATGTTACCGTCAGAATTTTAATCCTCATGCACTTAAAGATAAGCCGAATATTATTGATCTGAATTCAGCAAGTTATTCAGGCCGGGGAAAAGAACCTTTCAGACCGTGTGATTACGACAGGGCTGTTGGAATTAATGTGTCATGATGTCAGTAATAATGAGTAAATTTCCAGGCAATATCAGAATGACACGTTTATGCTGTATTGGGGACAGGTTATTCTGAGTGTCATGTCAGGTTGCATATGGTTGCACTTGTTTGCATCATTTCAGCAAATCCGGCATAAAGTTATTTCTTGTGGAAAGTTATAAATATCAGGTATGAAAACGACTGATTATTCGAGGCGTGAATTTTTAGCCAAAAGCTCATTAGGCGGGCTCGGCTTGCTGACCGCTGCAAACACATCCGGCTGCAGGCGCGACTTTGAAAGATCCTCCATGACCGTAGGCCAACGGGCAAAGATAGACACTCTGGGAGGAATGACTCTCGAACAGCTGCGGGATCAGTACAGGGCCGAACTGTTTGACAATTTTATTCCCAACATGGACCGGTACGCGATTGATCATGAATACGGAGGAGTAATGTGTTCGATGGATATCCGCACGGGCGAACTGGAAAACATGAATAAAACCGCATGGTACGTTGGCAGGGGATTGTGGGTATATTCATACATGTACAATAATCTTGAAAAGAATGCCCGCTTCCTGGAGATTGCAGCCAGATCAAAGGATCTGCTCCTGAAAATTCAACCCGCTGACGGCAGTTTCTGGACCGAAAGTTTTACCCGTGAAGGTGTGCCTCTTTCCGGGCCGGGGGACATATATGGCAGTTTGTTTGTTGCGGAAGGCCTGTCGGAATATGCTGAGGCATCGGGGGAGAAACAATACAGGATCATGGCAAAGAAGATCATTTTTGATTGTGTCAGGCGTTACGATCAGCCTGACTATTCCTACAGTATAGGCAGTTACCTGAAAAATTCACCTGCAATTCAGGGACCGAGAATATTGGGTCATTGGATGATCCTTCTGAGCCTGTCTACACAGATGCTCATGCATGAGCCTGATGAAGATCTTGAAAATCTTGCTGCACGATGCGTCGATGCAATCCTGAATCATCATGTCAACAAGGAATATGGACTTACGAACGAGGTTCTGAACCATGATTTCAGCCTGCCGGATAACGCATATGCACAACATTCAATTACCGGGCATGGTCTGGAAACCCTTGCCTTTGTCATGTTCGAGGCAGGCCGTCGCAGGGACGGGAAACTGTTTCGGTCTGCGGAAAAAGTTTTCAGGAAAATTGTAGATGTCTGCACCGATCACGTCTATGGCGGATATTTCCATACCTTGCAGCAGGTGGATAACAACATCTGGAGCACGGAAAAATCACTCTGGTGCCAGCAGGAAGTCATCAACGGTACTCTGTTTATGATTGAACACACCGGTGATGAATGGGCAATCGGACATTTTGAAAGGACAAATCCATATATTTTTGATAAATATTATAATCCGGCCCATAAATTCTGGCATTTCGGCGGTGACCGGAAGATGGCATATCGCAATGTGACCCTTATGGAACACTACCATCATGCCCGGCAGTTTATCCGCGGTCTGCTTACATTTGAACGTCTCATTGAAAGGGGAGGCAGGATATCAGGTTTGTTTGCCTGAGAATTACCCTTTGGTGGGTCTGTGTCAGCAGCCTGGAAGGCCATGTTTTTTCGTGTGCTTAATGATTCCGGAAGGATAGGTATGACAGAGGATTGAAACAAGGGTTCCTTCCTGATCAACCTAAAAAATGACAATCGTCTGCATCCATAATTCGGTATGATGCATGATCATCCGATAAATCAGTTATTTTTAAGCCCTGAACCATAATTTTGATTTACTGGATGAATTTAATCACTGCTGAAAAGATGAAGAAATACCTTGTTATCTTTTTTCTGATCTCAGCCTTATCAGGCTGCAAGACCTGGAACAGGAGCTTTAAGGCCGCCTTGCAGACCATCACTGCCGATGACATGAAGAAACACATTTCGGTACTTGCCTCGGATGAATTCCTTGGCAGGGCCCCGTCCACCGAGGGCGAAACAAAGACTATCAGTTACCTGGCCGAACAATTCAGGCAGATCGGACTTCAGCCTGCTGCCAGGGGCAGCTACTTCCAGGAAGTTCCCCTGGTCAAGCTAACGGCTGACCATGACATGAAACTCGTCATAACAGGGGGGAAGAATATGGTCAGACTGAAATACAGCGACGATTTTATCGGGAACACCCCGCAGAGGAAGGATCATATCAGGATTGACAATTCTGACATGATTTTTGTCGGATACGGGATTAATTCCACGGAGTATGGATGGAACGATTATGAAGGCCTTGATGTGAAAGGAAAAACGGTGGTATTGCTTATTAATGATCCGGGATATGTCACTTCCGACAGCAGTCTTTTCAACGGCAGGGCGATGACATATTATGGACGCTGGACATATAAATACGAGGAAGCTGCGCGGCAGGGAGCCGAAGCAGTAATTATCATCCACGAAACAGGTGCCGCCGCTTACCCCTGGGGTGTGGTTCAGAACAGCTGGAGTGGCCCTGAATTCTGCCTCGAAGATGATGAATTGGCTTCATCCGGCCTGCAGTTCAAAGGCTGGATCACAAATGAATCGGCAAGGAAAATATTCGGATCTGCCGGCCTTGATTTTGACCGTTTGACAAAATCCGCATCCACCAGGGGCTTCAAGCCTGTTGATATGAAACTGAAACTATCCCTGGAGCTGAGAAACAGGACTGAATATACCCGGTCAAACAATGTCGCTGCCGTCTGGCCGGGCAGCAGGAGGCCGGATGAATACATCATCTACACTGCTCACTGGGATCATTTTGGTGTAAACAACGCTTTTAAGGGCGATTCCATACTGAACGGTGCGGTTGACAACGCAACCGGAACAGCATCTCTGCTGGTGATGGCAAAGGCATTCACATTGCTTCACCCGGTGCAGGACCGGTCAGTTCTGTTCCTCTCGGTTACCTGCGAGGAACAGGGATTGCTCGGAAGTGATTACTATGCAAGAAACCCGCTTTTCCCTCCTGGGAAAACGATCGGGGTGATAAACATTGACGGCCTGAACATCTTTGGAAGGACGAAGGACATGAATATTACCGGTTACGGCTTCAGTGGACTGGACGATTATGCAATTGCAGTCCTGGGAAAATATGGCCGTTATGCTACTCCTGATCCCACCCCTGAGAAAGGCAGTTATTTCCGATCCGATCATTTTAGTTTTGCAAAGGTGGGAATTCCTTCATTGAACCTTTCGTCGGGGGTCGACAATGTTGAGCATGGCAGGGAATGGGGACTGGCCCAGAACGAAAAATGGACCATGGATAATTATCACAAGCCTTCTGATAATTACGAGCCAGACAAATGGGATTTCAGCGGGATGATTGAAGATACACGTGTATATTTTGAGATTGGCTATGATCTCAGCAACACTGATGACTTCCCGGAGTGGAAGCCGGGAATCCCGTACAAGTCACTCAGGGATATGATGATGCAGAAGCAGAACTGATGCATATGAGAATACAGGGCCGGTAATCAGGGTATTCCGGTAATTAAATCCCTTTCTTTCCGTAGATTCTTGTTTGTTAACGTGAAAAAGATGTTCTATAGTTAATGAAGTCGGCTGATCTGGTTTTTTCATTTCAGAGAGCGGTAATCATGTGCAACGGAAAGCTCCTTGCAGGCGATCTGAGCTTTGATGTGCACCGCGGTGAAAGCTGGTGGGTTTGCGGGGCCAACGGAACTGGAAAAACCACCTTACTCGAGATCATTGCCGGGAAGCAGCGGCTGGCCGGGGGTGAAATGATCCTGCCGGAAAATGTTACCGTTTCGGAATTCTATTCATCGGTTGCCATTGTCAGGAGGGACTTTTCATTGTATCAATGGTTTACCGGTTCGGCCAGTTTTTACCAGCAACGCTATTTTTCCCCGGGAGTTGAAGAGACTCCCGGGGTTTTGGACTTGATTCATGAGAAAACAGGGTTTTCAAAAGAAGATATTTGTTCAGCCGCTCATGAATTTGGTTTTGGTTCGCTGCTTGACAGACGCATTGTTTCATTGTCGACAGGAGAAGGACGGAGAATCTTGCTGTTAATGTTATGGCTGAGCGGCAAAAAGGTTATTTGCATCGATGATCCTTACGAAGGCCTGGATCCTGAAGGTAAGCAACTTGTTACGGATACCCTTCATTCCCTGGTTAAAAAGAAGGCAGCTGTCCTGGTAACTGGTACAGATACCAGTCCGCCAGACTTTGTAAGTCACGTTTTATATCTCCGGAATCAGCGGGTTGGATATGCGGGGGAGGCGGAGCTTTTTAATTTGCGGAACGCTGATTCTCCGCAGCCTTATAAGCCGCCCGGACTGAAAAGATATGTTCCTGACAATTTCAATCGTGCGTTTATGACAATGGCTGAAATGAAAAATATTACCATCAGGTATGGCAGCAACATTGTCCAGGAAAATTTCTCATGGAGAATCAGAAGGGGTGAAAAATGGTTGCTTTCAGGCCCCAACGGATCGGGAAAAACTACGCTGATGAGTCTTATCTATGCTGATAATCCCATGGCTTATGCCTATGATCTCGTTCTTTTTGACAGAAAGAGGGGAACGGGGGAAACCATATGGGAAATTAAGGAACCCATTGGATACTTCTCATCGGAACTCCAGAATTTTTTTCCGCGTCATCTGACGCTTCATGAATCAGTTTTAACCGGATACAGCAACCATCTTCTGGTTAGGAATGATCTTACACCGGAACATTACCGGCAAGCCGACGGATTGATTGAGGCAGCCGGTTTGTCGGCTTTGAGGATGGTGCCTATGTATCGCCTTTCATTCAGTCAGTGCCGTCTTGCACTGGTTTGCCGGGCGCTGGTAAAACTTCCCCCTGTGGTTATCCTCGATGAACCCTGCCAGGGTCTTGACCGGACTGCGGCACAGACTGTCAACTGCCTGGTGGACAATGTTTGCAGCGGAGAACTCAACACCCTGATCTATGTAACCCACAGAATTGAATTTGTTCCCGGAATAATCAATAAGCATTTGCGCCTTGTTAAATACAGTCAGGAATAAGTTAATCATTTCTCATCGGAACGTTTGGCCGTTACGTTTTCTATCACTGCAAATACCGGCCGGGCCCTGAAGCACTGTTAATTAATTAACAGTATGCGGATTGTTTTGATTCCTGGCTTCAGGGCAATTTGCTGAGTTTGTTAATTGCGCTTATCCGGGGCTGGGCGGGAGGTATCACTTCGGGATATCCGAGAGCCAGGATCCCTGCGATTTTTCCCTCTTCCGGGATCCCGAATAATGACCGGGCCTGAGGTGTGCTTCCGAATGAGAGCCATACGCCGGCTATCTGTTTTTCCCATGCAGCAAGGAGAATGTTCTGGATAGCAGCTGCAGCCGACATCGGAAAGTCATATCTGTCGAGATCGGTAAGTGCGGGAGCACAGGTTACTGCCAGTATAACCGGTGCATCGCCGAAGTTCATGGAGAAATTGCGGATAACCTGCTTGCGCTCTTCAGGTAAGTCGGGATTAAGCAACGGCCCTGACTCCATGGCCTTCCTGTATGCCACTGCCAGTTTGCCACGCGTTTCCGGGCCTGCAAGGATGAATTCCCATGGCTGATTGTTCCCATGCGATGGCGCCCAGGTACCGGCTTCAAGAATATCCAGCAACGTTTCGTCTGATATAGCTTTGGAGTTGAATCTGCGCACTGTCCTCCTGTTAAGGATTGCTTCTTTAAGTTCCATTGTTTCCTTTGAAATTATTTGATTGGTTATATCGGGATCATTGATCTTGTCGGGAAAAACCGATGCCTCTTTTCATTTTGCAAGGTCTATAGGGTCTGGGTAATCGTATCGGGCTGTATTTCGAACATGGCCCTGGCCCATGGAAACCTTTGCTTCAATTCGTTGTATTCATCGCCTTCCGAGATAAAAGCCAGTGTACCGTGGATGAGGAATCCTGTCCCCTTGGAATGGAATCCCTGAACCTCCCTGCTTCCGAGGGTCATTACGATCTTATTGTTTTTTCGGACAATAGCTTCTGTAGTTCTCATGCCGCCGGCCGGACCGATAATTTTTCCGCCGGTGGTAACCTTCAGGTAACTGTTCCATGTATTTACCATATGGATGCCGTTATCGTCAAGCATTGCAATGGCTACAACCCCCTCATGCTTCAGTACCTCCAGCAGCTTCTCAGGTATCAGGGTTTTCATGTATGAAGTATGTGTGAAAAATTAAAAATACAATGAATTTTATGTCACATTATTCCTGAAGTTGTTTTTATCATAAACTTGCTGCGACATGAGAGCTCCCGCAATATTGGATTTCGTTTTTATTAATTGACCATTACTGCTGTTTTCCTGTTTTTAATCAAATGATTTTATGTATGTTTATATCAAACTAACCTTATACTGAAATGAAAAAACCGTTCCAGAAACATGCAACAAGTCTTTTCATGGCTTTGATATTGATGCTCTTTGGTTTTCCGGCTGTTTCCCAGTTAAATGAAGCTTCCCCCGGAGCAGCGCCGTATAAAAATCCTTCAGTGCCTGTCATGCTGAGGGTGGAGGATCTTCTTTCCCGCATGACACTCGCGGAGAAGATCGGGCAGTTAAATATGCCTTGTGTATATGAATCTGCTCTGGGAAATGATATTGAATCCCGGACCGTTAACTGTAAAACGCTTGCTGAGGGTACTTTTCAGGACTATCTCGGTCCCATAGGAGGTTTTTTCACCCTGGCGAACACGATATTGCATGAAGGCACACTTCAGCAGGCAAATTTCTTCAATGAGCTTCAGAAGATAGCGGTTGAAAAAACACGGCTTGGCATTCCGCTCCTGCAGACAGAAGAGGGAACACACGGGCTGATGTGTTCGGGAGGAACCATCTTTCCTGAGGGACTGGCAATTGGCAGTACCTGGAACATGGATCTGGTCAGCAGGATGTATACGGTAGCAGCCTGTGAGGCAAGGTCTGTGGGGATTCACCAGTTGTTCACCCTGGTTGTTGAACCCAACAGGGATCCAAGGCTTGGCCGGAATCAGGAAGGATTCAGTGAAGATCCGTTTTTCTGTTCACGTATGGCCGAGACAATAGTCAATGCAGTGCAGGGAACAGATGTAAGCGCAAATGACAAGGTCGTGGCCGGCCTGTGTCATTATCCGGGCCAGAGTCAGCCAAACAGCGGAATGGAAAGAGGAGCGATGGAGATTTCGGAAAGGCAGTTGCGGGAAGTTTTTCTTCCTCCATGGATCGCCGGGGTAAAAAAAGCCGGAGCTCTTGGAGTGATGGCCACTTACCCGGCAGTTGACGGGATCCCGACCCATGCATCTGAATTCCTGCTGACAAAGATACTCAGAAATGAGCTAGGGTTTAAAGGATTGGTACTGAGCGAAGGAGGCGGACTTAACACACTGTTGTACACGGGTGTTGCCGAGAACGATCAGCAGGCCGGTGAACTAGCGCTCAGGGCGGGACTTGACGTTGGAATTTCATTCGAAGACGGTTATCTTAAACCGCTGATCGACGCCGTTAAGGAAGGGAGAGTGTCAATGGAGCTGATTGACAGATCTGTAAGACGGGTACTTGAACTTAAGTTCAGGCTTGGGTTATTCGACAAACCTTATGTTGATCCTCAAAGGGCTTTGGATGTTACCCATACCAAAGAAAGCCGTGAACTTGCCCTTGATGCTGCCCGGGAAGGAATTGTTCTCCTGAAGAATGAGAAAAACCTTCTGCCTGTCAGAAAGAATATCAGGAAAGTAGCGGTCATCGGACCCAATGCCGACAATGAAAGAAATCAGCTTGGTGATTACGCGGCACATGTTATTCTCCAGGAGATAACAACGGTACTAGACGGAATAAGATCAATGGTGTCTCCCGGAACTGTTGTCGAGTATGTAAAAGGATGTGATGTTACCGGTAATAAAGTGAATGAACTGGCACGGGCCCGCAGAGCTGCCTCCGGTGCCGACCTGGCTGTTGTTGTTCTGGGAGAAAATGAATGGCAGGCCCCTGACAAGACCGGTACCTCAGGGGAGGGATATGATGTGGCCAGCCTCGATCTGACAGGGCTGCAGGAAGATCTTCTGAGAGCCGTGCACTCATCCGGAACTCCGGTTGTACTGGTACTCATTAACGGCAGGCCGCTTTCCGTCCGCTGGGCAGCGGAAAACATCCCGGCCATTATTGAGGCCTGGATCCCCGGTGAAGCGGGTGGGACAGCTGTTGCAGAGATCATTTTCGGCGACTGCAATCCCAGCGGTAAACTGGCGGTCACCATACCCAGGCATGTCGGGCAGATACCCTTCTATTACAATTATATGCCCGAAAAGCTTTACTGGATGGAAAAAGGATGGGGAAAAGCCTATGCCGACATGCCTGCAACACCATTATGGGAATTCGGATTTGGATTGAGCTATACTACATTCATGTACAGCAACCTGAAAATTAACCCTGAAGTTACCGGGATCTTTGGTGAAGTGAAAGTGAGCCTGGATGTGGAAAACACCGGCAAGAGGGCGGGCAGGGAAACGGTGCAGCTGTATGTCAGGGACAGGCATGCATCTGTTACAGTACCTGTGAAGGAACTGAAGGGATTCGAGAAGATAAGCCTTGCACCGGGTGAAAAAAAGACAGTTGAATTCAGGCTTACCCATGATGACCTGGCTTTGTATAACAGGAACATGGAGTTTGTTACCGAACCCGGAATATTCGAGGTCATGGCTGGCAGCTCCTCAGCCGATATCAGACTGAAAGGAAAGTTTGAGCTGAAAAACTAGGTAATCATCGGGAATGAGGAATACTGCATATTCATTCTGCTGAATAGCTGTTTCCCTGTATTTTTACTGACTTTACCAGGGCTTTACCCGAAATGAAACTGTAATTTGTTCCCATGTGTTCAAGGGTGACATCACTGCCATTGATCTCCAGTGTAATCTGATTGCTTCCGTCCCTGTGAACAATGAGATCTGCAAGCAGAAGAGCTTTTTCAATGCCGTCGCCCCTCTGGAAATTCCAGACTTCATCGGGAAGGGCAAGCCTTTTTTCATCATATATTGATTCATTTTCAAGATCCATGAGAATCCCGTAAACCTCATTCAAGTCCTTCTCCTCAAGATCCTTGAAACATACCGGGTTTCTTTCAATGGCTGCCTTGATGAACGGTACCCAGTCAATCATGTCCATCTGCCGGTAAACATAAAGCGAAAGCAGCGCTGTTTCCGAAATGCCTGCCATATCATTGATCTTTTTTAAGATGCTTTCGCGTGTGTCATCAATTCCAATCTCTGGTTCGAGGCTTTTTCTGAATGACTTGGCCGGATCGGGCAGCCTCGGATCGGTAACAATAAAAACCCTGAGGTCTGAAAACATTTCGTCAAGCAGCGAACTGGGCACTGAGCCGGCCAGCTTCTCAAATTCCTTAATGAATTCATCAATGCTTATGCTCTTGTTCTCCTGGAAGATTTTTTCCACATTGTTCAGGAGAATTTTTCCGTTTATGGGACTCAGATGAAATTCATCGCCTTCTATCTCATTTACAAGCTGCTCACGTGTTTCTTTTGTTAAATTGTGTTTGCTTGTGTGTTCATATTCGAACATCTTTTCAAGACTTATGTATAAGTGCTTCCCTGAACAGTCGCAATAATACTGGAAAAGAGATTTGTACCTGGGCTTGAACCGAAGGAAATTAATGAATATTGTGTCAGTCAGCTCAGTGCGAAGGAAACTTTTAAGTTTTGTGCTGAAAGTTTCGTAATCTTTTCTGCTTATTGTCGCCTCATTGTAAATAATGTGAATGAATCCTGTTATATGGGTGACCATTGTGATTTTTTCATTTTCCAGGGCACGTCTGGCTTTCTGTGACAATGAGGTCCCGTTAAACCACATGTTCTTTGTAACAATTCTCCTGTTGTTTGTGATAAGCCCTTCCTTTTCAGTGACGAAATTCTGAGAATGCAGGGGAGTTGCTATAAGGAATATTTTTTCCAGCGGGATCCTGCCGACAATAAACAATGCTGCCGCATAAAGCGACGATAGTGAAACACATTCCCCCGCTCCGGTGGTAAACCCGTCCTTGTACCTGAATGCGGTCATTGCTTCCACCGTTTCGGTCTTCCAGTACGGAATTACTTCCGAATCATATTTATCCAGCCCGAAGTGCTTCCTGATATCAATATCGAAATAATACTTATCCCCCTCGTATCCGAATAGTGCATTTGATTGTTTCATGATCTCAAGGTCAAAGAAATCACTGAACCGGGACATTTCCCTGGTTTTTGTAGTGAGTCCCCAGGTTGACAGATCGAGATTGAAAACATAATTGTCAATAATAAACTGTTTTATCCGGTTCACCTTGTAATTGAAACTTTTTGATTCAATATTGCTGAACCATGGATCATCCCTCCATTTCCAGATAACCGGCGACATGATATTGGCGATTACAAGCGGAAAAAAGAGTTCCGGAAAAATAAAAATCTCCATATCGGAGAGTGTAAATGCCGAAGAATATTTTTCAAGCTTTTTAATTTCTGTAACGGATGGATTATTATCAGGCACCATAATAAAATGATCAAATCAGGAATCTTGACATTAAAATAACAATCGTTTTCCCGGAATGTTTTGGAAAAATATATGAACGGAAGTACAGGACAGAACGGAGCCCGTGAATTTAAAGGCATCTTTCGGCTTCCGAAAAGAAGAAGTTGGATTCACGGAGGGCATTTTCATCACTGTCTGAGCCATGAACTGCATTCATCTGCACTGAGGATGCAAATCTTTTCCTGACGGTTCCCGGCTCAGCTTTTGCCGGATCTGTTGCTCCGATCAGCTTCCTGAATTTATCAACCGCATTTTCCTGCCTGAGTATCATGACAATCACAGGTCCGCTTATCATGAATTCCACAAGATCGTTATAAAATGGCCTGTCCTTATGTATGGCATAGAAGCTCTTGGCCTGCTCCCTGGTCATCCTCAGAAGCTTAAGTGCAACTATTTCAAAGCCTGCTTCATGAATCATTGCCAGGATCGGGCCCGTGTTTCCGCTGCCGAATGCATCGGGTTTAATTATTGAGAATGTGATTTCGCCGTTCATTGCTGTTATTTATAGAGTCTTTCAAGTCAACTGTCATAAGGAAATTTCCTATCTTTGACAACTTGTCAAAAAAATGGAAAAAGTGATTGATCCGGCCAAATATACAAAAGAATTATCGAAACTGATTGCATCGTCTGACAACATACTTATTATCTGCCACATTAATCCTGACGGAGATGCAATTGGCTCACAGCTTGCATTGTTCCACTATCTTACATCAAAAGGCAGGCATGTTGACATGATCTCTCCAAATAATCTTCAGGAGTTTCTGAAATGGATGCCGGGAGCTGACCAGATAAGGATATTCATAAGACAGAGAGCTGAATGTATAGCCCTGATCAAACAGGCCGATCTGATTATTATGACTGATTTCAGCCATCCGGGCAGGCTGGGTGAGGCAGAAAAATACGTCATCAGCTCAGGGGCAAAAAAGGTAATTATTGACCATCATCTTGATCCGGCTGATTTTACTGATCTCACGATATCTGACCCATCCAAATGTGCTACGACCGAACTGGTTTATGAACTGATTACCCTGATGGACGGGGTACCATATACGGATAATAAATTTTCCGAATGCATTTATGTCGGGATCATTTCCGACACGGGAAATTTTGATCATGGTGCATTGACGGGCAGGACCTTCAGGATCGTTGCTGACCTTCTGGATAACGGCATCAACAGGGAGAAGATGATTAATGTTGTTTTCAACAATTATTCGGCTGACCGTATGCGCCTCATGGGACTTGCGCTGAATAAGCGCATGGTGATCATTCCCGAATTAAAGACGGCATATATCTACCTTACCCGTCGTGATCTGACCGACTTCAATCATGTCAAGGGCGATACTGAAGGATTTGTGAATCTTCCTCTTTCAATCAGGGATATAGTATTCTCTGTTCTTTTCATTGAAAAGGAAAATCACGTGAAAATTTCCTTCCGCTCAAAAGGGAATTTCCCGGTAAATAAATTTGCTTCAGAGTATTTCTCCGGCGGCGGACACATGAATGCCTCCGGCGGAGAATATTACGAGAATCTTGATAATACTATCGCTTATTTCCTCCGTATCCTGAACGACAATGCCGCCCTGATAAAAAATGCAACCGTTTAAATATTACCGGATCTGTATCTTCACTTTTTTTCTGTCAGTCCTGCTCATCTCCTGCAGGGGCAGGAACGAGGCAGAAAGAGTTGTGAGCGGGCCGGGAAAGAACGACATGACGGAACTGAACCGTTATTTCGTCCAGAAAGACAGGGAAATTATTGAAAATTACATTGAAAGGAAAGGCCTCGGTATGCAGGAATCCCCTACGGGTCTCTGGTATTTTTTAAGAAAGGAGGGAAGGGGAAATCTGATATCTGACAATAAAAAGGTAAGGATCGCATACGAATGTTCCCTCCTGGATGGTACAAAATGTTATTCATCAGATGATTCGGGGCCGAAAGAGATTGTCCTTGGGAAAACCGGCATCGAGCAGGGACTTTATGAAGGTCTTAAAATGCTGAGGCCTGGGGCAGAAGCCATATTTATTATCCCTCCGTTTCTTGGTCACGGACTGATAGGGGATGGGCGGAAAATCCCACCGCGCGCCGTAATTGTTTATGAAGTTAAGGTGCTTTCAGTTGAATAGATGTGTATTTTATTCATTTGTAGCCTGAAATAGTTTCCGGCAGCTGCAGCTCGACACTCTGGTCTGTTAATGATTTCACACTGCCGGAGGACCATTGAATCGATAAATCAGGACCGGAACTTTTACTGAAGAATAAAGATAGAGGGATGATTCTTAATGTCCGGAATATTTTTCCTCCATTCACCGATAGTCTTTGTTTTTATGCTTTCCGAATGCAGGGATATATCGCTTGCAATACAAAGCTTCCTGTCAGAGCTGCAAACATCCAGCAGGGATTCCAGGATTTTCTGGTTTCTGTAAGGTGTCTCCATGAAGATTTGGGCCTGACCGCTGCGTGATTTTGTTTCAAGTTCACGGATTTTTGCGATCCTTTCTTTATCCCTGACCGGCAAATAACCGTGAAACGCAAAATTCTGCCCATTCAGTCCCGACGCCATTAAAGCCATGGTGATGCTTGATGGGCCTGAAAGGGGAATTACCCTTATCTTTTTCTGATGAGCCAGTGATACCACCCGGGCCCCGGGATCAGCTATTCCCGGCATACCAGCCTCACTCATGAGCCCGGCATCCCTGCCGTCAATGACAGGATCGAGGCACCGGATAATATCCGGTTCGGGTGTGTGCTCATTAAGTTCGACGAACAATGTATCGCCGATCGGGAATTCAGTGTCGATCAGCCTCAGAAATCTTCTGGCGGTCCTGACGTTCTCAACAATGAAAACCCTAAGGGATCTGGTAATTCCGATTACTTTGTCAGGTATGAGTAACCTGTAATCATCACTTCCCAGAGTGACCGGGATCATATATATTTTTCCTGGCACAGCAGAGCTTTTGGAATGTAAATTTAAGGATTATGACGTAATGACCCGCTTAAATAATTTTATTCCGGTTTCGTCTGTTGCGCCATTTCAGGTAATACCTTCCATTCAGTTGTATTGTACCCGGATGGATCTGTCTTCCCGACATGATGTTTCCCTGAGACGACTTTAATTATCTGGTATTCAGTAATTTTTCTGAAGTATTCGTATAATACACCTATGGATAAAACCAGCGATTGGAATGAAATCCTGGAAATGAACAACTTTCCGATATGACTGCCGCGCCCGATATTAATTGAGCATTCCATTCATGCAACGGATGGAGATGCTTTACCCAGACCGCTTTCATCCCGTTATGTTCCTGGCTTTCCGGCTCTGCAGGAAAACTGATCGGGTAAGAAAAGATATCCGGGAAAGCGGTCTGTTTCAAATTTACAGGACTTATTGCCTGTTAGGGAATTTTAATATAGGTTTGCCTTCAAATTCGTTACCTGTGAAAATTACATTTCTAGGAACCGGAACTTCCCAGGGTGTTCCGGTCATTGCTTGTGAATGTGATACTTGTACATCGGATGATATTCATGATAAACGGCTGCGCACATCGATACTTGTTGAGAAAGACGAGACCTGCATTGTGATTGATGCCGGCCCTGATTTCAGGCAGCAGATGCTGCGTGAAAATGTAAAGAAACTCGATGCGATACTTCTTACTCATGAACACAAGGATCATATTGCAGGTATGGATGATGTAAGGGCTTATAATTACAGAAGCCGTGATGCAATTGATATTTACGCGGAAGAGAGGGTGCAGAAGGCTGTCAGGAAGGAATATTCCTATGTTTTTGCCGAGTATCAATATCCGGGAATTCCGAAGATGCGGCTCAACCTTATTCCTGAATATGGATTTGAGGTGGGTTCCATTGGTGTCCTGCCTCTCAGGGTTTATCATTATCGGCTGCCGGTTTACGGGTTCCGCATAGGCAATTTTGCATATATTACTGATGCAAATTATGTTCCGGAAGAAACGAAGGAAAAGATTTTTGGGGTCAAATACCTGGTAATAAATGCACTGCGAAAAGAAAAACATATCTCGCATTTCAGCCTTCGCGAAGCAATCGATTTTATAAGGCAGATATCACCGAGAAAGGCATTCATTACCCATATCGGTCATCAGATGGGACGTCATGATGAGGTATCCGCCGGGCTGCCGGCAGGAATCATGCTTGCTTATGACGGACTCAGGCTGGTATGTGATGAATAATTGCTTAAGTCCCCTATTTTCTTCTGAAGTTCTTGTTAAGCTTTTTCTGGTACGACGGGGAATAATAATACCTGTTTCTTCCCATCGGAGTGGTACTGGCCTCCTGGGTGGTCATCTTTTTGGAATGGGCCGGAGCCCTTCTCGCAGGCATACATCCCGTATCGGCTAACAAAATAAGCAGCATGGCCGGCAATATTAGTGTGATTATTTTCTTGAATGCTGACATCTTTTGTAATGTCTGTCGGTTTGTACGGAGCTTTTTAACCAATGAATTCTGCATGTAACTGCGGCACTTGCGAATTCCTTAACTTAAAAACTTTTTTTTAGTGACTGCGATATTATAACTTGCATAAAAATCAACCGGTTATTATCATTAGTTTTCCTATGATCCCTTTCGTATTAAAGATCAGATATTTACTACTTTTTTTCATCTGCCTTATTCCTGTTTCCCTGAACTCCCAGAAACTTGAAAAGGTTAATATCTCAACCGTTTCAGGCCTCTGTATAGACAGTATTACATTAACTGACAACAATAATCTTGTAATTAAACGGAAAAAACCTTTTTTAAGTTTCCAGATTGATCAAAAAAACTATAACACAGGAACGCAGGGCGTTATTGCTGAAGATTCCGTTATTCACGTGAGAACAGAGAATAAGGTCGGCCTGAGATTTAAACCATTGCCGGGGAATTTTCAGGTATGGGACTGCGAATTTGAAAATATATCCAGTGACACGGTTACCATAAGCAATGTATTGCCATTTGAAATTGACGATGAGTCAGTCAGTATTACCGGTTACGGGACAGACGAACTGGCACGGGCCTGCCTCTTCCGGCCGGGATGCCGGCCTCTGAGGATCATTCTGCCCGACAATGCATGGGAGCTGGGCTATACATCGTTCGGTATTGATGACGAATATTCGGTATGCAGCATGACACGGCGCAGAAATATTACCGGAGGGATCAGGCTCAGGTACGCCACAAAACTGCCTCCGGGAGCCAAAGTTCAGTACAGGATTTATTTTGAGGCTTTCAAGGGTACCTGGCAGGATGGATTGTCAGTAATGTTCAGGGAAAAATACCTGTATGACACTGAGAACTTCGACAATTCCCTTTATGAAAGACCGGATCTGAAGTGGATAAGGGAATCCTATCTGGTCGTTCTTCAAATGGCCTGGGACAGGGAATTCTTTGACAGGATCAGCGGTAAATATACTTACCCTGATGTTTTGAGAAACGGCATGAGTCGTTTTGGTCATATTGATGTATTTGGAATCTGGCCAACATGGCCACGATTAGGTCTTGATCAGAGGAATCAATGGGATCTTTACAGGGACCTGCCGGGAGGGATTGCCCAGCTCAGAAATTTTGTCCGCTTGTCACATCAGAGCGGTACCAGGTTTTTCATTGCATATAATCCCTGGGATCTTAGCACACGGAAGGAAGATCATTTGAGAGGATTGGCACGAGTACTGAAGGAGACCGAAGCCGATGGCGTGGTGCTTGATACAAGGAGCAGCTCAAGTGCCGAACTTCAGTTGGCTGCCGACAGCGTGGGGAGAGGTATTGTTATGTACTCAGAGGGCATGGCTGTGCCTCGCGACATGCAGGGGATCATTTCCGGACGGGTCCATAATGCAATCTTTCTCAGCCCTGAACTAAATCTTAATAAGTTCATTAAACCCGATTTTTCAATTTTCAGGGTGTGTGATGTGGGGGAAGACATCCTCCACAGGGAAATTGCCATAGCTTTCTTTAACGGCTACGGAACTGAACTTAACATGTACAGGCCCGGAGGCAGGGACGAAAATTACAATGATGATCTTGATTTCCTTGCCAAAACGACATTTATCCTGAGGCAGAATAATGATGCCTTCCTGGATAAGAACTGGATCCCTCTTATTGGATCAGTAGAAGACAACGTTTACATAAACCAGTGGCATTCCGGCCGGAAGAAGATTTTTACGGTCTTGAATATGAACAGTAATGGAGTTAGAGACAGGATCCTGTGGATCGATGCTGACAGCGGCCTGCATTATGTTTCATTGTGGGATCATGAAAATCTTACCCCTGAACTGGTTGACGGCAAGTTGTGCCTGCCGGTGAATGCTGACGGATGGCAGGCATCATACAACGGAACCAGGAGAGAGGGCTCGGTTGATTGTATTGCGGCATTTCCCGTTATACTGAATTCCAGCCTTGAAGGTGATCGGATAAGGATTAGCAGCAATTCACCCGGGAAGCTGGTAGTTTGGAAGGGTTCTCCCGCGTATGGAGGAGAATCGAGGGAATTCAGCCTGAAGAGCGATACCACACTGAGTGTAAAGGATATGTTTGGATATTATGAAGGTAAGATCGTTATCCAGCTTCTCAGCGAAAAGATCCTCATGGATGAAAATATTATAAGGATCAAAGGCGGGCAGCCCTGGCTTATCAGCAAGGTTACAAGGACACCCAGGATGACAGAATACGACCGGAACATGGTGCTTGTGCCCGGAACCGATTTCGCTTACTCAGTATCAGCATATGATAATTTCATTCCTTATCCTGCAACCGGCAATTATACCCATAAGATCGACAGTTTTCTTATCGACAGATTTCCTGTAACCAATGAACAGTATTACGAGTTTATTTCTGCCTCGGGATACAGGCCTGCTGATACCACAAGGTACCTGAGACATTGGGAATATGGCATTTATAAGCCCGGCACGGAAAAATATCCGGTTGTATACGTGGGTTATGACGATATCAGGGCATATGCAAAATGGGCAGGGAAAAGACTGCCTACGGAGGCTGAATGGCAGCTTGCTGCCCAGGGTCAGGACAAAAGGCTCTGGCCATGGGGTAATGAGTTTCATGCGACTTTCTGTAATAATGCATTCGGAAAATCAACTCCGGTCGACGCTTTTTCAAAGGGAGCCAGCCCGTATGGGGTAATGGATCTTGTAGGAAATGTATGGCAGGTTACAAATGATATGTACTTCAACGGGTCCTATTATTTTCTCGTAATCAGGGGAGGAAGTTATTTCCGTCCCGATTCCAGCAGATGGTATATCCAGGGAGGCCCCCAGCCCCTCGACCGGACCCAGATCATGCTGCTGATATCACCTGGGTTTGACAGAAGCGCAACCGTAGGCTTCAGATGCGTGAAGGATATTGATCCGGATAATTATAAGGGAAAAAAGTAGTTTGCCAGACAGAAAAATCCGCTAAATACCAATCATCGGACTGAATTACAGATATCAGCCTGGGACTGAACGGTTTCAGGTTGTTTACCAGGATATTCTTCCTGCACCATCCGAAATTTCAGGCTGATAAAAATCGGGGACGAGACCTGTGATCTCCTGGTATACTGATTTCAATCCGGAAATGAATCCGGGAACATGTTCCTTTTCCACCAGGCTTACGGTGCATCCTCCAAAACCTGCGCCGGTCATGCGGGTTCCTGTAACACCCGGCAGCTTTCTGCCTTCATAAACAAGAGTATCCAGTTCATTGCCCGTCACCTCGTAATCATCCTTAAGCGAATCGTGCGACTGGTTCATCAGTTCTCCGAATCGCCGTATGTTATTCTCTTTTAGAACCTTCACTGCTTCCAGCACCCTGCCGTTTTCGCTTATGACATGCCTGGCTCTTTTCAGAATGACAGGATCTTTGATGAATTCTTCAAGAAAACCTGTGTCATCAGTGTTCAGTTCACTCAGGTTTTTAATCGGACGGAAGGACTGAAGCAATTCAACTGCCTTTTCGCATTCAGACCTTCTTTCATTGTATTTTGAATCGGTTAGCCCGCGTCTCTTATTGGTATTTGTTATTATAAGCGCATTGTTACCCAGATTGACAGGTACATTTTCATAGTCGAGGGTATCACAGTTGAGGAATATTGCATGATCCTTTTTACCGAAACCCACGGCAAACTGATCCATGATTCCGCAATTCATTCCGACAAATTCATTTTCGGCCTTCTGGCTCAGGATCACCAGGTCGAGTGTTTTCAGTCCCGCACTGTAAATGTCGTTGAGTGCAGTTGCTGTGACCATTTCGATCGAGGCTGATGAGGACAAACCAGCTCCGTTGGGAACATCGCCGTAAAAAAGCATTTCCAGGCCACCTACGCTGATCTTTCTTTTCAAAAACTCACTGATCACCCCGAGCGGATAGTTACTCCATTTATTTCCACGCTTTGAGAGATTGTTGGCCAACTGAACCTCATCGTCATCATCGAAGTTGAGTGTGCTGAATCTGAGTGTTTTATCCTTTACAGTACGTATTGCAAGGTATGTTCCGAAATTGAGGGCGCAGGGAAAAACGAAGCCTCCGTTATAGTCGGTATGTTCACCGATAAGGTTTACCCTTCCGGGAGAGAAAAAAAGAACAGGCTTTTCATTCCTGTTCCCGTATTTTTCAAAAAACTTCTCAGTAAAAGACAATATGTCCATAATTATACTTTTAGTTTCTTTTCAATCTCATTTATCTGGTTTCTGAAATGTTTATCGGTGTCAATTAGATTATTGACGGTTTTGCATGCGTGCAGGACGGTTGCATGATCCTTCCCTCCGATATGTGAACCAATGCTGGCAAGCGATGCTTTTGTAAGGTTTTTTGAGAAATACATTGATACCTGTCTGGCCTGTACGATCTCTCTTTTCCTGGTTTTGCCCTGGATCAGTTCTATTGGGATCTTATAATAGTCGCAAACTATTTTCTGGATGTATTCGATTGTAATTTCACGGCGTGAAGTACTTACAAGCTTCTCAACCATCTGCCGTGCAAGATCAAGGGTTATCTCCTTCCTGTTCAGGGTTGATTGTGCATACAGTGATATCAATACTGCTTCAAGTTCCCTTATATTGTTGGTGATATTTTCGGCAAGGTATTCGAAAATCTCCTCTGGCAGTTCAATTCCGTCATTATATGCCTTCTTTTTGAGAATTGCCAGCCTTGTATCATAATCCGGGCGCTGAAGATCAGCCTGAAGCCCCCATTTGAACCTGGACAACAGTCTTTGTTCCATTCCCTGGAGTTCAACGGGCGGACGGTCACAGGTAAGGATCAGCTGCTTTCCCGACTGGTGGATATGATTGAATATGTGAAAGAACATATCCTGGGTTTTTTCCTTCCCGGCAAATTCATGAACGTCATCCAGTATCAGTACGTCAATCATCTGGTAAAAATGAAGGAAGTCATTTTTATTGTTGTTCCTGACTGATTCTACAAACTGGGTTTGGAACTTGTTGGCATTTACATAAAGCACAACCTTGTCGGGATGTTTTTCCTTCACCAGAATACCGATTGCCTGTGCAAGGTGCGTTTTGCCAAGCCCTGAATCACCGTAGATCATCAGCGGATTGAAAGCAGTGCCGCCAGGATTATTGCCTACTGCGATCCCTGCCGATCTGGCAAGCCTGTTACATTCACCCTCAACGAAATTATTGAAATTGTAATCCGGATTGAGCCTGGGGTCGAAATGGACCTTTTTGATGCCCGGTATCACAAACGGATTTCTGATTGAAGGCTGGGTGACATCAAAGGGAACCTGTACAGGCTTGTTCTTGAGGTCGGTTTTGTTTCTCGACGGATATTTCACCGTATACGGCTTTCCGTCGGAATAATTTGCATTCTCAAGCACTACGTTGTACTCGAGTTTTGCATCGGACCCAATCTCGCGTCTCAGGGTTTTTCTCAGGATGTCGATATACTGTTCTTCAAGATATTCATAGAAAAAAGGACTTGGAACCTGAATGGTAAGGACATTGTTTTCAAGTTTCAGGGGAATTATTGGATCAAACCATGTTTTAAAACTGACGGATGGAATAATATCCTTTATTATCTGCAGACAATTATTCCAAACATCAATGTGCGATTTATTCATGGAGGCATTTTCGTTGAAAGGTTCCAAAATAGGAAAAATCAGGAGGCAAGATTTACAAAAAAAATGTCAAAAAAAAATTTATTTTCACTTGATAAATTCAAAAAAAGTATATGGTTTTAACCATCAGTAACTTAAAGAAAAAAATATTTCTGCTTATTATATATATCTGTATATCAATATGTTACGATCAGGTTGTTTTGTTTGCCCATGTGTCACAATTCCTTAGGTGTTCTGATCGGTTTTTATGCAATTTTAATATGCAAAGCCGGGGTGATTTTTCAATCGGTCAGTCAGGAAATTTTTAGATCAAGATAACCCTTTTTTATAAGAAATAAAAATGTTTCAGGTCAGTTTTTCCTGCCAAACATTGAGAAATGAACATACCTGCGGGGATTTGATTTTAAATCCTGCAAAAGGAGGTCAAGGCTTGCAAGACTCCTGTTGAGATTTATATACAGGGAATCATTGGTCATCAGTTGTCCGGCCGTACCTTTTCCATCGGTGAGACTTTCCACCAGTACAGTCAGTTTTCCAAGGCTGCTCCTGAGGTTGTTCACTGTTGAATACAGGTCAGCTGCCACGAGGGTATCGGTCACAGATTCAAGGTTTTCAAATGTCCTGCTAAGTCTTGTTGTATTCTCGGCCAGCATTTCCGTCAGCTTTTTGATATTTTCGAGTGAGGCTCCCAGATCAGCTTTCTCAATTCCATCGGCCGTATTTCTCAGGCTGGCGATTCCGGCATTGACGTTATTTCTGAATTCCGGGGTCATTATATCATTTATGGATCCCAGGGTTGTATCCAAGCTTTGAATAACAGATTCTGCCTTGTTTTTCAGCGGAATGATTTCATTTTCCAATCTGGTGATTACAGATTCGACAAGCCGGCCGGGTATGGTGTCATTACTCGAGTAGAAACCGGGTCCGTTTCCGAAAACCAGCTGTACTTTCATTCCTGCGATTAGGGATGCAGTGGTTATCTCGGCAACACTATTCACAGGCAGCCTGAATCCCTTGTCGACCGACAGGACCACCAGAAGCTTTCCGCTTACCGGATTGAGAAACCTGATTGCCTGCACTATTCCCACCTTGTATCCGTTAACTTCGACAGGACTTGATTCAACAAGCCCTGCTATCTTGTCATATACAACATAGTACCGTGCCTTGTTACTGAGGATCTCCTTGCCCTTCAGGAAATTGTAAAGCCATATGAAAACAATTATTGTCAGAAAGACGGTTATTCCTACTTTAACTTCGTTTGTTAGTTTTTTCATGTGTTTCATTTATTTTTGCTGAGTAAGCCTTTTTGCATCCTCCAAAGGTAGTATTTTGTCGCCTTGCAATGCAATCACAAATGCATCCGGTATAATTGCCCTGATCTTTTTCCAGTACTCAACAGTTTCCTTGTAATCGAAAAAACTTCCCGTTGCATATTTATAGCGGTTATCGATAAATATCTCCTTTATATCTCCAAGACCCTTGAAATTATCAGGGATAATTTCTATTCTCTTTGTGGAAGATGCTATCTGAACCGAAAACGTCACAGGATCCGATATGTTGTCGACTGTCTGTTCTTTTGCCGTATCTGCAGGTTGGATTTCAATTAATTTCATATCCTGCGAAACGATGGTTTTCTTTTCTATCTCATTGATGTAGGAACGGCAGGCCCTGAAAATGGCTGAAGCGATATAATCCTGTCCGGTTTTGGAAGTCAGGAATTTCTCTTCCTCCGGATTTGTAAGAAATCCGGTTTCTATGAGTACACTTGGCATGGTTGTCATATACAGTACCAGAAATCCGGCCTGCTTAACACCCAGATCATTTCTTCCGGCCCTGTTCCGGAACTGATTCTGGATATCTGAGGCAAGCCATGTGCTTTGCTCCTTGAATGTATTCTGCATCACCGTGAACATAATATATGATTCAGGAGATTTCGGATCAAAGCCCTCATATTTTGTTGTAAAATCATCTTCCCACTGAATTACTTCATTTTCCTTCATTGCAACTGCCAGGTTCTGTTCATCCCTGGCCGGTCCCATTATCCACGTTTCGGTCCCCTGGATAGTTTTTTTCGCTATTGAATTTGCATGAACGGATATGAACAGGTCGGCCTTGTTTTTATTTGCAAAATCAGCTCTTTCAATCAAACCCACAAATACATCATCTTTCCTTGTATAGAGAACCTTCACATTACTGAGGTTTTTCTCAAGGTATTCCCCTGCTTTAAGGGCAATTGCCAGGTTGATATTCTTTTCCTTTGCGAATGAACCCAGCGCTCCGGGATCCTTGCCGCCATGGCCCGGATCAATGACTATAACCCATGTTTTTCCCTGGCCCCGGATCTCATTGATACCGGGCAATGTTACGAAAAGAATCAGGAATAAAATCAAGCGGAACGGAATGATGGGGTTACTGTGGTATTTGCCGTTTATAATATCGGTATGCATGTATTGTTCATGTTTTTTTAGTTAGTTTTGTTCCCGACATCCCGAAGTCGCACAAAAACTATACAAAAATAGTACTTAAGTTGTATTTTTTTAAAGAAATCCGGTTTCTTCTGGTGTTCCTGGTGATGATGCGTTGTTACCTGTCTTTTTCCCAGGAGCACGTCATTAGATCCGATTCAATCATAACTCCGCCCGACACACTGATTCCCCGTACTGTCTTTCCGAATCTCAGGCACGTCTCTCCCGACGCGATTGACAAACAGGTAAATTATACTTCCGCAGGGATCAAGAGAAATGATCTTGAAAAAAAAACGGCAACATTGATTGATCAGGCTGTTGTTACCTATGGCAATATTGAGATCAAGGCCGATTCCATTGTGTTTGATATGGTAACCAATACTGTTTTCGCCTCGGGGATAAGAGATTCGACGGGAGCGGTTCATGGCAGTCCGGTTTTCAGGGAGGGAGCGCAGGAATACCAATCCGACTCCCTGATCTATAACTTCGTTACCCGAAAAGCCATAGCCTACAATATTGTCACCAAGCAGCAGGACGGGTTGCTGCACAGCTCAATGACGAAACTGCTTGATGATGGTACTTCCAATATATCCAGGAGCACCTATTCAACATGCGACGCCGATCATCCGCATTTCTACATCAATCTTCCGAAAGCCAAGGTATATCCGGGCAAGAAGATAATTTCCGGCCCTGGAAATCTTGTGCTTGAAGGGATACCCCTGCCCCTGGCCATACCTTTTGGCTTCTTTCCGATTCAAAAAAAAAGGGCCGCATCGGGAATCCTTATACCAAGGGTGGGGCAGGAGCAGCAGAGGGGTTATAACCTTACCGAAGGAGGCTACTATTTTGCAATCAGCAATTACTATGATCTGGCAGTCAAGGGGAGCATATACACAAACGGAACATGGATACTGACGGCTGAATCGAATTACAATAAGCTGTATAAATACAACGGGCGGTTTTCATTCAGTTACGCCAACAATGTCTCGGGGCATAAAGGATTACCTGATTACACCAGGGTAACCAACTACAAGATAGGTTGGTCATACAATCAGAATCCCAAGGCAAGGCCCGGTTCAAGATTCTCTGCCAGCGTCAATATGAGTTCAAGCGGGTACGATAAAACCAACAGTTATTCGGTGGCGGAGCATGTATCAACGCAACGTCAGTCAAGTATCAGCTATTCAAAAGTGTGGGAAGGATCACCCTTCAATTTCTCGGCGAGCATGAATCACAGTCAGAATGTACGAAATAAGACCGTGAGCCTTAATCTCCCCAAGATCAACTTTAACATGAGCAGGATTTATCCTCTCAAGGGCAAAAGCCCTGGTCCCAAAAAATGGTATCAGGAGCTTCAGTTTCAGTACTCTGCCGCGCTTGATAACCAGATCGGCACATATGACAGCCTGCTGTTTACGAAACATGTATGGAACAATATGCGCAGCGGGTTCAGGCACGAAGCTCCTCTGAGCCTTCAGTTGCGCCCTTTCAGGAACTTCTCGATATCTCCGCAGGTAACATACCGGGGTGTGCTATATACCCAGAAGTATGAGAAAAGATGGGTTCCTGATTATTTCAATCCCGATCTGAACAGGAGGATGCCAATGGTTGTTACGGATACCTCACGGGGTTTTTTTTACGGACATGCAATCAATCCTTCAATATCTGCAAGCTTCAATCCGCAGATCTACGGTACCTTCATGTTCCGGCCTGAATCGAGGGTGCAGGCTATACGACATGTTATGAAACCAGGCATTAGTTATAGCTACATTCCTGTGTTCAAGGGTCTGAGCAGCGACATGTACAGGAGCGTTCAGAGGGATACGCTCGGCCATTTTACTGAATACTCAATATTTGGTGATAATATTTTCGGGACACCTTCACTTGGAAAGCGGAGCAGCTCAATATCCTTCAGCCTTGTGAATATTGTTGAGGCAAAGGTTTTTGCACGCAACGACACTACCGGCAAGCCTGAAAAGGTCAAGATCATTGACAATTTCAGCATAAATACCTCTTACAACATTTTTGCCGATTCGATGAAATGGTCGCCGGTAGCTATGGCAATGCGGACAACCCTTTTCAATAATCTGGGAGTGTCTGCCAATGCAAACTTTTCATTATATGGTATTAATGAGAAGGGACAGCCCACGGCCGATTTCGCCCTGAAACAGAATCATAAGCTCATGCGTTTTACAGGATTCAATGCGAGCCTGGATTTTGATCTTGGAGAGCTCCTCAGGGGCGATAAGAAGGGCAAACAGGGTTCAACCCGCCAGCAGGCGGGCCAGAGGGGAGCGACGGCCATGGACAGGTCTCCCGGAGGCGGCAGAACCGACACCGGGGAGAGCCTGTATGACGAATGGGGTTATGCTATTTTTGACGTGCCATGGTCGATGAGGGTTCACTACAATCTGAGTTACCAGAAACCATCGCTGAAATCAATGCTCAGTCAGACCCTGTCGGTCAGCGGTAATGTTACCCTTACAAAAAAGACAGCAATTACCTACACCAGCGGATATGATCTGAAAGAAAGGAAAATAACAATGACCAACATAGGTATTACCCGCGACCTGCATTGCTGGACCATGAGCTTTAACTGGGTGCCAAACGGTACCCTGAAGATGTGGAATTTTACGATCAGGGTCAAGTCATCTGTTCTTGCAGACCTGAAATATGAACGCCGGAAGGATTTTCACGATGAATATTGAAGATTCTGAAATCCAAACCTCAGGATGACTATGAGGAGTTGTATCCGGTAACAGAATGATATTGCCTGTTTACTCGGCAATAATTTCAAATTCGACATCCACCTTCACATCCCTGTGAAGTTTCACCCTGGCTTTATAGGTGCCGACTTCCTTGATCTGCTCCTCAGAAAGAACAATGCTTTTCCGATCAATGTCGAAGCCTTTTTCTTTCAGGGCCTCAGCAATCTGGATAGTATTGACAGATCCGAATATTTTTCCTGTCGAGCTGGTTTTAGCTCCGACAACAAGCCTGACATCGGCCAGCCTGGTTGCCAGTTCCTGGGCAGCTGCTTTTATTTTTTCTTCCTTGTGTGCCCTCTGCTTCATATTCTCGGCATGCATTTTTTTTGCCGACGGGGTGGCGGCAATAGCAAGTCCTTTAGGAATAAGATAATTGCTTCCGTATCCGTTCTTCACATTAACAATATCGTCCTTTTGTCCGAGCTTGTTTACATCCTGTAACAATATAATCTCCATACTATATCCTCCCTATTTTAAAAGATCAGTAACATACGGAAGCAGGGCGATGTGACGAGCCCTTTTCACGGCCTTGGCCACCTTCCTCTGGAATTTGAGGGATGTGCCGGTGATACGTCGCGGCAGGATCTTACCCTGATCATTGAGAAACTTTTTAAGGAATTCGGGATCCTTATAATCAATATAGCGGATCCTGTTTTTCTTAAAACGGCAATATTTCTTTTTCTTAACCTCTACCGTAGGAGGAGTCAAATATCTGATTTCCGATTCATTCTGTGCCATTTCTTATTCCTCATTCATTAAAACTGATTCTTTTTGTTTTCTCTTTTTTTCAGCATATTCAACTGCGTATTTCTCCATTCTGAATGTGAGAAACCGGATGATCCTTTCATCTCTTCTGTACTGGATTTCCAGTTTCTCGATCAGATCGCCGGCTCCCTTGAATTCAATGAGATAGTAAAAGCCTGTCGACTTTTTCTGAATGGGATAGGCCAGTTTCTTAAGGCCCCAGTTCTCTTCATGAACGATCTCACCTCCATTCTCGGTGATGATCTTCTTGAATTTCTGTACCGCTTCCTTCATCTGGTTTTCAGACAAAACGGGAGTTGCAATGAAAACGGTTTCGTACTGATTCAACATAGTCTTTGTTTGTAATTAATTTTATGATTTTGGCTCGCAAAGTTAATTTAATATTTTTTAATTAAAAAGCTTCCTGGCCCAAAAAATGGAAAAGACGAAATCGCAGATTTGCCGGCAGTTACTGCACGGAATCTAATTTCGGTCAGCCATTAGTCAGCTTTTGCTTTTTCATTATATTTGTAAATTACATTCAGAAATTAAGAGAGGAAGCAGGTTATTTATGGAAAATTTCATTGTATCTGCGAGAAAATACCGCCCTTCAACTTTCGATATGGTTGTTGGTCAGACATCAATTACCAATACCCTGAAAAGTGCCATCAGGAACAAGCATCTGACCCAGGCCTATCTTTTTTGCGGGCCCCGGGGAGTGGGAAAAACGACCTGTGCCAGGATCTTTGCCAAAACCATTAACTGCAGCAATATTACCAGCAATATTGAAGCCTGTGATCAGTGTGAATCGTGCCTTTCATTCAACTCAATGCGGTCATTCAATATCCATGAGCTGGATGCCGCTTCGAATAACAAGGCAGACGATATCCGGAGCCTTACCGACCAGGTAAGGATTCCCCCCCAGATAGGCAGATACAGCATCTATATTATAGATGAAGTGCATATGCTCTCCCAGTCGGCTTTCAACGCTTTTTTGAAAACCCTTGAAGAACCGCCCGCCCATGCAATATTCATCCTGGCAACCACTGAAAAACATAAAATCATCCCGACCATTCTGTCGAGATGTCAGATTTTTGATTTCAACAGGATAAAAATTGAAGACATTGTCGGCCGGCTGATGTATGTCGCGAACAATGAAGGAATTGTTGCGGAGGAGGAAGCCCTGCATGTCATAGCCCAGAAGGCCGACGGGGCATTAAGGGACGCCCTTTCAATATTTGACCAGATAGTGAGCCTGAGCGGAAAAAAAATTACTTACAGGGATGTGCTGGAAAACCTGAATGTCCTTGATTCCGAGTATTATTTTAAAATAATTGATGCGGCCCTTCGTAGTGATATTTCATCTGTTTTGCTGACTTTCAATGAAATACTTGAAAAGGGATTTGATGCAAGTAACTTTCTGTCCGGCCTGAACAGCCATCTCCGCAATCTCCTGATAAGCCGTGATGAGGTTACATTATCCCTTCTTGAAACCACTCCGGCAATACGGCAAAGATATTCCAGGCAGATGAAATCGTGTACGGAAGAATTTCTTTTCAAAGCACTGGATGCCGGAAGCAATGCTGATATATCGTTCAGGGCAAGCAAGAACCCTCGTTTCCATGTCGAATTGTTCCTGATCCTTTTGTGCCGGCTGAATAATGAGTCTGCGCCGGGGCTTTCCGAAAAAAAAAACTCTGATCTGATTCCGGAAGAGAGTAAAAAGGAAGATGACTTCCGGCTTCCCTCAAGATCAGAGATCATCCGGGAATCAGAAATCACTGCTCCAGGACAACCGGGAAAGCATGAAGCTGCCAGAACCATCAACCGTATCGGGGATCCTGAACGACCTTCCAAATCGTTCTCAATAAAAGATATTATTTCTGACGGAAAAAATCAGCCGGAAAATAATGAAAAAGCAGCAGACGGTGTATCCGGTTCTCATCTGCCCGCCTCCGGGCAGACGACGGCCCCTGAACCATTTACCGTTGAAGCATTTGAAAAAGCATGGAATGACTTTATGGATGAGCTGAAAGGTGAGGGCACCAGGATAATCAGCATGTTTAAATCAATCAGGACTGAAGTTGACAATGACCACATAATCCGTCTCCATCTCGACAATGCTGCTCAGAAGGATCTTTTTGTCCAGAATTACAAGCAAAAATTGTTGAAATTCCTGTCAGACCGGTTTGATGCCGGTGATATTGATATTGAAAGCGTGGTGGACGCGTCGGAGTCAAATGAAATTCTTTATTCTGATGAACAGAAATATAATTACCTTGTTTCAAAATATCCCCAGCTTAAGGAAATAAAAAAAGCATTCAATCTTGATCTGACATAACATTTGCCCCTCATTCAATTTTCCGGCCGGTTACCCGTTTATTTACTGAGAAGTCCAAAAGAACATCAGGGTTACGGTATTGGGAAATATTAATTCAAATAAAAAAAGGACCTTTGCTGCGAACAGTCATGCCGGAAAAAGTCTCAAGCTTGATACAAATGGTATGATTGCAGGGGGGATTGTTCATGATTTCAATAATTTACTGACCACCATTTCGGGATACGCGGATATGATACATGATGAACTCCCGGGTGGGACTGAACTATTTGAGAAAGTTCTCAGATTGCGTGCGGCTGTATCCAGGGCAAGCATGCTTTCCCGGCAGCTTCTTCAGACAGGCGACGTCAGTTCGGGTGAGAAATCTAAGGTCAGTTTAAATGAGATCCTGTTTGAAACCCTGGATCTTTTGAAGAATCAGGCAGCCGTAAATATCAGATTCAGATCTGATATTCCGGATGAACCCGTTTATGTGTATGCTGCTCAGAACCAGCTGTTCAGGATATTTTTAAATCTTTTCACTAATGCGATCCAGTCAATGAATGACAGGGGCGGGCTTCTGCATGTCAGAGTTTCCCGGATTCCGGCGGTAAAGATCAAGCCTCCAGTAAGGATTCCTGGGATCAGTGCTTTTACTCTCATCACTGTAAGAGATACCGGATCGGGGATTGACCCGGAAGTGAGGAAACGGATCTTCGAACCTAACTTCTCAGGCCGGCATGACATATCGTCTGCAGGACTGGGCTTGTCGGTGGTACATGATATTATCCGGGATCTGGATGGGGAAATCAGGGTGGCAAGCAAAACCGGTACCGGAACAATATTCCGGATTTATCTGCCCATTCCATAAATCATTCCGGCAAACCGGAAAAAATCAGGAAGATTTTAATATTTTTGAATTATTGCTGACCTTTCGTCAGGACCGGTTTTTTAATTTGATTTTGCAGGCAGGAATGATTGTTTATGTTTTTACCCTGAATAGTATCTGCTGATGTCAGTTATATTGTTAGTTGAAGATGACCTGGAGCTCCGGACCATGCTCAGGACGGCACTGACCCGTAAAGACTATACGGTTATTGAGGCCGGCAATGGCAGGGAAGCGTTGCTTAAATTCAAGCCGGACGTAACTGATCTGGTGATTACCGACCTGATAATGCCTGATGAGGACGGATTGAAGGTTATTATGAAAATCAGGGAAAAAAAGCCAGGGATAAAGGTAATTGCAATTTCAGGAGGAGGTAAGGCAGGACCGGGCAGCTATCTGAACCTTGCCAGTGCACTGGGTGCCGATAAGGTTTTCTCAAAACCGTTCTCCGTTGCAGATCTGATTATTGAAATTGAGAATCTTTTGTCGGAAGCCGAACAACAATCCTAGTTGATCTGTTAATTAGAAACCAAATAAAACCACAGTACCATGTTAAAAAAGAAAATAGAAGATATTTGCAATCGTCAGGTTGAACGGGAAGGATATTCCTCAAATCTGTATCTTGCCATGGCCAGCTGGGCTGAGACAAGTGGCTTTGCAGGCATTGCCGAGTGGCTTTATGCTCAGGCTGATGAAGAGCGGGGGCACATGATGAAGTTCATAAAATACATTAATGAAAGGGGAGGCAAGGCAATTATCCCTGCTTTCAAAAAGCCGGAAACTGAGTATACCGGTGTGGAAGACATGTTCAAACAAGTTCTGAAACACGAAGAATTCATTACTGCGAGCATTAATGAAATTGTTGAGCTGACACTTGCGGAGAAGGACTATAATACGAATAATTTCCTGCAATGGTTTGTTACCGAACAGGTAGAGGAGGAATCATCAGTAATGACCATCCTTGACAAACTGCGCCTGATCGGAAAGCACAACATGTATCAGTTTGACAGGGATATCATGCGTTTGAGAACTTCGGCATCTGATGAAGCCGAAACTACATGAGACCGCACCTGTTGGCAATCTTACTGTGTTTCTTATGTCCTCCTGTTGCAAGGAGTCAGGACTTTATTTATAGCAAGCCGGTTACACGGATTTGTTATGCCGGTGACAAGGTTACTAAAAGATATGTCCCCCCGCCAAAGGAATTCTTATACAAAACCGGGGCCAAGGGGGGCGGAAAAATAAATGTTGTTTATTCCGGTTTTACCCGCGAGGCACGGGGTGCGATGGAATATGCCGTTGCAATACTGGAATCAGTGCTTCCTCCTGACCTTGATATGACTGTTAAGGCCTCCTGGCGAAAAGTTTCTTCCAGCGGGGTGCTCGGGCATGCATCAATTACTGCTTTTGCCCGCGGCTGGGGAATAGGCGCCTATATACCAGAAGCATATTATCCGGTTGCAGTTGCAGAAAAAATAGCCGGAAGAAAGCTCAAAGAACCGTATGAGGCTGATGTTGAGCTAATTCTTAACAGCAGTGTCAGCTGGTACTATGGTACTGATGGCAAAACACCCGCAACAAAATATGACCTGGTTACGGCGATTATCCATGAATTATGTCATGGCCTTGGATTTTTCGACAGTATGAATGTGGATAATAATATGGGGTGGTATGGCCTTGGCTCCCTTCCTGTAATTTATGATATGTTCGTGGAGAATCAGGACGGCAGGCGACTTACGGACACAATGTGGTTTGCACAAAACTCAAAGGAACTTTCAGGGGAACTTGTTGGGGGAAAGCTGTATTTTAACGGTCCGCTGACCAGAAGTGCCCTGGGCGGCAGCAGGGCAAAGCTTTACAGTCCGCCAGTCTGGGATCCTGGTTCAAGCGTTTCTCATCTCGATGAGCTGGAAACATCGGCGGAAAACGCCCTCATGACACCTTTTATCGACAAGGGTGAGGCAATTCATGACCCCGGAAAACTGACATTAGCCATACTTGGAGATTTGGGGTGGATCAACACCAGGATAATACCCCGGAAGATCATGGATACAGAAGATCACCTTACGGGGATTGATATTGTTGTACAGATAAAATCTGATACCACTTACAACAGGGATAATGTGGGACTGGTCTATTCATTCGACGGTTTCAATACCTTCGATACGTTGAATATGATCCCTTACAGGTTAACGAATTCTTTTTCCAGGACAGTTGACATACCATATTACAATGCCAGGCTTGTCTATTATTTTTATGCAGTTGACAGCTTTTCAAGAATCTTCAGATCACCGGCTGCAGGAAAGGAGAATCCTTATAGTGTATTTATTGGCACGGATACTGTTAAGCCCGTGATAACACATGAAAAAACAGATTATTTTTTTGAAAAAACGGATTCCATACCCTTTACAGCCGTGGTAACCGATAATATTGGCATCGATACGGTATACATCGAATACAGGATTAACGGCGGAACAACTTTTTACTCAGGCCTGAAAGCAAGGCCGGATGATAAATACAGTAACACTCTCGGTTTCCCTCACGGATTTCTTAAAGGCGGCGATTCCTTAAGCTATCGCCTGGTGGCAATCGACAAGGCAGCTGGTCGCAATTCCACGATTTTGCCGCAGGCAGGCTTCTTCAATATCAGCATAGAGGCGCTTGCACCGGCCGTAAGAAATTATTCCACTGATTTTTCAGATGCATCCGATAGTTTCTTCAGTTCAGGATTTGAAATCACAACACCCCTGAATTTCAGCAGTCCGGGTCTTCACTCCGAGCATCCTTATAAAAGTCCCGACGAGGATAATGGCAGCCTCGATTTCAGCTCTGTACTGAGGCATCCCGTCATATTTGATTCGGCAGGAATGATAATAACATTCAGGGAATTGGTACTGGTCGAACCGGGAGAAGAAGGTTCCGTTTTTGGATTCTCTGATTTCTATGATTATGTGGTCGTGGAAGGTTCAAAAGATTATGGAAGGAGCTGGTTCACTCTGGCCGATGGTTACGACAGCAGGATAAATTCGTCCTGGTTGAATGCATATAATAGCTCAACAGATGGCAATAACTCAACTTTCGTGGGTGAAGAATCGATGATGATGGAGAGAAAGATTTACACGAAAACTAATCAAAGAATTACCGGCGGGGATTCCGTCCTGATCAGATTCAGGCTCCATGCCGATCCTTATGCCCGAGGGTGGGGATGGGCAATAGATGATCTTTCCATAGGACCGCTGCCGGTTGACGAAGAAAAACCCGAAAAATCGGAAGAATTCAGGGTCTATCCTAATCCGGGCAGCGGCCAGTTTACCCTCACTACTGACAGCAGGATTAAAATGGATTACCCCTATGAAGTTAAAATTTTCAATATTGCGGGGAGGATTGTTTTTAGTACGAGGGTATATGAAGAGGGACCGATTCAGTTAAATCTCCCCGACAAAATACCGGGCCTGTATTTTATAGTGATAAGCAGCAACTCAGTCCATAAGACGATAAAATACTCCCTTATCCGTTAATAACTTTACATTTCGTCACTATTGTGGAGCATTATCCTGCTTCATTCATTTCCATGACAGGCGAACTAATTCAAAGATCCGGAAATTAAAATGGTACAAATATTGATCTGCTATTTTTAAAAAACTAATTTTGCGTCGTATTTAACGATTGCGTAACACAATTAAAAATGAGTGTAATAAACAAGGTTTTAGGTCTGTTCCTCGGAAACAAGTACGAAAGGGACATTAAAGAGATCTCGCCTTATATTGACAAAATTCACCAGGAATTTGAATTGCTTTCAGGGCTCTCAAATGATCAGTTAAGGGATCAGACCACCTTACTCAGGGAAGAGATCCGGAAATCAATGGAATCGGACGAGAATGAAATCAGGCTCCTGAAGGAGAAGGCTGAGTCGGAGGAGGATGTTTACAAGAAAGAAGAATTCTACAATGAGATAGACAAGATTGAAAAGAGTATCAGCGAGAAAGTTGAAAAGAAACTCGATGAGCTTGTTCCCAAAGCTTTTGCAATTGTCAAGGAGACTGCCCGCCGCTTTAAGGAAAACAGTGTGCTGGAAGTTACTGCCCGTCAATATGACAGGGATCTGGCGGCAACCAGGGATAGTATTACCGTCAAGGGAGACAAGGCGTACTGGAAAAACAGATGGATTGCCGGGGGCAATGAGATCGTCTGGGATATGGTGCATTACGATGTGCAGTTGATTGGCGGGGTTGCCCTTCATCAGGGAAAGATAGCTGAAATGGCCACCGGAGAGGGTAAGACGGTTGTTGCCACTCTGCCCGTTTTTCTTAATGCCCTTGCCGGCAGAGGCGTGCATATCGTGACCGTAAACGACTATCTTTCAAAGCGCGACTCCGAATGGATGGGCCCGATATATGAGTTTCACGGTCTGACGGTTGATTGTATTGACAAACATTTGCCAAATTCGGCCCAAAGGAGGAATGCCTATCATGCCGACATTACATTTGGTACCAACAATGAATTCGGATTTGATTACCTGAGGGACAATATGGCAATTAACCCCGAAGATCTCGTGCAGCGCCGTCACCATTATGCCATTGTTGACGAAGTTGACTCGGTTCTTATCGATGACGCACGTACACCTCTTATTATCTCAGGTCCGACAGCCAAAAGCGACACCAAGCAGTTTGACGAGCTTAAACCAAAGGTTGACAAACTCGTCAGTGCGCAGAAAAAACTGGTAACACAGATACTTGCCGATTCCAAGAGGCTTATTGCAGATAATAACACCGAAGAGGGTGGCAAATTGCTTCTGAGGGCATATAAGGGTTTGCCAAAGAACAATGCTCTTATCAAATTCCTGAGTGAAGAGGGCAATAAGACCCTTCTGCAGAAGACTGAGAACTTCTATATGCAGAATAACAGCAAGGAAATGCCTAAAATCACGGAAGAACTTTATTTTGTGATTGATGAAAAAGCCAATTCCATTGAGCTGACTGAAAAGGGCCTCGATCTGATATCCACTTCTGTTGAGGATGCTTCATTTTTTGTGCTTCCGGATGTTGGGTCAAAAATTGCTGATCTGGAGAAATCCGGGCTCAGCGACCGGGAAAAGTTCAGGAAAAAGGACGAACTGCTTCAGGATTATGCCGTTAAATCTGAAAGGGTGCATACAATGTCTCAGCTTCTTAAAGCCTGGACCCTGTTTGACCGGGATGTTGAGTATGTTGTTATCGACAATAAGGTAAAAATTGTCGATGAACAGACGGGAAGGATTCTTGAGGGCCGGCGCTATTCCGACGGCCTTCACCAGGCAATAGAGGCAAAGGAAAATGTTAAAGTGGAGGAAGCCACCCAGACATATGCAACAATTACCCTGCAGAACTATTTCCGGATGTATCACAAGCTTGCAGGCATGACTGGTACTGCAGAAACTGAAGCCGGTGAGTTCTGGAATATTTATAAACTTGATGTTGTGGTAATCCCTACCAACCGTCCGGTAATAAGAAACGACCGTGAAGATCTGGTTTACAAGACAAAAAGGGAGAAGTACAATGCAGTAATTGACGAGATTGTAAGCCTGAATAAACAGGGTCGTCCGGTTCTGGTTGGAACTACCTCCGTTGAAATTTCGGAATTGCTCAGCAGGATGCTGAAGATGAAGGGGCTGAAGCATAACGTCCTTAATGCCAAGCTTCATCAGCGGGAAGCCGAGATTGTTGCGGAAGCCGGAAAATCGGGAACGATAACGATTGCCACCAATATGGCAGGACGTGGAACTGACATTAAACTTACTCCGGAAGTTCGTGCCGCCGGCGGGCTTGCAATTATCGGAACAGAGCGTCATGAATCAAGACGTGTTGACCGTCAGCTCAGGGGTCGGTCAGGAAGACAGGGTGATCCCGGATCATCCCAGTTCTTTGTTTCCCTCGAGGATGAGCTTATGAGGTTGTTCGGCTCGGAACGTATTGCCGGAATTATGGATAAGCTTGGTTTAAAGGATGGGGAAATGATCCAGCATCCAATGATAACCAGGTCGATAGAACGGGCTCAGAAGAAAGTGGAAGAGAATAACTTCGGAATCAGAAAGCGGCTTCTTGAGTACGATGATGTTATGAACTCACAGAGAGAGGTGATCTATAAGAAAAGGAGGCATGCACTTCTCGGAGAAAGGCTTTCGGTTGATGTTGCGAACATGATGTATGATGTTACTGAAAACCTTGTGGATACATACCATAGAGAAGGTGACTTTGAAAACTTCGATTTTGATCTCATACGTTCATTCTCGATGGATTCGCCAGTTCCCCAGCAGGATTATTTAAAAAGCAGTTCAGAACAGGTCACTGAGAAAGTCTATGAAAAAGTCCTTGATACTTACAAAAGGAAGGTTGAAATGATTTCACAGCAAGCCTATCCGGTAATCAGGGATGTTTATGAAAGGATGTCGCATGCATATGAAAATGTTGTTGTTCCTATTTCTGACGGATACAGGGTGTTCCAGGTGGTGACCCATCTCAAAACAACTGCTGAAACGGAAGGGCGGGAACTGGCCCGGGCATATGAAAAAACCGTTGTACTGGCAACTATTGACGATGCCTGGAAAGAACACCTGAGAGAAATGGATGAACTTAAGCAGTCGGTGCAGAATGCCACCTATGAACAGAAGGATCCCCTGCTTATTTACAAGTTCGAATCATTTGAGCTTTTTAAGACAATGATTGCCAAGGTAAATAAGGATGTTGTGAGTACTCTCATGAAAGGTCATATTCCCACCCAGGATCCTGAGCAGGTAAAGGAAGCCCAGCGCAGGCGGCAGGTGGACATGAGCAAGCTGAGGACGTCAAAAAGCGACTTCTCGCAATACAGCAGCACGGGAGGAAGCGGCCAGGATAAAAATCAGAAGGTTGAACCTGTTCGTGTTGAGAAAAAAGTAGGCCGCAATGATCCATGTCCTTGCGGAAGCGGAAAAAAGTACAAACAATGTCACGGAAGCCAGCAGCCTGTATCCCAGGGTTTAAGGGTATAAGATCAATCACTGTTTGTTAAAGTCCTCAACTGCCTTCTGGATCCTGCTCATCAGCGGCCTGCTGACAGGAACCAGCGGAAGCCTCAGGACGTTGTGCGAAAGGTTAAGGGTACTCAGCATTGCCTTTATCCCCGATGGATTTCCTTCGGCAAAGCAAAGATCGATCAGTTCAACCAAACGGAAATGATGTTCCCTTGCAGTTCTGAAATTACTTTTCAGGGCGTGACCGATCATTTCACTGCATTGCGACGGGAAAGCATTGGCAAGAACCGATATTACACCCGATCCTCCCAGTGAAATAATGGGAATTGAAAGCATATCATCGCCCGAAAGCAGGACAAAATTCTCCGGTTTCCCCTTGATTATTTTAGTTACCAGCGACATATCGCCTGACGACTCCTTTATCCCTGCTATGTTTTCGCATTCGTGAGCCAGCTCGAGACATGTTTCAGCTGACATGCTGCAACTGGTCCTGCCGGGGACATTATAAAGTATAACCGGAACAGGGCTGCATGCGGCAATGGTTTTAAAGTGCTGAAATATCCCCTTCTGACCCGGTTTATTGTAATACGGAACAACTGACAGGATGGCGTCAACATCACTGAGATTGGAATGCCTGAGGCAGTTTATGACTTCCTGGGTATTATTCCCGCCGATCCCGGCAATTACCGGAACCCTTTTGTCTGTTACTTCAAGTACATATGACAGAACGGCCTTCTTTTCATCTTTAGTGAGAGTGACAGACTCACCAGTTGTGCCCATCACAACAATGTAATTCACACCTCCGCCGATCACATGCTCGGTGATCTTTTTCAATGCCGAGAAATCAATACTCGTGTCATTTTTGAATGGCGTTACTATTGCCACACCTGTACCTTTGATTTTCTTCATTTTTAGCCCCGTATTAAACAGCTTTTTTGGATGATTCAGAATTTATCATGTCAAGATATAAGATGATCTGTTCCAGGTAATTTTCGATATTAACAGGTTTATTTATTGACAGCATAAGGTCGAACGGTGATTTTTCAGGCTCAGCATCAGCTAACCCAACCTTAAATCGCGCCCGGGATAATGTTGTTATGTAAACAAGAGGAAATAGTTTCTGGAAATTAATGTCTATAAGTACGTCAAATTGCTTCTCAATAAACACCGTGGCATCCTTGGAATCAGGGCGGTAGAAAAAATCAATTTCGTTTTTCCTGAGACAGGTCAGATATCTGACGGCAGTGAACTGATTTGGTAATACCTTCCCGGGGAATAAACCCAGAATCCTGAATTCGATGTTATGCTCCGACATTTTCTGATGAAACCTCGACAACAACATGAATTCCTCAGGTCGTGATGCATCCCATACCAATCCCATGCTTTTTACGCTTCTGAAATTAGTATAGTATGGTCTCCTGTTGACCTTTGATATCTTCCCGGCCAGTATCGATCTCCCCGCCTTTATCCTTAAATTCCTGAATAATTCCATGGTGCAAACCTAACAGTTTTTTGTCAAAATCGACAAGCAGGATTGCTTATATTTCACCGATGATTTTCAGAAATTCTTCCTCATTTTTTATTTCAATTCCGAGTTCAATTGCCTTTGCCCTTTTTGATGGTCCCATATTCTCTCCGGCAAGGATAAAGGAGGTGGAGGAACTGACCGACGATACATTCCTTCCCCCGTATTTCCCGATTATTTCCTTGTATTCATCCCTCGTATGCTTCGTGAAAACACCTGAAATTACAATGTTTTTACCCCTCAGCACATTTCCCGTGGCGGCCTCTTCAGCTTCGCTTTCAAGCTGAACTCCGGCGGACCGGAGCCTGTTTATCAGTTCAATATTCTCCGGATTATTTAAATATGATTTTATACTTAATGCAATCTTGGGACCTATCTCTTCAACTTCTGTAATCTCGCTGATACCGGCACTGATCAGTTTGTCGATGGACCGGAACCTGACCGAAATCTTCTTTGCAACCGTTTCTCCTACATGCCTGATCCCCAGTGCAAACAGTACTCTGTAATATGGTACGTTCCTTGAATCTTCAATGCTTCTTATTATATTGGATGCGGATTTTTCTCCTAGCCCTTCAAGCGATGCCAGCTCCCCGGCTTTCAGATCGTACAGGTCTGCAGCATTCCGGATCAGCCCCCTGGTGTACAAGAGATCCGTGGTTTCTTCCCCCAGTCCTTCAATATTCATTGCCCTCCGGCTGATGAAATGACTTATTCTGCCCTTTATCTGGGGAGGACAATGGAGTATGTTGGGGCAGTAATGATTAGCTTCTCCCTCATTTCTAACAAGTGGTGTACCGCACTCCGGGCATTCTTCAATAAAGCTGATCGCCATGCTCGTATCTGACCTCGAAGCTTTGTCCACACCGACTATCTTTGGTATTATTTCTCCGCCCTTTTCCACATAAACCATATCACCCTCATGCAGATCGAGAAGTGAAATCTGGTCAGCATTGTGGAGAGAGGCTCTTTTAACAGTGGTGCCGGCCAGCTGGACAGGTTCAAGGTTTGCCACGGGAGTAACAGTGCCGGTTCTGCCGACCTGGTAGGATACAAATAAAAGCTTTGTCAATGCCCGCTCAGGTTTGTATTTGTAGGCAATTGCCCACCTGGGCGATTTTGCAGTGAAACCCAGCTGCAGCTGTTGATCGAGGGAATTTACTTTGATGACAACCCCGTCTGTGTCGAACGGGAGATCGTTGCGCCTGGTTTCCCAGAACTGAATGAATCCGATAATCTCATCCAGGTTCCTGCAGAGCCTGTAACTGTCAGATACGGGAAATCCCCATTCCTGCAGTTTTTTCAGATTATCATAATGATTGTCTGCCGGCAGATCATCGCCCAGCAGGGAATAGAAAAGGCAATCCAGCTTTCTGGCTGCAACCAGGGATGGGTCAAGGATTTTCAATGTCCCTGACGCAGCATTGCGGGGATTAGCGAACAGATTTAAGCCTTCCTTTTCCCTTTCTTCATTCAGCTCCTTGAATACACTCCTGGGCATAAGTATTTCCCCCCTTGCTATAAAGGAAGCTGGGACAGCGTCTGAACCGATCCTGCCCGGAATGCTTTTTATGGTCGTTATATTTTCTGTGACGTCATCTCCCCTGGTACCGTCGCCCCTGGTCAGGGCTTTTTCCATTGATCCTCCTGAATAGGATATGCTTATCGAGGCACCATCGAATTTAAGCTCACAAACATAGCTTATTTCACCCATTACTGATTTCCTTACCCTGCTGTCAAAATCCCTGATTTCCTCTATACTGTATGTGTTCCCCAGCGACAACATCGGATATTTATGTTCGAATTGCCGGAACTCACGTGTCAGGTCACTTCCAACATGCCGGGTCGGCGACTCCTCACTGTAAAATTCAGGATATTGTTTCTCAAGGGTCTCGAGTTCATTTATGAGCAGATCATATTCGAAATCGGAAATGACAGGATCATTGAATACGTAATAATTCCTGTTGTGTTCCTCAATTTCACGGCGCAGCTTCTCAATACGCTTCCTGGCTTCAGTCTGGTTCATCTGCAGGGTTATTTTTATTTAATCAGATCATTTCAAGGGATCAGTTCCACACACCATCGATGATCCGGCCGCAGCTGTCACATTTTCCATCCCTTATGGTGTTTGAGGTTACACGGAATCCCTGGCGGGAGATCAACGGCTTCTTGCATGACGGACATTTTGTATCCGAAAGTTCATTTCCCGGAACATTACCGGTGTAAACATATAACAAGCCCTCTTCAGAGGCAATGCTTGCAGCCCTGTTAAGGGTTTCGATAGGGGTGGGAGGGAGTTGCTCAAGTTTATAAACTGGAAAGAATCTGCTGAAATGAATGGGAACCTTCTTAAATCCGTTGTCACTCAGCCATCTGCACATTTTCCTTATCTCATCAAGATTGTCGGACCATGTGGGAACCACAAGATTGGTTATTTCGAGCCAGATACCCATATCCCTGTAGATTTTCAATGAGTCAAGAACAGGTTGAAGCCTGCCTCCGGTAAGTTTAAGATAGGTACTTTCATTGAAAGATTTCAGGTCAATATTTGCTGCGTCAATCACGCTGCATAGTTTCTTAAGCGGCTCAGGATTGATGTAACCGTTCGATTTTACAATGTTCTTTATCCCTGCTTTTCTTGCAACGATTGCGGTTTCATAAACATATTCATAGAATGTTACTGGTTCCGAATATGTATATGCAATGGATTTGCAACCCCTGCTGATACACTCCTCCACAACCTTGTCGGGCATCAGGTCGTAATTCCTGGTTTTTTCAGGGCTGGTCTGCGAAATTGTCCAGTTCTGGCAATTAAGACATGACAGGTTGCATCCGGCGGCAGCTATCGAGAATGCCCTGGACCCCGGCAAAAAATGGTACAGGGGTTTCTTCTCCATCGGATCAACATTCACGGAACACGGGCTTCCGTAAGCAAGCGTATATAACTTTGATTTTCTGACTTTCCTGCTTCTGCACCGGCTGACTTCCCCTTCCCTGAGAACACATCCGTTTGGACAGATCATGCACATGATCCCTCCCGGTGTTTCTTCCTGAAACATGGCTTCCTTTTTGTAGATGCCTGCCTGCACAGAAGACATTTCAGACAGGAGGCTGCCGTACGGAACACAGATCAGACCTGTGGATAAAGCTGCACACCTTTTTACAAAGTTGCGTTTGCTTATCATGTTACGATGATTTTCCATATGAAATTCTCTTAATACTTACCTCTGTTTGCAAAGTTATTAAATGATGTCATTTTCTGGCTTTCAAAGCAAAAAGATATCCCGTGAGAACCAGTACAGGAAAGATGAGCAGGGACGGCCCTATACCAATTAACGGAACTGCAAAGCCTGAAAACACAATACATCCGGCCGCCGATCCGGCAAGGTCGGCACTGTATACTGGTGACGGCACTGACGGAACCATGGCGGTTTGAGTGAACTCCCGGAACAGGTTGCCGGTGATGGCTGCCGGAATAAATCCCGAAATTATCAATGCCACAGTCACAAACACATTGCTATCTGAGTCAACCAGCCTTTTTATTGCAAAATACATTGCCAGATAACAAATTATCAGAAGCCACGACTTGATCCGGTAAGTGCGGCTTTCAAGAAAGGGTATGCTGAGCCCGGAGCCGACGGCCAGCCCTGAGAGCAGGCCGGCAAGTATCAGGCCTGTAACCTGATACATGTTACCGACCGAAGACTGCAGGACTAGCAGCAGGATTATCTCATAGCCTGCCAGCGCAGAAGAACTGAAATACATTAGCATATTTGTCCTTCTCACCGTCAGGAGGGGCAATAAGAAAAGTAAGGCCAGCAAAATGATCAGGGGTAGTTTTTCATTGATACTCTTGCTGATATTGTAAGCCTGAAAATAAAAGGTTGCAACCGGGGTTAGAATATGGTTCAGCCTTACAGACTCATCAATCACTGAAATAATCTGGTCTGTTTTCAATTCTGTCAGATCGTCAGCCAGGTAATCAGGCCCTACATAAAGATTGCTTATTCCCTTTTTTTCCGTTAGCTCACAGAATGATATTGATATTTCCTTGTCTGCTGCCAGAAGATATAACTTATTTCCACCGACGGGAACGACATATCTGAATACAGCTTTAAGGCTGTTATAGATTGATGAGAAAAAAAGTACCGACTCGATATTCAGATAATCGGGATTAATGCCCGGTGCACAGGAAAATACGCCTTCCGGCTTCAGTACCTTTTTGACATGCATGAAGAATTCATAAGTATAAAAACGGTTAAGCAGGAGGGAAGAAGGAGGTGGAAGGAGTAAAATAACAGCATCAAACTTCTCCCCTGCATTTTTGATGAATGTGTATGCATCTTTGTTTTCAACCAGCAGATCAGGTATCTTAAACGGTTCAGTGCTGCTTTCAGCCTTGATCAGGGCCGGATCACGTTCAACGTATACAACCCTTTTTGCCTTGTATTTATTTATTTCGCCAAGGTGTGGATATAATGATCCGGAGACAAGGAGTACCGCTTCAGGATTATCAAGTTGAAGCATGGGATAATGTATGTCTTCTTCACGTTCTATTATATCATCGCTGTAAAAAAGAAGCCTGTGATCGTAGTAAGTGCTTTTTTCTTCGCCGTACATCCCCCGGGTGATATTCCCGTAAGGTGTATCTGATGAATCTGTTACCGTAAGACCCCTGAGAAGAAGCTGCCTGAAATATTTGTCGGGTGCTGATATGATCACTCCTGCAGACAGGGCCAGGACGATTATCCCGGTGAGCATCAAGTTCCGTCTGTTCAGGCCGGATTGTGAAATAACGGTATAGGAAAACCCCGAAATGATTATCAGGATAATAGCCTGGTAATTGTTTATACCGCCATGGCTTGCAAATGAAATTAATATACCTGCTGCAATTCCTCCGGATGTTTCGACTGCAAATGATCTCCCCGGCCTGAAATCCTTTATTGATGAAGCCTCTGAAACCAGTTTGATAAAGGTAAAACCTGAAATGAAACAGAACGGTACAAGGACAATGAGGGTAAATATGATGCTGGCAAGATATGAAGGTGTTTCACCCGGATTAAGAAAAAGTCTGGAAAGTATAATTAATAAAAAAACTGATATTACAGGTCCTGAGAAAAACAATAGATTGATGCTCAGAATATTGGTTATGGATGTTTTTGGAGCTATTGCCGAACCGGCAGCTGATGCCATTAGCCACGATCCCAGGAACGTACCGGCAATCAGTTCATAGCCACCGGAAATATTCAGGATTTCCCTTAGCAGAAGCAATTGAATGGCAGAACTTACAAAGCCTACTGCAAAAAGATTTGCTCCGATTGCACCACGGGTTCGCTGTGTGCGGCAATAAAACTCATTTGGAGCATCTGATTCCCGTTTCTTGAACAGATTCCGGAAACGGGAATAATGCAGGAAAAAATGAAGCAAGCCGGTTGAAATAAAAGCCATGCCTAATACAACATGCTGCCCTGCCATGGATTTTAAAAAAGCAGCATCCCATTCAGGAGCTGTATGCAAAATCCTGAGCAGGCCGGTTGCAGCAGTAAGCAGAAATAATGCGGCAATTATAAGATTCCAGAATCTGAAGTGTAATTGAATCGTGAATTTTCTGTTCCTGAAAAAAAAGTAACTGAGGCAGTACAGTGCAATTATTGTTAATAAAACTGGAGTAACATAATACATGGTTACTTTTTGATTTCATCGAGAACGATTCCTTCATAGACAAAAATGTCGGCCTTTTTCCATCCGTCCCAACCAATACCTGTCTTATCCCGCGACGTATAACCAAGGAATTCTTCAACGGTCCATCCATTCTCCTTTGCAACCTGCGGAAGCATTGTTCCAGAGTGAAAATCTTTTTTTATATAAATGCCATGTTTCCCCAGGATTATTTCATTTATGTCAGTGATTTTCTTCAGCGGGCCCAGGACCGTTATTTCGATATCGGTTTTTGCAAACTCTCCCTTGGTAAGGGGAGGGAACCTGGGATCTTCAAAGGCTGACGACTTTGAGGATTCAAGAACAACCCTGAAAAGCGGATCGGATGAGATGAATTTTCCGATACAGCCTCTTAACACGTTATCAATCTTCAGTGTTACAAAAGCACCCAGAGGTTGTTTGAAGATTGCCGGCAGCTTATTCTCATCCACGGTTATCATTTTTCTATCATTGAGCAGGGATCTTATATTGTTTCTTGCGAGGGCAATAAGCTCTTCCTTTTCCCTGGCCGTGAAGGATATTTCGTCATAAAGACTTCCCGTTGAATGTCCGGGAATTTTTTTTTCGGCAAGTATTATTGCATTGTAACCCACAACCTCATCCTTGTTGCCGTACTTTGAGTCACCCGAATTACAGTAATCGACCTTGCTGAATTCAAGATTTCCTTCCTGTTCGGCCAGGTACATAAGAAGCAGGCCAGACGTCCAGCCGCACATACTTGTTGCCAGCCCCGGTTCATTTCTGAGCGAGTTTTTTTTCAGCGTATTGAGGAAATTCTGCGGATCCCCGGAAATAATTGCATCAGCTGTTGCCTTATCAACCTCGCAGGCTGTTTTGTATCCGGGATAATGGGAAAAATCGCTGCTTATTATAAAAAGGTTATCGGAATTGAACCATGGTTTAAGCGCCTCTGCAATCTTCTTTATCGAATTTATGTTATTTGTTCCGATAATAACAGGCACAATCATGGGATCGCCGGTTAAATAATACTGTATGAATGGGATCTGGACTTCGAGGCTGTGCTCCTGCAGGTGGGCGCTGACCGGATGATTGAACAACCTGTTGCTTCTGAGGGAATTTGCTATTTCCCGGTTGACCCTGATCTTGCCGAGAGGGGTAACAAAGTCGCCGGTATAATATGCAGATGCTCCTTCAAAGGCCATTATATGACTTGAGCCAATGATAAATATATTTTTGTATACGGTTTTCTTTCCGATGGCGGAAAAAGCCGAAGCGGCTACCCGCCCCGAGTAGATGTAACCGGCATGAGGACTGATGATAGCCCTTACATGTTTATGATCCACAGGTTTTTTACAGTTCTCAAATAGCTTTGAGATATCATTTCTGAGAGTCTCCTTATCGGCAGAATAAAACCTTCCCGCCACAGCGGGGTACCTGTCGGCCGATCCTGGCTGAGAATATGTCTCCATGACTGTAAGAATTGAGAGCAAAACAAACCACACTGCTGGCATAGTTAAATCTTACTGAATTACCAGAATAAAGGTAGGTCAAAAAAACGAAAAGTGGTTGTTTTTGTAGAAGTATTACTCGCAGGGGGGGACTGCTAGATGAAAATCATTGACTCCTTCATTATTTTTCCCGCTTCATCAGTGCCATAGATTTTAAGTCCCACACTGACCTTTGAATTGCTTACAACATCGATTACCGGACTGAGATCATCTTTAATATCATCTATATCATCAAAATCCTCAAGGGAGAAATAAACATGAAGGAAAAGAACACAATCCTGTTTTTCAATGTTTGTAAGTGCCTTTACTATTTTTGCGAGCCATATGGAAGATGCCGTATTGAAATATTCAAGATTTAATCTTAGATTTGTTGTTGGCCTTGGATCTTTTATATAATTGTTTACCCATTCGAGAATTGGTTCAAAGATTCTGGGAGCATTGATTGGGATTGATCTTCCTGAAAGTATCAGTTCACCTGTAAGATTATTGAAATCGACCAGGGGTGTTTTTTCAGTCTGTTCGACAAACATGTGTTTAAGCTCCTTCATGGCAGGCTGTGTTGTTTCCATTATAAATCACAAATATCATATTCAAAAGTAAAATTTCTTTTCATTAGTGATGTAACTTTTTATCAAAAAGAAATGAATGATTGTCAAATAAAACTGTTGTTTGGTATAAAAAATCAGTAATGCCTGCAAAACAGCCACTCATTCTACGCGAATCCATGGGCTTATACGGCGGAAATATTTAAATGTTATATTTGCATGCGAATATTTTAACATCAATGGAGATTGTTCTGAAGCAAAAGATCAGGGAAGCGTTAAGCAGCCTATACAATGCAAAGGTTGATGATAATCATATTCAGCTGCAGGAGACCCGGAAAGATTTTCCGGGCGACTTCACACTGGTGGTTTTTCCTTTGCTTCGGTTTTCAAAAAATACACCTGAGCAGACCGGCGAAAGCATAGGCAATTACCTGACTGACAACTTCCCTCTTATTTCGGGATTTAATGTGATAAAAGGATTCCTTAACCTTGAAGTTTCATACAAGTGGTGGATCGAGTATTTTTCGGCCTTGTGCGGGGAAAAGGACTATTTCAGGAATTGCAGGATTGCAAACCCTGAAGTTATTCTTGTTGAGTACTCATCTCCAAACACAAACAAACCCCTTCATCTGGGACATATCAGGAATAATCTCCTGGGATTCTCGCTTAACCGCATCCTTGCGTCGTGCGGTCACAAGGTTATCAAAACCAGCATAGTGAACGACAGGGGGATACATATTTGCAAGTCAATGCTGGCCTGGCTTAAATTTGGTAACAATGAGACTCCGGAGTCTGCCGGGATTAAAGGGGACCATCTCGTTGGCAAATATTATGTGAAATATGAGCAGGAATACAAATTGCAGGTGGATGAGCTTATCAAAAACGGTATGGGCGAGGCTGAAGCAAGAAGTTCTGCACCCCTGCTTAAGGAGGCCAGGGAGATGCTGCTGAGATGGGAGTCGAACGACAGGGAAACCATGGAGTTGTGGAAAATGATGAATTCATGGGTTTATGCCGGGTTTGATGAGACTTACAGGATGCTCGGAGTTGACTTTGACCGGGTTTACTATGAATCGGAAACTTATCTCGCAGGAAAAGAAATTGTTCTGAAGGGATTAAGGGATAACATACTTTACCGGCAGGAGGATAATTCAATATGGGTTGACCTGACGTCAATGGGGCTGGATCACAAACTCCTTCTCAGATCGGACGGAACGGCGGTTTATATAACCCAGGATCTGGGTACTGCCGTGGAAAGATTTAATGAATTCGGATTTGATAAAACCATTTATGTTGTCGGGAATGAGCAGAATTATCATTTCCAGGTGCTCGGTGCGCTGATGAAAAAGATGGGATATCCATGGGCCGGCGGCCTTATTCATTTCTCGTACGGGATGGTGGAGCTTCCGGAAGGCAGGATGAAATCACGCGAGGGTATCATTGTTGATGCGGATGACCTGATCAGGGAAATGCATGATACTGCCCGTGAGGTCTCTCTGGAACTTGGCAAGCTGTCTGACTATTCTGAGCCGGAAAAGGAGGAAATTTTCAGGAAAATAGGACTCGGGGCACTTAAATATTTCATGCTGAAAGTGGACCCCCACAGGAATATGACATTTAATCCCGCCGAATCCATAGACTTCAATGGAAATACCGGACCCTTCATCCAGTACACCTATGCAAGAATAAGATCATTATTCAGAAAAGCTGAACAGATGGGCATTTATCCCGATAAAAAGGCACTGCTTACTGCCAGGCCGGGACAAAAAGAGATCGAACTGATCAAATTGTTCAGGAAGTTTTCAGATGTTGTTTCCCAGGCGGCATCAGAGCTAAGCCCCGCACTTGTTGCAAACTACTGCTATGACCTTTCAAAGGAGTACAATCAGTTTTATCATGACTTTTCAATATTGGGTGAGGAGAACATGGAATTGAGGGATTTCAGGATATATCTTTCGGAGGTTGCAGGTGATCTGATTTTGAACGGGATGTGGCTTCTGGGGATTGAGATGCCTGAAAGAATGTGAATTAAGTAATAAACCTTGATAATAATATGTTTGAGAATTTAAGCGAAAAGCTGGAAAAGTCCTTTAAACTACTCAAGGGGCAGGGCAGAATAACTGAAATAAATATTGCCGAGACCCTCAAAGAAGTAAGAAGGGCTCTTCTTGATGCCGATGTCAATTTCAGGATAGCGAAGCAGTTTACCGATACTGTCAGGGCGAAAGCTCTAGGTCAGGAAGTCCTAAAATCGGTGAATCCGTCACAGATGATGATCAAGATTGTCCACGATGAGCTGGTAGCATTAATGGGTGGCGACAAATCAGATATCAATATAAAGATAAATCCGGCTGTCATTCTCATTGCGGGCCTTCAGGGTTCAGGAAAGACCACTTTCAGCGGCAAGCTTGCGAAATGGGTGAAGACCAAAAGAGGGAAGAATCCCATTCTTGTAGCCGGTGACGTATATCGTCCTGCGGCAATTGAACAGCTGAAGATCATTGCCGCCCAGGCGGAGGTTCCGGTATACACTGAAGATGGCAACATGAACCCGGTCCAGATTGTGAAGAACTCCGTGAGGGAGGCTAAGATGAAGAATCACGATGTCGTTATCATTGATACTGCCGGCCGCCTTGCAGTTGACGAGGAGATGATGAATGAAATTGCCTCGATAAAGAATACCGTTTCACCACATGAGATTCTCTTCGTTGTCGATTCAATGACCGGTCAGGATGCCGTCAATACTGCAAGGGAATTCAATGAAAGGCTCGATTTCAACGGGGTTGTCCTTACCAAACTAGATGGGGATACCCGCGGCGGTGCTGCCCTTTCGATCAGGTCGGTCGTAAATAAGCCGATCAAATTCGTAAGCTCCGGGGAGAAAATAGATGCAATCGACATTTTCTACCCGTCGAGGATGGCCGACAGGATTCTCGGAATGGGTGATATTGTGTCATTTGTTGAAAAAGCACAGGAACAATATGATTTAGAAGAGGCCAGGAAACTACAGAAAAAAATAGCCAGGGATCAGTTTGACTTTAATGATTTCATTGCACAGATACAGCAGATAAAGAAGATGGGAAACGTCAGGGATCTGATGTCGATGATCCCCGGAGTCGGAAAAGCTGTTAAGGACCTTGATATTGATGATAATGCATTTAAGAGTATTGAAGCCATAATCAGGAGCATGACACCCGGAGAAAGAAGGAACCCGGTGATCCTGAATGGAAGCAGGCGCAAAAGAATAGCAACGGGAAGCGGTACAACAGTGCAGGATGTCAACAGGCTTCTCAAACAATTTGATGAAACCAGACGAATGATGAGAATGATGACTAAAGGTAGGAATGCTGCCGGTTTAATGAGAAAATAATATAAATCATGTACACATTAATTGATGGTAATAAGATCGCATCCGAGATCAAGTCGGAAATTGCCAGGGAAGTTGCCCGAATGGTTAGTTCAGGGATTAAGATACCTCATCTTGCTGCAATTCTGGTTGGCAGAAATCCCTCTAGTGAAACCTATGTGAACAATAAGGTAAAGGATTGTGAAGAAGTAGGCTTTAAATCAACCCTCCTGAGGTTGAGTGAGGAAATTACTGAAAACGACCTGCTGGCAAAAATCAGGGAGTTAAATGAAGACGATGATGTTGATGCATTTATTGTCCAGCTTCCATTGCCTGGACATATTTCTGAATCAAGTGTGACAGAGGCGATTGACCCGTCAAAAGATGCTGACGGATTTCATCCTGTTAACCTGGGCAGGATGGTGGCAGGGCTGCCCGGCTATTTGCCGGCTACACCTTTCGGGGTGATTGAACTTCTGGACAGATATGGGATAAATGTTTCGGGCAGGAATTGTGTAATCCTGGGAAGGAGCAATATTGTCGGAAGACCGCTGAGCATACTTCTTTCACAAAAGGGCAGGGATGCCACAGTAACTCTTGTTCACAGCAGGACCAGGAATATTCCCGAGCTGGTCAGGAAGGCAGACATTGTAATTGCAGCTCTTGGTTCACCCGGCTTCGTTAAAGCCGATATGATAAGTGACGGCGCTGTGGTGATAGATGTGGGGACAACCAGGGTTGAATCGCCATTATCAAAAAAAGGATGGAGACTTGCAGGTGATGTGGATTTCGACAACGTTGCACCAAAGTGCTCCTATATTAGCCCAGTCCCGGGCGGAGTCGGGCCCATGACCAGGGTCGCTCTTCTGAAGAATACCCTGCTTGCCGCAATGAGACGAGTCCGCTGATTGCCCGGGATGATTCCAACAGCTTATGTTTGCCGGGGCCATGTTGTGCAATCGGCTGTTTCACGGGTGTATTAACCAATAATCAGGTTGCAGAAAAAAGAAAGAAACCGGGTGGTCCCGGTTTCTTTAAGGTAGAATTTAGGTTAGTTCTAGGGTAAAATTTTATATATAGGGAAATTATTGGCTATATTCTATCAGCATAGATGATAAAATCATGCATTTGGTTGCGTAAATGTGAAAAAAAACTTAAAAATTTTTATATTAGGCTGTAATTCAGGTGAAAAAACAAACTATATTGTTAATAATTTCACATCTGCCAAAAGTGGATTATTTGAAATGTTTTTAAATTTGCACATTATATTGCCAGGGGAATGGAAGAGGACAGATCCGGATTTTCCTTTGAGGAAGAGATAAGGAGCGCAGTTCAGAAATTTGAACGGATGCGGAGCAATAATCAAAGTTGTTTTTTTGATGTTATTGAATTCGAATCAATAATTGATTATTATATCGAAAGCAACAATCCCCTGAAAGCGTATGAAGCGGCCATACTGGCAGCGGAGCAGCATCCCAATTCAGTATCAATACAGCTTAGGAAAGCAAGGGTTCTCCTCGACAGGGGACGTGCCGTTGAAGCTCTCAGGATCCTGAAAAACCTCGAAAGCATTGAACCCGGAAATCATGAAATATGTGTGGCGAAGGGAACAGCTCTGGGTATGCTGGGAGATATTCAGGGAGCAAAGAAAATGTTTGACTATGCACTCACACTCGATTCAGATGATACTGCCAATATTCTCTTTTCCATTACTTCAGTTCTGCAAAATCTCAATTATTACGATTACCTTATCCCATACCTGAAGAAACTCATTCAGCTTGAACCCGATTTTTATGCTCACTTATATGACCTGGCCTATGCTTTCGAAAAAACGGAGAATTATGCTGAAAGCATCAGGTATTACCGAAAGTACCTCGAGGAGGAACCTTTCTCCGACAGTGCATGGTATAATCTGGGGATAATATACAACAAGCTTGATGAACCCGAAAAAGCTCTGACCGCTTATGATTATTCACTTGCCATAAATTCCTCGAATACCTTTGCATTGTTCAACAAGGGTAACATCCTGTATAATCAGGAAAAATATGTCGAGGCTGTCCCGGTTTATCATGAATATCTGGAAAATGAACCGGACAATTTCGAGGCAATGACTTATCTTGCTGAATGCTATGAAAAAACAGGCGACCTGGTGCTGGCCAGGAAATATTATAATGAAGCAATAGAGCTGGCTCCTGATTTTGCCGATCCCTGGTTTGGTCTCGGAATACTTGCCCTCGATGAAGGAAACCCTTCAGAGAGCCTCGTATTTCTCAGAAAGGCAGTAAGGCTTGATGACGAAAACCCTGAAATATGGTATATTCTGGGCAAGGCACATTATGCCTCGGGAGAGGAAAAAGCTGCCCTGCGCTGCTTCAGGGAGGCTTTGAAAATAGATGTATATTACAACGAGGTATGGTCCGATCTCGGCAGGATTATTTTGAATGAGGGATATATTAAAAGAGCACTCCCATATCTTGAAAAGGCCTATAAGATCATCGGCGATATACCGGGAATTAATTATCTTCTCGGGGCATTTCATTGCCATTTGGGAAATACTGAAAAGGCCTTCAGGCATATCTCCCTGGCTTTGTCGTCTGAGAAAGAGGCTTTTTATGAATTCAGGGACATTTTTCCGGTGAAAATTCATAACAGAAAGATAAAAAGGCTGTTTGAAGAGTATAATATCTGATACCGCCTTGCTGCTGTTTCTTCATAATTCTGTGCAATGGACATTAATTGATGAACATTGTATGGTATTATTTAATCATTAACCTGAATGACTATTATGAAACATGAACTTCCCTTTATACCCCAGAGGCCGGCAAAGCCCAGAAAATCAGGTATCACCATGGTAATGGACAAAGGATTGAGCATTCGGGCAGCTGAGGATTTTATGTCGGTAGGAAGCGAGTATACAGATATGGTAAAAATGGGATTCGGAACATCCCTGCTCACACCCGGATTTGAAAGAAAGCTTGAAATTTATAGAGAAGCCGGATGTATGCCATATTTCGGAGGAACATTGTTTGAAGCCTTTGTAATCAGGAAAATGTTCAGGGAATATGTTGAACTTCTCGACAAATATAAAGTTGAGCTTGTTGAGGTATCCGACGGATCTTATGAAATGGATCATAAGAGAAAGCTTGAATATATACGGATACTTGCATCGCGCGGTATTGTCATTTCTGAAGTGGGATCAAAGAAAAAAGATGTCGTTTACAGTCCTGCTGAATGGGTGCTGATGATGAAATCAGAACTGGCAGCCGGATCGCTTAAGGTGATTGCTGAGGCCCGTGAATCAGGAACAATTGGCATTTATAACGAAGACGGATCAGTCAATATGGCCTTGATTGAAACCATATCAGATCATGTAAGCCTCGAAAACGTTATCTGGGAAGCTCCCCTTAAATCACAGCAGGCCTGGTTCATCCGGCATTTCGGCGCAAATGTCAATCTGGGAAATATTGCACCTGAGGAAATAATTCCCCTTGAATCGCTGAGAAGAGGGTTGCGTGGTGATACTTTCTTTCAGTTTCTGCCGGATGACATCGACGAATCAAAATAGAAACCCTTAGTCATACCCACGGTTCTGTAATTATGCGAAAATTCGGCCTCATCGGCTTTCCATTGGGGCATTCATTCTCAGCCGGTTACTTTGACAGTAAATTCCACATGGAAAATATCCGCGATTGTTCCTACAGAAATTATCCCCTGACGGATATTGAGGAACTGCCGGGTCTGATCGGGTCAGATCCGGAAATCATCGGGCTGAATGTCACTATTCCTTACAAAACTGAGGTGATAAGGTATCTGGATTACATTGATCCCGAAGCCGAAAAGGTTGGGGCAGTTAACGTACTTAAAATAAACAGGTCTGACGGCAGGTTTCATATCAGAGGGTTTAATAGCGATATTTACGGGATCAGGGCAACCTTAATGCCTTTCGCAGTAGAGGAACTTCGGAACGCACTCATTCTTGGCACCGGGGGCAGTTCGAAGGCGGTGAGCCATGTACTGTCAGAAATGCATGTGCATTTCTCACTTGTTTCAAGAACCGTAAAACCGGACTGCCTCACGTATCGGGATGTACAGACTGGACTGCCAGCAGGAACAAGGCTGATCGTCAATACCACCCCTGTTGGCATGTTACCTGACATCGGTCAAAAACCCGATATCAGGTATGACCTTCTGACCGGAGACCACATCCTTTTCGACCTTATTTACAATCCTGAAAAGACAGCATTCCTGAAAGCAGGAGAGGAGAGGGGCTGCAGAATACTTAACGGATTAAAGATGCTTTATTCCCAGGCTGAAAGATCCTGGGAGATATGGAATGACCCGGCATTCTGATTGATCGGGGATCTTATTTTTAATCTGACATGATTCTATAAATTCAAAACACCTCACGGGTCACTGGTCCTTTTTCCTCAGCCAGTACCTGTTATCGCAATCAGTACATTCCTGGAGCCAGTAGCCCGGAGTTACATAACCGCCTCCGGGTATTTTGAGGAGGCATTCGTAAATGGCAAAAACAGGATTGAAAACAATATCAGTGACGCCAATGCTGTATGTGGGTTCTTCATCTTCCGATGAGGGCGGATTCACCGATTCAACCACTTCCAGGTTATTGAATTCCAGGAGCTGGCGCAGGAATAAGGCTCGTTCACCGCTAGCCGATGTTTCTATAATGGTGCACCTCACACCATTTATTTCTCCTATTACATGTTTTGCATTGTTTATGCCCATGACTGGTTTCATATTTATTCAGATGCCAAAGCTTAAATTCCTTATCGCTTCATAAACGGGACTGGCGAATCCGGTTAAGAATATGCCGGCCGTACATATCCCCAGGGCCAGTTTAGTTGGGATATCACTTTTAAAGCTTTCAACGGGGTTCTCATTTGCATTTATAAACATTGCCTTGACAACCAGAAGATAATAATAAAGTGAGATAATTGTATTAAGCACCGCAATCGTAACCAGCAGATAGTAACCTTTCTCGGCAGCAGCGGCGAAGAGGAAGAATTTTCCGAAGAAGCCGGCCACGGGCGGGATCCCGGCAAGGGAAAACAGGGCCAGGGTCATGATCAGGCTCACTCCCGGATTGGTCCTGTAAAGTCCGTTGTAATCCTTCAGATCCTCTCTGCCGCTGGCGTTTGAGATTGCTGCGACAGCGCCGAATGCACCAAGATTTGAAAAAATGTATACCAGTATGTAATAAATGACAGATGCCATGCCGGCAGCGTTTCCTCCGATAATTCCAAGAAAGATGTATCCGGCCTGGGAGATGGATGAAAATGCCAGAAATCTTTTGAGGTTCTGCTGCCTTATGGCAAAAAGATTGCCTATGGTCATGGTTAGTACTGATGTGGCATAAATTGCCTTCTGCCATGAGGCCATAATTACCGGGAACACGGTGAAGAGGACAATAATGAAAATGAATACTGCAGCTCCTTTTGAAATTACGGAAAGATACGATGTTATACTGACGGGAGCTCCTTCATATACGTCTGCTGTCCAGAGGTGGAATGGAACTATGGAAATTTTAAAGGCCATACCTGAAAAGAAAAATATGAAACCCAGGGTCTGAAGGTTGTTGTTCTTCAGCAGGTGTGCAGCCTCTTCAAAATACAACGTTCCGGTTGTTCCGTACAACATGGCCAGACCGTAAAGCAATACTCCCGACGAAAGAGCCGATATCAGGATGAGCTTGATCCCGGCCTCGGCCGACTTATTGCTGTATCTTTCATAAGCTGCGAGGGCGGTTAACGGTATTGTGGCAAGTTCAAGACCTATATAGAACATAAGAAAATGCCCTGCCGAGATCATGAAGTTCATACCGGTGAGTGTGGATATGAGAAGGATGAAATACTCACTCACCCTGTCGCGGTTTTCGTCTCTCCCTAGCCAGGTCACCGACTGGATGAGAACAAGCAGAGCGCCGATGTTCAGTATGTTTTTCATTATCAGCCTTGTCTTGTCAGCTATGTACATGTTGCCGAAAAGAGTGCCTGCAGGGGAGGGGAGGAAACCTGCAACGGTGATAAATGCGAAGGCTGCAATTGCAATTGTACCTGTTGATTTCCTTTTTCCGGAAGGGGAGAAAATTTCAGCAGCCAGAACGACGAGTATGACAGCAGTCAAAAGCAATTCATGCCTCATAATCGCAAAATCTCCAATGCTCATATCAGTGATCTGTAAGTGTTTGTTGATTTCAATTCATTGATCTTTTTTATTGACAGCCGGAATCTCAGAATATATTCATCCCCAGTATTTTGTTCATAAATGGCTGCAGGCTGGCGCCGGTCATGGACGTAAGCAGGAAGGGCAACAGGCCGATAAAAGCAATGAATACAATTAGGGTTACCGTCGATAATCTCTCATACCACCTGGCATCGGAAAACAGTTCGTAGCTGTTCTTTTCTGATGGTCCGAGCAGGAGAATGGCGATAACCCTGAGGATATAAACCGCAGTAATTACAATTGAGCTTACAGCAATTATTGTGGCTACCCTTTGAAAAGTATCGGGATGCTGAAATGCCCCGACGAAGATTGTCATTTCGGCAACGAATCCGCTTAATCCCGGAAGACCCAGGGAAGCCAGGCCGGCAATGACGTAACATACCGACAGAAAAGGTATTACCTTCATCAGTCCTCCCATCTCATTAATCATCCTTGTATGCGTGCGACCATAGATCATGCCTATCAGGGCAAAGAACAGGGCTGTCATCAGACCGTGTGATATCATCTGGATCACCGCTCCGTTCATGGCCGTATGGTTCATCATCAGTATTGCAAAAAGGACCAGTCCGCAATGACTCACAGATGAGTAGGCATTGATATATTTGAGATCCTTCTGCACTATTGCGCCGAAAGCTCCATAAACCACGCTAATGGTTGTTAGGATGATAAAGATCCATGATAATTCCCTGGCTGCTTCAGGCATCAGAAAAATGGCCACCCTGAATGCCCCGTATCCGCCGAGTTTCATAAGTACTCCCGCATGAAGCATGGAAACGGCGGTGGGAGCCGATGAATGACCGTCGGGCGACCATGTGTGAAAGGGAAACAGTGCTCCCAGGACACCAAACCCTATGAATGTCAGCGGGAAAAATATGTACTGTGCTTTCATGGGTATTGTTGTACGTGAAATCTCGATGATGTTGAATGACAGATTTCCCCCTTCAGGAGCAGAATTGAAGTATATTCCCAGGATCCCCACAAGCAGCAGGGCCGATGCACCCATCAGCATCAGCGTGAGCTTCATTGCAGAATACTCTTTCGGGCCGCTTCCCCAGATGCCTATCAGCAGATACATCGGAATGACGGCAAGTTCGTAAAAAAGGAACATTGTAAACAGGTCCAGGGAAATGAAGAATCCAAAAACTCCGGTGGCAAGCAGAATAAGGGATATAAAAAACTCCCTGGTAAGATAATCCATTTCCCATGAAGCAAAAACTCCCGAAAAAACCACGATGGAGGTCAATGCGATCATGGCAACCGAAACACCGTCAACCCCTACCGCAAAATGGATATTCAGGCTCCTGAACCATACAAGGTCCTTTACAAACAGCATTTCCGAGGTGTCACCCGACTGACGTGCCTGAATATAAAGGAAGGTCAATATGGCCGACATGATCAGCTGGATGCCCGTCCCAATCCCCGAAACCACTTTAACATGGCGTATATCCTTTACCATTACTATTCCGGCGATTGTGAGGAGCGGAATCAAAACAAACAGCGACAGTATATTCATAGTGTATGTAAATACTTATTCTAGTGCAAAAGATATATTAATGTCAGGGCAAGGAGTATTGTTCCGGAAATAAAGAAGAAAGCATATTTCTGCAGCTGACCCGATTGAAATTCCCTTATTCTGAATGAAACAACCTGGGTCACTATTGCCAGTGCATTCATTGTTCCGTCAACAATATGCCTGTCGAACCATGCGACCGGTTCGGAGATATATCTGAATATGATCTTTTTGGTTATAAAAAGATACATTTCGTCGATATAGAATTTATTCAACGCCAGTTTGTATGAGTGTTTGAAAATTGAAATGATGCGACCGGGCAAAGAAGGATTCCTGACATACATTACATAGGCTGTTCCAATGCCGGTGGTGGCTATCAGCACCGAAGGAATGGCAATGCCCCATTCAATATGCGTCTGAAAGGCTTTTCCGTCGGAGGTGACCAGTTTACTGAAAGGAATGAAACCTGAAAAAGCTGCTGCCGTTGCAAGTATTATTAGGGGGATGGTCATGGTGGGCGGTGCTTCATGGGGAACTGTGTGATAATGTCTGTCTTCTCCCCTGAAAACCGTGAAATAAAGCCTGAACATGTAAAAAGCCGTGATCCCTGCTACCGCATATTCAATAAAGAACAGTACTTTGTTATGGTGAAATGCGGCTGCCAGTATTTCATCCTTGCTGAAAAAACCTGAAAAGGGCGGAATTCCTGAAATCGCGAGGCAGGCGATAAGGAAGGTTAAATGCGTCAGAGGAAGATACTTTCTCAATCCCCCCATATCGATCATGAAGTTGCTGTGAACAGCATGGATTATAGCCCCTGCACACAGGAACAGCAATGCCTTGAACATTGCATGGGTGAAAAGATGGAACATCGATGCCATGAATCCCAGTCCGTCATGGCCGCCGTATCCTGAAACCCCGAGTGCAAGCATCATATAACCTATTTGCGAGATTGTGGAATAGGCCAGCACCCTTTTAATATCAGTCTGGGTACAGGCAATGATGGCGGCAAAAAGGGATGAAAATGCTCCTATCCAGGCAACTATTTCCAGGGCGGCAGGAGCTGCAAAGAAGTAAACCGGGAACATTCTGGCAACCAGGTAAACGCCTGCGACAACCATTGTGGCTGCGTGAATAAGGGCCGAAACCGGTGTCGGACCTTCCATGGCATCAGGAAGCCAGATATGAAAGGGAAACATTGCTGATTTACCTACCCCGCCCAGGTAGACAAGTATCATCGACCATGTTGTTACCGAAAGACCCAGGAAGCTGATACCGCTGCTGTGGGCGATCGCGGTGCCCTGCGGATCGGTAAGCACTGAGAAATCAAATGTCCGGGTGTTGAAGGAAAGAAGGAGGATTCCTATCAGGAATCCGAGATCGGCGAAACGGGTCACAATAAAGGCTTTCTTTGAGGCTCTGACCGCTTCAGGTTTCTGATAGTAGAAGCCTATGAGAAGATATGATGAAATGCCGACAAGCTCCCAGAAAATGTACATCTGAAAGATGTTGGTAGCAACAACCAGGCCCATCATTGAGAAGGCAAACAATGAAAGAAATGAATAATAGCGTTCAAATCCCTTTTCCCCCTTCATGTAACCGAGACTGTAAATATGGACCATCAGCGACACGGTAGAGATGACAATAAGCATCATCACCGAAATGGGATCGAGCAGGATTCCCATTTTTATTTCAAGTGTGTCAGTAAAATGGAGCCATGTTGAATCAAAGACGGTTATTTTCCGGAATACATCATTTATTCCGGCAGTCCGGAAATAATAAAAATATGCCGTTATGTATGAAAGCACCGTAACTACTCCCAGTGCAGCGGTTCCCAGAAGGCCGGATATCCGGGCTTTGAGCCTGTGTCCTGCCAGGCCAAGCAGGATGAATACAAGGAAGGGAATCAGAAATATCCACAAGGTATAATTGAAATCTGTCATAGGAGTGCCTGCTTTGTTTTATCAGTATTTCATTATGTTGACATCCTCCACATTGATAGTGGTGAACCTTCGGTATATGTTTATTATCAGCGCTATAGCCACTGCTGCTTCTGCCGCGGCAACTGTAATTATAAAAAGGCTGAAAAAGAACCCTTCAAGCTTATGAGGGAACAGGTATCTGTTCAGTGCAAGGAAATTTATGTTGACTGAATTAAGTATCAGCTCCACCGACATGAGGATGGTGATCAGGTTTCTCCGGGTAAGGAACCCGTATATGCCTGTAAAAAACATTACTGCAGCCAGGATCAGAAAATAGCTTAATGGAATTCCTGCATTCATTTTATTGATAATTGGATGTCTGAGTATCTGTGCTTTTGGGGCCCCCTTTTTTTGCAATAATTATTGCTGCAACCATTGCTGCAAGCAGGAGAACGGAAATAACCTCGAAAGGCAAAATATATCCATCGCTGCCTACCGAGAGGAGCGATTTTCCTACCAGCCTCATATTGACTTCCCTGGCAGCTTCATTTGTTGCTGAGAAAGTGAAATCGAGAATGGTAATTATCGTGATTAGGGCACCGGCGATTGCAGCCAGGGCCGAGAACAAGGATTTCTTCCATTCCACGGGTTCGAATTTAAGGCTGATATGGCTCGTCAGAAGAATCGAAAAAATTATCAGTACCACAATACCTCCGGCGTACAAAGTGAGCTGTACGGCGGCCAGAAATGCGTAATTCAGCATAAAATAAAGGCCCGCGGTGGAAATCAGAACAAATAGCAGGTAAACCGCTGCCCTGAGTATCCTTCTGCTGGTAACCGTGAGGATGGAGAATACAACGATAATTGAGGCGAATAATATAAACATCAGCTGATTCAGGGTCATTACTCAACTCCTTTCATTAATTGTGATCCCGGTTTGTTGGATATTTTGATCAGTTTGCTCCTGTCGAATACCGCATGCTCAAATTCCTGTGAAAAGGCGAGTGCATTCGAAGGGCAGGTTTTTACGCACAGTGCACAGAAAGAACACATGCTGAGCCGGTATATATGTTTGTCGATGGCTCTTTTTTTCTTTCCTTCAGGAGTAATGATAGTCTTCGTGATAACTTCGATTGTTCCGTTCGGGCAGTTAATCTCGCAGATACCGCATCCGGTACACCTGTGCTCGTTATTTTCATTATGGGGCATTATAACTTCGCCCTTGAACCTTTCGAACATCACGAGATCCTTCCGGTTCTCAGGGTATTTCTGTGTCACTATGGCAGAAGGCCGGAAGAAATAGGAACCCGTTACCTTCATTCCTTTCAGCAGCGACCATACACCGCTGAGAACCTCACTTATATATTTGACAATACTTCTCATTCTGACCCTTCTTTCAGTTATCAGTTCATTAAAAATGCCATCCCATAAGCACAATGAAGGCCATAAAAACCACATTCACAAGATTTATGGGAAGCAGATACTTCCATTCCAGGGTAAGCAGCTGATCGATCCGGAGCCTTGGGAAAGTCCATTTGAACCACATCATCAGGAATATAATGAAGAATGTTTTCATTAAATACCAGATAAAGGGGGGAATGAAATCCATGACATGGTTGAAAGCTTCCCAGCTGCCGATATGAAAGGGCATCCATCCTCCGAGGAATACCGTTGCGGCAATGGATGCAACAATGAACATGTTCATGTATTCTGCGAGAAAGAAAAATGCGAATTTTATACCCGAATATTCAGTATGGAAGCCTGCCGTAAGTTCAGATTCTGCTTCAGCCAGGTCGAAAGGTCCGCGGTTTGTCTCGGCGGTGCTTGCAATCAGGAAAATAACGAATGCGATGAATGCAGGAATATGTCCTCTGAAAATGAACCATCCGGTTGACTGTGCCTGGACTATTTCAGACAATTGCATGGTACCGGCAAGAATGATGACGGTGATTAGGGATAGTCCTACCGACAGTTCATAGCTTACAATCTGGGCTCCGCTTCGCATTGCCCCGATAAGCGAATACTTATTGTTGCTCGACCAGCCGGCCAGCAGTACCCCGATAACACCAAGTGCCGATACGGCTATTACATAAAAAACGCCAATATTAAGATCGATCGCATGCAGGCCTTTTGCAAACGGGATGGCGGAAATCGCCATGAATGAGGCAATTATCACAATGAAAGGGGCAACATTGAAGAGGAATTTGTCGGCATTCCTTATTGGTACGAGTTCAACCAGAAGCAGTTTAATGAGGTCGGCAACGGTCTGGAAAATTCCGAACGGTCCAACCCTGTTTGGTCCGAGCCGGTTCTGCATGAATGCACAAACCTTTCTTTCGGCATACACGAGAAACAATCCGATCAGGGCATAAAAGACAAGGATCAGCAGGCCGACAATGGCCATCTCGGCAACAACCGCCCAGAAAGGTGATAGCCGGTCGTTAAGACTGGTATCGATCCATTGTGTCAGTGATGTAAAATCATAAATGTCAAATGGCATAATACTTCATTTTTTGCAGCCTTAAGCATTCTTGCTGCCCCGGCATGGATTATCTGTCAATGTCAGGTATTATAAGGTCAAGAGAACCGCTTATGGCAATAAGGTCAGCTATCTTGAATCCTTTGGATAACATATTAAGCACGGAAAGATTCACAAAATTCGGAGAACGGAATTTGACCCTGTACGGATTCTTGTTGCCGTCGCTGATAATATACACTCCAAGTTCCCCGCGGGCGGTCTCAACTCTTTGATAATACTCTCCTTCAGGCAGTCTGATTATTGGTTTCATCTTAACTGCATACGGTCCTTCCGGTATATTGTCAATGAGCTGTTCAATAATATCCATCGACTGTCTCATTTCATCCATTCTTACCAGGTATCTGTGATAGGTATCTCCCTCGGTGAAAAGGACCTCATTGAATTTGATCCTGTCGTATGCACTGTAAGGTTCCTTTTTCCTTACATCACATGAAAACCCCGAGGCCCTTGCTGTTGGTCCGGTGATGCCATGGGCTATCGCTTCCCCGAGGGTGAGCTTACCTATTCCCATGGTCCTTTCCCTGAATATTACATTTCCGGTCAGCAACTGGTCATATTCCGGCAAGGTTTTCCTGAAATATTCAATGAACTCCTTAACCCTTTTCTGAAAACCGGGATGTATGTCATGCATCAGCCCTCCCGGGCAGTTATAACTTACTATCATGCGTCCTCCGCAGGTTTCCTCGAAAATGTCAAGCACTTTTTCACGGTCGCGGAGGCCATAGAAAAAGCATGTGAGCCCTCCGAGGTCCATCCCGAAGGTGGCCCAGAAAAGCTGATGTGACTGGATCCTTGTGAGTTCGGCCATGATGGTCCGTATTACCTTGATCCTGTCGGGAATATCGATTTCCAGTGCTTTTTCAACATTCAGGCAGACGGCCTCATTGTTTATATGTGCCGACAGATAATCCATCCTGTCGGTAAGATGAATGATCTGGGGATAGGTCAGGCTTTCGCACATTTTTTCAATGCCCCTGTGAATATAGCCTATATGAGGTTCGATATTGGTAACGATCTCTCCCCTGAGTGATGCAACTAGGCGAAGCACCCCGTGGGTTGACGGGTGCTGGGGTCCTATATTCAGAACATATTCCTCCTGTCCGTCGGTAACGGAATTTTTTAAGTGTTCCTCCATGTTTACTTGGTGACAATATTTACATCGTCGGAATAATCCTTTCTCAGGGGGTAACCGTCAGAGTTGTCGAGGAATAATCTTCTTAGGTCGGGATGATTGGTGAATCTGATACCGAAAAGGTCGAATATTTCCCGTTCATGGTATTCTGCTCCCGGCCAGACCGGAGTAACAGATTCCATTACCGGATTCTGCCTGTCGGATACCCTTGTTTTGACAACTATTGTCCGGTTATGTTTTGTTGATCGGAGGTGATACACCACACCCAGGTCATTCCCGTAATCTACCCCCGACACGCAGGCAGGAAAATCAAAGCCCATTTCGGAATTATCCCTGAGAAACATCGCCAGCGCCATAAGCTTTTCGGGATGAACCGTTATTTCGGTAAACTGTTTGCCCTCGGTTACAATGGCATCCCCGTCAAATGATCTTATGGATTCCTCAAGGTTAAAGTTATCTGCTGACATCTCTTCTGTTGTTTATTGCGACTTTTTTTCGCTGTGTGATGCGCTGCGCTTTTTCCTCGATCTTATTGTCTCGGTTTCGATTTTCCGCTGGAGCTGAAGCATTCCGTACAGCAGCGCCTCCGGCCTGGGAGGGCAGCCGGGTACATAAACATCCACCGGGATAACATGTTCCACTCCTTTTACGACAGAATAGGAATTCAGGAAGAAAGGTCCGCCGGAAATGGCACAGGCTCCCATTGCAACAACATACTTGGGCTCCGACATCTGATCATACAGCCTCCTGAGTACGGGAGCCATCTTGTTGACAATTGTGCCTGCCACTACAATTACATCTGCCTGTCTCGGGCTTGCACGATACACTTCCATGCCAAACCTGGCAAAATCATGCCGGGGAGCCCCGGTTGCCATCATTTCTATTCCGCAGCAGCTGGTCGCAAATGTCAGGGGCCATAGCGAGTTTTTTCTTCCCCAGTTGATGACATCATCTATTGAGGTTAATAAGATGTTCGCCCCTGATTCACGTAAAAGATCAAGGCTTTCATTATCCTTGAAATCCTCGTTCCTCATGCCTTTTATTCCCATACAAGTGCATCTTTTTTCCAGGCATAGAGTAATCCCAGGCCCAGTATAAGGAAAAATATTACTATTTCTATGAAGGCCGTCAGTCCAACTTCTTTCATAACCACGGCCCACGGAAAAACCAATACAGTTTCAACATCAAACACAAGAAAAAGAATGGCAAAAAGATAATATCCGACATTGAACTGGAGCCAGGTGACCCCCTTTGTCGGAATACCGGATTCATAGGGTTCAAATTTCTGCGGGTTGACGGATCTTGGAGCAATTATTCCTGAGAGAATCAGTACCAGGCCAACAAATATTGCCCCAACCAGGAAAAATAAAACAAGCCATTCGTTGCTCATGAGATCAGAGTTAGGTTCCCTTAGAAAGCAGGCCAAAAATAGAATTTCTTTGCTTGAATCTGAAAAAATCAGAAATTAAAATTATGTGATAAATATCACCAGCTTTATCCCAGGGTTTCGGTTTTATAGGGATGAAAGAAAGGGCGTCCTTACACTCAGGGATGCTGATTCTGGTGTACCGGGAGGCATTTTGCCCGGTATTGCTCCTGACATGTCTTCAGATGATTACAACTGGTTACCTGCCTTATCGGTTGCCAGTACCATTTTGATATTTAATCTTACACCCAGTTCCATAACATCAATAAGATCCTGGATATTAAGGCTTCTGGCAAACCGCAGGATAACGGTTGGGCCTTCTAGGCTGGCTGTCTGTTCCCTCAGTTCCTGCTCCAGCTGCTGAAACAGGATTTCCTTCTGATTTATGTAATATCTTTTGTCCGCTGTTACAGTCAGGTTTATCTGTTGTTTATTGATGTTCTGGGCCGACCTGGAGGTAGGCAGAAGCACCTTTATGACATTCGGATTAGCAAGGGTGGACACTATCAGAAAGAAAAGAAGCAGAAAGAACATTATATCGTTCAGCGAGGATGTTGATACTTCGGGTTTGAAATGCTTGTTTCTCCTGATATTCATTTTAAAATGCCTTTAAGAACTGTACAAGTGATTCCTGGAGCCTTATTGTGTATCTGTCGATCTTCATTTGCAGATAATGGTAGGCGGCATATGCAAGAACGCCCACAATCAGTCCTGCCCCGCTGCAGATCATTTTCTGGTAGAGCCCTCCTGCAATGATACCGATACTGATGTTGTCGGCAAGGGAAATATTATAAAAGATTTTTATTACCCCGGAAATGGTGCCAATGAAACCCAGCATGGGGGCAATTCCGGCAATTATGCCAAGATAACCGGTATAGTTTTCCATTTTTGTGATTTCCAGGTTAATGGTTGTTTCAAGATTTCTTTCGACATCACTTACCGGTTTGCCGAATTTATCAAGTCCGCTTTCAAGTATTCTGCCTACCGAGGCCTGATCATTCCTGGCACGGATCACAGCATTGTCCATGTTCCCCTCCCTGAGCTCAGTGAGAATGGCAGGTACAAGTCCCTTGTCAATAAAAGATGATCTTTTTATATATACGTACCTTTCGATAAAGATGTAAACACTGATCAGTGAAAGCAGTATAATGGGTATCATGATTATGCCGCCTTTCATCAGGAGGTCGAGAATGGTTGTAACCTGTCCTGATGTCACGGTGTTCTGCAATAATGAATCATAAAGACTTAATATCATAGGGAATTCAATTTTTAATGTTGGTTTTTCATATCAAACGACGAAAGTATTCAATTATTTCCAATGTTGTAAAACGGTTAATAGATTGTTGAATGTCTGTATTCTGTTGATAGAAATTTAATTATTTACCGGGTTAACAATTAGTTCATTCCACCTGAAACAACTCTTCCGGATATTCTATGCCTGCCAGGAACAATCCCCGTGCAGGAGCTGTCATTCCTGCCCTGGCCCTGTCTTTTGCAATGATTATTTCTTCAAACTGTCCGGCAGTTATCTTACCTCTGCCGACATTTACCATGGTACCCACAATCGCGCGTACCATATTCCTTAAGAACCTGTCAGCCACTATGGTGAATATCAGTTGATCATTTTCAATTTTCCATGATGCGGACATGATTTTGCAGATGTTGGTTTTATTGCCCGAATGAAGCCGGCTGAAACTTGTGAAGTCGGTATGTGAAAGCAGGATTTTTGCAGCCTTGTTCATTTCGCATATATCAAGATTGCCATAAACATACCATCGGAATTGTTCGCTGAAAGGATCCTTTTTTCTTGAAATGTAATACCTGTATGTTCTGGATATGGCGCTGTAGCGTGCATGGGCATCAGAAGCAGTTCTTTTTATTGACAGCACGGCAATGTCAGCCGGAAGGATCCTGTTGAGCCTGAATATGGTGTTTTCGCGCAGGCTCAGGTCGGGAACGGAACAGTCAAAATGCGCACAGAAGGCAAAGGCATTGACTCCTGCATCGGTTCTGCCTGCCCCGGTAGTGCATATTTTTTCCCTGAGCACATGACTCAGGGCATCATTGAGTATCTTCTGGACGGAGGTTGAATTTGGCTGCACCTGCCAGCCATGGTAGCGTGAGCCGTTGAAAGCGACGTATATAAAGTACCTGGTCTTCAAAATAAAATTTATGCAAATATATTTAACTAAATGCATTTCAAAAAACAGCGGATCCGGCAACGGGGCTTATAGCTGGTGTTGATTGTAACCTTGAAGAAATCAACAGATTTCTTTATTGATGCCGGAAAAATTAATATCCTTCATTGAAATCCCGATCTTAATAAGTATTTTTACTCGGAATGATAAAGTCATTTAACATCCTGATCGAAAAAAATTTTTGTTTGAAAAAAACTTAATTCCGTTTGTCATGCTTGAGAAACTAGATTTGAGCTGGATAGATTATCTGATAATGTTAATCTATTTTGTTTTTGTTCTTGGAATAGGATGGTTCCTGCGGAAATACATGAAAAACGCAAATGCGTTTCTTGAAGCAGGGCGATCAATTCCTGCATGGGTGGCCGGGCTGGCCTTCATATCAACCAATCTTGGAGCCCTGGAGGTTATGGGTATGACGGGTTCAGGGATGAAATACGGCATGCTTACCACTCATTTTTACTGGATCGGTGCAATTCCCGCAATGATCTTCCTGGCTGTGTTCATGATGCCGTTCTATTACGGATCAAAGGCCCGCTCTGTACCGGAGTTTCTGAAGCTGCGGTATGATGAAAAAACCAGGGGACTGAATGCCATCCTGTTTGCTGTGATGACCATCCTGGCTTCCGGAATTTCAATGTATGCACTGGCAATCCTTATGGAAAAGGTACTGGGATGGGATTTCAATATCAGCCTTTGGGTGTCGGCGCTTATTGTGCTGGGCTATACATATCTCGGAGGATTGTCATCTGCAATCTACAACGAGGTACTTCAGTTCTTCATTATTGTGATCGGATTGCTTCCGCTTGTTTTCCTGAGCCTTAAGGATGTTGGCGGATGGGCGGGACTCAAGGAGAGCCTGGCACCCATTTCAACCGATATGGGATATGCTGCCGATGCCTGGACGACAACCTGGAAATACTCGGGTCATGCAACATCCAACCCCCTGGGCGTCGAATGGTTCGGTATTTTATTCGGCCTGGGATTTGTCCTGTCATTCGGTTACTGGTGTACCAACTTCCTTATCGTGCAGAGGGCCTTCGCGGCAGAATCGGTTACAGCATCGAGGAAGGTTCCTTTGATCGGTGCAATTCCTAAAATGTTCATTCCGTTCCTGATAATTGTACCGGGGATCATTTCATTGGCCCTCTGGAAGGATCCTTCAAAGAATTTTGTCATGCCTCTTGATGCCGGCGGAAAACCCATATATGATTACACAATAATCATGCTTCTCCGGCAATACCTGCCTGCAGGTGTCCTTGGCCTTGGTATTACTGCACTGCTTGCATCCTTCATGTCGGGAATGGCGGGAAATGTATCTGCATTTAATACCGTTTGGACCTATGACATATACCAGAGCTATATAAGAAGGCCAACTGGAAATGAGGAGGCTGACGGCAAGCATTATCTGAATGTGGGCAGGGTTGCTACCATTTTTGGAGTGCTGTTGAGTATTGCCGCAGCCTATATTGCAACCAAGTTCGGAAACATTATGGACTTTCTTCAGACAATATTCTCAATGATCAATGCCCCGCTGTTTGCAGTTATTTTTCTTGGAATGTTCTGGAGACGAACTACGGGCCATGCTGCATTTATCGGACTCCTGTCGGGATTTCTGCTGGCCTTGCTGCATCACGGGCTGACTGTTCCCGAAGGTGCTACTACGCTTGTTAAAGGAGGCTGGCTGGGAGTTGTTCACACTTACCCGGTTGAAATGGCTCAAAATTTCTGGACGGCAATCATCGCTTTCAGTTCTGCTACCCTGATCACAGTGTTTTTGTCGCTCGTGACACGACAAATCAAAACTGAAGACGATTTAAGGGGCCTGGTTTATTCTCTTACTCCAAGGCTGAAGGAAGAGAATGTTCCATGGTATCAGCGCCCTGCAGGGCTGGCTGTCATTGTAGCCGTGATTTGCATAATTTTAAGTATAATGTTCTGGTAGGAGGAAATAAAAATGGTTGATATAAGAATACCAATAGGACTGATGTTCACAATTCTGGGAGTCTTGATAACTGTTTTCGGGTTGAGCACACATTCAAACAGTGAAATGTATCTCAGATCGCTTGGAGTGAATGTCAATATTATAATGGGCATCTTCATGCTTGTTTTTGGCCTGATAATGCTGTATCTGGCCAGGAAAAAGAAGGATCCCGGTACAGCTGACGGTTAAATCTGTCAGAAAGAATCGGGCGCAGGGCTGCATGAACCCTTTTCTCCCGATCCGGAATTGTAATGCTCTGAATGCCTGAAAGCAGTTGTCTTTGCCGGGCGGAAACCGGTATATCCTGCTTGCCTTATATAATTGGTTAACATTCTGATGCGGGTAAATTAATACTGGAACAATCGAGGATTAAAATATATGAGGGGATTCGCAAGTGATAATAATTCAGGAGTTCATCCTGAGATTCTGGCAGAGCTTTCCAGGATAAATGAGGGACACGTAATCGGGTACGGTTCGGATGAATATACTGATAAAGCCAGGGCCTTGTTCAGGGAGATCTTTGGCGATGAAACCGAGACCTACTTTGTTTTTAACGGCACTGCAGCCAATGTATTGGGCCTCAGCAGTGTTGCGAGGTCGTGGAATTCAATTGTCACAGCTTCATCGGCTCATATTGAAGAAGATGAATGCGGTGCCCCGGAGAAATTTATTGGCTGCAAGGTTCTGACAGTCGATTCTCCCGACGGGAAATTAACTCCAGGAATGGTTGAGAAGCATATGCGCGGATTTGATTTTGAGCATCATTCGCAGCCGGGGGTTGTTTCAATTTCCCAGACCACTGAAATGGGCACTGTATATACTCCGTCAGAAATCAGGAAGCTTGCAGACTATGTCCATGCCAACGGGATGTTTCTTCACATGGACGGTGCAAGGATCGCCAATGCGGCCGTTTCACTGGGCTTGCCTTTCAGGGCATTTACGACTGATTCGGGAGTTGATGTGCTTTCTTTCGGAGGAACGAAAAACGGAATGATGTATGGGGAAGCGGTATGCTTCCTGCGGAAGGGTCTTTCGGGAGAGTTCAGGTATATCAGGAAACAGGGGATGCAGCTTGCATCCAAAATGAGATTCATTTCTGCCCAGTATATTGCATATTTCAGAAATGATCTCTGGAAAACGTGTGCTTCGCATTCCAATTTGATGGCAGGGCTTCTTGCCCGGAAAATAAGTGAATTCAGTGAATTAAGGATTACACAGCCAACCGAAGCTAACGGCGTGTTTGTTGTCATGCCGCGTGACCTGGCTGAAAAACTGAGCAGATCATATTTCTTTTATCCATGGAACGAAAGCATCGGCGAATACCGGCTTATGACCAGCTGGGATACGACAGGGGAAGATATTGAAATGTTTGCGGCCCTCCTGAAGAGGGAACTTAAAAAGGCTCAGAGGTTCCGGTGATATGGAACAGGCATGGCCCGGATAGCGGTTATTTGGTGGTTTGAAAGGCAGGCCTTATAATACAAAAAGCCGTTTCATTTTATTTTGAAACGGCTTTTCTTTATAATCGGAATTTATTTATTTAAGAGTAAAGTTTATTGGTACCATGTACCACACAGGCACAGGAATTCCGCCCTGTTTGCCTGGTTTAAACGGTGGAAGTGTTGTTACAACTCTCATAGCTTCTTTATCAAGCTCAGGGTCTACGCCCTTAAGAACAGAAACCCTGTCAACGGTACCTTTTGAGGTAACACAGAACCTGACAATGACTTTGCCCTGAATGTTATTTTCCTTTGCTACCTCAGGATACTGAGTGTGTTCGGCAATAAACTGGAGAAGTGCGGCATCACCTCCCGGGAACATGGGCATTTCCTCCACAACAACGAAAGGTTCTGCTTCGGGTTCCTCTTCCTTGACTTCTTCCTTTACCTCCTGAACAAATTCAATAACCTCTTCATCCCTTACTTCAACCTGTGCCTGGTCGGCAGTCATCAGCTGAGCTGCCTCTTCAGGTTTGACAGAGTCAACAACAACAGGGGGTACGTATCTCGACTGCTGAACTGCCTCCTGGGGCGGCGGCGGCGGGGGGGGCGGCGGGGCAACCTGTTCTGTGGGCTGATCCAGGTTCTCCATTTTAATTTCCACTTCTCTTTCAGCCCGGGCTCTTGCCCTGCTTTCCGCTGCCTTGGCATTCAGGTAGGGAATGATTATTGCAGTGCTGAAAATGATCACTGCAATCAGCATTGAGATAATTACATTGCGTTTGTATTTCTTTCTCAGCCTGTAAGCACCGTATTCCTTATTCCTATTTTCGAAGACGATATCATCGAAAGGAGGCGCAATAATTTTTTCTTTTGCCATATCAGTCAAGGTTTACGGGTTAATTGGATGAAGTTGCGGCTGGCGAAGAGCCTCTTGCAACAGCGGCTTCAACCATCTTTTCTTCATACCATGCAATGTCAACAAACGTATACCGGGCAATTCCACAGATATTCATCTCGTCGAGAATATCGACAAAATTCCCGTAGTTAGCTTCCTTATAAGCTTTTATAAGTACAATCGGGCCTGTGTCGTCCACGTTCTTCAATTGTCTTATTGCACCTTGTACGGAGTCCTGCGTTATTCTGATTTCACCTCTTATCACCTGTTGGTTGAAATCATTGATTTTTTTAAACAGGGCCCTGTTCCTGTCAAGGAGCAGCTTACGAATTCCATCGGCGCTGAAATTGGTTTCCATCAATGGAGGAAGATTGTTATATTCTTCCGGCTTTACCCCGCCCGGGTACCAGAATAATCTGTTTTCCGGTCCGAGAATTATGTTCAGTGTACGACTGGCCGAGATTTTGGGAGCCTGTTGCTTTTCAGGATCTATTACCTTGTCGGGCAGGGTAATATCCATAACCTTCGCTTTGCTCATTGAAGTTGTGAGCATAAAAAAGGTAATTAGCAACATCATCAGGTCGACCATGGGGGTCATGTCCATGTGCGGGAGAATTCTCTTTGCCCTTTTCTTCCCGCCGCCTTTTTCCGCTTGAATTATTTCTGCCATATCACTGTTGTATTTCTTCCAGGTTAATTTTTGCAGCTTCGAGACTGGTAACCAGACTAAACCTCTTCACATTCAGGTCCTGGAGTATGTCGAGGACCCTCTTGACCTTCGGAAATTCAACTTTTGAGTCTCCCCTGATACAGGCCTGGATGTTGGGATTTACCGTACGGGCGTACTGGATCCACATGGCAAGCTGATTGTTGGTGGAATCCATTGGAATCCCTTCCTGATATACCTTCCGCTCGGCAGCATCCTTGGCATCAAGGAATGCCTGCATATTTTCTATGCGGACGCCCATGGAGGAAGGATACATCTGAAACTCCCTGAGCTGCTTTTCCGTGAACTCGATTCCGTATCTCTTACCCATTTCAGCCAGAACTTTTGGCCTGTATTTCAAGAGGGTATCAGGTCCGTTATCGAAATTCATGAAGACTTTTCCGTCAGCTGATATCAGGAATGTCATTGCATTGAAATCAGGAGTTGGTTTCTCTGATATTGAAAAAGGCGTATCAACAGTGGCCGGTTCAGGTGAACTCATGGTAGCTGTCAGCATAAGGAAAATAAGTATGACAGCGAATGTGTCCACCATCGGGGTCATGTCGATCCTGGGCGACTTATGTGGTATTTTGATCTTTGGCATTTTTTCAGTTATTTGATATTAAACCAAAAGATACATTTTACCTGCTTTTCAGTGAAGCAGCGAAATTCTGCGTCAGACTGAAACCTGCTTCATCAATTTTGAAGGTATATGCGTCAATATACGATGAAAAATAGTTAAATGCAAGAATTGACAGGGTTGAACCTGTGATACCGAATGCAGTGTTCACAAGCGCTTCGGAAATACCCTGTGAAAGGGCAAGAGCATCTGGTGCACCTGACTGGGCAAGGGCAGCGAAGGCCCTGATCATTCCGAGAACCGTTCCGATCAGCCCGATCAACACTGAAATGGAGGCAAGGGTGGAGAATATCACCATGTTCCTTGAAAGCATCGGGAGCTCAAGAGCTGTAGCTTCTTCGAATGATTTCTGGATGGAGAGGATCTTCTGATCCCTTTCCAGTTCCTTGTCTGCCTGCAGATCCCTGTATCTGATCAGACCTGCTTTCATGACATTTGCCAGCGACCCTTTCTGTTTGTCGCATGCTTCAACAGCTTCTTCGATCTTGTCATTCTCGAGCAGATCCTGAAGTTTCTTCACGAAAGAATTCAGTCTGCCTTTTCCTTTTGCTCTTGAAAGTGTAATCAGTCTTTCGAAAACGAAAATGACCAGTGTCAGAACACATGTCATAAGTATGGGTACAATGAAGCCACCCTTGTAAATGATTCCAAGATAGTTTCCTTCCAGGGCATGTCCTTTCGGATTGCCGCCTTCGAAGTTAACCGGGTTGCCCATTATATTCACGAACAGCAAATAGCTTACGATAAAAGCTATTAAAATGGCACTTACTGCAAAAATGTTCTGCAGAGCATCTTTGAACGAACTTCCTTGTTTACTCATTTTTATCGATTTTGGTTAGGTTAAAATTTTTTGCGATCTGCAAATATAGTTATTTTCATTTTTTTTTACCAACTACTTTAGTAAATATTATCAATTTAAACAATTTTAAGGATATTATCAATAGTTTGACACAAAAAACATCTTCCGGCTAATAAAAATTTAACGAAGCAGTGACCTTGTCTTTTTCTTGTAGTAGCATGTCCGGCTAAAGTCATAACACAAGTCATTTGCTTACTGGTCAAGTTTGACGTTGTATACCCTGGACTTGGTGATCTCAACCTCCTTGGTCTTGTATCCCTGGGCACTGATTATGAGTATCTCCGATCCCTGCGGAATTTCAAACTTGTACTCACCCTTGGCATTGGTGAGATTCTCCGCAGCCGTATCCTTTACCCTGATTGAGGCATATGCTATCGGCTGACCTGCCTGGTTTGTCACAACTCCTTTTATTTCATTGGGATTGATTCCTTTCTTTACAGATGCCTGATAATCCTGAACCCATTTGAGAGTACTTTTGGCAGATGCATTTGAAGGATCGAGCGCCAGGATTTTTTCATATGATTCGGCTGCTTTTGCAAGAAATGCAAGCTTGCCTTCCAGTGTTTTTTCCTGCCCTGCCGCCTTTGTTTCAAGACTTCCGTGTCCATTCAGCCCCCTGATCCTGTATTCCTTGTTGTCCGGATCAATGTTCATCATCCTGTCGTAATAATCCTTTGCCTTGGTATAGTTGCCGTTTTCCATATTGAAATAGCCGAGATAGGTGAGGGCCTCAACCATTTCACCTGCATTTTTCACCGAATCCTTTTCGGCAATGGCAAGCATTTTTTCAAACTTCGGCCTGGCAAGCCCCAGCTTCGTGTCAGGATCCATCCTTGAATAAACCCTGGCAATGTAGACATATGCAGGCAGATAGTTGGGATCTTTCTTAATCACGATATTGAAAACCGAATCGGCCGACTTGTAATTTTCCCCGGTGTAAAATGCCCTTCCCACCTGCATGTAATCGGCGAGATTGTTTGCTTTATCCGGGTCTATGAGTTTTGCCCAGGTTTTGGCGGCATCGTCATATTTTCTGTACGTATAATAATTAACAGCCATTTCACTGAGAAGTGCCCTTTCCTTTGAAGAGTAAGCACTGCCAGCATCGTTTTTGCGTTCAAATTCAAAGGCTTTGTTGTATTCGGCAAATGCCTTGTTGATTTCTGCAGCAGCTTTGGATGTTTCGGCTTCAAGCTTGGATATTTTTCCGGTAAGTTCATCCACAGAGGCCTTGTATTTGGCCTTTTCTGATGCCGGAGCGGCATTGAACCTCGATTTATCCCTGTCGAGCTGGAGTTTCAGGCTGTTCAGCTCATCCAGGTTCTTGGTGTAATTCTGATTCTTTTTCAGAAGGATCCTGGCCATGTAATGATAATCTTTCTGAAGGATATATTCGGGCCTTACTGTTTCGAAAAGCTTTTCCATATATGAAAGAGCCTTGTCGTAATCAGGATTTTCCTTTTCAAATGATGAATAGCCGGCAAGACGGTTCATATATGCCCTGGAATTGTCAACACGCAGAATTTCCTCAACATTCTTGATCACTTCATCATAATCGCCTGCGTAAAAAAGCGAGTTTACATACCTGATTTTGGCCGGTATATTGCCTGCAGTCAGGTCAAGGTATTTTTTGAAATTGGCTTTTGACTGTTCCAGCCTGCCGGCTCTCCAGTAAAGCTGACCGAGTTCACGGTATGCCGGGGCATAATCCTGGTTCAGGCTTATTGCTTCTTCGAAATAGGGGATGGCTGACTGAAGGGCGCGTCCCTTGACATACACATACCCGATTTTCATGTTTGCGGTTGATGATGTGGGATCGGCAAACTGGGCCTGGTTATAATTTCTGATTGCATTGGACCCGTCATTGACAAGCATATATATATCACCGGCAATCAGATAGATATCGGCATTCTTGTTATCGATCCTTAGAGCCTGCCTGATAAACGGCAGAGCTTTGGCTGTATCAACCGAATTATCCTTAATGTATGATTCTGCGATCTTTGCCAGGGCAAAAGCGTATTCCTTTGCCGGGGGATTGATTTTTTTCAGGTTCTTGTAGGGAAGTAAAAAACTCCGGGCTTTTGCCCTCAGTTCTTCAGCCTTCGCCTCATCACCCAGATAATTTGCCACTTTGGCCAGGCCAACATAGTTTAACGGATCGTTGGGATTTGCATCCACTCCTTTCTGGTATGAATCCTGTGCTGCCTTTGTGGCAACGACCAGGGAATTTGATATTGTGTCAGCAAAATATTCGAGCAGATAGTTTTCTCCGTGATAAAAATAATTTTTGCTGTTTGATGGCTCCTTCTGTGTTAATTCCTTATAAATTGCATCAGCCTTGTCGTACTGCTCGCTTCTTGTAAGCTTGATTGCGGATGCAAGATCCTGCGCACCGAGATTATTTACAAGCAGAACCAGTAAAAGGCCAGCCGTCAAACCAACCGGATTTAAAACAAGTCGTTTCATAATTCTGTAGTTTATCATTTTTACTTATTCAATTGATTGATTAGTTGGTTGTATTCTTTTTATTTAATGAATTTGATTTTTTATGTCCTGTTTTAGTTTCTGATCTGAACCAGTCTAATCGGCATTGTGGCCGGTACAAGCCCTGATTTCAGAACAATCCTCTGTCCCTGTTCACCTGTTGCCCACTGTATGAATCCGGTTCCCAGTCCGGCAAATGTTTCCCTTGAAATGAGATAAACCTCCCTTACAAAGGGGTAGGACTTGTCAAAAATCGATCCCTGGTAAGGCCTGTAGTATGAACCGTCATTGACAAACTGTTGTGAAATTGCCAGGACATGAATTTTCCTGATGAAACTCATGCTCAGCGAATCATTCCTGTCACTGATCCAGTTTGCACTTATGATCCCGAGTGCATCCTTGTTCCTTGATACAAAATCAATGACTTCAGGATTATTGTTTACTGCAAAGAAATTGGGTCCAAGGTTTCCTTCTATCTGGAACAGTTCCCTGAAGTAACGAATATTACCCGATTTGTTATTGTCAAAAATAACCCTGATCCCGGAAAGCTTCGATTTCGGGTTGATCTCCTTCCAGCTGGAAATCCTGCCCTTGAAAATATCCCTTACGGTTTCATAATTTATTAATGTATCTGTATTTTCCAGGTTTGTAATGAGTGCAAGGGCATCATGGGCGAACCGGGTTGTCCTGGCAACAACAAGGGTATCTCTTAGGTACTGGATCTGATTTTCGGTAAGGGGCCTGGTTGTCACCATCACTTTTACAGAATCATTCATGAAATCGTTAACGACATCGTATTCGGGCTTGTATTTCGGTGTTACTTTTGCATTCCTGTAAAGAGAGGTAAACGTATATATTTCGCTATCAATCAGGGGCTGAAAAGATTCATCAACGACAATACTGATGTTTCCCCTTGTGGGGGTCTCATCGGTTGCCGTCCAGCTGCCGCTCCGGCAGGAGGTTAATGCGATGAGGATTCCGGCAAACAGTATTAACCCGGTTGACGCTAAATACCCTGGTTGCAAATTCCTCACTTTGATTGTATCCTTAGAATGGTTTTTCAGAACGGCAATATTAATAATTTTTTGAAAATGTTCCATCTTTTTTTATTTGCATAAAATTTCAGTTGTTGTCAAAACATCATTTACTGAATTACTGCAAAGTATATGCCACTTATCATTCCCCGGCCACTCCTTTTTATCATTATTTTGACCTGAAAAACAATTCAATGATCTTCCTGTATGTTCTGAATGCCCTGTAAACCCCGTAAAAAATGAAAGTCGTTCCAATTATCACGAGCAGGGCCCTGTCAAAACTGGTTTGTTTCATAAAAAAAAGAAAATATGACCCTACACCCAGATAAAAGAATACCATAAATGCGCCGAAAATGGTATTTATCTGCTCCATCAATCTGTTATTATCCATATTATCTGAATATTTAGAGTTCAAATAAACGAATTATCAGAATAGATTCAAAAAAAAACACGGTATTTCTTAACAACAAGTATCTGAATCTCAATCCTGACATGATGGTTTGAAAAGCAGGGAGCTGTCACCGTAGCTTAAAAACCTGAAATTATTTTCCAGTGCATACCCGTAGATTTTCTTCCAGTCATTGCCTGCCCATGCTGACACCAGGAGCAGAAGAGTGCTTCTGGGCTGATGAAAGTTCGTTATCAGGCCCTCGATCATCCTGAACCTGTATCCCGGAACGATAATCAGGCTTGTTGATCCGTTCAGGCATTCGATATTATTCCTTATCATATACTGTGCAACAGCTTCAAGCGAGGCTTCCGCCGTGATGTCAGGACTATCCTTGAGATGTTCCCACTGGCTGACAATGAATCTGCCGTTACCCGGATGGCGTTTTTCAAGGATCTGAACACCTGCCCAGTATATGCTTTCCAGGGTTCGGAGTGAAGTTGTGCCGACTGATATTATTTTACCAAGGTTGCTCCTCAGTCTTTTAATGGTATCAAGGGGGACAAAAAAGTTTTCGCAATGCATTTCATGATCATCAAGCCTGTCAGAATTTACGGGCCTGAAAGTTCCAGCCCCCACATGAAGGGTAAGCTCTGTCTTATTAATATTATTAGACGACAGACTTTCAAGTACTTTTTCGGAGAAATGCAGGCCTGCTGTCGGTGCTGCGACTGATCCCTTTACCCGCGAATACACTGTCTGGTAGTCCTTGTTGTCGCTTTCCTCGTCATGCCTTCTTATATAGGGAGGGAGGGGAATATGTCCGGCGGATTCGATTACTTCCCCGAAACTCAAGTCACCTGCATCCCAGGAAAACCTGACTCTCCATGCATCTCCCAGTGAATCTAATTTTTCTGCGGTCAACACGTGGCTTTTTCCCTGACGGACAAATGAAAGGGTTATATTGCCCTTCTTCCATTTCTTCAGATTTCCTATGATACATTTCCATTCGACATGATTCCTTGAACTGAACGAGAGTTCATAGCTCTCCGGGATTAATGGTTCAAGGCACAGTATTTCAATAAGCGCCCCGCTTTCCTTCCTGAATAAAAGCCTGGCCCTTATAACACGGGTATTGTTGAATACCAGCAGGCTGCCGGCAGGCAGAAAATTCACGATATTGCGGAAAACACCGGATGATATTTTACCGTCCCTGTAAACAAGCAGCCTTGAACAGTCTCTTTCCTTCACCGGATACTGTGCAATTCTATCTTCGGGCAATGAGTAATCATAGTCGCTTATTGACAGTCCCGGACTAACAGAGTAAGGTATCTTTTTGTCCGTATTATCTTCCATCGCTGTTCCTTTATTCATTTGCACCTGTCAACTACTGCCATGCTGGTTTTTCCGGGCTCAAAATTAAGCAAATATCATATTTGTTCTATGTAAGGGAGTTTATTAACTTTGCAGTACAGTCTGCCGTTCCATCGTTCCCCGAATCCGGTTCATGCCGTTTAGGCGGGGAAAGGAAAGTCCGGGCAACACAGAGCACCATACTTTCTAACAGAAAGATATCCGTGAGGATATATCAGGTGTAACAGAAAATAACCACCCGGGGTTAAGGTGACAACCGAAATACCGGGAACGGGTGAAAAGGTGAGGTAAAGGCTCACCGGTATTGATGGTGACATCAATAGCCGTACACCTTATGGGTTGAAAGACCATGTATACCGGCCATAAGGATTGCTCGTCCGATGCCGGGGGGTGGGTCGTACGATCCGGTCAGCAATGGCCGGACCAGATAAATGATGGAATCCGGTTAAATAATCTTTTGCAGATAGTCTGACCGGCACAGAATCCGGCTTACAGGCAGGCTGTTTTTATTTCAGTCTGAATATTGAATCATCCATCGGCTCATTCACCTTCACATCCGTGTATTTGTAAACAAACTCCATGCCGGCTACAGATGTGGTTGTGGTCATGGGAAGAATAAAACCATTCGTTTCAGTATAGTCGGTGAAAAATGATTCGAGCGAAACCGGAACGCCTCCCTGTTTAACATCTGCTACGGTTTTGACAAGCTGGTAATTGTTCCTGTCAATAAAAAACCTGATGACATTTCCTCCTTCTATGGTGGCTTTGATTTTGAAAACCGGCCTGCCATTGACATTTTCAGTTCCTTCAAGTTTCAGCATGTTGTTTCTCAGATAATTATCGAGGTAATTCTGAAAAACGCTGCTTCTCATCATTTGGCTGATCTCCTCCTGTCCAAGCTCCACAGGTGTTCTGGAACCTGTCATCGGATTGATAACCCAGCCTTTTTCACCGTCAAAAACCTGGATCATCTCCTGGCCGCCTATTGTTGCAACGGATCTCAGCTTATTCGGATTTTTCATATAAAGGACTATCGGCATTTCCATCCCCATCATTGTCGCCTTTCCCGTAATCTTTATAGTCTGATAGCCGGAGATCTTATCGAATTTGTTGGCGATGGCGAAGTTTTTCACAATTTCTTCGATCGACTGGGCTGAAAGCAGGGTGACAGCAGTGAGCAGGACATAGGTCAGAAGCAGTCTTTTCATTTGCAGTTAGTATTTGTGTTTAAAAATTATTTTGTGTTTAAAAATTATTTACGGTATTCCTGAGGGCTGTAAGTTTGATGAGCAGATCTTCCATTTTATTCATTGGAAGCATGTTGGCGCCATCAGATCTGGCATTGGCGGGATCGGGGTGGGTTTCTATAAAAATTCCGTCGGCTCCCACGCTAATGGCAGCCTTTCCCATGGTTTCGATCATTTCCGGCATGCCTCCCGAAACACCCGATTCCTGATTCGGCTGCTGGAGCGAATGAGTGATGTCCATTATAACCGGTACACCGAGTGCCTTCATGACAGGAATATTCCTGAAATCAACCACGAGGTCGTGGTAGCCGAACATGTTGCCCCGGTCGGTTAGCATGATCCTTTCATTTCCCGAATCCTTTACCTTGTCAACCGCATGCTTCATTGAAGACCCTGAAAGGAACTGTCCTTTCTTTATATTTATCCATTTTCCCGTTCTTGCCGCCGCTGTCAGAAGATCAGTCTGCCGGCACAGAAACGCAGGTATCTGCAGGATGTCAACATATTCTGCTGCCATCGCGGCTTCTTCAGGATTATGAATGTCGGTTATTACCGGCACCGAGAACCTGTGCCTTACTTCCGCAAGTATTTCCAGTGCCCTGATGTCGCCGATGCCTGAAAAGGAATCGATCCTCGACCTGTTCGCTTTCCTGTACGAAGATTTGAAAACAAAGGGGATCCTGTATTTAACTGACAAATTCACAAGGTGATCTGCAATCCGCATTACAATTTCTTTTCCTTCCACTACACACGGTCCCGCGATCAGGAGGAAATTGCCTGAATCACCATGTTTCAGCAGCGGGATATCAATACCGGTTTTCATCCTTGCATATTTTTTTTTCAGGATTTCCTGAAACGCCAAAGGTAATAAAATTAAACTCTGAAATTTTAAATCTGCTGATTGCAGATATATGTTTTATCGATGTGACGGTTCTGATTTATTCACCCGGAGGCAGTATACTGAAATAAAGGAAAAATCCCAGAAGGCCTGATTTTCATTTGTCATAATCATAGGTGTCCTTCCATAAATTCTCAAGCCGTTTTCTTATTTCCGCCTCCTTTGGTGATGATCCGGGATCGTAAAACCTGGTTCCTTCCAGCCCCTCGGGGAGATAGTTATCCCTGACAAAGTTGCCTTCGTAGGCATGAGCGTATTTGTAATCCTTATGATAACCGAGATCCTTCATGAGCTTTGTAGGTGCATTTCTCAGATGCAATGGAACCGGCAGATCTCCCTTTTCGTTTACAGCCTCCGTAGCTTTTTCAATTGCCATGTATGATGCATTGCTTTTGGGAGATGATGCAAGGTAAATGGCTGTTTCAGACAGGATGATCCTCGATTCGGGCCATCCTATGACATTTACGGCATCAAAGCATGCCTGGGCAAGCAGCAGCGCGTTGGGATTGGCAAGGCCTATGTCTTCGGCTGCCAGTATCAGCATCCGTCTTGCTATGAATTTCGGATCCTCACCTCCCTCAACCATCCTTGCGAGCCAGTAAACCGAAGCATTCGGGTCACTGCCCCTCATCGATTTTATAAATGCTGATATTATATCGTAATGCTGCTCTCCGTTCTTGTCATAGAGGGCTATATTCCTCTGGACATGACGAAGTACCTTCTCGTTGTCAATTATGATTTTTTCCGACCTGGTTTCATTGGTTTCGGATGACACTACCAGTTCAAGGGCATTGAACAGCTTCCTGGCATCACCGCCAGAAATCCTCAGCAAAGCTTCATTTTCCCTGATTTCAATGTCATATCCTGAAAGATAATGATCTTTTTTGAGTGCCCTGTTCAGAAGCGAGGTCAGTTCGGATTCGCTGAGGGGGTTCATAACATAGACCTGGCACCGCGAAAGCAACGGAGAAATAACTTCAAAGGAGGGGTTCTCAGTTGTTGCACCTATCAGGGTTATTATTCCCTGTTCCACTGCCCCCAGAAGCGAATCCTGCTGAGACTTGCTGAAACGATGGATCTCATCTATAAATAAAATCGGATTGGGTTGACTGAAAAACTGCTGCTTCCTGGCCTTATCAATGGTTTCTCTCACATCCTTAACGCCGGAATGTACTGCACTCAGGTGAAAGAAGGGACGTTTCAGGTTGTTCGCAATAATTGTGGCAAGGGTTGTTTTTCCTACACCCGGGGGGCCCCAGAGGATCAGGGAGGGTATATTTCCCGAATCAATCAGCCTCCGGAGCACGGCATTTTTGCCCAGCAGATGATCCTGTCCGCAGAAATCATCCAGGTCCCTTGGCCGCAGCCTTTCGGCAAGAGGTTGATTTGCCAGCATTACTGTTCTTTATCTGCCCAAAATTAGTAAAAACAACGAACAGATGAATCAACAATATTCCCGGTCATACATTGGCGGATTTATTTTGCTATTTTTGCATGCCTGCACCTGATATTGGATTTCAGCTATCAGGATTTATTTTAAGTACATGATGATCAAGAGAATAATTCCGTTGTTTTCCCTGGTCCTTTTCTGGGGATGCAAGGGCAGTAGCACCCCGCAGGTTCTGATTAACCGGGAAGGCCGGAATATCATCGCCGACAGCGGAATGGTAGTGTCCGCGCATTCAGAAAGTTCGCGGATAGGGGTTGAAATACTCCGGAAGGGTGGAAATGCGGTTGATGCTGCAGTGGCCATTGAATTTGCACTGGCTGTTTGTTACCCGGAAGCCGGAAATATAGGAGGGGGAGGATTCATGATCTACCGCGATCCGTCAGGGAGGACTGATATGGTAGATTACAGGGAGAAGGCTCCCCTGAAAGCACACAGGGACATGTTTCTCGATCCGGAAGGATCCGTTGTGCCCGGCCTGAGCACCGACACCCGCCTTGCCTCGGGGGTACCCGGAACAGTGGACGGAATGATCAATATCCATGGCAAATATGGTTTACTGTCATTCAGGGATGTGATCCAGCCTGCCATCGACCTTGCAAGGAATGGCTTTCCCCTGACTGATGAACAGGCGGCTGACCTGAATGGTTTCCGGCAGAAGTTTATTGATAGGAACAGTATATTACCGGCTTTTGTAAGAAATGATCCCTGGAAAGCGGGCGATACCTTAAAACAACCCGAATTGGCAGAGACCCTGGAAAGGATCAGGGATTCCGGGAGGGAAGGATTTTATTCAGGGAAGACTGCCAGCCTGATTGCTGGAGAGATGGAAAAGGGGAATGGTATTATCGGGCTTAAGGATCTTGCTGAATACCAGGCGGCTTTCCGAGCCCCCGTGGAGGGTTTTTACAGGGGATTCAGGATAGTTTCAGCACCACCTCCCTCAGGCGGAGCCGTGATCCTGCTTCAGATCCTTGGGATGGTGGAACCGTTTCAACTGAAAGATCTGGGATTTCATTCATCAGCTTCAATCCACCTGCTGGTTGAAGCAGAAAAAAGGGCTTACGCCGACAGGGCAGAATATCTTGGAGATCCCGACTTCACTGAAATTCCCGTTTCCGGGCTGCTGGATCAGGGTTATCTCCGAAAGCGCATGGAAGATTTCAGGGAAGATACTGCAACTCCGTCGTCGGAAATACGGGCAGGTCATCCGTTGAGGCATGAGACTGAGGAGACTACCCACTATTCCGTGGTTGATCCAATGGGTGGGGCAGTTGCCGCCACAACGACCCTCAACGGAACATTTGGAAGCGGAATAGTGATCGGAGGTGCAGGATTTCTCATGAACAACCAGATGGATGATTTCTCACTGAAACCCGGCACACCGAATATTTACGGACTTTCAGGCGGCTCCGTAAACTCGGTTGCGGGAGGTAAGAGGATGCTGAGTTCAATGACCCCGGTAATACTCGAAAAGGATGGAAAACTGTTTATGGTTGCAGGATCGCCGGGTGGATCCACAATTCCTACAACAGTTATGCAGGTAATTACAAATGTTGTGGATTTTGACATGGATATTGCTAATGCAGTTGATGCCGGAAGATTTCACCATCAATGGCTTCCTGATCGGATTGAATACGAAAAGACGGCATTTGACCGTTTTACTGAAAACAAACTGAAGGAGATCGGGCATACACTCAGGGAGAGGGAATCGCTCGGCAGGGTAAATGCAATAATGGTCATGCCCGACGGAAGGCTGAAGGCAGGTGCCGACAGGCGCGGATTAAACTCTGCCTATGGATATTAGGGCAATATATTTTATCGGTTTTTTCCACTTTGAGTAAAAATATTTACCTGTGTGAAAAATAAATTGATACATTTAACAGTTATTTCTTAAATCTGTCTAAGATTAAGATTACATGAGTATTTGAATTTTGTCAGATATAAATTATGAAAAAGTCCCTCCTGATAACAATTATTATCCTGGCAATAATCCTTATTCTGCCTTTGGTTAACTTGGTCCGGTGGTATTTTCAGGAAAAGAAACCAATTGACATAGTGATACTCGATAAGACCGTTCCCACACTTGAACGACTGAAACACAAATCATTGGTCTGGATACTTACAAATGACAGGTTTATAAGGAAAGACAAGAAGAAAAGCTATTCCTACAGAAAAGATTACTACGGGTTTGCACCGACCAGACCGCTGAAGGAAAGGGGCAGTACAAAAAAAGAGTATCATCTCTCAGACATGATGACTCTCCCCGAACAGTCTGATGCCCTTTATATTGCCGATACGTACGGGATTTTTTTCAATGATTGGTTTGCGGGTGTTAATAAAAGCAGGAAATCGAGGAAAATATACGGAGGGCTGAACAATACCGATTATCTGCTTATAAATGAAATGAAGAACAGGAATAAGCTGATAATTCTCGAGTACAACTCATTCGATTTTCCCACAGCTGCATTTGAATCATACCGTACCCAGGAAAAGCTGGGAATTTCCTTTACAGGCTGGACCGGATGCTATTTTGAAAAGCTTGACACTACTTCAAAAGGGTTTCCTATATGGCTGGCGGCAATGTACCGTAAGCAATACCGTAAGCCCTGGACTTTCACGAAGCCGGGTCTGGTCCTGCTTACCGAGAAGAATATTGTGGTACTTGAAGAGGGAACGCATCTTACCAAAGCCCTTCCACGGATAGTAACTGATTCCGCCAATTGCAGGAAGTACGGGGTACCGTCTTCTGTTGTATTCAGAAACTGGTTCGATATCATCGATCCGCTTGAGAACAATGTTATTTCCAGGTTTCGTTTTGAAACAACTGCCCTTGGCGACACGCTGCTTTCCTCAAATATGATTCCGAATGAATTTCCTGCGGTTGTGCAGGAACCGGTTAATCAAAGAACGTATTATTTCTCGGGAGATTTTGCAACCAACAGGGTATGGTATTGCACGTCAAGGCTCAAGGGTTTTGGTAATCTCAAGGGATTGCTGTACTCTGACAAACCGGATGATCCGAGAAGATTTTTCTGGCTCTATTACAGGCCGCTCCTGAATACAATTTTCAATGATTACTATCTTTCCCTGAAAAAGTAAAAACTTTCAGTGACAGCGGTTTTTCAATGCCGGGACCTTTACGGCCCCTTTCACTAATATGTAACCCCCATCCCAATTGTTTTTCCCGTCACATTGGACGAAACTGGTTGAAAGCACCTGCCGGAAATGAAACTTACTCTTTTGCAATCAGATATAATCTGGGAAAATAAAACGGATAACCTGTCAAGGCTTGAAAGCCTGATTTCAGGAGCACCTGCGGGAACTGAAATGATCTTTTTCCCTGAGATGTTCAATACCGGATTTTCCATGAATCCTGACAACCTTAGTGAACCTCCCGGATCGCTGACCACGAACTGGCTGCTGAATGTGGCTGCCAGGTTCAATGTCGGCCTCGGAGGAAGTTTCATCGTGCAGGAAAACGGATGCTATTATAACCGATGGCTATTTGTTTCACCGGACGGAACCATTCGAAAGTATGACAAAAGGCATCTTTTCAGCCCGGCAAACGAAAACAAGCTTCTGTGCAGGGGTAATGAACGCATCGTATTTAAGTTCAAGGAGTTCAGGATATGTCCCACCGTCTGCTACGACCTGCGTTTCCCGGTCTGGTCCAGGTGCAGAAAGGACTATGATCTGCTTGTCAATTCTGCAAACTGGCCGCAGAGCAGGAGGGATGCATGGATTACCCTGCTCAGGGCAAGGGCAATCGAGAATCAGTGCTATGTGGCCGGGATAAACAGGATTGGCATTGATGGGACAGGAATCAGTTATTCCGGCGATTCAATGATCATCGGGCCCAAAGGCGAAATAATTGCATCGGGTGAGCAGGGTTCAGAATGTCTTGTCTCTGCAGATATCTCATTGGAAAAGTTGTCGGAATTCAGGAACAGGTTCCCGTTTCTGGATGATGGTGATGTCTTTACGATGGAGTCATGAAAAATACACTCCGGATTTTATGATCTAAACTGAACTCCCTGGTCGGACAAATGCCGGTTTCTGTATTGTTGGCATATACAGCCGTGATGTCATTGCAGCCGGACGATATCCGGGATTTATTCAATAAAGGCTTCAAGCAGTATTTCCACAGGATGCTTTGCTTTTCTGCCCGTCCCGTCCTGAATATGATGCCTGCAGCTGGTTCCGGGAGCGGCAATTGCCACGTCCATTCCGCTGTTCCTTATTTCAGGGAACAAAATAAGTTCTCCCACCTTCTGCGACAGTTCGTAATGCTCTTTTTCATATCCGAATGAACCTGCCATACCGCAGCACCCCGATGGGATTTCCCTGACGGTGTAGTTTTCAGGAATGGAGAGCATGCCAATTGAGGAGGATGACGAAGAAAGTGCCTTTTGATGGCAGTGGGCATGAAGCAGTATCTCAAGTCCTTTACTGGTAAAAGATCCGCGGCTGATTCTGCCGGCTTTGAATTCCCTGTATATAAATTCATCAATCAGGTAGCAGTTTTCAGCAATTTTGAGCGCTTTTTCCCGCAGCTCATCGCCTGCAAGATCGGGATATTCATCGCGGAATCCCAGTATTGCCGAAGGTTCAATGCCGATCAGAGGAAGAGTTTCATCTATTATTTCTCCCAGTATCCTGATGTTTTTCCTGGAAATCCTTTTTGCTTTCCTTAATAATCCTTTGGAAATAAAAGTTCTTGCGCTGTTATCATGATTAACCGTTACAACCCTGTATTTCAATGCAGTCAGCAGCCTGATTGCAGCAATTCCGGTTTCAGTGTCATTGTAATTCGTAAACTCGTCCACGAAGAGGCAAACTGTTCCCCTGGCATCATCGGGATTCATTTTTGTAAGGTTTTGCCGGATCCACCTTCTGAGGCTGGTTTTGTATATAAGAGGAATGGATCTTTGCATCGCAAAGCCGGTAATTTTCTTGAAAATACCTGAAAAGAAACCGTTGCTGAGAAAATAATTATATATACCGGGGATAAACGATCCGATCCTGTTAAAGGTTGAAATATAAGCAATCAGAATTGTTCTTAATGGGACATGGTGCCTGTCGTACCAGTGCTGCAGGTATTCCGACTTGAGTTTTGCTATATCGACGCCTGAAGGGCATTCGGATTTACATCCCTTGCAGCTCAGGCACAGATCGAGGATATCGTGGACTTCCCTGTGGTTCCATGGATCGGAATCCTCCCTGCTTAGAAACTCCCTGAGAAGATTTGCCCTGGCCCTGGTTGAGCATTTCTCATCCATTGTTGCCATAAAGCTGGGGCACATTGTACCTCCAATCGCAGCTGATTTCCTGCAGTCGGCCGATCCGTTGCATTTTTCCGCAGCCCTGACAATACCATCAGTTGATGAAAAATCATAAATTGTTTCAATCTCCCGGGTGACCATACCCGGCTCATATCTCAGCCTGGTATTCATTGATGGAGTATCGGTTATTTTTCCGGGATTGAGAATATTCCCGGGATCCCAGCATTTCTTGATTCTCCTGAGGATACCGTAATTATGTTCCCCCAGCATGAGCGGGATAAATTCACCCCTCAGCCTACCGTCGCCATGTTCACCGCTCAGCGATCCCCGGTATTTCTTTACAAGTCTGGCAGTCTCAAGACCAATTGTCCTGAACAATTCCACGTCGGCCGGATCCTTGAGATTCAGTACCGGCCGCAGATGGAGTTCGCCGGTGCCAATGTGAGCATGGTAAACGGAATCCTTGCCGTAGCTGGAAAGCATTTCTGAAAACTCCCTCATATAGGCAGGAAGGTCCTCAACCTTCACGGATGTGTCTTCCACAAGCGATACAGGCCTGCGGTCTCCCTTCATATTTCCCAGTATCCCCAGCCCAGCTTTCCTCAGGGCCCAGACTTTTTTCATGTCATTCCCTTTTACAACCGGGTACGAATACCCGTAGCCTGCCGCCCTGAGGGCATTAATAAGCCCTGCTGCGGCAGAATCCGTTTCTTCTTCCGAATGGAAGGCAAATTCCACTATCATTATTGCCCCCGGATCCCCCTCAATAAAAAATCTGTTTTCTCTCTGACTCAGATTATCCTTTGTAAGTGAAAGGATCCTGTCGTCAGTCAGTTCAACGGCAACCGGATTGAATCTCAATGCAATCAGGTTTGCATGCAGAGCTTCGTCCCTTTCCCTGTGGTGAACGCATACCAGGGCTTTGTGCCCCGGAGGTAAAGGTACCAGGTTAAGCTTTATTTCAGTGATGATTGCGAGTGTTCCTTCCGATCCTGCAAGCAGCTTGCAGAAATTGAACGGCTTTGTTGAATCGTTATTGAAGATTTCCGAGTCGAGCAACAGATCCAGGGCATATCCGGTATTGCGCCTGGGAATTGACGGGTCAGGATATTCCTCAATGATTTCCTTCCTGTTGTGATCATCTGAAAGAATGTCTCTTATGTTTCTGTAAATAGCTCCCTCGAGGTTCGGCAGCTTGCATTTTTCCCTGAAAGCCTTCCTGTCAACAGGACGGAACAAAGCTTCACTGCCATCGCTCAGCAGAGCCCTGACCTCAATCGTATGATCGCGGGTTGACCCGTAGACAAGCGAATGTGAGCCGCACGCATTGTTCCCAACCATTCCTCCCAGGCAGCACCTGTTTGAAGTTGATGTTTCCGGGGCGAAAAACAAGCCGGAGGGTTTGAGGAAATTATTCAGTTCATCCAGCACCACCCCGGGCTCCACCCTGACCCATTTTTCATTCTTGTTGAACTCAATTATCCTGTTCATGTGCCGGGAGACATCAGCTATTATTCCTGAGCTTACCACCTGACCTGCAAGTGAAGTGCCGGCAGCTCTCATGGTGAGCCCAATTCCCTCCTCTGAAGCCAGCCTGAGGATCTTTTTCAGGTCGGAGATACCTTTCGGCCATGCAACAGCCAGGGGCATTTCCTTGTAATCCGAAGCATCTGTCGAATAAATGGTTCTTGAAACAATATCATAACTAAGCTCCCCTTCCAGGATTTCCTTAAGCTGATCCAGTCTTTCGCCAAGAAAAGTCATAGAATGAAGGTTTAAGTCCGCTAATTTAAGAAAAGGATTGATCTGCCTTCCCTAAACTATGTCATTTCACCTGAATTCTGCCAAAAAGAAACTGATTTCAATAAACATGACTTACGTTTTTGTTTAATCGGACTTTTTTTTTGTACATTTAAAGCATGATCTTGAATATTATTAAACCATTAATACACAATGAAATTGCTTGATAAACTAAAACTTAATGCCAGAAAGTACAATATGCGGATCGTCCTTCCCGAAGGGTATGAAGAAAGGACCCTGAAGGCTGCTGATATTGTCATTGAAGAGGAGATTGCACAGATTATCCTGATAGGTGACCCTGCGAAGATTTCGGAAAGTTCTGAAAAATACGGTCTTCGGAACATCTCCAGGGCAAGGGTGGTTAACCCGGTGTCGCACGATCGGAAGGATGATTACATCAAAATGATGGTTGAAATGAGGAAAGGCAAGGGGGTGACTGCCGAGATAGCATCGGATCTTATAGAGGATCCGCTGTATCTCGCCGCGATGATGATAAAGGCCGGCGATGCAGACGGGGAAGTTGCCGGTGCTGAGCACTCAACGGGTGCTGTGCTTCGTCCGGCATTCCAGTATGTAAAGACTGCCCCGGGCATTTCGATTGTGTCGGGCGCCTTTCTGATGATCCATCCCAACAGGTCGTTCGGGGCCGATGGCGTATTTATTTTTGCAGACGGGGCTGTTCACCCTGATCCAACTGCACAGGAACTCGCAGAGATTGCTGTCGCCACAGCACATACAGCAAGAACCATCGGCGGCTTTGAACCTGTTGTAGCAATGCTCAGTTTTTCGACAAAGGGGAGCGCAAGGCATGAAATGGTTGATAAGGTGATAAATGCGACCAGGATAGCCAGGGAGATGGCTCCCGGGCTGACTATAGACGGGGAACTTCAGGTTGATGCTGCGCTTGTAGAGGAGATAGGGAAAAAGAAGGCTCCCGGAAGCAGTATTCCGGGTAAGGCCAATGTTCTCATTTTTCCCAACCTGGAAAGCGGAAACATAGCTTATAAGCTTGTTCAGCGCCTCGGAGGAGCCGAAGCCATTGGCCCCATCCTGCAGGGTATGGCCTCACCGATAAATGATCTGTCGCGCGGATGTTCGGTCAGTGATATCGTCAGTATGATTGCCATTACCGCAAATCAGGCAGCCGGAAAAAAGTAGTTGCATTTAATTTTAATATTTCCAGTAACATAAAATGATCATTCTCGTACTCAATTGTGGCAGCTCCTCCATAAAATACCAGTTATTCGATATGAGCAACGGCTGCAACATGCTGGCAAAAGGATTGCTTGAACGTATAGGCCTTAGTAACAGTGTTCTGACTCATAAACCTACCGGGAAAGAACCCTATACTGTAACAAATGACATTCCTGATCATACCACAGGCATAAATATGGTAATGGAGGCCCTGACCGACCCGGGACACGGTGTTATCGCCGATATAGGCCAGATCAAGGCCGTAGGCCACAGGGTCGTAAATGGAGGGGAAATCTACAAGGAAAGCATTCTGGTTGACAACGAGGTCAAGAAGCAGATTGAACTTAACAGCGAACTGGCACCGCTGCACAATCCCGCCAATCTGAAGGGCATACTTTCAGTCGAACAACTTATCCCCGGTGTCCCCCAGGTTGCCGTTTTTGACACCTCATTTCACCAGACGATGCCCGATTATGCATACATGTACGCATTGCCCTACGAATATTATGAAAAATACAAGATAAGGAAGTACGGCTATCATGGCACCAGCCATAAATTCGTTGCTTCCAAGGCAGCCCGCCTGATGGGGAAGGATGTCAGGGATCTCAAGATCATTACCTGTCACCTCGGGAACGGAGCTTCCATCACAGCAATACAGTGGGGCCGTTCCATCGATACCTCAATGGGATTTACACCCGTGGACGGGCTGATAATGGGTACAAGGACTGGTGAAATAGATCCCGGCGTTCTTATCTACATTGCAGATAAAGAACACCTTAACGTAACCGGAATAAACAATATAATCAATAAAAAGAGCGGTGTTGCAGGAATATCACAGCTGTCGTCTGATATGCGCGATCTTGAAATTGCAGCAGCAGAAGCAAATGAAAAGGCCATCCTTGCACTGAACATGTATGCATACAGGGTCAAGAAATACATAGGATCGTATATCGCTGCCCTTAACGGCCTTGATCTGCTGGTATTCACCGGCGGAATAGGAGAGAACGACCACAAAATGCGGGCAATGATCTGCTCAGACATGGAAAACCTGGGTATCCTTTTTGATTTCAAGGCTAATGACGGTGTGAGAGGAAAGGATTTCGTGATTTCCAGACCCGAATCGAAAGTGAAGGTCATGTGCATTACAACCGACGAGGAATTCGTAATTGCCTCCGACACCAGGTCTATTGTTGAGCATCATTCCGTATGAACCCTCTTGGTACAAAACCACAAACAAGCATGAAAATAAAATTCATTCGGGTTCTATGTGAACCACTTAATCCTCAGTAGTATATGAATTTATTTTCACATGCAAAAAACCTACAAATGAAAATGATATGGTTCTGAAAAGTCTTTCCGATTTAAAAGGCATTGTTTCGGGTAAACCCAGGAAGAAACTTGTGCTTGCCGCTGCACATGACCAGCATTCGCTGGGGGCAGTAATACAGGCCTGGCATGATGATATAGTAGAACCCATTCTGATCGGTGATGCCCGGGCCATCCAGAATATTTGCATGGAATATGGTTATAATATAGACGGACTGCAGGTAATCCATGAACCTGTCACCGAAATGTCGGTTGAAAGGGCGGTCAGGATGCTGAACGGGAAGCAGGCTGATGTGCTTATGAAAGGAAAAGTTGGGACAACAATTCTGCTGAAATGTGTGCTTAACCGGGAATGGGGCCTCAGGACCGGCAATCTCCTTTCGCATATTGCGCTTTTTGAGGTTGAGACTTACCACAAGCTGATTGCCGTTACGGATGTCGCCATGAATATTGCTCCCAATCTTAAGGATAAAATAGCTATTGTAAACAATTCGGTGTCATTTCTCCACAAGCTGGGATATGTTATGCCGAAAGTGGCTGTGCTGGGTGCAGTTGAAATGGTAAATGAGAATATGGAAGCAACCCTCGATGCAGCCCTTCTTTCTAAAATGAATCAGCGCGACCAGATCAAAAACTGCATCATTGACGGGCCATTGGCCTTTGATAATGCCATAAGCTATGAAAGTGCAAAACACAAGGGTATCAGAAGTGAAGTTGCCGGAGATACTGACCTTCTGCTGATGCCTGACATTGAGGTTGGTAACGTGCTTTACAAATCACTGGTTTTTTTTGCAAGGGCAAAAGTGGCCTCGATTATCCTGGGTGCGCAGGTCCCGATCGTTCTGACTTCCCGGTCCGATTCCGAACAGGCCAAATACGACAGTATCCTGCTTTCAGCTGCAGCCAGCAACTAATATCTTATGATACGCTCACTTGACCAGATGGTGGCAAAGGTGCTTTCGGGTGGCAGAAAGTACAGAATTGCAGTCGCATGGGCACATGATGACAATACCATCCTTGCCATCAGAAAAGCGGTAGAGGAAGGGATCGCAGAGGCATTGCTTACAGGAAGGAAAAAGGAGATCCTGAAAAACTGTCAGGCATGGGGAATCAAACCGGAAAATTTCACGATTATTGAATCGGACGATGAAGTTTCGGCCTCGGCAGATGCCGTTAAGCTGGCAAAAACCGGGGACGCTGATATAGTAATGAAAGGACTTGCCGGAACCTCCCACTTTCTGAAGGCCGTCATGGACAAGGAGAAGGGTCTGATGCTTCCGGGGGCTGTATTGAGTTATGTGGGCGCACTTCAGCTGCCAGCGTACAATAAACTTCTTTTCATTACCGATCCGGCCGTTATTCCCTTTCCCGGCCTTGAACAGAAGATCGCAATGGCTGAATACGCGATTGAAATGACTTCCCGTTTCGGTATTGAAAAACCCAAAATAGCCCTGATCGGGGCCTCGGAAAAACCCAGCCGTCATTTCGAAAGCTCGGCACATTACGAGGCAATGAAAAAAATGGCAGCAGCCGGTCAGATCAGTACCTGCATAATGGATGGACCATTGGATATCTTTCTTGCGTGCGACAGAAAAAGCGTTGAAATAAAAGGAGTTAAAACACCTGTAGACGGAGATGCGGATATTCTCCTGTTCCCGTCTCTGGAATCATCAAATCCGTTTTACAAAGGGCTGATGCTTTTTGCAGGCGGTGAGCTGGGAGGCCTGATTCGTGGAACGGAAAAACCCGTGGTTCTTATGTCGCGCAGCGAAAGTGAAAAATCGAAGTTCTACTGCATTGCCCTTGCATGTTTCATGGCATGAGTCTGCCAGCCTGTACATTCAGGTCAACAATTACTTCAGGACATGGAAAAAATATTAATTCTTGCTGTAAATCCCGGGTCGACTTCGACGAAGTTTGCAGTATTTGAGGAGAACAGGCTTCTGTTTGAAAAGACCTTGAGACATACACCCATGGAACTGGAACCTTACAGGAAGGTCACGGATCAACTTCGATTCAGGAAAGATATGATTGTTAAAGAATTAACAGCAAGAAATGTTGATTTTACCAGGATAAGGGCAATAGTCGGACGCGGGGGTCTTGTTAAACCAATTGAATCAGGTATATATGAGGTCAACGACAGGATGAGGCGAGACCTTGAAACCGGAATAATGGGAGAGCATGCGAGTAATCTCGGGGGACTGATTGCGGCTGACATTGCATCGTCACTGCCCGGAGCAAAGGCATACATTGTTGATCCCGTCGTTGTCGACGAGCTTCAGCCGGTAGCAAGGATATCGGGCCATCCTGCAATTGAGAGGATCTCGATTTTTCATGCCCTTAACCAGAAGGCGGTGGGAAGACTATATGCATCATCGGCCGGACGGAGATATGAGGATATGAACCTCATCATTGCACATATGGGCGGAGGGATAAGCGTTGGGGCACACAGAAAGGGCAGGGTGATCGACGTAAACAATGCTCTTAACGGCGACGGTTCGTTTTCGCCTGAAAGATCGGGCGGCCTTCCTTCGGGACAGCTTGTTGATCTGTGCTTCAGCGGGAAATACTCCCACCAGGAAATAAAATCGATGCTGACCGGCAAAGGGGGGATGATGGCTTACCTGGGGACAAACAATTTCATTGAAATGTGCGACAGGGCCGATCAGGGTGATAAGGAGGCCATCCTTATCAGGGACGCCCTGGCCTATCAGGTCTCCAGGGACATCGGCGCAATGGCTGCCGTATTGGAGGGACAGGTTGACGCTATCATTCTGACAGGAGGACTTGCCTACCATGAAGAACATGTTCAGCGCATAAAAAAGATGGTTGGATTTATCGCAGGAATTTATGTATTTCCCGGTGAAGATGAAATCAAGGCCCTGGCATTTAACGGATTGCTGGCACTGGAAGGAAAAATCGAGATTAAGACCTATGTTTAGGGATCCGCAATTGCAACCGGTAGTATTTTCCCGTTGAAAAACTTATTGCCGCTGACGGCGAAATATGCAATGAATCCGGCCATTTGTTCCGGCATTACAGGTGCATTCATGCCGGGAAATGCGGTCCCGAACATTTCGGTCTGAACAGCGCCGAGAGCAAGGCAATTAACACTGATCCCCGAACCAGAGAGTTCTGATGCAAGACACTCCGTGAGACAGGCAATTGAGGCTTTTGAAGCACTGTAATACGACAGTCCCCTGTATTTGGAACTTCCCTGGAATCCCCCCATACTTGAGATATTTACAATGTGCGACCCTTCGCCCATCAGCGGAACAACAAGCTTTATCAAAGCTGCAGGACCGAAAAAGTTTATTTCCATCATCATCCTGGCTTCACTGTCGGTTATATCCATAAAATCCTTTACCGTGAGCGAACCGGCACAGTTTATGAGTATGTCAATCCTGCTGAAGCGGCTGAGGATCTGCTTTTTTATGGACGGAAGCCTGCTTGCCATGTCTGCCAGATCCATTACCATGTATGATACGTTCCCGTGGGGCAATGAATCTGCAAGTTCTTTAAGAGCAGGTTCATCCCTGCCTGTGGCAAGGATCTGGTTATCCTTGTCAGCTGCCATGATTCTGACAATTTCTCTTCCTATTCCCTTTGATCCGCCGCTGATGAGTATATTCATTTTTATGAGGTTTTAATTGGAATCAGGTTTGCTGCTGCCTTGAATTGTTACCGGCATGATGCCTGAGATATTTTATGGCATTCCAGATTTTCCCTTTTCCGTCAGGTATTGCTCCCCGAAAGTTAATAACAGGAACTGACTTTTATATTGTCCAGCTTATTTTAATCAAGATAAGAATATTTTATTTATTTTTCCTGTTCCTTATTTTTTCAATGATTAAAATTGGAGTTTCTGTATAAAATCTGCAAGCCGTTGTATGCAATCCGCAAGACCGGATTAATATTCTTCCTGGTCATTTTGTCGGCAGTTGCGGTTTCCGGGCAGGAGAAAAGCAAAGACAAGCCCCCCCTGTCTGAAAGATTGTTTTTCGGAGGAAACATAGGACTGGCATTTGGGACTATTACCGATATTGAACTCACTCCTTTGGCAGGTATATGGGTACTCCCGAGGTTAAATATCGCAGCAGGACCGACCTTCAGGTATTACAAGCATCCATATTATGGCAAGACCATGATTTATGGGGGAAGGACATATATGGAATTCATGTTTCTCCAGGATATTGATAACCTGGTACCCCTTGGAATACACTCGGGCCTGTTCATTCACGGGGAATATGAGCTGCTGAGCCTGGAAACGGCTTTTTTCGGCGAATCCTTTAATACCCGGAGATTTCCCACTGGAACTTTTCTTGCCGGAGGCGGTATAAGCCAGTATCTTTCCCAGCGCTCCTCGCTTAATATTAGTTTTCTGTGGGCATTGAATGATGCAGGATACGGATTATATTCAAATCCTGAAATACGTATTTCATTCATTTTCTGAAATGATTCAGGATAACCGGAAGGTTTCCCCCTGCACCAGGCATTTCAGTGAACAAGGCACAGGCAGTTACCAATGTGCAGGAGTCTCGATTCAGGAAGATCAGACGTTCAGTTGCTCACCTTCGGATTTGGCCACAATAACGGCTGCACATGTATCACCGAAAACATTTATTGTCGTCCTGAACATATCAAGAATCCTGTCAACCGCCAGTATCAGGCCAATACCCTCAAGGGGCAGGCCCACAGCCCTGAGCACCACCACCATCATTACCAGTCCGGCCATAGGTATGCCCGCTGAACCGATAGCTGCCAGCAGTGCAGTAAAGATAACAATCAGCTGCTTTCCAAAACTAAGATCTATTCCGTAAGCCTGTGCAATGAAAAGGACTGCCACGCATTCGTAAAGCGCGGTACCGTTCATGTTGACAGTGGCGCCCAACGGCAGAGTGAAGCTGGCTATTTTGTTCGACACTCCGTCCTTGTTTTCAACCGCTTCCATGGTGAGCGGCAGGGTTGCATTTGATGACGAGGTGGAAAAAGCAGTCAGTAGCGGCGTGGCCATGTTTCTGAAATGCTTCACCGGATTTGCCTTTCCAAACAGTTTTAGACTGACAGGCAATGTTATCAGCCCATGGAACAGCAAACCCGCCAGTACCGTAATGACATAAAGCCCGAGTCTTCCGACAACCTCACCGATATTGTTCCCCATCTCTACCTGCTGTGCTATCACCTTGGCTGTTATGCTGAAAATGCCAAGCGGTGCAAACCTGATTATAAAAAGAGTGATTTTCATTATTACGGCTAGAGCGGCATTGAAAACATCCATAAGGGTATCCCTCTGCTTTTCGCCAATCTTTGTCATTAAGAAACCGAACAGAATGGAGAAAAATATTATTGACAGCATCTGACCCTGAGCCAGTGCTTCGAAAATATTCATGGGTACAATCTTCACAAGAGTCTGGCCAAATGAATCCGATGCACCGGCAATGCCCTCAACGGAGGCTTTGAATCCCAGATCGGCACCTTCGCCGGGTTTTATGGCAGTTACAAGGATAAACCCGGTGAGAATAGCTGCCAGGGTGGAGAATACATAATATCCCATCGTTTTCAATCCAAGTCGTCCAAGGTTTCCACTGCTGCCGACACTTGCAACCCCTGTTGTGATCGACAAAAGTATAAGCGGAACAATGATCATGTTGAGGGCCCGGAGAAAAAGATCACCCATCCAGTTCGTATACGTTGCTGCGGGTGTGAAATAATAACCGAAAAAGCCTCCGGCCAGAAGCATTATGAGAATCTGGTAGTGGAGCGGGAGAGACAGCCTGGGTTTTGACATGAATATGAAAATTACGGCTTAAAGAAACAGAAACTTTGTGAGAACAGGTTATAAAGCAGATTAATTTTTCCGGAATTTTAACTTCTCCTGCAGCTCAAAATCGGATACTGACCGGATTTATTCCGCAAATATCGCAAAATTAGCGGGCAAAGAGTAAAAAAGCAGAATAAGACCGAACATAACCTTGAAATTACAATTGTAAATACAATAAAAATTATAAGATCCTTACAGATGTAAACACAAAGCTTCAATTAATGACATTACAAATGTAAATTTTTCTTCAATAAAATATTCTTTTGATATATAAGTAATATAATCAGCTATTTAAATAAATTCAAGTGAAGTATCTCTTTATATGGAGCCACACGATTTCTGTTCAGGTTTTTAGAAATTAATTTATTTCTTATATATAAGCCAAATACTCAGTAATATATATATGCTAATCTATAGATATACATTATGAAAATTCAATATATATCAGCCCTTATTCAGCAAGTTATTGAGGAAATACAGTTTACGTTGTTACATTGATTCTTTCAAAAATTACAATTGTGAATTACATAACATTAGATATGTAATCCCAATATTATTTACATTTGTAATAAACCGGTAGCTATGCTTTTAAGGGAACGAATACAGGATTTTCTGAAAAAAGAGAATAAAACATCGGCCCAGCTGGCTGAGGAAATCGGGGTTCAGCCATCGGGTATTTCACACATCCTCTCCGGCAGGAACAATCCCAGTCTTGATTTTGTCATCAGGATGCTTGAAAAATATCCATTTCTTTCGACTGAATGGCTGCTTTTTGGTAGGGGATCCATGTATAAGGGTCATTTTGCCGGGTCATTGTTCGATGAACCTCCCGGCGATGACGATAAAACCGGATTGGCGCCAGCAGGCGCAGCAAAACAGGCTGCGGATGATATCCGGTTGTATGATGAGCAGGATGATAAAGCAGAATCGGAAGGGGACAGGCAAAAACCGCCCGGGAAAAGATTAAGGAGGATAGTCTGGTTTTATGGTGACAACAGTTTTGAAGAATTCTTTCCGGGGGGAGACTGATCTGTTCATTTGAAAACAATTTTTGATAATCTTTTCTATCTTTGTTCCAAACACCTGCTTATGCCGAAGCGAATTGAGGATTTTGTCATCCGTGGGAACAAAAGGCTTAACGATGATTTTTTTGTTCTGGAACTTGCTGCCGGCACCCCTCTTCCCGACATCAACCCGGGGCAGTTTGCCGAGGTGAAGGTGGAAGGCAGTCCTGAAACGTTTCTCCGGCGTCCGTTTTCAATTCATGATGTCGATTACAGGGAAAATACCATCAAGCTGCTCATACAGATTGCAGGAAAAGGCACGGAAACCCTTTCCGGACTGAGGCCCGGAAACTCACTGAACCTGGTTTATCCCCTGGGCAATTCCTTTACCATACCTTCTGCAGGCGAAAAGGTTCTTCTGGTTGGTGGCGGCTGTGGTATAGCTCCTATGCTCTACCTTGCGAGGAAGATTGCCCAGGCAGGCATTGTGCCAGGCATACTCCTGGGATTTCGCAATAAAAAGCGTGTAATCGAATATGAGGATTATCAGGAGATTGGAGATGTTTACCTTACAACGGAGGATGGATCGGACGGAGTAAAAGGGCTTGTCACCGGCCATCCTGTGCTGATGAATAGTGTTTTTGACAGGATGTATTGTTGCGGGCCCGAACCTATGATGAAAGCGGTTGCAAGGCATTGCGGAAATGCCGGCATTGCATGCGAAGTCTCACTCGAGAACCTCATGGCATGCGGTATAGGCACATGCCTTTGCTGCGTTGTGGATACAGTCAGGGGAAACCTGTGTACCTGTACGGACGGACCGGTATTCAACACAAAGGATCTGAAATGGTAAATCTCGGAATATCAATAGGAAACCTGAAATTTAAAAATCCGGTGCTGACGGCTTCGGGAACATTCGGGAACGGGACTGAATTTGAAGATTTTTTTGATGTTTCCCGCTTGGGAGGGATTATCCTGAAAGGAACCACAATCGAGCCAAGGGAAGGCAATCCGTACCCGAGAATGGCTGAAACGCCTTCGGGCATGCTCAATACAGTCGGATTACAGAATAAGGGGATGGATTATTTCGAAAGAAATATATACCCTAAAGTATCACTTTATAAAACAAATGTAATTGCAAATATAAATGGTAGTTATATCGAAGATTATGTAGCACTTGCCGAACGATTTGACAAACTGGGGAAAATCGCTGCAATCGAACTGAATATCTCGTGTCCGAATGTCAAAATGGGAGGAATGGTTTTTGGCACCGATCCGGCATCCTCCAGGAAGGTTATCCGGGCTGTACGTGAAGCATATTCAGGGACACTGATTGTCAAGCTTTCGCCAAACGTAACCAGAATTGAAGATTTCGCGCGGATTGCCGAAGAGGAGGGAGCTGATGCGATTTCGCTTATAAATACCCTTCTCGGAATGTCAATTGACATTGAATCCATGAAGCCTTCCCTTTCAACGATAACTGGCGGACTTTCCGGTCCGGCCGTTAAACCTGTAGCCCTCAGAATGGTATGGCAATGTGCGCGGGCCGTAAAAGTTCCAATTATTGGAATAGGCGGTATAATGAACGCATCAGATGCCATTGAGTTCTTTCTTGCGGGCGCTTCAGCAGTTCAGGTAGGCACCGCCTCATTTATAGATCCCGTCAGTTCAGTAAGGATTCTCGAGGGAATTGAAAAATACCTTGAAGAAAAAAAGATCGGAGATATAAAAGAGATCATCGGGCTGATAAACAGTATCTGACAGTTACCGCAAACCAGAAAGCCGGGTCAAACAGAATATTGCTGAATATTTCGAACCAATCAGGGAATTTAGTTTTAAAAAATATATTTACTCGGATTTTTACTTTAAATTTGTAGTAAGCGAAACCGTAATTCCACTCTCCATTAACCTAATACCAAGAAAATGACAGGAAATATTCAGATTGATAATCTCGACAGGAAGATTCTCGATATTATAACGAAAAATGCCCGGATTCCTTACCTTGAAGTGGCCAGGGAATGTAATGTAACCGGTGCTGCAATTCACCAGAGGGTTCAGAGGCTCATCAAGTCAGGAGTGATAAAAGGTTCGGAATTCAAGGTTGATCCGGTGCTGGTTGGCTTTAAAACCTGTGCATTCATCGGAGTTTATCTCGACCATCCGGGCCATTACCGGGATATTATCAAAAAATTCAGGGAGATATCAGAAATCATCGAGTGCCATTATACAACAGGCAATTACTCGTTGTTCATCAAAGTCTATACACACGACAATGAACATCTCCGTGATATTCTTACCGAAAAGATCCAGGTAATTCCGGGAGTGATAAGGACCGAGACCCTGATATCGCTTGAAGAATCAATCAACAGGCAGATCCCCGTGCTATCAGAAAAATAGGAATATTGCAGAATGTCTGTTTTTGGCAGGAATAACCTGTTTTCAATTGGAGGCAGTCCTGATTCTTTTAATAAGCATTAGAATTTTATATTGAACATTGCCGCTTCCGGCACCTGCGAAGATAAATGGGTTGGAGGGTTCGGGCGCAATAAAAAAAGCAGCCTGCCGGCTGCTGGTGATCCAGCTGGGGCTCGAACCGTTCCGAGCGTAAAGAAATTGCCCTGTGGGCAATTTTAGCGAAGGAGACA
>WXFD01000025.1 GCA_009877105.1 Bacteroidales bacterium
CCCCTATCGGTTCTATAACAATAATAGTGTCCCTTAAAAGATTGAATTGAATGCCAATACCTTCAAAGTTTCCCGTCAGTGGTTCATTCATCTCCTTCACATCCTTGGCAGAGATATAAACCGAATGCGGATCGAGAGTCCTTAGCAATTCAACGATGGTGGTCTCAGTCAGCTTGTCAATATCGGTGGTATCAACATACCAGGCATCAATAAGACCCAGTGTCCGGCCAATTTTGAAAGTGCCTTCATTAAGAGTCTGGGGAAATGCTGTATAGCTTAAAAGGAGGAATATGCATGGTATTAATGTGTATCTCTTCATGTTGAGTATCAATGTTTCTTACTGCATGTTTTAAGGTGGTGCAAAGATAATTATTCTTTGCTTTAATACCACCATGCACAATGTCGTAACAGCAATATCCGGGCCATGATTCCGGAGGCTTATCTTCCGGGATTTACCTACGGGCCCCTGGGGGATTCGGTACTAAACCGGCCAAAACAAAGATCCGGCTTAATGATCAGGATAAGTCCTGCCGTCAGGGTTGCTTCCCTGTAGAAAGTTCCTTTACATTATAGGTATTTCCGTCAATTGCCGGGATGGTTGACGGAAAGATCGTTCTAGCCTCTTCGACAAGTGATGTCACATCATCGTAACGGGCAGAGAAATGGCCGATCATAAGGGTTCCTGCATTTGCCTTCAGGGCTGTTTTAGCGGCATCGAGTGTTGTGGAATGCATTACTTTCCTGGCCAGTTTTTCCATGGAACCGTCAAAGGTGGCTTCGTGGTATAGCAGGTCAACACCCTTAACGAAGGACGAGAGTCTGGCAAAATACATTGTATCACTGCAATATGCATATGAGAGGGGTTGGGGAGGCGGAACTGTTATTTCATCATTTTTGATCACCATTCCCTCGTCGTTTACAAAGTCCTGTCCTTTCTTAATCCCCGGAATCCTATATGAAGGGATGGAATATTCTTCTATTTTTTCCTTTATAATATTCCTGTCGGCAGGTTTTTCGCGAAAGACAAAACCGTATGCCTGAATCCTGTGTTTAAGCGGAAATGCAACAACTGTAAGATGTTTATCTTCATAAACGATAGCGGGATCATTGCCTTGAAGAGGTACAAAAACAATTTCGAAGTTCAGGTGTATGTCGAAATCGCTGAGATGCGACCGGAGTAACAGATCATAGTTTGCGGGAGCATGCAGGCGGATCGGATTAGTCCTTCCCATCAGGTTGAAAGTGGAAAGAAGTCCATAGAGCCCGAACACGTGATCGCCATGCAAATGACTGATGAAGATATCGTTTATTCTACCGAATCTTATACTGCATTTCCTGAGCTGCATCTGTGTTCCTTCACCGCAGTCTATCAAAAACATCCGCCCATGTGCAGTAAGCACATGAGCGGATGGATATCTTTGCGATGTCGGTAATGCAGAACTGCTACCAAGTACCGTGACTTTCATCTGCAATCTGCAATACTTTGATCATGAAATCATTTTTTCAGCATCGGCAACTGACTTTGTTATAGTTAGCACCGTATCAAGTTGTGAGATAGTAATCAGCCTTTCGACTGCCTCACTTAGTCCGCAGAGCACGAAAGTTCCTCCGGCGTTCTTGCACAGCCTGTTAGCAACAAGGATCGCGCTCAGTCCGGAAGAGTCGCAATACTGACATTTTTCGAGATCAAGGATGATATTCTTTTCTCCCTTGCCTGAAATAAGCACCAGTTCTGATTTCAGAGCCGGTGCT
>WXFD01000026.1 GCA_009877105.1 Bacteroidales bacterium
CCATCAATTCCAGTATTTCATCACGCATCGGCTCTTGTTCGGAATACAGATAGTTTTCAATCAATGTTTGTGTTTTTTCTTTCGATAATTTTTCTTCTTCAACCATTTTCAGGAATGCGTTTTCCTGTTCCCCCGTCCAGAATTTTTCAAACTCCTGTGGAATATCATCGGTATCCAGAATAACGGGAAGGTTTTCTCTGATGAATTTTTCAATCAGTTCCTTCTTACTTCTCAACTGCATTTCAGTGTTCAGAAGGTTGAATATTTCTTTTTCAATTTGCTCTGCTTCTTTCTTCTGGTTGGCTTTAAGTTTGATGAGTAGACGAATGATGTATGCAACATTTATTTCGTCTCGGTGAATAAGTTCCAGTTCAAAATCAACGTCTTCGAGTATGCTGACTTTTTCTTTTGCATGTTCGCTTTTCACTTTATCGTGCAGGTCGAGATATTTACTCTTATAATCCTCGAATTGCTGCTCTGTCATGGATAAATCATTCCATTTGAAATCGGAGAAGGATGTCAGCACGTTTTTAATTCGCATGAGCTCCCTGAAGGCAATTATGAATTTCAGTTCATCATCTTCGGTGACCAAATTGTTTACGCTATCGACTGTTGGGGTTATTTGAAGCAGGTTGATAAAGCCGTCATTAAATGCCTTTACATACTCATCATACGGTTTCATTATGATTTCTTCGATGGCGTCCTTGTTGCTGAAAAGGGTTATAGCTTCATCGGTGGCATTTTTCAGATTACGGAACACAACAATGTTGCCCTGTGATTTCAGTTCATTCAGGATGCGGTTGGTACGGGAGTATGCCTGTATTAAACCGTGATACCGCAAGTTCTTATCAACATAAAGAGTGTTAAGTGACGGACTATCAAATCCTGTCAGGTACATGTTAACCACCAGTAAAATATCTATTTTGCGCTCCTTTACCTTTTTGCTGATGTCGTTGTAATAGTTGTAAAAACTCTGGCTATCCTTTGTTGAAAACGCTGACCCGAACATCTGGTTGTAATGTCCGATAAATTCATCAAGTTTTTCACGGGTATGTGGATTGATTGCATACTCAATTTCTGGTTCGGCTGCTGCGGATATTTCTTCTGGGATGAATCCGTTTGCATCGACATCAGCTTCGTTGGCAATATAGCTGAATATGGTGGCAATCTTTAAATCATGCTCTCCAAGCATTTTCTTGCGGTATAGCAACTCATAATAGCGAATAAGGGCTGGAATACTACTGACGCAGAACATCGCTGTAAACTCCCTGTTATGCGTTTTCCTGCTGTGATGGGCAATGATATAGTCAACAATTTTTTCCAGTCGTTGAGGAGATTCCATCAGTTCCTCAACATCAATATCCTCAACCTGTATGTCAATCTCATTGGCACTATCCCTGTTTCTGTACCTGCCGACATATTCCACGGAGAATTTCAATACATTCTCATCCCTGATAGCATCGGTTATAACGTATTTGTGAAGGCACTCCCCGAATAATTCCTTTGTTGTTTTTTTTCCCAACTCATTTTTAACGGCATTTTCAGCAAAAATGGGTGTGCCAGTAAAGCCGAATATCTGTATGTTCTTAAAGAAAGATATAATACGCTGATGTGTTTCACCAAACTGGCTACGGTGACACTCATCAAAGATGAAAACGATACGTTCATCCTGAAGTGGCTTCATTTTTTCCTGAAAGCGCTTTTTACTGATGGCTACATTGAGTTTCTGTATTGTAGTTACAATCAGTTTTGTATCATCGCCAAACTGTCTGACCAGTTGTTTTGTATTGTCAGTTCCGTCAACGCTGCCTTTACTGAATGAATTAAATTCATTTGTGGTCTGGTAGTCCAAATCTTTACGGTCAACAACAAACACAACTTTCTTAATTTTTGGCAGTCGTGTTAATATCTGGCTTGCTTTAAATGAGGTCAGTGTTTTACCTGAACCAGTGGTATGCCAGATATACCCGTTTTTTCGGCTATGCATTACCTTGTCGACCAAAGCCTCAACTGCATAATACTGGTAGGGGCGAAGCACCATAAGTATTTTGGATGTTTCATTCAGCACTATGTACTTGCATATCATTTTAGAGACGTGACATTTCTCCAAAAAATCAGATGCAAAGTCGTTGAGTATATTGGTTAGCCGTTTATTTTCCTTATCAGTCCAATAGAATGTCTGCTTAAAAGATTGAAAGCGGTTATTGGCGTAATACTTTGTGTTTATTCCATTGCTGATTACGAATATTTGGACATATTGGAACAAACCATAGCTACTGCTGAAAGAGTGACGCTGATACCTGTTAATCTGATTAAATGCTTCTTTCAGTTCCAGTCCTCTACGCTTCAGTTCAATGTGCACCAGAGGAAGACCATTGATGAGTAATGTAACATCATAACGGTTCTTGTATTTGCCTTCCATCGAGACCTGATGAGTCACCTGATACTGGTTCTGACACCATTGTTCGATGTTGATAAATTCGAAATATAAGTTATCATTGTTATCCCTGATGATATGCTGTTTTTCTCGAAGCGTTTTTGCTTTTTCGAATACCGACCCCTTGCTGAGAATATTCAGTACTTTTTCAAATTCATTGTTGGAAAAAGTGATGTGGTTATGCTTCTCCAACTGGACTTTCAGATTGTCAATTAATTCTGTTTCGTTCTGGATATGCACAAGCGCATAACCCAGTTCCTGAAGTTTTGCAATCAGTTGTTCTTCGAGTATTTGTTCTGGTTGCTTTGACATTTTTACTAAGTTTTTTAGACAGAAATGAGGTTTTTTGGCATTTTATTTGCATTTTTTATAAAAAAAGACATATTTTTGTATTGTTCTTTACCATTGGTCTGGAACCCACAAAGGTTTTAAACGTTGAACCCGAAAATCAACGTTTTTTTATTTTTAATCCTCTCCGAAGAATTTTTCACTTCTTTCAAAATCAGGGTCATTTAATATGTTGTCAATATCATTTTTCTCAAAAGCAGTAACAAGTTTGGCTTTTAATAACCCTGTGAAACGGATTATAACAACGTAATTTCCTTTAACTATCGCTGCTCGTCTGTCTTTATGGTAGTCTTTCTTTTTTGAATCCCATGCTTTTTTTAATATTGCATCAGGGTCTTGCAGCGCATCCTTTATCCAATATATTTTTTCTAACCGATTTAATGAAAGAATACTTTTATCTTTTATTTTACGGCTTGAACTTTCATAAAAAACATGGTCAAACATATCTTCATAAAATTTAACCAGAACATTATCGAAAGTATAAATCTCCTGCTCACAGTATTCTTCACGCCAAATCTTTCTTAACTCGTCCTCGGAAAAAGTATACGGTTTAATTCTTTTATAATCCATCACCATCCCCCCTGAAGATTGATTTTAAACACATTAAATTTTTCAACCCATTTTGGCGTTGGTGCAATGGATTTTTCCAGCCGTGCCTCTGCAATTTCAATCAATCTGCTCTTTGCCTTGCTGGAAAACTCATTATTGAACTTGGATGCGACCAAACCTGTTAGAATATCGGCAAGTTGTATCCCCACTGATTCATGCGAATGCAGTGCCTGAACCTGTTGAACGTCTGATATTATATTGGAAGCATCAAGAACCTTTTTCAAAACATTAACTCTGCCCTTGTTGCGATTTACCTTGTAGTCAATGAAAATATTATACGTGTTGAAGTCGAAAATCCAATGATGTAAAAGTTGATAATAGAATTTGTAGAACCCTAATTCTGCATCCTTGTCGTTAAAGCGGATATTATCAACTGTTTTTGATTCAATTATTATTACCCTGAACCGTAATTCAGGTTTGTCGAAGAAATAATTTATGATGTCTGTATATAAGTTGAGGTATGCAGGTGATACCTTTTGCCACTTCAGTTCGCCTTTTACTTTATGTTTCTCTTTGATGGCATTTATTTCGGTTTTGAATGTATTACGAAACTCGGCAGGCATCCAGATGCCACCAATAGCCGTAAAATTGTGTGCATCCTTTCGGGTCAAGGCTTCTAACCCACTTTCATCGCAATATACTTCAAAGTTCATATTATGACTTTTTAAACAAACATTTGCTGCATCAACCCTTTCTTCCAGACCTCGGCTTTATTTATCTGTTTCTGGGTGTGATTAATCTTATCATCAATGGTTGACAAGAAATTGGCGATTTTAAGTTGCTCTTTATTAGAAGGCAGGTTAATTTTAATATTCGAAAAATTCTCATAGAACAAATAGTCACGAACCCCGCCTTCAACATTTTGTAAAACGGACTTATTAAACTGGAAAGTTTTAAGATAATGAAGTAAATAAGCATCTTCGAGTCCCTGTTTTGTTTTGAAGCAGACGTATAATGAACTGATAATAATATCTTTCAAATCACCACTAAAACCAATAGACCCAACATTTATCCTTGCAGGATTATAGGCAAATGTTTTTTCTTCAATTATTTTATAAAGGCTGATATCATAACCCCGACTATTACTGTCAACACCTTCGAATTGGTCTCCCTGCGGTAAGAAGCCTTCTCTATTATTAATAGAATAAATTGGGTACGGGGTACTACCCTTATTCTTTTTCCCAGTTTTGTAGGTTAGTTCCCCCAGCCTCTTCTTCTCCCACTTCGGAAACTCCTGCCCGTTATCGTCCCTGAACCTGATTTCCTGCGAGAATATCTTCTGCATCACCCCTTTCTTGTATTCTTCCAGCAGGGTAAGCTTTCGCTTGAGCTGGGATATTTTCTGGTCAATGGCGGTGAAAAAGGATGCGATTTTTTGCTGTTCGGGAAGGGAAGGGAAATAATAATTGAAATTTTTAATTTTTGTAAGTGTAATTCTTTTTAATGCTTGCCCAGCAATAGATTTTTTAATCTCTCTTTGTCCTTCTGGGGATAATAATAATTGGCAAATAAATTCATTTAAATATTTATCCTTTGCCCTAATGAATGCAACACTTGAGAGTAAGCTAATTTCTTCACTAAGAGTATTTATACTTGCTTGACCAATAGTACCATCTTTTGTTAGTAAGACATCTCCCTTTTTTGTGTCACATCTCTTATATATATTTTTGTGGTCTTCATATGACACATAATATGAGTCACTTAAGTCAATATAGCCATTTTTAACATTTTTGGAAGTTATATATAGAAACTTTCCTTCCACAAGTAATTCTGGAGAAAAGTGTGTTCCGTCCTGTATTTTAGAAGCTACATCATCAAGTTTTTCTTGTATCCATTCCCCCTCAAACTCAGGGAAACGCAACTTCGGTATTTTCTTCTGCTTTTCCATGATTAAAACGGAGTTGGGATGTTTAATTCTTTGCAGAAACCTGCAATAGTTTCATCAGTGGATTGCATTTCTGTTTCCAGTGCTTTCAGTTCACTGGCAACAGCAGTTATGTCAACAGGTTCTTCTTCTTCAAAGGTGTCTACATATCTCGGAATATTCAGATTGTAATCATTCTCCCTGACCTCATCCAGACTGGCGACATATGAGTATTTATCTACCGTGATACGTTTTGCGTATGTGTCAACTATCCTGTCAACATCCTCATCACGAAGGTAATTTTGTGTTTTCACCTTCTCGTAGTGTTGGCTGGCATCAATAAACAATATATTATCAGGCTGTTCACGACACTTTTTAAATACCAGAATACAGGTTGGGATGGATGTTCCGTAAAAAATATTGGCAGGAAGACCGATAACCGCATCCAGATAGTTTTTCTCTTCAATAAGGTATTTTCGTATATGACCCTCGGCAGCACCCCTGAAAAGCACTCCATGTGGCATTACAACAGCCATTACTCCATTTTCTGCCAGATGATATATCATGTGCTGAATAAAGGCATAGTCTGCCTTTGATGCAGGTGCAAGCCTGCCGTATTCACTGAACCTTTCATCGGTCATAAATAAGGGGCTGGCACTCCACTTTGCTGAAAATGGCGGATTTGCCACCACTGCCTCTGCATCCAGTTTCCCGTGCAGAGGGTGTACCAATGTATCTTCCAGTTTAATGTCGAATCTGCTGTGATGGATTCCATGCAAAATCATGTTCATTCGGCACAGGTTGTAAGTGGTACGATTTCTTTCCTGACCGTAAAATTTCATTACATCACAAATTCTGCCCAGACGAAGAATAAGTGACCCTGACCCGCATGTCGGGTCATAGGCGGATTTAATCCTGCTTTTTCCAAGGGTCACAATCCGTGCAAGAATCTTTGATGCCTGTTGCGGAGTGTAAAATTCACCTGCTTTCTTACCTGCACCACTGGCAAACTGACCTATAAGATATTCATATGCATCACCCAGAACGTCAATTTCAGACTGCTCCAACTGGAAATCAATTTTATCAAGGTGTGACAGGACTTTTGAGATTACCTCATTTCTTTGTTCAGCCGTTCTGCCCAGTTTGGTGCTGTTTAAATCCATATCCTCGAACAGGTGGTCAAAATCCTCTTCACTGGCAGTACCCATCGTACTGTTCTGGATATTTATAAGGATTTTCTGAATGTCTTCAATGATGAAGTTGTTCTCATGTTTACCATTGCCATTGCCACGCTTGGCTACCTGACTAAATAGTTCTGATGGTTTCAGGAAGTAACCCAGTTTTTCCAGTGATTCTTCTTTTATGGCTTCCAGATATTCCTGTCCCTGCTTGGTATTTTCAGTTATATCCAGATATTTTATTTTGTCTTCCTTCAGGATGCCATTGGCGTACAATTCCATCTTTTCTGAAAGATATTTGTAAAAAATGAAGCCGAGAATGTAATCACGGAATTCATCGGCATCCATTTTACCCCGCAGGGTGTTGGCAATGTTCCAGAGTTGCTGGTTTAGTTGTCGTTTTTGGTCTTCGCTCATACTGTGTGTCAATAGAATCCAATTAATAATACTTCACTCTTGTGCCGTTACATAACCATCCCGTCAAATATTCTGGATAGTAAAAAGCCGAACCGTAATCGTTGATACTCAAAGAATGAATATCAAAAATACTAATTGTAATTGAAAATAAGACTGTTGAAATATAAACAACTGAAGGGTTGCTGTTTTAGGAAATCTTTCTGCTCCTGAGAACTGGATTATCGATGGACTACATTAATCAAGTAATCCTTTTTGGTTAAGTAACTGAATATAGTCTTCCTTACTGAGAGGGCAGTTAACCAAATCAATAAATTTATTTTTATCCAACTTGCATTGGAATGACATTTGTTTAATCAGGTGTTTATCAATATCCTTATTCCCATGACTGATTTTGGTTGACAGGACATATTTATCATCGTAAAAAAAATCCACCCATTTATGGTCGGGACTTTTATTGATGGAATCAACAAAACCTTTTTTCTTGAGACTTTTATATGTCTTTTTAGGGTCTAAAACACTCATTTTTCTTCAATCCTGTCAATTATCTGGGTGAGAATATTCTTAATAAGGCGGTTGTGATTTGTCAGTGAATTATCATCCAATGTTTTTAACCTGTTGTAGATGAAATCAAATTCTTCGGTAAATGATTTTTCAGCCTCATCCTCAGTTAATCCTGTGCCAATAATTCCAAGCATTTCAGACTGGATAACGAAATAATCATCTTCCTTTTCGAAAAGGCAGCGAAGTGGGTATTTTAATATGTAGTTTTTTGTTTCTGTCACAATAACATCAGGAGCATATTCCAATGAAAATCTTTTACCAGAATAAATATCAATTATTTTACGGGTGATTTTCCCATCACGTTTTGAAATTTTTATCTTGCCAACTGCCTCATCCGTTTCTGAAACGGCTTCTGCAATATCTTTTATTTCTGATATTAATTCTTTCTTAACTGCTGGCTTAAATCGATTAATTTTATAGATGGGTGTTATTTTTTCATTAACCTCATCATACTCAACAAAACTTACTGGTGCAGTTCCAAAACTATTTACAAACGAATACAGATTCTCAACAATAGGATTACGCTTTATTGGTTCAGGATATAATTCAATAATTTTACCATAATCCCCTGTATCTGAAACCGCAATGAGTTTTTCCAACTTATCATTGACTGTGTTTCTATGTACCTGCCAATTAATTCCTGTTTTGTTTTCAGTACGGGGAGAATAAGCAAATTTCGGCACAGCACTTCCCCTTGTGAAGCCAACCAATTCGATTTTGAAATTATTAAGGTCGATGGATTCGTTTGTTGGCAAATCATATTTTGCCAATGTAAACACCAGTTCTTGTAAATCCTGTGCAAGTTTTACCAGAACATCTATTGGCAAAGAGTTATACTTACCCAACTCTCCACCAATTTCAATAAAAGCACCGCTGTTTAAATCGATTTTCACCAATCAAATATAAGAAATCAACATACAATTTCGACATACACGTTGGTGAAAATATTATCAGGCGAAATGGGTACAATACTGGGGTACAATAAAAGTTAAACCCTTTAAGTACAATGACTTAAAGGGTTGTTTTTGTAGTCCCACCAGGAATCGAACCTGAATCTAAGGTTTAGGAAACCTTCGTTCTATCCATTGAACTATGGGACCAGTTTCAGAGGCATAAAAATAATCCTTTTTTTCCTGATTGCAAATCAGTGATCAATTTACCCCGAAACCTGCCTTCACTGAACCGTTCCGAAAAGATTGAAACTTCTGCATCAATTACAAACGGCTTACGGAAAAACAAAATTTTGACTTGGATTCCGTTTCTTCATAACTTTGGATCCGGTTGTGAATTAATGCTTAACGCCATGAAAAGAACAGCACTTGCTATACTTGCCGCCTGCATGCTCTCCTGTACGGGCAAAGAGGGAAAACATATTGAAGAATACAGCATAAGCCAGCTGTACAAGAACATAAGCATTGCCGGGGGCAGATTTTCCGCCGATGACAGAAAGATCCTCTTCAGCAGTAACGAAACCGGGATCTATAATGTTTTCGAAATAAACATTGCCGACAGATCAAGGAAGCAGATCACAAATTCAACCACCGAATCATGCTTTGCAATTGATTATGTTGACGGCACCGGACAAATACTCTACTCATCCGACAAGGGCGGGAACGAGAATGACCATATCTTCCTGCTCAGCGAAGACGGCTCGGTAACCGATCTGACCCCCGGCGACAATGTAAAGGCCGCCTTCACCGGCTGGAACAAGGACAAGACCACAATGTATTTCATGTCGAACAGGAGAGATCCCCGTTTTTTCGACCTGTATAAAATGAATCCCGGGCAGTGGAAGGAGGAAATGATCTACAGGAACACCGAAGGATTTGAATTTGCAGGCAGCACCCGCGACAGAAGCATTATCGCCCTCTCAAGGTCGGTATCAACAAGCGAGTCGAAGCTTTATCTTTACGATATCGCAGCCCGGAAAATGACGGAAGTGTCGGAACCTGACAAACCGGGACTGTATTCCGGAACCGGTTTCAGCAGTGACAAAAGATTCTTCTATTATACAACCAATGCAGAAAGGGAATTCGCTTACCTTGCAAGCTATGAAACAGCCACGGGCCAGCGCCGGACAATCTATGAAACAGACTGGGACGTTGAGGGAGGATGGCTGAGTAAAAATGACAGGTACAGGTTAATCCTCATAAACGACGATGCCAGGAATGTCATAAAAATGTTTGATCTCGACACAGGCGAAGAGGTTGCATATCCGGGGATCCCCGGAACCGACATTGTGAATTTCAATATTTCCGACAGTGAGAAATATCTGCTTCTTACTCTCGGCAGTTCAAAGACAACCGGCGACCTGTATCTCTGGGAGATCGGCTCTGACAAGCCTGAAAGGCTGACCTCGACGATGAATCCTGAAATCAATCCCGATAATCTTGCAGATGCGGAAGTTATACGCTACAGGTCGTTTGACGGGCTTGAAATACCCTCAATATTCTATAAGCCCCTCACTGCCACAGTGAAAAACAAGGTTCCGGCCCTCGTTATGGTCCACGGGGGGCCGGGCGGCCAGTCACGGGTAGGGTACAATCCTCTTGTCCAGTACCTGGTCAATCACGGATATGCCATACTTGCAGTAAACAACAGGGGAAGCAGCGGTTACGGAAAAAGCTTTTTCAGGATGGATGACCGCAATCATGGCGACAAGGATTTGCGCGACTGCATCTGGGGCAAAAAATGGCTGCAAAGCCTTGATTACATCGACTCGGCCCGGATAGGCATTATTGGTGGAAGCTATGGCGGATTCATGACAATGGCCGCAATGACCTTCCATCCCGACGAGTTCATGGTGGGGGTAAATTTCTTCGGCGTTACCAACTGGCTCCGGACGCTTAAATCGATCCCCCCTTACTGGGCATCGTTCCGTGAGGCCCTTTACAACGAAATGGGCGATCCGTACACCGCCGATTCCGTACGGTTATACGATATTTCTCCCCTGTTCCATGCAGGCAACATCAGGAACCCGGTCATGGTGCTCCAGGGGGCCAACGATCCGAGGGTGCTGAAGGTTGAATCGGATGAAATAGTCGCTGCCGCGAAGGCAAATAACGTTCCTGTCGAATATATCGTCTTCGCCGATGAGGGCCACGGATTCATCAGGAAGGAAAATGAGATCAGGGGCGACTCCCTGATACTGGTATTCCTCGACAGGTTCCTTAAAAACGCTGCCGTATTCTGACCGCGTCGCAGAAGCGATAGTTTGCCGGTTAATCTGCATTTTTTCCGGCTGTGAGAACACATCTCCTGGCCTGCCGTTCAGATTTATTGTTTAATGCCGCCATTTTCATCACCATGTTGTGACTGATTTTTTAATAACTTGCAGGAAATTCAATGCCATGTTATTATCTTCCTGCGGATTAAAATGCAATGAGTGTGAATACTTTAACACAACATGTACCGGATGTTTCGAGGTAAAGGGTTCAACTTTCTGGGCAAAGGAAATGATGCCCGGAAAAGTATGTCCTTTATTTGACTGTGCCGTAAACCGGAAAAACCTTGAGCATTGCGGTGGCTGCAGCGAACTTCCCTGCAGTCTGTTTTACGACATGAAGGACCCGGAATCGAGCGAAGAGGAACATCTGAAATCGATAGATGAAAGGATCACCCTCCTCAGGGCAAATTAAAATCATATTTTCATTCATTCTTTTAACAATGAAACGGATAATCCTATTTCTCATCGGGGTTTCATTACCGGTATTTCTTTTTTCCCAAACCGAACCATTGTGGCTGAGATATCCCTCAATATCGCCTGATGGCCGGAAGATTGCCTTCACTTATAAAGGCGACATATATATCGTCGGGTCAGACGGCGGGACCGCTGTCCCGTTAACTTTTCACGAAGGGCATGACTTCATGCCTGTCTGGAGCCGCGATGGCAGGCAAATTGCCTTTGCATCAGACAGGTACGGAAATTTTGATGTTTTTATCGTGGATGCCGAAGGGGGGGAGCCGGTGCGGCTGACATGGCATTCGGCAAATGAATATCCCTATACTTTTACCTCCGACAACCGGTATGTCATCTTCGGAGGCGCGCGGCTGGACGCAGCGAGCAATAGGCAGTACCCGGCGGAATACCTGCCTGAGGTTTACATGGTGCCCGCAGCGGGCGGCAGGATAGAACAACTGTGGACGATCCCTGGCGAAGACGTAAAAAGTTCCCGTAACGGCGACTTCTTCGTTTATCATGATAAAAAGGGAGGGGAAAATGCCTGGAGAAAACATCATGTCTCATCTGTTGCCCGTGATATCTGGCTGTGGGAACGGGCAGGCAACAGGCATACAATGATCACATCGTTCAGGGGTGAGGACCGGAACCCGGTTTTTTCGCCCGATGAAAAATCCATTTTTTACCTGAGCGAGGAAAGCGGAAGTTTCAATGTGCACTCACTGCCGCTTTCGGACCCTTCGCAAAGAAAACAGGTCACTTTTTTCAAGGGAAGCCCGGTTCGATTTCTCAGCAGCTCTGATGCAGGCCTGCTCTGTTTCGGCTTCGGCGGGTCGGTTCATACTCTGGAACCGGGCGGAGAGCCTGAAAAAGTCAGGATCATTGTAAATACCGGCGGGAAAAACAATAACGAACAGGTTTTACAGCCTGGCGGTGGTGTGAGGGAAATGACCGTCTCGCCCAAAGGGAAGGAGATTGCATTCATTGTCAGGGGTGAAGTGTTCGTTACATCAGCCGATGGCGGAATAACTAAGCGTATAACCAGCACCCCCGAAGAGGAAAGATTTCTAAGATTCTCACCCACGGGCGATACCCTGATCTATGCCAGTGAGCGTGAAGGAAAATGGCAGATCTTCATGACCAGGATCGTAAGAAAGGAAGAGCCGTATTTTTATGCCTCGACCATTTTAAAGGAAGAACTGCTTGTCAGGAGCGATCATGACTGCTATCAGCCCGAAATTTCACCCGACGGGAAGGAAATAGCATATATCAGCGACAGGCGGTCGCTGGAGGTATACAATATCAGAACCGGCCGGATCCGTACTTTGCTGACACCCGATGAAATAATCTACATGTCGGAGGGCGACCAGTATTTCCAGTGGAGCCCCGACAGCAAGTGGATACTTGCCGAATACTCGCCTATAATGTCAAATTCTGAAGTGGCCCTAATCCCTGCCGATGGTACGGGTGCGCCGGTAAACCTGACCCGCAGCGGGTACAGCGATTACCGGCCCGTGTGGGCAAACAAGGGAAAACAGATGCTTTGGTTCAGCGACAGGGACGGGCTGAGAAGCTATGCGAACAGCGGCAACAGGCAGGCCGATGTCTATTCGATGTTCTTTACCCGCGATGCATGGGACCGCTTCAGGCTCAGCAAGGAAGATTATGCACTTCTGAAGGAAATTGAGGAAAAAGAAAAGGAAAAAGAAAAAAAGGAAAAGGAGAAGTCTGACAAGAAGAAAAAGCAGCCGGAAGCAAGGAAAGACACTTCACTCGTAATTGAATTTGAAGGTATTCATGACAGGAAATCCCGCCTTACCATCCATTCGTCATCACTCAGCGATGCGGTACTTTCAAAAGACAATGAAACCCTATACTATCTGGCCCGGTTTGAGAAGGGGCTTAACCTGTGGAGCACCAACCTGCGCACCAAAGACACCAGGATGGAACTCGCCCTTGATGCCGGTTCGGCCAGGATGCAATGGGACAGGGAGATGAAGCACCTCTTCCTGCTCTCGGACGGTAAAATATTTAAGATCAATCCTGAAGGATGGAAGAAGGAAGCGGTTTCATTCACGGCCGAACTTACGATTGACCAGAACGCGGAAAGGGAAAGCATGTTTAATCATGTCTGGCTCAGGACCAAGGCAATGTTCTATACCCCTGCGCTCCATGGCGCGCCCTGGGATCTCCTTTACGGAGAGTACAAAAAGTTCCTCCCCCACATAAGCAACGGTCATGAATTCACCGAACTGCTGTCTGAAATGCTCGGAGAGCTGAATGTTTCCCATTCCGGGGCAAGATACTCCGCCCCGCGGCCGGAAGATGACAATACTGCATCGCTGGGTATATTCGTTGATTACAGTTATGCCGGGAAAGGAATCCGCATCGATGAAGTGATAAAAGACGGTCCTCTTGACAGAACCTCTTTCACGGTACTCCCGGGTATGATTATTGAAGAAATTGACGGGGAGCCTATCCTGCCGGATCGCGACTATGCTGCATATCTTAACCGCAAAGCCGGAAAAATCACTCTCCTGACAGTATACGATCCCCGGGCCGGCAGCCGCCAGGGTGTTTCAATGAAACCCGTCAGCGGGAGCGAAGAGGCCGGCCTGCTTTACAGGAGATGGGTAAGGAAGAACAAGGAGGAGGTTGATAAAATCAGCAACGGCATGCTTGGCTATGTTCATGTGCCGGGGATGTCGGACGGACCGTACCGCAATGTATACGAGGAGATGATGGGCAGGTATTCTGACCGCAAGGGTGTGATAGTGGATACAAGGTTCAATAACGGCGGCGACCTGGTATCGGATTTGACAATGTTCTTTACCGGCAGGAAATATCTTGAATATGCCACGGAAAGCCGCATCGTTGGGTATGAACCCAATTTCAGGTGGACCGGGCCAACCGTGGCCATGTTCAACGAGGCGAATTACAGCGACGGTCACTGTTTCGCATGCGGGTACAAGGAGCTCGGGATAGGAACAACCATTGGCATGCCGGTTCCCGGAACATGCAGCTACGCCGGCTGGGAAATGCTCCAGAACGGGACGATAAGGTGGGGCGCGGTGCCGGTTAGCACAAGGGACATCAACGGCCGCTGGCTTGAGAATGTGGAAACGGTGCCGGACATTGTGATAAAAAATGAACCCGGACTGATTAGCAGCGGACGCGATCAGCAGCTTGAAAAGGCTGTTGAGGAACTGATGAGGACGGCAAAATGAAACGGTAAAGCTTCAGGCAGAGATCTGCCTCAGCTTTATTTCATGCCCCGTCCTGCCAGCAAAGGGCTCAATACTGCTGATGCTGATAAGCAGAAGGTATCTTTTGCCCGCCCAACGGTAAAACAGATCATCAGGCAGCATCAGCTTATCCTGGTTCCTGATGATCAGTTCATAGGATTCTTCCCTTGTCAGCCGCCGTGAATAATAAACATTCCCGGCAACGGCCCTTGCCCTGATCCCGTTCCTGCCCCTGTCGTAGGCAAGATAAAGCACATCGCCCTTAACAATCTCCGGGTGAGGCTCACTGGTTTCATCAAACCCCTGGATTATCATTGCCTTATTGCCGTTTAAAAGCTCATCGATCTCATCCCAGGTATCTTCGAAAAAAATCAAATGATCCATATTAACCCCATGTTTTAAACTGCAGGCAGTGCAATGATCCGGGTAACGTCCCGGGCCTGCCTGATTGGTCATGTACAATAAAGACTGTTAAAAAACAGAAATGTTACAGGGGGAAATAATTTTTTTTTGGTAAAACGGTTTAATGAGTGCGAAGGCCCCGTGTGCCGACCGGAAATCACCGCAGGAAACTGGTTGTCATCGGCTGACACAGTAAAGTCACTGCCTGCCTGAGTTGGCAATCCTGTATCCCGTGAGAAACGCCAGTTTTGCAGCTTTTTCCATCTTTTCGAAATCAATTTTCGAAGTGTCATCTTCCGGTTGGTGAAGATCGGCATGTATACCGGTATGGAAAAACAGCCATGGTACTCCTTTTTCTGCAAAGCTTTGATGATCGCTGCTGCCGAACTCCATTTGTTCCCCCATTTCGAGAACCGACAGGCCGGCTTTTCCTGCACTGCGCAGCATCTGCTTCCTGAATTCATTTTTTATATTTCCTGAATAAACCTGTATCTCATTTGGGCCGGTAACATCGAGAGGGGTTCCGAAAAAATCCCCGGTGTCGGCAGGTGTAATGCTCCTGCCAATCATATCCAGATTTATGTTTAGAATGGTTCGGTCGGTCGGAATGACAGGATGCCTGGCATAATATTCCGAACCCAGGAGTCCTTTTTCTTCAGCATTCATCCATGCAAATACAACTGACCGGAGGGGACGTTTCCGCAGGCTCCGGAAAGCTTCGGCAATTTCAAGCAAACCGGCGGTTCCCGATGCATTGTCATCGGCACCGTTGAATATCGTGCTGTCGGAGGCCATGCCGACATGATCGAAATGTGCTGTGTAAACAATGCATTCGTTTTTCAGAACGGGATCTGAACCTTCAATCATGCCGATGACATTCGATGCAGTGTACTCGCGTGTCTCCGGGGGTGAATCGATGCTTACCCTTATTCCGGGTATGGCTGTTGAACACGGTATTTTCATGCTGCCGATCATTTCCTGGAACTGTTTCAATGATGTTCCCGCAGGTGAAAGCAGGATGTCTGCAGTCATTCCCGTGATAAAATAAATTCCCGGCAGGCTGGCTTCACTCTGATCCTCCAGGAGACTCGTCCGTTCAGTGTCAAGGAAATAGTCTGCCAGTCCCGATTCCCAGGGATCTGAAAAACTGTTTTTCGGGTCATAAACCATCAGGACAGCTTTTGGCTCCCTCATGATTAACGACAGCAGCTTGATGGCTTCAGCCTTTTCATCAAAGACATAGCCTGCATTGACACCTGATGAATCGGCTATGGCAGGATTGCGGGTCATAACAAGTACTATCTTGTCTTTAATATCGATATCTCCGAGATCGCTGTTATCTGTCCGTGTGTCATCATATCCGTATCCCGCAAAAACCAGCTCCCCGGAAGTCTCCGATATGCCGTACCTTCCCATGAGTGTGACAACCGAATCGGTGGAGAAAATCCTGGCTCCGCCGGCATCAGAAACAACCAGGCTGGTCTTTACGATCCGGGTCGACGTCAGGTCAAAATGCTGAAGGTAGCTTCCGTTGCCATAAGGCGGTTCAATGCCCATTCTCCTGAGATTGCTCTCAATAAAAACCGATGCAATATTGTTGGCAACCGTTCCGGCCTCCCTTCCCTGAAGCTCGTCTGAAGCCAGAAAATTCATGTATGCCCTCAGATCATTCCGATCTATCTGCCTGAGTCCTTTAGCCTGTCCTGATAAATAAGGAAACACGGTGATAAACAGACACAACAGAAGTGTTAATCTTTTCACAATGATATGATTAAATGATAGTTCCAACCGAAAGACGCCGGTCTGTCATTTGAGGCCGGCAATCATCAGGATTGTCAATTATTTCGTAATATTAGAAATATTTTAAACAGGGTTTGTAATAAGTTATAATTATAATTACGGATCATGCTTAATATCCAGACTCTATACCAGGAGGCCATCAGGTTTGCGGGGAACAGGCATCTTGAGGGAAATCAGACCGTGAAGGGAACGCGCCTTCCCTACGTTGTCCATCTGAGCAACGTCGCAATGGAGATCTTCGTGGCAGCCATGCATACAGATGATTTTGACCTGGGGTTTGCGGTTCAGGTTGCATTGCTTCATGATACGCTGGAAGACACCTCTACTACGTTTGACGAGTTAAAAGAAAGGTTCGGGGAAGAAGTTGCCGTGGCAGTTCTTGCATTGTCGAAGGATGAAAGGCTCCCGAAGGAACAACAGGTACCCGACAGCCTGGCAAGGATCCGGGGGCTCAGGAAGGAAGTTTATGCAGTGAAGCTTGCCGACAGGATAACCAACCTGCAGCCACCCCCGCCCGACTGGAACAGGGAGACTCTCATCAGGTACAGGGATGATTCCGGCCTCATACTCGAGGCAATGGCGGAAGGAAACCGGTACCTTGCTGAAAGGCTCAGGTCAAAAATTGATGAATATGAAAAATACATCCTCTGAAACGGATCATGCCCGTTCAATGAATATGGTTTCACATCGCAAGGAATTTCTGATCCCGGCGGTTTTATGTGCTGTGGTCCGCTGAAAATGATACTGCCATGTATCTGCTTAAGACACACATATGGCTTTCATATGCGGCTGCCTCAACGGGATGAACCGGTATTGCCGCCCGGGCCAGGTTTATTTTTTCTTCCCGGCGGAGGAGGATACGGTAAAGTAGCTGAGCGGTCTGAATATCTTGTCGAACATCCCGCGGTCGGCCGAGAAATAAAGGGAAGGATTCTGGCTCGAGTTGATCACAAATCCTTTCCCGTCTTCTTCCCTGTAGCATTTTACCGTGATGCTCAGGAGATTGTTACCTTCAATCGCGATCTGATAGCCGGGTGAAGCGGCGGGAACAAACCCGTCCCTGAAATTGTCGCCATTCAGAAAGCTGACAGAGCTGAGATATTCCCTGACGTTCAGTGAATCGGCAGGCTGGTTGCCGGCGGTCCATCCTGAATCCGTTCTGGTGAGAACAAAACTGCTGTCGGCTGGCAGTGAAAAACTGATCTTCGTTATTTCACTGTCGTTGCATCGCAGGAGGGTCCGGTCCCTCCAGTCATCGAATCCGCCGCTGAATGCCAAAGCCAGGAATCCATCAACTGCATAAACCTTTTCCTCGTCTGCAAGCCTGACGTACGAAGTACCTGAGATGTCGTTCCGTCCTCCGGCATAGGGATTGGCAACCGGTTTGTAGGTGAAGCGGCCTATCATGATATCGGAAAGGGTCCTGCCTTTCTTATCCGTGAATCTGATGCGGGTTGCAAGTGAGTCAGTCAGCCCGAAATTCTCCCATTCTGCCCTGCCGACTGCTGCAAGGCTCTGCGGCCTGATTCCGAGTATTTCCTGGAAGATGTTCCCGACTGCGTTCTTCCTGGGAACGGCAACAATGTTATCCTGTTTTACCTTCCATCCGGGATCTTCCCTGAAAAACTCGAATTGTTTTCCTTCTTCTGCCCTCGGCGTGATCAGTATCCTTCCCACAGATGCAGTATCAAAATCAACCAGTTTTTCCCTGATTGTGGATCTTTTCTTCGGGGTCCTGACAACAAGGGTCAGCAGGAGGACCGCAAGCAATCCGGCCAGGACCAGAAGCAGCTTTTTATTGTCAAATCTTTTACTCATAACTCACCTCCATTCTTTTGATCCTCTTGTTCCTGTTGACCTGCATACGGAATAATGCATACACTATCACAAGGATTATGGGCAGCAGGAAATTCAGCCATTTAAGCAGCGACCTGGTCCCTTCAGCCAGCTCCTTTATGGGCCGGGAAGTGATCTCCTTTGTCCTCAGATCAATTAGGCCCGTGTTGTCTGAGAGCCAGTCGACGGAATTTACAAAAAGATTAATGTTATCCTGGGGAAGCTGGCTGCCCCGCCTAGATCCGGTGACCGCGAAGTCGCCGTCTGAAACGACCATGATCCTGGATTCGCTGTTACCTGCCAGGCGGCCCTCAAGGACACCCGCAACAACCAGCCCCGACAGTGGAAAATCCCTTTCAGTCCATTGCCTTTGAACATCAAAATAGAGCGGAGCCCTTTCGGTTCCGGATTTTTCGGAGGTAAAAGCAACGGGAGTGAATCGTTTTGTGCTGTCGCCCGTGAAGGTCATGGGGCTTGCAAACTGAAGAATGACCGATTCCAGTCCCTTTGTTGCAGGGTTGTCGGCAAACCTGTTGATGACAGGAAGATAGGGAAAGGCAACCTGGGATGAGAAAACAAAATTACCTTGTTGCTGCTGTACGTTGACACTGCTGCAGCTGGCATCGATCACGAAATTGTCGGATACAGTAAGGCCATTTTGCCTGAGCCAGTCTTCAAGACCGGTGTTTACTGCTTTGCCCGTTGAAGTCTGAAAATCCCCCTCCACCCTGTTGAATGCTATGAAAATATTGCCTCCCCTTGCAAGGAAATCATCGAGCTTTGAGAAGTGGGACTGCGGAATGGTATCCGTTGGTCTGACTATGGCTATGGTACGGTATTCAGGAGGTATGTCGGCAGTGTCAGTCAGGGTGTAGCTGCTTACCGAGTAAAGAACGCTTAGTTCGGTAAAGACCTGTGAAAGCTCATACAGGGGCGGCTCGCCGTGGCCCTGGATAATCGCAACAGCCGGTTTATTCACAACCGACAGTTTCTTGATCGCGGTTGATAAACCATATTCCATGGCAGCTCCGGGCTGAAAGAAGGGTATTGTCTCCTTTTCTTCGCCCTGGGAAATTACTGCTCCCATATAGGCTTTCTGCTGTTTGACCTGGTCTTTTTCGCGAACATTGATCATAACCGGCTGTATCCCGTTCCTTACTGCCTCCGCTTCGAGACTTTCATTCTCATTCGGGTTAACAAACTTGTAAACCACCATGCCGCCTGAACGGTTATTGTATTCCACGAGCATATCCTTGAGACTGAGTGAAATATTTCCGATATTAGGCGGAAGATCCTTTGAAAAGTAGGCAGTGATGGTAACCGGTTTTTCGAGATTCCTGAGAATATTACGGGTGGCCTTGCTCAGGGTGTATTCCCTGCCTTCCGTAAGATCGAGCCGGAAACTGTAGTTTTCAGAGAGTATGTTGATTAACAATACTATGCCTGTCATAAGGGCGACTGTCGAAGATATTTTTGCCGTCTTGTTCATGTTAAAGGAGTCTAAATGATTATATCTTCATGGTTTGCTACCTGTATTCATTCCTTTTTGAAAGGGATACTTCCGTGAGGAAAAGGGTGAGGAAGATAATTGATCCGAAGTAGATGAGGTCTTTGGTGTCTATCACTCCACGTGCGAGGCTTTCAAAATGTACCGACATGCTCAGGCTGTTTATTATCTGGCCTGCCATCCCCTTCATTCCCGATGCAATTATACCGAACAGAATGTGGAAGAAAAGGCCTATGAACAATGCCGTGAGAAATGCAACTATCTGATTGTTTGTAAGGCTGCTTGAAAAGATCCCGATGCCGGCATAGGCAGCGCTTATCAGTAAAAGGGCAAGATATCCGCAGAATGTTCCTCCGGTGTCAAGGTTACCGATCTTCGATATTGTAATTACATATGGCAGGGTAAATGCCAGGGCTATTGCAACAAGTATCACCGCGGCCAGGTATTTTCCAAGTATCACCTGCCTGTCGGAGACAGGCTTGGTCAGCAGCATCTCGAGGGTGCCGGTCTTCTTCTCTTCAGCGAGGAGTTTCATTGTAAGAGCCGGGATGAAGAAAAAGAGGGTCCAGTATGCTATCCCGAAAAATGAGCGCAGGCTTGCCTGCCCCGTCATGAAAATGTCGGCTCCGGATATCCAGGTGAAGAAACCGGTGAATCCGAGAAAAAGAACAATCATAATGACTGCGACAAGGGAATCAAAAAAGGAGCTTAGTTCCCTCCGGGTTATTGTCCATACAGTATTCATGGCATCTGCTTTTAATTCATTGTAAGTTCCCTGAAAATATCTTCCAGTTTTGCTTCATAAGGCGTCATTTCCGTCAGCACCCATTTCCGGCTTACGCAGAGATTGAATATTTCCCGCTTTGCCGTTTCAGCCCTGCAGTGAATCTCGAACCGGTTCATATGCCTGTCGGTAAAATCGACGAGCGAAACTGATCTTACCTGCATCAGCGATTTAAAGATCTGATCCGGATCTCCGTCCTCGATCCTTACTTTCACAATGTCGGACCCCTGTGCCTGGGTCCTGAGATTTTCAGGAGTCCCGTCAGCTACAAGCCTTCCCTTGTTGATGATGAAGATCCTGTCGCATGTTGCTTCAACCTCAGGAAGGATATGGGTGCTGAGGATAACGGTTTTTTCACGTCCCAGCTCCCTGATAAGCTTGCGGATCTCTGCAATCTGGTTCGGATCGAGACCCGAAGTGGGTTCGTCGAGAATGAGGATCTCCGGATCGTGAATCATGGCCTGGGCCAGGCCAACCCTCTGCCTGTATCCCTTCGAAAGCTCCCCGATCTTTTTGTGCTTTTCCCTGTTGAGACCTGTGATCCTGACTATTTCGGCCACGCGTCTGCCAATAACGCCTTTTTCAATATTGTGCAGCCTGGCACAGAATTCAAGATAGTCGATTACGGGCATCTCCTGGTAAAGAGGATTATTCTCGGGCAGGTAGCCGATATGCTTCTTTATTCTCCCGGGATCATCATCCACAAGCCTGCCTCCGATGAAAACCCTGCCTTCATCGGCAGAAATATAATTGGTGATGATCTTCATGGTTGTCGTCTTCCCGGCGCCATTGGGACCGAGAAAGCCGATGATCTCACCGGTTGAGACTTTAAGGGAAATGTTATCAACGGCTTTCTGATTGCCAAACCTTTTTGTCAGATTCTCAATAACAATATCCATATGCTTATAATTAAAATGGTTATGCCTGAAAAAAAGGTCTAAATTATTGGAAAGAATAATAATTCAAAATGAAAGGCTGTTAAATTTTCATTAAAATGCCGGGCAGGAAGCAGGCCTGATCCCTGAAGAACAACCCCTGATGCCCGGGTTACCGCCAGACGCCAGTGTTGGCAGCTTTGGCCCGCCCGGCTTCCGGATGCCTTGCCCTGTTTTAAACTTTCATTTTTATATGCTATATTTCCGGTCGTTAAATCAGACAGGCAATGGAGAATTTTGAATTTTACAATCCGGTAAGAGTTTTTTTCGGCAGGGGCCAGATATCGAAAATAGCGGGCCAGATACCTGCCGGAAGCAGGGTGATGCTCATTTATGGCGGAGGCAGTATTTTCAGGAACGGAGTATATGAACAGACCATGGAGGCCCTGAAGCGATTCGAGGTGACTGAATTCGGCGGGATAGAGCCAAACCCGACATATGAAACATCCATGAGGGCCGTTGAGGTGATCAGGGAGAAAAAAATAGATTTCCTGCTTGCGGCAGGCGGGGGATCGGTAATTGATGCAACAAAATTCATTGCTGCGGCTACATTGTACACGTTCGGCGATCCCTGGAACATCCTTGCAAAGAAAATGCCCGTGATGCGGGCCCTGCCTTTCGGGGCCATCCTTACCCTTCCGGCAACGGGTTCGGAAATGAACCGGAATTCGGTGATCAGCCGCAGATCCACTGCTGAGAAACTGGGTTTCGGATCACCTTTCACATACCCGAAATTCTCGGTTCTTCTTCCCGATGCAGCCGGCACCCTGCCACCGGCTCAGGTTGCAAACGGGATTGTCGACGCCTTTGTACATGTAATGGAGCAATATCTCACGTACCCGGTCAATGCGCCAATCCAGGACCGATTTGCGGAAGCCATACTTTTAACGCTTATTGAAGAGGGCCCCAAAGCATACAGAAACCCTGCCGATTATGAGGCCATGTCGAACCTGATGTGGAGCGCTACCATGGCCCTGAACGGGTTGATTGCCTGCGGCGTTCCGGAAGACTGGTCGGTCCACGATATCGGCCATGAGCTGACTGCCTTCCATGGGATTGACCATGCAAGGACACTTGCCATCGTTCAGCCCGGACTTTGGAAAGCACTGAGGGAGGAAAAGAAGGAAAAGCTCCTGCAGTACGGTGAAAGGGTATGGAAAATAACCGAAGGCAGTACCGATGAAAAAGTAGATGCTGCCATAGAAAAAACGGTTGAATTCTTTGAATCGCTCGGGATAAAAACCAGGCTCAGTGAGTATGGGGTAGGGCAGGATACCATCGATAAGATCGTCGCCAGGTTCCGGGAACGAAACTGGATCAATCTTGGAGACAGGGGCCTCACTACTCCCGAGGTGACAAAGGAGACACTCGAACACCAGCTTTAGAATCATATACTGCGGGATCCTGTCTTACAGGAATCGCGATCCGCAACGCATCAGTCAATATCCTGTCTGTTTGCTGCCCTGCCATCCATCCGGAATCTTTATAATGCAGAGGTTCAGACGGCGCGTGTCGGAAGAAAGCATTGCCGACAGGATCAGGACTTTTGTTTCGTCGGGGCTGACTGACGGGCATGGTGGATCAGCCGAAGTTGTTTTGTGTCCGGCGGAAAGAAGGATTGTTTTGTCTGAATGCAGGTCGGCCAGGTAAATGTTTCCCCCGGCATCGCTCCCGGAGGCCAGTCTGTCGTCGGACGATGCCGGATGATGCATCAGGACACTGCCGGAACCGGCGGGCCATTTCGGCTGCGGGCCGCCGCAAACGGTCCTGAGGCCCGTACCATCTGACCTGACTGACCAGGTTTGCAGCGGATTCGTACCGTCTTTTTCCCCACAGAAGTACAGTTCCCCGGACACCTTCTGATCGGCCCTGATCCGGCCAACGCGAAAGGGCAGTCCCAGCACGAACCTTATCTCCCTTGTCCTGATGTTGAAGCTGCTGATGCCTGAAAGGATTTCACCGGCAGGATGTTGTGAGTAACCCCGGTCTGCCGGATTGACCTGCGCGGCATGCTTAGAAGCTTCAGCCCTTCCCACCCTGAAATACAACCATTCCCCGCCGGCATCGATACTCATGCTTCCACCGGCTTCCATCCCGGCAGGTATCGTACCACGTACCTTCTGGTATTCGCTTTCATCCCTAACATCCCCCGATTCGCTGTCGGCCAGGAGTCTTTCAAGATCAACCTCCACGATCTGAACGGGTCCGCCGCCTGACTGACCTGGCTGACGAAGGGTCATCCTCATGAAAAAAAGCTTCATCGATTTGTCCGAAACAGCAGTCACACCCATGTAGCTCCCCTCTGTAACCTGCACCATATCGCCGGTCTTTTCATTAATGGCAAGAGTTTCGCCGGGAGCCCTGTTCGACCGGAAAATGATCCAGTTGCCATCGGCCGTCCATTGCCGGCCGGTGTTACAGATCCCGAAATCACCCGGTCCCTGGCTGGTAAGGAATGTGAGCTGTGCCCCTGTAATCTTATCCTCAACTGTTTTCTTTTCGGAAGGGAAACGACTGCCTATATGTGCTGTAAGCGATGGTGCTGGCAATGCCATGATTGCAAATGACACAAGCAGTTTATGAAATGCCAGTCGCTTCATCCGGATATGTGACAGTGAATTAAAATCAATTTTCCCGGGCTGCCTGCCAGGTGATTGTGCCGGTGATTTCAAGGTTCGCCGTTTACAGATCTCCCTCTTTCTTCCAATTACTACACCAGCTTTTTATACTTTATTCTTACAGGCGTGGTATCCGCAACCCGTTTTCTGTAATTTTCCTCATATTCGGAGTAGCTTCCCTCGAACCAGACTACCTTCGATTCACCTTCGAAGGCCAGGATATGCGTTGCCACCCTGTCGAGGAACCAGCGGTCGTGCGATATTATCACAGCACAGCCGGCAAAATTATCCAGGCCCTCTTCCAGGGCCCGCAATGTATTGACGTCTATATCGTTTGTAGGCTCATCGAGCAGCAGGACATTTGCGCCCGATTTCAGGGTGAGGGCCAGGTGAAGCCTGTTGCGTTCACCCCCTGAAAGGACGCCGCATTTCTTTTCCTGATCAGCCCCCGTGAAGTTAAACCTGGCCGCATATGCCCTGGCGTTTACAAGCCTGTTCCCGACAGGTACTTCGTTCTGACCGCCTGAGATCACTTCATATACGGTTTTCATGGGATCAATCTCGCTGTGTGCTTGGTCGACATACCCGGTGACGACAGTTTCCCCTATCTCGAAAACCCCTGAGTCGGGTTCTTCCTGCCCGATTATCATCCTGAAAAGGGTTGTTTTCCCGGCTCCGTTCGGGCCAATGACTCCAACTATGCCGTTGGGAGGCAGATTGAACCCGAGATCGTCAAAAAGCAGCTTTTCACCAAATGATTTTGCCACCTTTTTCGCTACTATAACCTTGTCGCCCAGCCTCGGGCCGTTTGGGATGAATATCTCAAGTTTCTCCTCCTTTGCCTTGACATCCTGGTTAAGCAGCTTTTCGTAGGCTCCGAGCCTGGCCCTGGATTTGGCCTGGCGTGCTTTCGGTGACATTCGTACCCATTCCAGTTCCCTCTCCAGCAGCTTCCTTCGTTTGATGTTCCCTTTTTCTTCAATCTCAAGCCTCTGTGCCTTTTGCTCGAGCCAGGAGGAATAATTGCCCTTCCAGGGAATCCCCTCGCCCCTGTCGAGTTCCAGTATCCATCCCGCAACATTGTCGAGAAAATATCGGTCGTGTGTTATGCAAATAACAGTACCGTGATACTGTTTCAGGGTTGTTTCCAGCCACTGAACCGATTCGGCATCAAGATGATTCGTGGGCTCGTCCAGCAAAAGGATATCGGGCTGACGGAGAAGGAGACGGCAGAGTGCAACCCGCCGCCTTTCACCTCCCGAGAGAATATTCACCCTGGCGCTGCCCTCGGGGCATCTGAGCGCATCCATTGCGCGCTCAAGCTTATGATCGATGTTCCATCCGTCGTTATAGTCAATCTTCTCCTGCAGCTCAGCCTGCCTGTCCATAAGCTGCTGCATCCTGGCCGGGTCCTCATAAACTTCAGGATCGCCGAACCTTTCGTTTATTGCCTCATACTCCCTGACGAGATCGGCAATCTCCTTTATTCCCTCTTCAACTATCTCGCGTACAGTGCGATTTTCATCCAGCAGGGGGTCCTGGGCAAGATGACCGACAGAATACCCGGGCAGGAATGTTACTTCACCCTGGTACTCCTTCTCAATCCCGGCAATTATTTTGAGCAGGGTTGACTTGCCTGATCCGTTCAAACCTATGATGCCTATCTTGGCTCCAAGGAAAAACGATAAAGAAATATCCTTAAGAACCTGGCGGTGCGGGGGAAAGGTTTTCCCAACGCGGTACATTGAAAAAATTATCTTTTTGTCGTCAGTCATAGTCAGAATTTTGACGACAATTTATGAAAAATTGATTTATGTGTCACGGTCAAAATGGAACAGGCAGCAAGTGCTTCGGGCAAATTCCGGCCGGATGCTCTGCAGCCGCATTTTTAAGTTTATGAATTAATTATGCTATATTTATATCCCTGTTCTGGTAAAATAATGAAGTCGGTCCTGTACAACACATTCATCCATCCCTTACAATACCTGGCGCTGGCTTTCATGATATTTCACGGAAACATCATCAGCGGTCAGCAGTCATTGCGCCATACGGTCAGCGGATTCGTCAGGGAAGCGGGAAGCGGTGAACTTCTCACGGGAGTGAATGTTTACCTTCCGGATCACAGAACCGGGACAGTGACCAACACCTATGGTTTTTTCTCCCTGACCCTCCCGGAAGCAGATTCAGTTGAAATTACCGCATCCTATGTAGGCTTCTCCCCCCAGACAAAAAAAATCAGCCTGCGGGAGGATACGGAACTGAATTTCGACCTGAGGCCGGGTACCCTGCTTGATGAGGTCGAGATATCGGCCGAAAGGGCAGAAAGACTCAGCCAGTCGGCTCGTATGAGCACTATTAGCGTGCCGGTGGCCCAGATAAAAAACATTCCTTCCCTCCTTGGTGAGAAAGATGTGCTCAAAGTTTTTCAGCTGATGCCCGGGGTGCAGAAAGGTTCTGAAGGGAGTAGCGGCCTGTATGTAAGAGGCGGTGGCCCTGATCAGAATCTCATCATTCTCGATGATGCCATAGTCTACAATGCATCGCATCTCTTTGGCTTCTTCTCGCTATTCAACGGCGATGCCCTTAAGAGTGTGGAGCTTACCAAGGGCGGATTCCCGGCACGCTACGGCGGCCGTCTTTCGTCGGTCCTGGAAATGAACATGAAGGAGGGGAATAAGGAAAAATGGCATGGCGAGGGAGGTATCGGGCTGATTTCATCGAGACTGACGCTAGAAGGGCCTCTTGAAAAGAATAAATCCTCAATTCTCCTTTCGGGCAGAAGAACATATGTCGATTTAATTATGAAACCCATAATCAGGGCCATGGAGGAAACAGATGCGGGTTATTATTTCTACGATCTGAATGCCAAAATAAATTATGATCTCGGAAGGAGAAACAAACTATACCTGAGCGGATATTTTGGCAAAGACAGATTTCATGCCCGGTATGACGAGAATGATCTGAAAGAAACTGCAGGGCTCGGCTGGGGCAATGCCACCGCAACCTTCCGCTGGAACCATCTTTTCAGCAGCCGGCTGTTTTCGAATACTTCATTCGTATTCAGCGATTACAAATTCGGTGTCACATACAAGCTGAAGAGCAGGATTGAAAATGAGAATTTCCGTGCAGAGTATTTCTCAGGAATAAGGGACCTCACACTTAAATTTGATCTCGATTATCTTCCTTCGCCAAAGCACTCGGTAAAAGCAGGAGGTGCCATGATTTTCCACAGGTTCACTCCCTATGTGTTCATTGAAATCGACGAACCCATAAACCTGAAAAAGAGCCGGAAGAAGATATCACACGGGCTCGAAACGGGCTTGTATGCAGAGGATACATGGCAGTTGCTGCCCGACCTGAAGCTGAACGGGGGCCTGCGGTTCAGCCATTTTCTTACCGGAAGCAGGCAATATATGTTCCTTGAACCGCGGCTATCTGCAACATGGAAGTTCAATGGCGATTATGCTCTCAAGGCATCATATGCTTCAATGAATCAGTATATCCATCTGATCTCATACACCGGTATAAGCCTGCCTACCGACCTCTGGGTACCGACCACCGAAAGGGTCGGGCCGCAGCAGTCGCGGCAGGTTGCCTTCGGGACTGTCAGGGACCTGAAAACTCCTGACATTTCATTGTCAATAGAAGGTTATTATAAAACCATGAATCATGTGCTTGGATACAAAGAGGGCGCATCGTTTTTTCAGTTTGATGAGATGGGTGACATCAGGGAAGTAAACTGGGAAGACAATGTTACTGCGGGAAAGGCATGGTCATACGGACTGGAATTCCTCGTTCACAGAAAGGCGGGTCGTTTTTCGGGATGGATCGGATATACCCTGTCATGGACGCAGATGCAGTTCGATTCCCTAAACTACGGGAAGAAATTCTATGCACGTTACGACAGACGGCATGACATCTCGCTGGTGGGAACCTACAGGATAAAAAAGAATATCACACTGTCGGGGACATGGGTTTACGGGACCGGCAATGCTGTTACAATGCCCACATCCGTCTATTATGCTCCCGATCATCTCGACCTGTTTCCGGAATTGAAACCAGAATCAGGACTGGGCAGCCCTTTCCATAATATTTACGATGTAAATGAATACAGCCGGAAAAATAATTACAGGATGGCACCATACCACAGGCTCGATCTGGGTATACAGTTTCACAGGCAAAAAAAATGGGGAGAAAGGATATGGGAATTTTCGGTTTACAATGTCTATAACAGGAAGAACCCGTTCTTTTACCGTTTCCGGTATCTTTCATCCGGCACGACCAGTGGTGCCCTTGTTGAACAGGTGAGCCTGTTCCCCGTCATCCCTTCATTTACATATTCATTTAAGTTCTGACCATGACTGGCAAGTTAATGAAATATGCAGCTTTTTTCCTTCTCCCGGTACTGATTGCCGGATGTGAAAAATATATAATATTTCACTCGCCTGACTTTGAGCAAAAGCTTGTGATCGTGTCGTTCCTGTCGCCTGCTGACACTGATTATTTTGTATCCGTAACATCAAACCAGCCCCTCCGTCATTTTGCCGACCACAGGGAGGACCCCGGGAACATAACCGGTACGGTCGATGATGGTTTATATGAGTATCCCCTGATAAAAGAAGGCGAGGGATATCATTTCCGGCCCGGGAATATGGAACTGATACCCGGGAAAACCTATACCCTTAAGGTCACGAGTGATAAGGGTCTCACCGCAGAGGCATCAGCAACAATTCCACGACTCAGGGATCTTATGATTGAAATAGATACGGAATCAGTTGTTCATGAAGGCAATGGAATCTATGACGACTGGAGGGAATTCATAATAAAGACAGAATTCTCCGATGATCCGGGTGAAATCAATTTTTACAGTGTCACGGGCAGATTCACGGGATACAAGACATACGAAGGATTTGACACAGATGTCTATAAAGAGCGGTTGTGGTTTGAGGAATCATTTTTAAAGGATGTAAGGAAAGATCAGAATAACCGCATAAAACTGGAAACCAGAATATCCCGTTCATATCAGTATTACGATTCGGCATTCATTACGGTTTATGTGATGAACACGGAAGAATCCTACTACCTCTATCATAAATCGCTGCTGGAATATAATGGCAGCGATAATCCTTTCTCGGAAGCGAAGCCGCTGTATTCAAATATCAGGGGAGGCCTGGGGATTTTCACATCATATATCCTCGATTCACTGATGTTCAGGCTCAAATGATCTACAGATCACTAAAAGGGCATTACCCGGGATTTCCTGAATAAATGCAGGGCCTCCAAGGCTTTGAAGTGAAAGAAAACGGCTCGGATTCTTAAGCTTCTGATGACCAAAAGCCTTCTGCAGCCGTTATGTTTTAGCCGGAGTGAACAACCGGATGGTCTCATCCTGGAGAAGCACCCAGATCGAATAAACGCCCAGCAGCGTTCCGACAGGTATCAGAAGGCATTCAAGCGCTGCAATCACAATTATCAGGTATCTTGCCCAGACCTGAAAGGACAAAAGTCCGATGCCTCCGGCAATACCGACAATGGCCATGAATCCTGACAGGATGGGGAGGCTGAGCGACAGAAAACCAAGCAACATGCTTGGTATTTCTTCGTCACCAACAACTCCCTTTGCAAAACTAAGTGCGAAAAACAGACCCAGAGCCCCGATCAGTCCAAGTATTCCAAAACCGATATGGATCGCTCCGACAACTGTAACATGCTTTTTCATTTTTGTGGCTTCCATTATTTATTGAATATTGTCCATTATGATTTCATTCCCCGGTAAAGATTATTGTTATCGGCAATTGTTGCATCAATTTACTGAAAAAATCGTAAAATTGAACAATTTTATTCATCAACTGACTCAGGGATCAAACCGGATCAAAAAGGGAAAAAATGAGAAAGAGGATTTTCTACGGAGTGCCGATGTTCATAATGATGGTTTTCTCGCTCACATCATGTGAAGGTCTTACCGGGTGCAAGATCTGCAGGCAGGTCACTTATGAGAACGGAGCGGTGGTGCAGGAAGGCAGGGAAAGGGAGTACTGCGGAGCGGAACTTGTTGCAATCGAAGCTACTGAGGATATAGTCAGCGGCAACACCCGCATAACATGGGAATGCAGGTAAGCTTCCGGAAAATTCTGCCTGCATATTTCATTCATTTCCGGGAAATCTCATTTCCCGGCATTAAATTTGTTGATAATTTGTTGAAAATTGCACACTCTATTTAATTAGTCATTTGTATCTTGTTGTAGCTTTACCGTGGTCAAAACAAAACATGTAATGTCCCTGAATTTCAGCAATCTGGCATTGGAAGGCAAAACAATTCTTGTCGTTGAGGATGATGTGCCTTCACTAAGGTATTATGAAACACTCATTCAATGTTCAGGTGCAAATGTAGTAAAGCTTCGTACAGGCAGGGATTTTGTCGATTACATACAAAAAGATGATGCACAGATTGATCTTGTGATCATGGATTTTCTCATCCCGCTTATCAACGGCATCGACTGCACAAAAATATTCAGGAAAGAAAGAAAACATGTTCCGGTACTGATGATCACGGCATATTCATCGGAACAGTCGAAGGCAGATGCTTTCATTGCCGGATGCAATGAGTACATTCTTAAACCCGTGTACCCCGAAGCAATATTCACCCTGCTTGAAAAATATCTGAAGCAGGATGTTAAGGAAAAAGTCATCAATCTCTCCTGAGATCCTATTCTATCCCTATCCCTTCCGCTGAAGAATAATCTGAGAAGTATTTTCCGATCCTTTCCTGTATTTCAGCTCCCAGGGCTGGCTGGCCGTTTTCAATGCAGAAACCGGCAACCTTGGAGACATACTGAATGGCTGACTGAATCTCATACTCAGCCGAACTGATAATATACGGCTTCTGCTTAAGGAAATAATCGAGACGTGCGTAGTAATAAGCGGTAAACGCCCTTGTCATTTCCTCAGCTTTGTCTGATGCCCCGGCCTTTAAGGCAGCCTCAATGAGTTCAGGGAAATACGGATCATATGGGAACCTGTCGGGGGGCAGAACCTCCATGCATCGATCAATGACACTGGCGGCCATCTCCCTGTCGCCCCTTGCTGCCAGCTCTTTTGCAAGACGGGCATAGACAAGCCGGGCCTTTACGACCATAAGCGTCCGTATATGATTGTAATCGAGATTCACTTTCCTGTTATTCGCACCGCCCCATACAAATTTGTTCATCACATTATCATAAAGGATATCCGGATCGACCCTTCCGTAATCGATCCAGCTCCTGGCCTCCGACTTTATCGGTACAAGCCTGTATGCCAGTCCTTCATACTGAAAATACTCCTCCAGGCCCAGGGCATCATCATGATAACCGGTTACATAGTAGATTGGGCGCTCCCAGTTGTTGTTGGCAAGTATATCCATCACAATCAGCTGGCTTTTCAGTATCGAGCTTTTGGTAAGCTTTATGTCTATCCAGGGGACAATTTTGTCGGCATCCTCAGGCTTTACCGTTCCGGATGCCAGCACTTTTTCCCTGTCGACGGGTATCCTTATTGTGCGTGCGGGTATTATGTCAAGCAGCTCGGTCGCTGAAACCTGAACCTTGGTGGACTTGTTATCGCTGTTTACAAAATCGATAACGGTTTTTATGTCGACGGGATCCTTGGTCTTTTCGACTATGAATACCTGATTGTTGACACCGTCATAATATTTCCGGGCCGGAAGACTTACGGGAAGGGGATCCGACTCGTTGGTTTTCCATTTCATCTGGTTGATATACCAGTCGGTATTAAGAAGCATCAGATTGCAAACCCGGATGTCGGTTCTCACTCCTTCCACTTCCTGTGCATACCAGAGGGGAAAGGTATCATTATCGCCATTTGTAAAAAGAATGGCATCCTTTGCACAGGAGTTCAGGTAATTAAAAGCAACATCCCGGGCCAGGTAACGACCCGACCTGTCATGGTCCTTCCAGTTCTCCGAGGCCATAACCGCCGGTACAGCCAGGAGACAAACTATTCCGCAAGCAATCGCAGCTGTCTTCTCTCCCGCAATCTTCCTTGCTGCCTCAAAGATCGCCAGCACTCCCAGCCCAATCCAGACCGCATAAAAGTAAAATGATCCGGTATATGCGTAATCACGTTCCCTCGGCTGGTTGGGATACTGGTTCAGATAGAACACAATTGCAACCCCGGTCATCAGAAACAACAGAAGAATAATGCTCCAGTTCTTGATGTCGCGGTTCAGCTGGTAAAAAATACCGACCACCCCAAGGATGAAGGGAAGCAGAAAGTACTTGTTCCGGGAGGTGTCATCCTTCATTCCCGGAGGCAGGTCGGAGGTACCGACCCGGGGTTCGTCGAGAAATCTGATGCCGGTTATCCAGTTTCCGTTCAAGGCTCCCCCTGTTCCCTGTGTGTCATTCTGCTTGCCTGAAAAGTTCCAGAGAAAATACCTGAAATACATGTAGCCAAACTGGTAGGTGAACATAAACCTCAGGTTTTCGCGGAACGTGGGCTTTCTTACCAGTTTCTTTTCACCAGAGCGGTCGGTCACTGTAACCGGAACTCCCTTGATCTTTCCCCATTCCTGGTAAACGCGCGCATGATCGGGCTGGTCGCTCCACATCCTTGGGAAGAGTGTGATGAACCTGGTATCATGGATAGTTTCCAGGTTGTAGGCAGTTATTTTGTACTTTCCGTCTTCAATTGAATACTTGGGCTTTCCATCCTCATAATCAATGACAGGGGCATTGTAATAAGCACCGCGGAACAGGGGCCTCTGACCGTACTGTTCCCTGTTGAGGAAATAAAGCAGGCTGAAAGGATTGTCTGGCTGATTTTCATTCAGCGGCGGCTGAGCTGACGAACGGATAACTATTATGGCAATTGCGGAATAACCTATCAGTATCACCATAACTGCAGTAAGTATCGTGTTTAGTACCACCTTGTACCTTCCGGCCAGATACCATGCCAGGAAGATTACTGAACCCAGCAGGACTATGTTGAGAAATGCAGAGCCTGAAATAACCCAGATCCCCGACAGAAAAAAGGCTGCTGCGGCGAAAACGGATATCCTTGTCCTGTCATTTGAGATGATCGTCATCCTTACGGCAAGAATGAAGGTGACAATCAGCAGGATGAAATGGAATATCAATCCGCTGTTGAGAGGCAGCCCGAGAGTGTTCCGGGAAAAGATATCGAGCTTCGCGGATATGGTGACCAGCCCCGGCATGATTCCGTACATGAGCAATGAAAGCAGTACGGCTGATATGCCAAGTGAGATAAGAAATCCTTTCCATGAAAATTCAAATTTCCTGAAATAATAAACCAGGACAATTCCGGGAAGGGTGAGAAGGTTGAGCAGGTGCACTCCGATCGACAGCCCCATGAGGTAGGCTATTAATATGATCCACTTGTCGGCATGAGGCTCATCCGCAACATCTTCCCATTTCAGGATCGCCCAGAATACCACTGCGGTGAAAAAGGAAGAGGTTGCATATACTTCTCCCTCAACAGCCGAAAACCAGAATGAATCGGAAAAAGTGAATGCCAGGGCACCTGTGGCACCAGCGGCCATTACGGCCATTATCCGGCCCGGAGTGCTATCCCCGTTCCCGATAATGAGCTTCCTTGCAAGATGGGTTATCGTCCAGAAAAGAAACAGGATCGTAAATGCACTTGCAAGGGCAGACATGGCATTTACCATGATCGCAACAGTTGATACATTTCCCCCGGCGAACAGGGTGAAAAACCGGGCAATCACCATGAATACGGGATTCCCCGGAGGATGCCCTATTTCGAGCTTATAGGATGATGCAATGAATTCACCGCAGTCCCAAAGGCTGGCTGTGGGTTCAAGAGTCAACAGATAGGTGACGGCGGAAACGGCAAAAATCACCCATCCGGTGATATTGTTGATTTTCCTGTAACTTTTCATGCAATTATCAGTGTGATGAGTTTGATGACGGCATCATGCCATTCATAACTGACAACGAAATTAATTAAAATTTCCCAACCGGGGCCTTTTGCAGACTCACCGCCATATTTTACTATTTTTGAATAAATGATTCCTGATGAAGTCAGCCAGATCAGCCCTGTTGCTGTTGTTATCCCTGGCCCTGGTACCGGCTGCTGCCCAGTATTACCAGACGGGCCAGGAACCGTCGTCCATAAAATGGATGCAAATAAAAACTGATAAGTTCAGGGTGATCTACCCTGAAAGCTACGGCAGCCAGGGAATTGAGTTTACCAGGGCACTCGAAGATGCGTATTCGGGACTGATGCTTCTTTACCCTGAAATGAAGTTCAGAATACCGGTGATAATCCATAATCATACCACAACCTCGAATGGTTATGTCGCCTGGGCACCATACAGGATGGAGATATATCCCACACCCGAACAGAATTCAATACCGCTCGATCCGAAAACCCAGCTGGCAATACACGAACTTACCCATGTTTTCCAGATGAAATCGCTCGATAAGGGTTTTACCAGGGTGATGTCGTACATTACGGGCCAGCAATTCAACGGAGCGGTGGCAGCACTGCTGCCATTGTGGTTCCTGGAGGGAGATGCCGTTTTTTCGGAAACCCTGCTAACAGGCTCGGGAAGGGGACGGACCCCTTCATTCCAGAAACCTCTGAAAGCATTGATGCTTGAAAAGGGGAAAATCTACAAGTATGACAAGATAGTAAACGGATCGTTCAGGGATTTTGTGCCAAATCACTACTATTCAGGATACCAAATGATGGCATGGTCGTATGCGAAATATGACTCAGCCCTCTGGAAAAAAGCCCTTAACCTTACCGCAAACCTTCCTTTCACCCTGAACCCTGTTAACCTCAGCCTGAGGGCAAATGCATCCCTGACAAAAAAAAGGCTGTTCAGGGAAACCTTCGATACCCTGCAGGTCCTGTGGACGGCTGAAGACTCCGCCCTCGGAAGTGTTGAATATGACATTGTCAATCCGCCGAAAGGGAAAAAGTACATAAATTATTATTCACCAGTAAGGGCGGGCAAGGATAGTATAATTGCCGTAAGGACATCCCTTGACCATCCCCCGTCATTCGTACTGATCAGGCCTGCCGAAGGAAGGGAAAGGAGGATACACACTCCCGGCTATTCCTATCCCTGGAACATATCGTACGCTAGGGGTAAGATCGTCTGGGTTGAGTCTGATTCCGATCCGCGGTGGAGAAACAGGACATGGTCAGTCATAAAAATACTTGATCTGAAATCAGGGACAACACGGAAGTTATCCGGGAAGACCAGGTACATGGCCGCGGCAATATCTCCCGACGCTTCCCGCATTGCTGCGGTAAGGAGTTCCATAACACAGGAATCGGGACTCGTAATCATTGACGCAGCCGATGGAAGCATCCTCGGCGAAATCCCGGCCCCGCCGGGTGTGTGGCTGCAAAAACCCCAATGGGATGAGAAGGGCAACATAATAACCTTTGTCTCCCTTTCTGAAGAAGGGGAAGGTATTATGTCATTTGATTTACGGAAGTATGCATGGAAAATCCATATCAGTCCGTCATCCAATGACATTCAATCCGCCTTTACCAGGAACGATTCATTGTTTTTTGTCAGTTCGGCATCGGGAACCGATAACGTATATCTGCTGGCAGGCGACGGAAAAATCAGCAGGCTCACAAAATCGCGATTCGGTGTAAGCGATCTGAATATCAGCGGGAACAATATAATGTTTGCCGACTATTCAACTTCCGGCAACAATATTTGCCAGGCTTCGCTCAGGAGTGAAGAGCCTGATACTGCGGCTTTCAGTGAGAATCCTTCCTATCTTATTAACAGGTTCAGACCATATGATGGCAGTTCAGGGGAAAGTCAGCCCAGGGTATTTTTACCGGAACCTTACAAAAAATGGAAAAACCTTTTCAGATTTCACAGCTGGATGCCATTTTATGCCAGCATTGATGAAATAACATCCGATCCGGCCCTTATAAAACCCGGAATAACCCTTATGACGCAGAACAACCTCAGCACCCTCATTTCCACCATTGGTTATGAGTATGCTGATAATCGGCACATGCTTCATGCCAGGATAAACTGGCTCGGCTGGTATCCGGCACTGGAATCGGTCATCGATTACGGATACAGGCCCGTGATTGAAAAACTCGGCGAAAATGTTCCCGATCCGGCTGAATACAACCAGGGAATGGCAATTACGAATACCCTTTATCTGCCTTTGTATTTCCAGAGTGGAAAATTCTCGGAACATCTGCGTATTTCAGCATCATGGAAATATATCAATGATCATATTTATATGAAAAACAGCGGGTATTACGACCCGGGCCAGAGCCGGTTTACCGGAAGGATCTATTTTTCCAACTATTACAGGACCGCGGTGAGGGACATCTATCCCCGCTGGGCCCAGACAATGGATCTGAGTTATTCGGCTTTTCCCTTCGACAGGGAGCTTTATGGTGATCTGGCCACACTGAAAACTGCCTTCTATTTCCCCGGCCTATCCGGGAACCATGGTTTAAGGGTCAGGCTCGAAAAGGAAACTCAGAATCCTGAACGGTTCCTGCAGAAGAATTTAATTTCATTTTCAAGAGGATATGATAATATTATCTCGAAAAGAGCAGATTTTGTCTCAGCTGATTACTACATGCCGCTGTTTTATCCCGACTTTAATCTGTCAAGCTTTCTTTATCTGACAAGGATAAGGGCAGATCTGTTTTTTGACTATACGCACGTCACCGACCATTACAGGCTTATGCGGACGGATAACGGCATGATCTGGTTTTTTACGGAAGGAAAAATGACTTTCAGATCGTTTGGAGCACAATTGCTCGGTGATTTTTTTATTTTCCGGATTCCGTACATGGTTTCTGCAGGAGTGGAGGCAGCATGGCGTGAGCCTGGAACTTTTCCCGTGATCAGGCTCCTGTTCAACATGGATATATACGGAATGAGTATAGGAAGAAACAGGACAAGGGCATACAATCTTTAAAGCTGAGCCGCTGTTGTTTTAATCAGCTCCCAGGCCTTCCTCACATGATTCATGGTCACATTTGTCTGCCCCGTAACCATTCTGAGGGTATAATGACCGTTGATTACTGTATGGGTGAGATAGATTTTGCCGGTATCGTTGAGCCTGTGGTTAAGGGTCTCATTTATTCCGTTGATCTCCCCGGCTGACTTGCCTGCGGGCCTGTAACGGAAGCAGACGACATTCATCACCACCGGAGCTGCCACTTCAAAATCCGGCTCCCTTGCTATCATTTCAGCCAGTTCCGCTGCAAACTCAATATGACGCCGTATTTTTTCCCGGAGTCCTTCAACCCCGTACATCCTTATAACGCTCCAGAGCTTAAGGGCCCTGAATCTTCTTCCCATCGGTATGCCCCAGTCGCGGTAATCATTTACCAGCCCCCTGGTGCGGGTTTTCAGATATTCGGGCAAAATTTCGAATGTTTTCAGAAGAAGCGAAGGGTGCTTTATGAAAAAAGCAGAACAGTCGAAATTGGTGAACATCCATTTATGAGGATTGAAAACAAATGAATCGATATATTCCCTGCCATCGAGCATCCATTGAAATTCGGGCAGAATAAGGGCCGTACCGCCCATTGCAGCGTCAACATGAAGCCAGATATCGTATCTGCTGCAGATCTCTCCGATGGCTCTTAAAGGGTCAACGGCAGTGGTTCCCGTGGTGCCAATTGTTGCAAAGGCGCAACATGGAATGAAACCTTTTTCCATGTCTTCCGAAACAGCTTTCTCCAGTTTTTCCTCGTCCATCGAAAAATCAGGTTTGACTGGGATCTTAACCAGGTTGTTCCTGCCTATTCCGCTTATCTTAACCGCTTTCTCAACAGAGGAATGAGTCTGTTCCGAACAGTAGACCCTTAACCGGGCTGTACTTCCTGCCCCTTCTTCATTTATCCTGAAGCCGCTTGCTTTTTCCCTTGCCGTGATCAGAGCAGCCAGGGTTGCGGTTGATGCGGTATCCTGGATCACACCCTCGAATTCAGCGGGCAGCCCGATAAGATCCCTCAGCCATATCATGATCTTCTCCTCCAGTTCAGCTGCTGCGGGCGATGTTTCCCATATCATGCACTGGGCTCCGAGTGTGGATATGATCATCTCGGCAAGTATTGAGGGAGGACTCGTGTTGGCCGGGAAATATGCAAAAAAGTTCGGACTCTGCCAGTGAGTTATTCCCGGCATGATTATCTCATCGAGATCCTTCATGAAGGCGCTGAAAGGTTCGGGCTGTGCAGGAGGCACTGGAGGGATCCTTTCAAGGATCTCGCCTGGTCTGACCTGGGATTTGACAGGATAGCTCTCCACGTTTTCCATGTAACGTGCCATCCATTCGACCACCTCATGGGCGTGTTTCCGGAATTCGTCGGCTGTCATCGGGCATATTTTATTTGACGGACTCGGTCAGGAGTATGATCCTGTTTGCCCTGACTTCTATAACGCCTCCGTCAATATTATAGGTTACCTCCCTGTTATCCTGTTCAACTATGTATACCGGCCCGGGATCGAGGGTCGATATGATTGGTGCATGGTCCTTAAGAACCTGGAAAGAACCTTTCCTGCCCGGCACCCTTACGGATTTTATTTCCCCTTCATATATCGTGTGATCGGGGGTTATTATCTCGATTTTCATGATAGTGATTCAGTAAGACATGAGTGTTGAAGACAGTGTGTTGCAGGCTTCATGCACGGGAAGCAGCAATAACAGGCTGCAGGCTGCAACATATGACATTCAACGGTTGTCATTTCGACTGGGCAAGTATTTTCTCGCCTTTTTCAATGGCATCTTCAATAGTTCCGACAAGCAGGAATGCCGATTCAGGGTACTGATCCACCTTTCCGTCCATGATCATGTTGAATCCCTTTATGGTATCCTCAATCGAAACGAGGGCTCCCTTGATGCCGGTAAACTGTTCGGCAACGTGGAAGGGCTGCGACAGAAATCTCTGCACCCTTCGGGCCCGGTGAACCACGAGTTTGTCTTCTTCGGAAAGCTCATCCATTCCCAGGATGGCAATAATGTCCTGAAGCTCATTATACCTCTGCAGTAGTTCCTTAACCCTCTGGGCGCAATTGTAATGGGCTTCGCCAACTATTTCGGGTGTCAGTATCCTCGATGTTGAGTCGAGAGGATCGACAGCGGGGTAAATCCCGAGTTCTGATATTTTCCGGCTCAGCACGGTTGTGGCATCGAGGTGGGCGAATGTTGTGGCGGGCGCAGGGTCGGTAAGGTCGTCGGCCGGAACATACACTGCCTGTACCGACGTTATCGATCCATGGCGCGTTGATGTGATACGTTCCTGCATGATACCCATCTCAGTGGCAAGAGTCGGCTGGTATCCCACTGCTGAAGGCATGCGGCCAAGGAGCGCGGAAACTTCAGAACCTGCCTGGGTAAAGCGGAACACATTATCCATAAAGAAAAGAATATCCCTTCCGCCGCTTTTTTCATCACCATCCCTGAAATGTTCTGCAACTGAAAGACCCGACAGGGCTACTCTTGCCCTTGCCCCGGGCGGTTCGTTCATCTGTCCGAAAACCAGGGCAAGCTTCGAATCTTTTAGCGCTTCCCTGTCGACTTTTGAGAGATCCCATCCACCGGCTTCCATGTTTTTCAGAAATTCCTTCCCGTAAGTGATAACTCCTGCTTCGAGCATCTCGCGCAAAAGGTCGTTCCCTTCCCTTGTTCTTTCACCGACACCGGCAAAGACCGAAAGCCCCGAATAAGCCTTGGCAATATTGTTTATCAATTCAAGGATCACAACGGTCTTTCCCACACCGGCACCCCCGAAAAGACCAATTTTCCCGCCCTTTGAGTACGGTTCAATGAGGTCAATTACCTTGATGCCTGTGTAAAGCACCTCCTTTTCAGTTGAAAGATCTTCAAATTTCGGGGGCTTGCGGTGAATAGGATAGCCGCCCTCTTTATCAAGAACGCCTATTCCGTCAATTGCCTCACCGGTAACGTTCATCAGGCGTCCTTTAATCTGCTCCCCGATAGGCATAGTGATCGGCTGTCCGGTTGCCACCACATCCATACCTCTGCGAAGACCGTCAGTTGAGTCCATGGCTATTGTCCTGACTGTGTTTTCACCTATATGCTGCTGGCATTCCACAACCAGGATCGTACCGTCGTTCCTTTTTATTTCCAGAGCATCATAGATATCAGGCATTTCATTGCCCTGCCGTTCAAATGTCACGTCAACCACCGGGCCTATAATCTGGCTGATCTTCCCAATATTCTTTGCCATAAATCCGATTTATTTATTGAGTTTTAAAAATTATTTGCCAATTCATTAATTCGTCATTTCGTTTTACTCACTGATCTCTCCCGGCAAGTGAAGAAGTCAGCCCAATGAGCCCTTCCTTCCTTTCACGTGAAATATTCACTTTCCCGAGATGTTCCAGGGCATCTTTAAAATAATCTGCGACAATCTTCTCAGAACTGGATTTAACATCAAGCAGTTCATATAATTCCGTGACCATCCTGATTTTATCCTCCGGTTTGAATGCATTGGAGGCGTAAAGATCCTGCAGCTTTTTTTTCTGATCAAACGATCCGGTTTCATTTGCCCTGACATACAGGAATGTTTTTTTCCCTTCAATAATATCACCGCCGGCTGTTTTGCCAAAAACCTTCATGTCGCCGAATACATCAAGGATATCATCCTGTATCTGAAAGGCAAGCCCCAGGTTCTTGCCATATTCGTACAGGTGTCCGGCATCCTTGTCATCGGCTCCCCCAAAAATGGCACCGATCTTTAATGAGGCGGCAATCAGGGCGGCTGTCTTCAGTCCTATCATCCGGATATAATCTGCCTGAGACACATATGTAGCCCTTTCGAAATCCATATCAAGCTGCTGACCCGCACAGACCTCAATGGCGGCCCTGTTAAAAACCTTCAATACCCTGGGCAGAAGATGGGCAGGTGACTGAAGAAAGCATTCGTTTGTGATGAATGCCATAACGTCACCCGACAGGATAGCCTGGTTGATGTTCCATTTTGTATGTACCGTGGGAAATCCCCTTCTGATCCTGGCGTTATCCATTATATCGTCATGGACCAGGGTGAAATTGTGGAATATCTCAATTCCCGTCACGGGTATGACAGCATGGTCGATCTTGTCACTGAAAAGATTGCACGCCATAAGTGACAGCACCGGCCTCATGCGTTTACCGCCCATCGAGAGAACATATTTAACAGGATCAATCAGCCTGTCAGACCCGATGTCAAAGGACAGATTGATTATTGCGTTATTGACGATTTCCTTAAGAGCCGATTGATCAAACATGTTCACTACATGGATTCAATTAATAATTTTCAGTTATTTCAGGGCCTCGGCTCCGCTTACAACTTCAAGAATCTGACCCGTGATCGCTGCCTGACGTGCCTTATTGTACTGAAGGGTCAGGTCGCGGATCATTTCAGTGGCATTGTCGGTGGCTTTATGCATTGCCGTCATCCTGGCTCCGTTTTCTGCAACGAATGAATCGAGGACTGCCTTATAGAACTGGATCTTCAGGGATTTGGGGATCAGTTCCCTGACAATGGATTTCTTGTCAGGCTCATAGATATAATCGACATGAGCCGCGGCCTTTCCCTCTTCGGAAATTGTTTCAACCGGAAGGAAAACCTCTGTCGTAAGCTGCTGAATTGCAGCATTCTTAAAATGATTGTAAACCAGTTCAACCCTGTCGTAGTCACCGCTGACAAATGCGTTCATGACGTTCTCGGCAAGGGCCGAAACTTTTTCAAAAGTTAAATCATTCAGAAGCTCATTATTTTCTGATATTATGTTCAGCTTCATTTTTCGGAGCGAGTCGTAGCCTTTTTTCCCGATTGCAAGGAATTCAACATTCCCGTTTTTATACTGTTCATGGTATGTTTCCGTGATCAGCCGCTTAACCTCCTTAACGACATTTGAATTGAATGCTCCACAAAGTCCCCTATTTGAGGTTATTGCAACGATCAGTATTTTTTCGGGTGACTCCTGCCTGCTGTAAATGTTTTTTATATCGGCATCGGCAAGGCTTTGTGTAAGGTGAACCAGGATTTCATGAAGCTTGCCTGCATAGGGCCTCAGTCTGACAATCTTGTCCTGGGCCTTTCGGAGCTTGGCGGCAGCAACCATTTTCATGGCCGAAGTAATCTGCCGGGTTGATCTGACGGAAGTTATCCTTAACCTTATAGCTTTTAAATTCGCCATCCAAGTTGTAATTATTCAGTTTTGACAGCCTATTGCTGTTTGAATTTCAAGACAAGTTCACGGGCCGTTTTATCGAGGATACCGGTTATTTCATCATTTATTGTTCCCTCACCAAGTGAATCAAGGACATCCCTGTGTTTCAGATCGAGATACTCGAGGAATTCAGTTTCGAATTCCCTGACCCTGTTTACAGGCACGTCCCTGAGAAGCCCGCTGGTTCCGCAATAGATTATTGCAATCTGTTTGTCGACGGGAACCGGAGCATATTGGCCCTGTTTAAGTATTTCGACGTTCTTTGCACCTTTGTCCAGGGTGGCAAGTGTTGCCGCATCCAGGTCAGATCCGAATTTGGAGAAAGCTTCCAGTTCGCGGTACTGGGCCTGATCGACTTTCAGGGTACCGGCAATTTTTTTCATGGCCTTGACCTGGGCATTGCCCCCTACCCTGGAAACCGAAATACCAACGTTGATTGCCGGACGCACACCTGAGTTGAACAGGTTGGATTCAAGGAAAATCTGTCCGTCTGTTATTGAAATAACATTAGTCGGAATATAGGCCGAAACGTCGCCGGCCTGAGTTTCAATTATCGGCAGGGCGGTTAGTGAACCGCCTCCCTTTACCATGTGGCGGATCGATTCCGGCAGGTCGTTCATTTGCCTTGCAACTTCATCCGACTCGATGATCTTGGCAGCCCTTTCCAGGAGTCGTGAATGAAGATAGAAGACGTCGCCCGGATAGGCTTCACGGCCCGGAGGCCTGCGGAGCAGGAGGGAAACCTCCCTGTACGATACTGCCTGTTTCGACAGGTCATCGTAAATGATCAGGGCGTCACGGCCGGTATCACGGAAGAATTCACCTATTGCAGCGCCTGCAAAGGGAGCATAAAACTGGGAAGCAGCAGGGTCGGAAGCTGTTGCAAGAATGATCACCGTATATTCCATTGCGCCGTGCTCCTCGAGCGTTCTGGCGATATTTGCAACGGTTGAACCCTTCTGCCCTACCGCAACATAAATGCAGTATACCGGTTTTCCCTTTTCAAAATTGCTTCTCTGGTTTATGATTGTATCAATTGCTATAGCCGTCTTTCCGGTCTGGCGATCGCCGATTATCAGCTCACGCTGACCCCTGCCGATCGGGATCATGGCATCGATCGCCTTTATGCCCGTCTGGAGCGGCTGTTTTACCGGTTGCCTGAATATAACACCCGGAGCTTTCCGTTCAAACGGCATTTCAAACAGTTCACCTTCTATCGGGCCCTTGCCGTCTAGAGGCTGACCGGTCGGAGTAATGACCCTTCCTAGCAACCCTTCTCCTACACCGATTGAAGCAATTCTCCCGGTCCGCTTTACAATGTCGCCTTCATTGATCTCCTCAGTGGGGCCCAGCAATACGGCCCCGATATTGTCCTCCTCAAGGTTGAGCACAATGGCTTCAATGCCATTCTCAAACTGGATCAGCTCGTTCGATTCGGCATTCGACAAACCGTATATCCGTGCAATCCCGTCTCCAACTTCAAGGACGGTGCCAACCTCTTCAAGCTCGACCCCGGTCTGGATACCTTCAAGCTGCTGCCTGAGGATTTTTGAAACTTCTGCTGGTTTAATACTTGCCATGTTTGTTCCTATAAAATCATACTTGTCTTATTGTTTTCAGGATCATAATGATCCGCTTATCAGTTCGTGTTTGATTTTCCTTAACTTGTTTCTTACGCTTGCATCAATATAGCTGTCCTCAACCTTAAGGATAAAACCACCTATTATTGACTCATCAATGTTCGTCTTAAGCTCGACCCTGGTGTTGAACATTTTCTCTATCATTTCCTCCACCTGTTTTCTGATCCCCGGATCGACTGGTACGGCTGTGGTCAGAACCGATTCGGTAATACCCCTGTGCCTTTTTGTTTCCTGGTTGAACATCCTGGCAATTGCCGGGAGGTATTGTTCCCTTCCGTTCCTTACCACCAGGTCGATAAGCGACAGGGTAAGTTCATGAAGCTCCGTACCAAAAAGGCTGCGCAATGCCCTGATCTTCTTCGAGGGCATAATTACGGGATTATCGAGGATTTCCCTAACCTCCGGAATTTTGCAGGTATCCTTTACCAACGTCATGTCCCTGCCGATCCTGTCGAGTTCATTTCTTTCAAGGGCCGACTGGAACAAAGCTCTTGCGTACCTGACCGATATTCTGCTTTGATTCATTAAAAAAAAATTAGTTCTTCGTGAAGTCGATTTCTTTCAGGTAGTTGTCAATAAGCTTTTCCTGTTCCCCTGATTTTTCAAGCTTTTCACCTATCAGTTTGGAGGCAATTTCTATTGACAGGGTGGCAACCTGTTTGCGGATCTCACCCAGTGCGGCTATTTTTTCCCTTTCAATGCCGGCCCGTGCCTTTGCAACAACCTTCTCCGCTTCTTCGGAAGCTTTTCCCTTGGCTTCGGAAATAAGCTTGTCGCGGATATCCCTGGCTTCCCTCAGGATTATTTCGCGTTCTTCCCTGGCCTTTCTGAGGATGGCTTCATTGTCGCTCTGGAGCCTGGCCATCTCTTTCCGGGCTTTTTCGGCCGATGCCAGAGATCCCTTTATCATCTCATCCCTGGCCTTAACCGCTTTTAAAATAGGTTTCCAGGCAAACTTTTTCAGAATGAGGAAAAACATCAGGAAAATTATTGTTGTCCAGAATACCAGGCCTATTGCCGGCGATGTGAGACTGTTTGCTAGTAAGACCATATCTTTATGTTTTTGTCTTTTGATTTAATAGGGAGGCGCTGCAACCAACCGTTGCAGCCCTCCTGTTTCCTTTACTTTGCAATGAGGGCAACCACGATGGCGAACAATGCAGCTCCTTCAATAAGAGCCGCAGAGACGATCATGTTTGTCTGGATCTTGGAGCTGGCTTCCGGCTGACGTGCAATAGCGTCCATGGCTGAACCACCGATCCTTCCTATTCCAAGACCTGCGCCGATAACTGCCAGGCTTGCTCCCACTGCTGCCAATGTACCTGTCATGATAGTAACTGGTTTAAATTAAACAATAAAAACTAATGATGTTCCTCCTCTCCTTTGACGGCCAAACTTATAAAAAGGGCCGACAACAGGGTGAAAACATATGTCTGAAGGAATGCCACCAGAAGTTCGAGGCAATCCATGAATATAACGAATGCGATTGATACCGGCGCCACAAACAGCGACTTGAAAATAAAGATCAGGCAGACCAGGCTGAGGACGATAATGTGGCCTGCAGTAATGTTGGCGAAGAGTCGGACCATCAGTGCAAATGGCTTTGAGAACAGGCCTATGATCTCCACCGGGATCATTACGGGAAGGAGCCAGACCGGCACCCCTGGTGTTGCAAAAACATGCCTCCAGTGGGATTTGCTTCCGTTGATCTGGGTTATGAAGAAAGTGAACAGTGCAAGAACCATGGTTACCGCAATATTGCCGGTTACATTGGCACCGAATGGCGGAGGAAAGGGAACAAGCCCCATCAGGTTGTTCAACAGTATAAAAAAGAAAACGGTAAGCAGGTAGGACATGTATTTTTCATATTTATCCTCCCCAAGGTTGGGGATCGCTATATCGTCGCGCACAAAAAGGATTATTGGTTCGAGAAAGCTTTGAATCCCCCTGGGATGGCTGATCCCGGTTTTCTTGTAGGAACGCGACAATGAAAGAAAGAGCCAGAGTCCGATTATAACGGAAAACAATAGTCCGACAACTGTTTTTGTTATTGACAGATCGAGCAGGAAAGCTTCCTCATTAATTGTACCATCCTCATTTAAGCTCACTATCCTTCCTTTGTTGTCACCTTCCTCTTCCAGCCTGTATCCTTTATATTCATGTCCGTGTGCAAGCTGCCGGGAAGAGAACACATCCCAGCCCTTTTCAGCAGAGTATAGGATCACAGGAAGATAAATTGCAACGCTCTCGCCGTTCTTCCTGGTCAGAATGTGCCATTCATGCGAATCGGCTATATGATCCATGATAAAGGTGCTTGCATCAAACTCCTCTTCTGCCCTTCCTGCATGACTGCCGTGTTCCTCCTGTGCGGTGAGGGCAGCAGGAATTATTGTAAAAAGCAGGAATAACAGACTTGCTTTGACAAATTGCATTATATTAAGAATAGTTTTATAAAGGTTTAGTTTTCAGTGTATTCAATATAAAAATAATTGAAAACAGGGAAACGGCCAAATATAGTACAAAAAACAATATAACTGAGGACAGATAAGTTTTTTTAACAACTACAAACCACAGAAGTGCAAGGACCATCTCCAGTAGCAATTTGACCGACAGTGCAACCATAAGGTACATTGTTCCTCCCTCGGCTCCCTTCTTCAGCCCCGACCTGGAGATCAGTGCCGCAGTTATGCCAATTGCTGAAAACGAAACAGTGAGTAACAACAGATCGGTGAAAAGAAATGGGACCGGGATGAACCGGGATAACAGATACCCTGCTGCCAGCAGGGGCAGGCAAACCCATAAAAGTCCGGTCAGGTATTTTCTGAAATTCATTTGTGAGATTATCGTTTAATAAAGTCCTTTATTGCAGTATAAATTCCTGCAAATACTCCGAGAAGAGACAGGACTATGGTGAACACCGGTGTCGATAATCCCAGAACTTCATCGAGTTTCACTCCGCCCCAGGTCATTGCTGCAATTATTACAAGCATCTGGAAGGCCAGGCCGGAATATTTTGCAAAATCGTGTAAACCTTTATTTGACGGACTTTTCGGGTTCTTTTGTTTTTGTGAAGCTGGCTCCTTCATTATTTTCGCTTTCACTCATTTTACAGTTGCCTGTGAATTTGGCGCCGGGTTCAATTGAAAGCTTGAAAGTAACTATATCCCCTAAAATCCTTGAATCGACTTTCAGGGTCAATAACTGACTCACACAAATCCTGCCTTCAACAGTCCCTGACACTTCCGAGTTTTTGCAATACACTTCTCCCTTTACCTTGCCTGTTGGTCCTATTACAACTTTCCCTTTTGTAGTAAGGTTGCCCGTAAGAAGCCCGTCGACCCTGATATCGCCATTTGATTTGATATCCCCGGTGATTTCAGTGCCATTGCTGATCAGATTGATTGCAGTATTGTCGGTTTCGTTGAATTTTCCCATGATTTGCCAGAATTATACTTACAAACATAATAACTCACAAATATAAAAACTATTGTAAAAAAATAGAATGATGTTCGCGGAACTGTTGATAGGTATCCCGGGGCAGAATCGAAGCGGATAAGGGAGGCGGATCAGTATAAATGTGCCGGGAGAAATCCGGACTGCATTAATCAGGGTCGTAAGCCCATTTGAGATAGAGGGATCCCCAGGTGAACCCCCCGCCGAAAGCGGCAAGTATCAGCTTGTCGCCTTTCCTGAGTTTTTTTTCATATTCCCAAAGACACAGAGGAATAGTTGCTGCCGTTGTGTTTCCGTAATTTTCTATGTTCACCATAACTTTTTCGGGTGGCAGCCCCATCCTTTTTCCCGTTGCGTCGATTATCCTGAGGTTTGCCTGGTGGGGTACCAGCCACGCGATATCTTCCGGTTTCAGGTTATTGCGTTCCATGATTTCGACAGCAATGTCTGCCATATTGACCACTGCAAATTTGAAGACGCTCTGGCCTTCCTGGTAAACAAAGTGTTCACGGGCATTAACGGTCTCATGCGAGGCTGGCTTCACCGAGCCCCCTGCCTTCATGTGCAGGAACTTCCTGCCCGACCCGTCAACACGGAAAATATAGTCCATAATACCGTAATCCCCTGTTCCCGGCTCAAGAAGAACGGCCCCTGCAGCATCGCCGAACAAGGGGCAGGTTGTCCGGTCAGTGTAATCGGTGATCGATGACATTTTATCAGCTCCAATAACAATGACTTTTCTGAACCTTCCGGTCTGAATGTAAGCGGCGCCTGTCTGCAGTGCAAACAAAAAACCTGAGCATGCAGCGCCCAGATCAAAGCTGAATGCATTTTTAAGGCCGGCCTTGTCGGAAATTATGTTTGCCGTGGCCGGGAATACCATGTCGGGAGTAATGGTTGCACAGATGACGAGATCAATTTCATCGGGTGAAGTGTTCGTTTTCTCCAGAAGACCCTTGACAGCCTTCTCACCGAGATCGGATGAGCCCAGCCCCTCACCCTTCAGAATTCTTCTTTCCTTTATTCCGACGCGTTGCATTATCCATTCGTCGGAAGTATCAACCATTTTTGAAAGTTCGTGATTGGTCAGCCTGTATTCAGGAACCCAGGCATGAATTCCTGTTATAACAGCCCGTACTTCTTCCATATTCAGATAGCTTCAATTATTTTCCGGGCAAGATTTGCCCCGACAACCGCTTTCGTTTGCAAAATCATGTTCTTTATTGCTTTTCTCCTGGATATACCATGGCCGATAACAACATTGGCATTAATGCCGACAACCGGTGTGCCCCCTATATTTTCAAAGTTCATCCTGTCAATAAAGGGATGGGAGATTTTTAACTTTTCCGATATTGAAAAAAAAGCTTCAGCCTGTTTGAGGATAATATTGCCGACAAAGCCGTCACAGACCAGAACATCGGTTACACTCTCATGAAATAGTGTATTGCCTTCCACATTGCCGCTGAAGTTCAGCCCCGGGTAATCCTTCATCAGTTCATAGGCAGCTTTTATAGCAGGGGTGCCCTTTGTTTCTTCAATACCTATGTTTAGCAATCCAACCGTGGGATTGTTTTTGCCCAGAACGAACCTGGCATAAATGCTGCCAAGGATCCCATACTGCAGCAGCACATCGGGCTTGCAATCAGGATTAAGCCCCACATCAAGTATGACGGAATCGCGTCCGTCGATACAGGGCAGTATTGTGGCCAGAGCGGGCCTGAAAACACCCGGAATCACATTAACCGTGTAGCTTGCTCCGACAAGCATGGCCCCGGTATTACCTGCACTGCAAAACCCGTCAAGCAATCCCTGTTTCAGCATTTCATAGCCAATTGCTATACTTGAATCTCTTTTCTGGGAAAAAGCTTTTGCAGGATGGTCGCCCATCTCAATTACCTGTGAAGAATGGACGATCTCGAACAAATCCGGAGCAGTGTTCATTTCTTCAAGCTTCTTCAATATCTCCCGCTTATCTCCGATAAGAACGAGTTTTTCGTCAGGGCCAAAATAACTAATGGAGTCAACTGCACCTTCAATCATAGCCTCTGGTGCGAAATCTCCACCCATTACATCAAATCCAATCCTCATTCTTCAGCTTTTTGTTGACAAGATCAGGCTGTAGCTTTCTTCTCCACGGCAGGTTTACCCCTGTAATAACCACACTCAGGACAGACCCTGTGATACTGGACGGAAGACCCGCAGTTTGAACATGTCCCGGTTGTGGGAGGGGTTGCTTTAAAATGCGTTCTGCGTTTATCCCGCCTGGCCTTGGAGTGTTTTCGTTTAGGATGTGCCATCTTTTATTTCTTTATTAATTGTTGTTCATTAACTTTTTCAATTCGTCCCACCCCGGATCAACCAGGCTTTCCTCATTGACAAGGTGTTCCCTTAACTTACTGAGCATTTCCGGGTTGCACCCGCTGTTGCCATTTTCATCATCAGGATGTATTCTCTGGATTGGAAGGGCAAGATGGATGAACTCATAAAAGAATTGCTTCATATCCAGCTCATTTTCACCATAGGGTAAGATAATAATTTCAGGATCCGCTACATCGGCAGTGTTCCCGAATTTTACCACCAGCCTGTTCTCACAGTTCAGAACCTCATCAAACATTTCAAGACAACGGTCGCAGCCTATCCTTACGGTCCCCGAGATCCTGATGAGCATCTCAATAAGGGAAGGACTTTTAACAGTTTCAACAACTGCAGTGAGTTTTCCCTCTTTAATTTCCGATTCCTCAAAAAGACCGAAAAAACTGTTGTCTATCTCAAATTCAAATGAGCGATATCCTTCCTTTAACCCTCCAATCGGTATCAGATACAATCCGGACATCCTTTTTAATTTGGATTGCAAAAATATAAATCCTTCATCAAAATTAAAAATTATCAATAAAAATCTCATAAAAAATGCCTTAATGGGCTGCTTACCGGTTTTTTAGCGCAACTCACCGATTTATGCTAACAGGCTCCCCCGGACAAATGTTATTTTTGACGCAGGAACGATTTATTAAAAGAGGATGCCATGAAAAACAAGGACCATTTTATTCTCCGGCACAGGGAGCACCATCCGCAGGTTGGTTTCGGACTGTTCCTGATTACCCTGGGCCTCGCCCTGCTGGTTGCCACGAATGATCTGCTGAACCTGGGTGAGATCAGTGATTATTTTACCTGGCAGACAGGCATGATATTTATAGGTGTTCTGCTCATACTGAACCTCCAGTTTACCGGGGGGCTGCTTCTGATAGCAGCGGGAACCTGGTTTCTGATGGATAAAATTAATTATGAAATGCCGGAAATCATTAAAGCAATCTACTGGCCCGCAGTAATTATCCTTATCGGACTGGGCTTTATTATCTCGTCATTGGTGAAAAGAAAGACGAAAAGTATTTAATTTAATCCCAACATATTTAGAACCATGGAAACACATAATGATTTTAAGGATCAGGAACACCGCCAGCTTGGACCGCACCGTTCCAGCAACAGGGCTGTCATTGGTGTCGTTCTTATATTGGCCGGACTGTTTCTCGTAATCCGGAATACAGGATTTTTTCCTGATTTCATAGATAACATAATATTCAGCTGGCAGATGCTCCTTATTGTTATTGGCCTTGTGATGACGTTGAATGCAACTGAAAAAACCGCGGGAATAATTGTAATGGCAGTCGGCGGCTTTTTCATGATACCACTGGCATTCAGGGAAACCCTGCACATGTACAACATGTTCTGGCCTGCAGTTTTTATTATAGTGGGTATAATATTCGTTACAACCAAAAGAAGGGGATGGGGTACATCAACTTCAAAGGGAGTTACAGGTGATGATTATGTCGATTATGTTAATGTTTTCAGCGGAGGCGACAGACAGGTAACTTCCCGGAACTTCCAGGGAGGTAAGATCACCGCCATTTTCGGAGGAATAGAACTTGATCTCACCAAAGCCGATCTGGTGCAGGGAGTGTCAGTACTGGAGGTCGCATGCGTGTTTGGCGGAGCAACGATAATTGTGCCCAACGACTGGTTTGTAACCATCGACGTGACACCTGTTCTTGGCGGGTTCAGCGATTCCCGGAAACTGACACCCGGAATGACCATTGACAAGAACAAACAACTGCTGATTAAGGGAGCCGTGGTTTTCGGCGGAGGGGAAATAAAGAGCTACTAGTCCTGAACAAATGAGACATCCCGTACTTTCCGACAGGGTTAGATTGATTATATGGTGGCTGGCCTGGCTGTTACTTACTGCCGGCCAGCTTTTTCTCTACTATTTTGCATACGGAGAAATAACCGAGATTTTTATTCCCGACGGAATTATTTCAATGATAGTTTTTTCGGGTATAGGGATTTCACTCTGGTACCCTTTCAGGTTCATAAACGCGGGTAAATCAGCATTGATTTCAGTTGCCGGGAACATTCTGATCGGCGGCACATTATCAGTAGCCCTGTGGATCATTGTCACCCGGTTTGCAGTACCCCTGTTCCTTCCCGTGAATTCCGGTTTTGAAGCTTACTGGCAGGCAACATTCCCCTACAGGGCCGGTACCGGGGGATTAATTTACGCATTGATTATCCTGGCTTATTATCTTTTTGAAACTCTTTATAACCTTTCGGAAAAGAATGCACGGGAAGCCCGCCTGGAAACCCTTGTCAGGGATACCGAGCTGAAAGCGCTTAGATCACAGATCAATCCACATTTCCTCTTCAACAGCCTTAATTCAATCAGCTCCCTTACAGTTACAAATCCTGACAAAGCCAGGGAAATGATAATAAAATTATCCGAGTTCATGAGATATACACTTTCCAAAAAGGATGAACAACCCGTGACACTCCGGAGTGAACTCGAAAACCTTAAATTGTACCTTGAGATCGAAAAAATCCGCTTTGGCGACAAACTATCAACCGGAGAGGAGATTGATGAAAACTGCCTTGACATAAAACTGCCGGTGATGCTGCTCCAGCCCCTCTACGAGAATGCAGTCAAGCACGGTGTGTATGAAAGCACCGAAATTGTCAGGATCAATACCAGGGTTAGATGCTCAGAAGGATTTCTTGAAATAGTTATAAGCAACAATTATGATACTGTTCCCTCGCCCGTTAAGGGAACCGGAACGGGATTGCTGAATGTGACCAGAAGGCTCGATCTTTTCTATGGCAGCAAAGCATCAGTCAGGATAGCAAGGGAAAATGGCATCTTTTCGGTAACACTTGTTCTGCCAGCCAATGTTGAGGATAATCAGAAATAACTAAATTTGTATAGTTGAAATAAAATCCGGTCTGCCCTGCGCCATCCGGCCGGACCCTTGGTTTGCCATGGAAAAGATCAGAGCAGTAATAATTGATGATGAAGCGCCTGCAAGGGACTTGATCAGGCATTATCTTACGGACCTGGAGGAAATTGAAGTAGTGGCTGAATGCAGTGATGGTTTCGCCGGCCTGAAAACAATTGTTTCGGAGAAGCCCGACCTGGTGTTCCTCGATATTCAAATGCCCAGGCTTACGGGAATAGAACTGGTTGAGGTGATGACCGAAAAGCCCGAAATAATCTTCACCACGGCATACGATCATTTTGCGATCAGGGCCTTTGAACTCAACGCGATTGACTACCTTCTCAAGCCCTTTTCCAAAAGACGCTTTATTGAAGCAGTGAAAAAAGCGACCCTGAAAATCAGAGCGGGAGCAGGAAACACAGGACCGGCCAGCCTGCTTCTGTCAAAACGGCCCGATCCCGATTCCCCGGTCAATCGTATCGTGGTGCGGAAGGGAAACGCAATCAGCATCATCCCGGTGGATCAGATAAGATATGTTGAAGCCCAGGATGATTATGTTATGATCCATCATTCATCGGGGAAGGCCCTGAAGCAGCATACAATGAAATTCTATGAGGATAACCTTTCAAAAAAGGATTTTGTAAGGATCCACAGGTCATACATTGTGAAGGTTGAAGAGATAAAGGGCATTGAACCTTACGGAAAAGACAATCATATTGCCATTCTCCTTTCAGGTGCCAGGCTGCCTGTAAGCCGTTCGGGACTCAGGAACCTGAAGGAAGTTCTCGATTACTGATACGGACCTTATTACCATTATCACCAGCCCGCCAGGCAGCAATATCCGGCTTACCTGAGCCTGCTGCACTTTTTATACAGGCGGAAGCTCCGGTACCTTTTAAATCTGAATAAGGGAACCGGATCATAGCCATGAGTTCCGCCCGGCCTGCAACGCAATATTCTGTTTGCGGCCAGCAGCAATCCGTGAACCGGACCATGCAGTCTGAGGGCATCGAGCGAATACTGGCTGCATGTAGGCACATGACGGCAGGAAGGACGCAGCAGAGGGGAGATTGAATGTCTGTAGAACAGCACAGGAAGGGAAAGTATCCTTACAATGATATTTTCAGCCATGTTTCCCATTGAACAAAGATAACAAATGACATACTAAATTTGCCGCTTATGATCAGAGATGTAACAGTCAATGTTTTAAAACTGACAAAATGACCAGTTTCAGCTATCCGGCCATGTTCTGGCAGGACTTTTGGAGTAGTTTTAACCTTGAATGAGTTTTAGAGGATAATAACAATCAAACTATACAATTATGGAAATGCAGCATGCAAATATGAATATCTGGCTGATTTTTGGCGTCTTCATGATTCTCAGCTGGATAATAAGCTCGGTATTAAAATCAAAGTTCAGAAAGTATTCCAGGATTCCGGTCGACAACGGGATGTCGGGTCGTGAAGTTGCAGAAAGGATGCTGCGCGACAATGGAATTTATGATGTAACGGTAGGATGTGTTCAGGGCGAGCTGACTGATCATTACAATCCCGACAAAAAAACCATTAATCTGAGCCGCGAAGTGTATGAGGGCAGGAGTATCGCTGCTGCAGCCGTTGCGGCTCATGAGACCGGGCATGCTGTGCAGCATGCGACGGCTTATGCCTGGCTGGGCTTAAGGTCGAAGCTCGTTCCCCCCGTAACCTTTGCTTCAAAATGGGTTCAGTGGATCCTGCTTGGAGGAATAATCCTGGTTAATACATTTCCGGCACTTCTGCTTACGGGAATCATTCTGTTTGCTCTTACAACCCTGTTCAGCTTTGTAACGCTGCCGGTTGAGATCAATGCCAGCCAGAGGGCACTGGCATGGCTCTCCAATACGGGTATCACATCGACGATGAATCACGACAAAGCGCGGGATGCACTGAAATGGGCCGCATATACCTACGTTGTGGCAGCATTAGGGTCGCTCGCAACATTGCTGTACTATATCATGATTTTCATGGGAAGCAGCAGGGACTGACCCCGGAGCTTACCTGTCATCGCACTCAAGCCAGGAAGTTTTTTTGGCGATAATCCTGAGAACGAGCCATATTAGGCCGGCAGCGATGGAAATAAATAACCACATTGGCGTAACCTGTACCCTTGACGAAATGAAATAATTCCTGAAAATGTCAAGGATCAGGAAAATAATAAATATATTGACGAAACTGTGATACTCCCGCCTGAGAACAGATCTGAATGAAAATGCCATCAAGGGTTTCCTGAATTTCCTGAAACACGGGATAACAGCTTTCACATTTTCGGACCATTTGTCATATTCTTCCCCGAATTTACGCCTGAGGAACTGTTCTTCGGCAAACATTATTCTTTCATAATAAAGCCAGTAAACAAGCAGGAAGAAAAGAATGAAAACAGGATTTCTCACAAAAAGAACCGGCCCCAGCCACATAAAGTAATTGCCGGTGTAAAGGGGATGCCTTATCACCGAATAAATTCCCGTGGTGTTAAGTTCGTCGGCTATCTGACCCGCAGAAGTATTTCGTCCTGAAGTGTTTCTCGGGGCAAAACCGACGGTATAAACCCGTAGTGCCTCACCGAACAGACTTACACCCAGAAAGATCAGTTCCTTAACCGGATTGAAGAGAATTGCCTGACGATTCGTATGATATAAAACCACGATACCGGCGGCTATCAGAATCAGGGGAAGCCAGCTTCTTCTTTTAAAGAGCCAGTTGCCGCTTTTTTCAAGTTCGTGGACAAGAGCCATCGGATTCGTTCAGAAAATTTTATGGCTCAAAAGTATAAAAATTTCAGAAACTGTATTTGAACCTCAGAAATCCGAGGTTTATGATGTTCCTTACCCCGGCAAGGACGGCGTCGAAGTGCTGCCAGATCACCGAAAAATCTACATTCTCAGCCAGTGAATATTCGAGCGACGGACCTGCATAATATCCGTCGAGATCAGGGAACCACATTGAGGAAACAGTCAGGTTGAGCATCGGAGTGATTGCCCATGTGAACTGACCAAAAGCAGTAAACTCGGAAAATGCAAGATTCTTTGACGAAAGCTCACCTCCCAGGATGGAATAGAAATCAATGAAACCAAGAGGATTGTTGCTGTACATCAACTGAATAGCAGCTGATGAGTTATTCTTAAAGACCTTTTCCAGGCCCGAGGTGACAAGTATGGTTCCCCTGCTTTTGGGAAATTGCTCATACGGACTGAACCATGAACCCTCTCCCCTGAAAGACAGACTCCCGACAGAGCCAGACCAGCCGGCGCCCATAACCACATCCTCGCTGTTTACCAGTCCCGCCAGAAACTGAAAATCATATCCGAATTTATTGAACCTGAACAATCCTGCAGCAGTCAGATCATATTCATTGTCGAGTTTAAACGCCAGTTCTGCCACGGAAGAGGATGACGGGTAATATTGCAGCCGTAGTGCGTCGCTCCCGGGTTTTTCCACGTAATCAAAATCAAAAAAGGAATATGCGTTGAAAATATCGTTTGGATTCCAAACCAGGGTTTGCCCCCAGTTTATCCGCTGGCGCCCGAGGGTAACCTGGATTTTCCTGTAGTTATAGTCTATCCACAGCCTGTCTATCCTGCTGTTAAGGTAGATTGACTGTTCCCTGAGTAAGTCCCATGACATATCCACAACACCCCGGTCCATTCCGATCAGATCGGTATAAGCTGTTCCGAGCATCGTCAGGTCGCCGGTAAACAGTCTGTTCCGGAATTCTGCGCCAATTGTAAGATGATCATTCAGGTATGCTTTGAAATTGAGCCTGTTATGAAGCAGATTCTCATTGGCAAAGGGCCCTGAAAGAGAATCGAAAATCACAGTCTGAAGGGTTGAAAAGTATCCTTTCAGTTCAATCTTCCTTTCCTTTTCCTGGGAAACAGACGGGAAGAATATAAACACTGCCAGGAGGCACAGTACTATTCTCTGATTTATCGACATAAAGTCATTGACATTGTTTTTCATCCGAGACGATTTTTCCGTCTTCAAGAATAATGATTCTCCGTGCCATTTTCACCACTCTCGGGTCATGAGTTGAAAAAATAAATGTAACATTCTCTTCACGGTTGAGGTTTACCATTATTTCAAGGAGTGTAGCTGCTGATTTTGAATCGAGGTTTGCCGTAGGTTCATCAGCAAGAACGAATTTTGGTTTTGATGCCAGTGCCCTGGCTACTGCCACCCTTTGCTGCTCTCCGCCCGACAGCCTGGCAGGCCGGCTGTTCAGCCTGTCGCCCAGACCCACCGCGTTCAGCAGCTCAATCGTACGAAGATTCCTTTTATTCTCCGGCCATTTCTGGAGCACCATTATAAGTTCAACATTTTCCCTGGCAGTAAGTACGGGAATGAGATTAAACGACTGAAATACAAAACCAATATTGTGGAGCCTGAAATCAATGAGTTGAGATGGCTTAAGCTCCGACAGAATGGTGCCGCCTACTATTATTTCACCCGAGCTGGGCATATCGAGCCCTCCGATAAGATTCAGCAGGGTGGTCTTGCCGGATCCTGAAGGCCCGACAATGGCAGCAAATTCGGCCTCTTCAAAGTCAAGAGTCACATTATTCACCGCATGAACTTTAATTTCCGATGAATTGTATATTTTATTCACGTTTTTAAGTTCAAGTACTTTCATGTTTCACTATTTTGAGCTTAAACAAATCGAAAAATGTTGCGCAATATTGATCCGGGAATCAATGAATCCGTCTGCCGGAAATATTTCATTCTGTTCTGAGGGCCTCAACCGGGTTCAGTTTCAGAGCCTTTCTCGCCGGCCATATTGAGGAGATTACTGCCGTGACCGTGACCATGATCACGGTAAAGACAATAAACGCGGGAGTAACAAACGGGTAAACCGTTGCAGCAAACCCTATTGCTTCAAATCCCTCACGCCAGCTGCCAAGATGGATTCCCGTTTTTCCAAGGACAGCGATAAGTGCCAGGCCCGCAACGGTCCCTGCCGCTGCCCCCACGAAGGTCAGGAAAATGGTCTCCAGCATGATCATTGTAAAGATCCTTCTGCGATTCATGCCAATCGCCATAAGCATGCCCAGCTCTTTTGTCCTTTCAAGCACTGCCATCAGCATGGTATTGATTATCCCGAATGCAAGGGCAAGCATTATTATCCCGATGAAAACCAGGTAATAAGCAAACATGAACTCGTTCATCAGAGCCGCTTCCGGAGCCAGCTCTTTCCAGGTCATGACTGAATTTCCTCCTGCAACGGCGTTCAGCGTGTTTTTTACCATGTCAGCATCATCAATGTCATTAAGCAAAATGGCAATTTCATGAACAGGAATCTCCCCGCTCCCGTATTGCCGGGCAAGCTCCGCGGCATTTACAAAGGCTGCTGACTGATCAAAGCCCGTATTGGCAGTCTTGAATACCCCGCACACCCTGAAAATTCCCTGAACCGGGTTCCCGTCAATATCGGAAATTGTGACCTGGACCCTGTTCCTGAGCCGGTAATTCAGCGCCTTTCCTGATATCAGAAAGCCATACCTGGCCGTCTCTTTCCCGGTCAGTAGCGGCATCAGACCCTCCCTGAAATCCTTTAATGACCGGAAGCGGACATTCCTAAGCTGATTGATTCTTTCAAGAACTGAAACCGGTATCTTTTCATGCCTTAATTCTTCCATTACGCTGTCAGTGAGGATATAATGCTTTAACCTGAGCAAATCAGCCGTTTTATCACTGATCAGGATCCCCGAAGGATTTCCGGAATCAATGTATCTGCCTCCGCCCGGAACAATCCTGTCGTGGATTTCGGTCAGCAGTTTTTCCCTTTCGGGATCAATACCGAATAAGGTCAGACCCGTGTTTCCCCAGGGTGTATTAGCCATGGCAACGATCCTGGTCCTTTTTGCCCAGCTTCGGAGCTCTTTCAGGGAATCAATATGCAGAACAAGCCGGACAGGATTTATAACCGTAAGGTCAGTTTCCTCATTTCCGGGGTACTCACTGTTATGAATCTGTAAATGCGACACCTCGTTGTATATGGCATCGTGCAGGCGCTGCCTGCTCCAGCCTTCCACAAATCCTATAAGGAACATTCCGGAAATGATTCCCAGGGTAACCGCGAAAATTACCACCAGGCTTCTTTTCTTGTTACGCCAGATATTCTTCCATGCGAGTGTCCATATCATAGATGACGGCAGATTAACTTTTCAATGCTTCTGTTTCCTTCAGTTTTCCGATTTTCCGCAACGGGTAAATGGCTGCAAGCAATATCATCAGGATAACGATCACAACCTGCCAGTAAAAGTATGATCCGACTGGCGCAGTGGGCATCATTGCATCATATCCCCAGTCTTCCATCATCTTCCCGAGATCCCCTTTAATTATCACCGGATTGTGGTTGAAGTAGGTTATCAACGGGGTGCCGGCAAGCAGGCCGGTTATCAGACCGATGATGCCAAGCATGACCATTTCAATTATAACAATCCTTTTCAGCTTCCCCTTCCGCATGCCTATTGCCACCAGTACACCAAATTCCCTCCTCCTTTCGGAAATCATCATCAGGACGGTCCCGAATATGCCGAAAAAAATGATAAAGTAAAGAATAAGCAGCATCAGCTTTCCGCTCTGGCTGTCGCCCCTCATCTGCTGATATAACACCTCGTTGAGTTCGTACCATGTTCTGGCTGATGTGTTCGTGTCAGGCAGAAGCGCGTTGATCTTATTCCTTGCTTTTGTTATGGTCCTGCCCGACCGGTCTTTAAGATTAATCACCAGGGAGGTTATTTTTCCATCTGCATCAAAGAGCTGCTGGGCAGCCGGTATTGTCATTATGACAAGCCGGCTGTCAAGCCCGGGGGAAGGTAATTTAATTATTCCCCTGACCGGGAAGATACCGGTTGCAGAAACACCATGATATCCCTGTCCCATCAGGATTATTGAATCCCCGATCCCCGCCCTGAGAAATCCTGCAAGCTTGTCGGCAAGCAGTATTCCCTTGTCATCCGGGGACAAATAGCCGTTTTTAAATTCAGAATATTTAAGGATCTGCGAAAGACAATGATTTTTTTCCTCGTCGGTCAGCCCAAGTTCAAGCTCGATCCTGGCAGCCGATGAATAGGATCTTCCAATGTTCTTTTCCACTTTCTCCAGGACCTTTTCAGGTAACTCTCCGGTTCTCATGCCTTCCACAGCTTCTCCGGTTATCCTGTATCTGACAAGCTTTGCTTCAGGATCGGAAAAATGCTTTTCCCTTGCGGGATCGATACCGATCACTGCCACCCCTTTTGTCTGTGGTCCGTTGGAGGCAAGGGTAAATGACTCAATATGAGGAGTGACGGAAACAACCTTTTCAATGGCGGAAATCGCTGAAATCAATGAATCATTGTAGGCGAAGGAATTATCGATCAACGGATCATCGTGGTATTTGATATGCTGAACCTGGAGATGCCCCGTAAACGATTGTATGATATTATTTATCATGTGATCGTAGGAACCAAGCTGAAGCGATCGGGTTATAACAGTAAAGAACACTGCAAAAAATACAGATGCCGCAGTAATAACCGTGCGGCGCCTGTTCCTCCAGAGATTTCTCCATGCCAGCCTGAATTCCTCTTTCATACCTGACCGTTCCGTTAGCGCACCCTTTTCATATTCTGCTGGGAAAAAAAACTTTCGCCTAGTGGTAAATTGAATTTAATATCACGAATCACCAGAATGGTTTTGTTTCCCGGTTCTTCTGCAGGGACAAGTTCTATTCGGGTTGTTACGGTTCTTCCATCCATGATCCGGATATCAGATGCAGTTTCGGTTCTTACCAGGTAGCCGTCTTCATCATATAATTCAGCTTTCAGAACAAGAAAATCCTTCCTGTCAATCCATCTTGTCTGCCTGCCCCAAACTATTGAAGCGTCAGGCCTGGCCTTCATTGATATTTTGTAGCATAAACGGCCGTCGATTATTTCCTCCCCGGCAATCTCATGCAAGTAATCATTAACCAGTGATGATTCCCGTAAAATGTCATCATTTGTATAATCCGAACCCATCCAGCCCTGCGACATCATTGAAAGAGGCAATTTTACGAGCCTGCTGATAGAAGGAATCCAGCTCCACATTTCTGAACCTCGTTTCAGGAAAGACTGTCCTGCTTCCTTCGGCGGAGCGGTCACCAGGGCAAGGGAGTAATCCCTTCCCATGCTCCAGGTCTTGATATCAATGGTCCTCTGCCATGACGGCCGTACAATTGTCATCGATATTATACTATAACTGCTTTTCTCGCCATTGAATTTTTCGTCGGCTTTCATGACGATATCAGCTGCAGTCATGCCCTGGGAAAAGGCAGGATTCATAATAAATCCGTGAACAGTCAGCCAGATGATATTTTTTAAGATCAATCTCATCCCTGGTCATTTGGGAAATCCTGTTATCCTGTTAACTGCATCATCCGGGCCTGCCCTGGATAATACTGACAGATGTCCGGATGGAATCACACATGATCGAACGTCTGGTCAAAGTTAAGTCAGTATTTCAGAGAAGGAAAATTATTTCCTGGCTTTATGTTCAGCAGGGCACGACTCTGCAGTTTTCGGTGCATATAGGCAGACCGGTTACCTGGAATCCTGATTTCATTTGTAAAGGGGATAGTGATAAAAAAGGCTATCATCCTGCAATTAGTTTTTCTCACTCCCCATGATACTGTCTGCTGCGGATATTCTGCAGCTGCCAGGGACTTTGCACATCGAGCTTTTCAGGGAAGTATCTGCCGCGGCCTTGCGCCACCCTTCGCCCTGATTCGCAGGCAGAGAGAACGGTCAAACGGCTGTATATTCCCCCAAGATGCCTGCCGATGACAGGCAGGAAGGCTTGCCCGATACTGCCGCATCCTATCATGCAAATATTGCCTTTAAAGGACAAGCCTGAATCCAGTTCATTTGGAAAAGCCTTCATAATTAAACCGGGTAAAATGCCGGAAAAGGAAGTATCATGCCCCCTGCCTGCGTTTTATTCCTTAATCAATTCTTAATCCCTGATCTTTTGGGCTCCATAGCCTTCAAGGGCACCAAAAAGATCGGTAGCCTTATCGAACGGATATGAATTGGCGTACATGGAAACATAGTTTGTTTCGGTGCCGCGCTGGTTCATGCCCATCGCTGAGCGGAACAGGTTTTCGGAAGAGTTCGGATTGTAGGTTGACGATGAGGAACCCTCTATATTAAGAAATGCTTTCAGGTATGCTGCATCAATCGCCCTGCTCAGGATTTTTATTTCAGCTTCGCTCATTTCCCTGTTACCTTCGGCCTCGGCCAGCTGATCAACATCCTCAAACTGCCTTGCAAAAATGCGCATGAATTTTCCGCCGCCGGAAGGCAATGTCAGGTCGGCTTCAATATTGCCGAAGAACAGGTTGTTATTTGCAGAGGTTTTCCGCTGGGCCTCCCTGTTTTTGTCAGAATCGATACGGGTCCGGTCGAGGGCAGAAAAATCGCTGCATCCTATAATGTTGTTGTTGACATTCGCATTGATACCGGTCATGTAACGGAATCCGTAGCCCATATCCTTGTCTCCCGGCACCCAGTCGCGGCGCCATGTGAAAAGGACAGTGTTGTGGTGGAAATCGAGAACAGCCTCCCCGGGAGTATTGTTCATGCTGTATATTTCGCATGCCGCCATTCGGCTTGCAAGGAATATATTGTTGTAAATTTCAAAGTGCCCGCCAATGTTTCCTACCTGTATACCAAAATGGCTGCCGTTGAGGAAGACACAGTTACGCACAATGAGATCGCCTTTGACATAGCCATGGATAAGCTGGTTCGAAACTGTGCTTGGCCCGCGCATTGACGGTTGGCCGATCTGTTTTCCGGGAGGGTTGAGATGACCGGTTTCAACACCCTCGGGAGCCTTGAATCTTGCATCATTTGCATTGAGCCCGACATAACGGTTCATCTGTCCCTTGTCAAGGATGAATCCGTCGATTAGCACCCTGCCTTTGGGATTGGTTCGTATATCAATATCGATCAGTCCGAAGTTTGCGTTTGTTCCGCCTGCCTCCGGCCCTGGTTGTATGGTTGTACGATACCTGACGGGATCGCGCTCCGAAAAATCTTCAGAATACCCGCCCACCAGCGAAATATATTTTTTAATTGAGATGTAGCCTGCATCGAGCTTGCCAAGATAATTGCCCTGTGTTACACAAATAACAGCACCGTCGGGAGCTTCATCGATGGCCTTCTGAATATCTTTAAATGGTTTTTCCCTGCTGCCATCGTTGCGGTTGCTTCCTGTTGAAGAAACATACAATGTCTTGCTGGGTCCGGATGTGGCAGTTGAAGTACCGGCCTGGCTTGCGCCGCCTGATGCCGGTGCTTCGGCAGGCTTTTTCTCGTTACTGAGCTGCCCGGCCTGCTTTTTGATCTGGGTACCCGTCTTTTTTAAATCAAGCTGCGCCATGACAGTAAGAGTGGAAATGGCAAGAACCAACAGAAACATCAGATTTTTTTTCATGATAACTACTTTATTCAGGTTAATACTAGGGTGATATCTTTATGGTTACTGGTATCTTACCAGGATAGGTCAGCCGGCCTGCAAACGACAGGAAATATTTATACAATCCTTGCACTAAACGGATTTTGTTAAATCCGGCTTAAAAACATTGTTTCCCCGTTTTTTGGCAACAGATATTTTTGCCGGGATATTTTAAAAATCACACTTCATCAGCAAAAATATCATTTATTCTGACATAAAAAAATGATCAGGGAGGTGTTTTACTTGCCACGAAAAAGGATACAAAGGGACTTATGTCCGGAAATGTTGGATGCCAGGAGAACAAATCCGGATTCCGGATCCTGATATGCGGAGGCGAAGGGAAAAAGATGGGCTTTGATCAAAAAAGAAAGGGTATCGTTTAAGCGATACCCTCCCTGAATTATAGCGGATTAACTAAAATCCTGGAAGTTAGGGTTCGTCCGGGAAGTTAGGTCCGGCCGGTGCAAAGTAGAGCCGGGTGCTGATAAGGTCGGGGCCTCCAAGCTTGGTTGTTGCATCGGCAACACCCTCAGGATTGCTGTTCCTTTCAGCATCGACAAACGGCATTCTCTGAAGGAAACCATCGGCCGGGATAATACCCCAGTCCTGGTTGCTGTCGTTCTTGGGAACATAATGCAGTTTGGGATAACCGGTCCTCCTGTGATCGCACCATACTTCGTTTGCATTGGTAAGTGCGTCGATCCATTTCTGGGTTATGATCTTCTCGAGTTTCTCCTCTTTTGTGGCAGTTTCATCCCAGGCAACGGTAACCGTAGAGCGGGTAGTGTAGCTGTTTCTTGAATCCTTGGGATCAACGTAGTTAATGGGAGTGCTGGTAGCATCTGCAAGATAGGTATCAACACCGCCTGCACCCCAGTTCTGGAACGACATTTTAATTCCTTCTTCATAATGGGTTTTGGCGTCGCCTGCACCTGCCCAGCCTCTCAATGCTGCTTCGGCAAGGGCGAAATGCACTTCGGCTGCGGTGAAGAATCTTCTGGAAGTAACGGACTTCCAGTCTTCACTGACTTCCGAGTACAGCTGCCTGTCATCTTTTGCTCCGAGATACGCGCCGCTTGCAATTCCTTTGTACGGGAAGGCAGGATGGTCAGTATACAGTGAAGCATCCTTTGCGGGTGCAAAGTATTTTCCGATCCTGGGGTCTTTCAGCCCGACAAGGAATTCTTCCATACCCGCACCCATCCTGGTGTCCTGCCATTCGAAGCAGATAACTGCCAGGGGCATTTTTGCACCATAGAGGGAAATGTTGAAGTTGTCGGCATTTGTAAGGATCAGGCCTCCGGCATCAGCAATTGCCTTCTCACCCTGCTGTTTTGCAAGGGTAGGATCAGCTTTGCTCAGACGGATGGCGAGCCTCAGCCTCATTGAGTTCATAAGCTTGATCCATTTGGTGATGTCCCCGCCGTAGCTTGCATCAAATTTCTTGAGACCCGGGTAGGTTTTGTTTGCGGCAAACACAGCCTGGGTTTCGTCAATAACCCTGAAAAAAGAATCGTACAGGGTCTTTTCAGAGTCATACAGGATGGGAGTTGTCGGCTTGCCATATTCCGAGTAAATAAGCGGGCCGTGGTAGGCTGTGAGCCTCGAGAGCCCCATTACCTGGATGAATTTTGCCCATGCTGCGAAAACGTCATATCCGCCTTCTTCGGCAATCTTTATCACCTGCCTGGAAGGAGACATCACACTGTTATAGATTCGTCCCCAGAAACTGTTCCAGGTAATATAGTACGTGGTATTGTTCCTGTTCGAAACAAATGGGGTCGGTGTGCCGAAATGGCGTACGAAACTGTCGGTTGCAAGGTCTTCCTCGACCTGGTGGCCCTGGAGATTGGACAGCAATCCCTGGAAATATGCCCCGACGTGATTGAAATCCTGCGTCAGTGATTCATCAGTGATCTGGTAAGGGTTGCTGTTGATCTCTTCAAAATTCTTCGTACAGGCCCCAAGTAAAACCAGCAACACTGCTAACGATATAATTTTTTTCATAATTATCACAATATTAGAAATTAAGTTTAATGTTAAAACCAAGAGTCCTGGTGGCCGGGACGTTGAAGTTGTCAAGTGACTGGCTTCCCAGGCCGGTGCTCATTGTCAGTTCGGGGTCATAGGGCGCTTTTTTGTAAAGGAAGAACAGGTTTTGCCCCACTATTGAAACAGCAGCAGCCTTGATTGGCAAGTTAAGGGCCCTTACGTTAATATCGTAACTCAGTGCAAGTTGTGTCAGCCTTATATTGGTTCTGTCATAAACATAAGCTTCAAGAATACCGTTCCTGTCGCCGATTGCCCTGTACCATTTTTCCGGATCAATCTGTGTAACTGCACCGCCTTCTTCACTTACAGCATCGATGACAGTATATCCCCTGTCCCTGTCATCGCCTGATCTCTTGCTAACTCCTGCACCGTCGAGCATCGATTCGGTCTGGCTTACGCAGTTGCCGCCGAAAATCCCGTTGATAAGGAATCCGAGTGAGAATCTTTTGTAAGAGAAGTTGTTGTTCCATCCAAGAGTAAAGTCGGGATCAAGGCTTCCGATCAGTTCGGGAAGAGCGGTCTTTCTCGGGGCACCCTTGGCGTCGAGAATGACCTGACCTGCATCATTTCTCAGGAATTTGTAACCATAAAGGTCACCGAATGACCCTCCGGCAACGATGTAGTTAAAATAGCCTTCGGAACTGCCAAGATCAACTCTTTTACCCGGATCATCGGGCCACAGTTCAGATACGATATTCTTGTTCCTTGCAAAGTTAAATGTGGTGTTCCATCTGAAGTCACTCGTGCTTACCGGTTCTGCGTCGAGGGTTAACTCAACTCCCTTGTTTATGATCTCGCCGGCGTTAACATAGTAGGTTGTATATCCTGAACCAGCCAGTGCGGGAAGAGAAATGAACTGATCCTGGCTGTTGATATTGTAATATGTGAAATCAAATCCGAATCTTCCTTCGAAGAATCTCCATTCAGTACCTATTTCAAGGCTGCGCAGCATTTCGGGTTTTGCATCCGGGAAAGGAGCCACGGTATTTCTGCTCACGCCGCCGCTGGCTGTCACTGTATGCATGGGGTTGATCCTGTTGAAAGGTACTTCGTTGGCAACGGTTGTGTAGGAAGCCCTTACTTTTGAGAATGTAATAAGATCGGGTAACGGCAGCATCTGGTTCAGTATTGCGCTAAGCCCGATCGACGGATAGAAGTACGATTCGTTACCTGTTCCTGCAAGGGTCGATGACCAGTCATTTCTTCCCGACAGATCGAGGAACACCATATCCTTGAATCCCAGCTGCAGGTTGGCAAATGCTCCCTGCTTTACTGCCCTTGATGCTAGTGTTGATAATACCTGTACGTTCAGGGGGAGGTTCTGGAAATTGAATTCATTGGGGTAGAACAGGGCATTTGTGCCGTTGTCGACTGAAACACCCAGTCCATATACCGATTTCTGCCAGCTTGCCCCGAGGAGTCCGTCAAAACTGATGTTCCCGAACCGCTTGTTGTAGGTGAAGATGCCGTCGACATACAGCAGCTGATCGTCATACTTGCGGTAGTACCATCTTCCGTTCGGAGAAACGTTGGTGGCATTCGAGCCTGCAGCATGCTGTTGTTCATTTGTTTTAACGGCATAGTCGATGCTTGTCCTGGTCTGGAACTTCAGCCCTTTGGCTATGTCATACTCAACAGTGGCTGATGCAATGACTCTTTTTGTAAGGTCGGTCCTGGGCTCCTTGTAAAGAATCCAGTATGGATTTGACTGATGGTGGTCTGCCACAAACCAGTTCTGGAGAAACATGTTTCTTGCATCGTTCCATACCTGATAATTTTCCTTGAATGACTGGAAGTCCCTTTCGCGCGGGAAGAAATATAGTCCAGTCAGAGGATTCAGGTAATAGCCGTTCGGGGGTCTGTTTTCCGTATTTTCATTGGCCAGCATCACATTGGAACTGAGTCTGACTTTATCCTTGAAAAGTTTTGTAGACTGCTTGAATGTAATGTTGTTCTTATTGTACTTGTTTGTTGGTATCACGCCCCTGGCGGTAGTGTTCCCGTAGGAGAAGTATGCGGTGGTTTTGTCAGTTCCGCCGCTGATTGAGATCGAATTTACCAGGTTGTAACCGGTCTGGAAAAAGTCTTTCACGAACTTGTCATCATATTTGGAAAGGGGTGTGGTTGACCAGCTTTCCTTTGCATTGTTGATCGCACCGTATTTATACTGCAGTTCAGGGTACAGCATTACATTCTCGAACATGGTACCTGAATTGATGTTGATGTCAGTTGTACCTGCTTTTCCCTTTTTGGTATTGATCATAACAACACCATTTGCTCCCTGGCTGCCATAAAGCACGGCAGCATTCGAACCTTTCAGAACGCTGATGCTTTCAATGTCTTCCTGGTTTATCTGGGAAATACCGTCACCTTCGTCCCAGCCTCCCCACATGCCGGGCTGACCGCCTTTCCTGTTGACCATGGGCACACCATCAATAACATACAGAGGCTCGCTCAAACCCTGCAGCGACTTGCTTCCCCTGAGAACTGTCCTGGTAGAACCGCCTGCACCTGATGCAGCTTTTTTGATCTCAAGCCCGGAAGTTTTACCGCTAAGGCTGCTCATGAAGTTGATATCCCTTGCCTTTGATATTTCAACGCTTGAGATCTGTTGTGATGCATACGTAAGAGTTTTCCTTTCACGTGCTATACCAAGAGCGGTTACAACAACTTCCTCCAGCCCTATACTTTCGGATTCCATGGTCACGTTAACCGTGGTCCTTCCATTCAATGGTTGTTCCACAGTCTTCATTCCCACGAAAGTGAAACGAAGTACGGCATTTGCGTTCGTGACATTGAGAGTATAACTCCCGTTAATGTCGGTGGTGGTTCCAACCGTTGTTCCGACCTGCAGGATCGAAACACCGGGAAGACCCTCCCCGTCGCTATCCGTAACAGTACCGCTTACTCTTACCTGCGCAAAGATTGTCGCAGTAGTGGTAACCAGTACCAGCAGAAATAGATACAATTTTTTCATCATAGAAATAAAATTTTAGGTTAGGGTAATTATTAAATTGCTGAATTTTAGAAGTTTCAGCCTACTTTGCATTATATAATCCTGGGAATAACCGGGTGACGATAAAAGGGAAGTTTTATCTGAGAATGGAATATCCATAGGATGCGCGCTTAGGTTAGATAGCTTGGTTATGCAATACTATGGATTGTTTGCGAGCAAATAAGTTAAAATATTTTAAGAGTTCGTTAAACTTTACTGAAATGTGGGTTTATCATTATTCAGCTATTACACAGTCAGCCTCCATTTCCACCAGCCAGTCTGCTTCCACAAAACGACTGATTTCCACAAATGTGCATGCCGGTCTTATTCCGGAAAAATATTTTCCGTGGGCCCTTGCAGCTTCCTTCCAGTCGGAGGCGTTTTTCAGGTAAACCCTCGTCCTGATGATATTCTCAGGCTTACCGCCAGCATCATATATGGCTTTTTCGATTATTCTTATGCAATGGTCCGTCTGGCGGTACAGATCTCCCGGATAAACAGTGTGACCATCATTATCTATCGGTGCAGTGCCCGACACGGAAATAATATTGCCGATTCTTACAGCCCTTGAGAAACCAATGGGCTTTTCATAAGGAGATCCGGATGATATGTTAATTCGTTTCATAGGGGTAATGATATTAAATAAGATGGGCAATGACTTCAGGTAAACACGACGGAATTAAAGATACCGGCTAGTTGCTCTAGTTTCTTAATCAACGGCGATGCAAAAACAAAAAAGATCGGGCCGGATAATATACTATTGCTTTCTGTTTTTCCAGTTCCACCATTTCAACAGCTCCGGATCATGCCTTTCATTTTCGGCATAATAAACGGCACAACGGAATACATACAATATGCATGGGTCGATCTTTTTCCTGTATTCGGCGCACAAAGTTTTATACAATTCTTCGGGATCCTGACCTGTTAAATCATTAACACTATGAATACCAAGAATATGCAGATCCCTGGCAATGCTTTTACCAACTCCCGGCACTGTCAGCAAACTGCATGAACCTTTGTTTTTTTTAATAACTTTCACTTATTATATGTTAAAATTTCAACTTATTGGATATTAATATGTTATGTTGCTTTATTAATAAATATGGAATGAAATATTGGAACACAGTATTGATATTCAGTTATTTAGTGTTGAGCCACCATTACAAAAATAACAATGACTACCCGGATTGAAAACAAATTAACAACTTTATCAGATACGTTGAAAGAGTTCTTCGGGGACTAATGGCTTGAACATCTTAACAGATCAAACATTGAATATCAGATTCCGTATCCTCCCACCCGGTAAGGATGGCATCCCCTTTTGCCTAACATACCGACTAGATATCCAAAAAGAGGGCCTTGATTTTCCTTATTAAGGAAATCGGTGTAGTTTTTACTACCAAAGACTATCTGATAAAGAATCTGTGTGTAGGTTGACATATTTATTCCAATTAAAGAATGCAGCATAACAAATATAAACAAAACAATTATAATAAACAATTGGAAGTCAACCCCTCCGGGGTTGTGGCTGGCATGTGGTGATCTTTCCCCGGGGTGAGACCCGGGCTGCTGGAAGCCGACACCGCAGGTGTCGGGCTGGAAACACCTCCCAGGAAAAGCAGAATGGATTTGCCTGCACGGACTACTGGAGGCCGATGGAAGTCAACCCCTCCGGGGTTGTAATTGGCATGTGGTGATCTTTCCCCGGGGTGAGACCCGGGCTGCTGGAAGCCGACACCGCAGGTGTCGGGCTGGAAACACCTCCCAGGAAAAGCAGAATGGATTTGCCTGCACGGACTACTGGAAACCGATGGAAGTCAACCCCTCCGGGGTTGTAATTGGCATGTTGTGATCTTTCCCCGGGGTGAGACCCTTTTTAGCAACGATATAGATAATTTACCCAAAGCTGTAAATTTTTACCATTGCTTAGACCCATGATATTAACAGATTCCTGGAAATCATTTATTTTTCGTTTTTAGCATGAGACCCTGGCGGAATGAAAATAATGTTTCTAATTAACTTCCATATCCGCTATACGGAAAACATAATCTAACGATGGATCCGTGCAAGAATTCCGCGTCCGCAACGCGTAATGCAAGGAAAACAGGTAAGAATAGTACTGCTACAACCCCGGGCAAGGATTACAAGGATATCCTGCATGATCTTAGATATTTTAAGGGAGAAGGTTGTATCAAAAGACACACTTTTATTGCACAGTCCTGAATCCCTGCCTGCACTGCCATTACAGCAGGCAGGTCCTAAAGGTGGCTTATTGATTATATGCTATTTAAAACCCCCTATATGGGTACTACTCTTTGAACTACTTTTTATACAGATTTCCAGCCCTGAGGACTGGACTTCCAGTAGCCCTTACTTTTTACTGGCACCTTTGGGAGCAGGTTCCCCGAGCTACTACACGTATCCTTGCCGCGCGCCTTGTTGTCACGATCAGGAGCACTTATGGCAAGAATCCGGCAACAGGAGGAGTTGCCTCATTCAACCAAAGTGAAAAAGCGGCAGTTGGCCACCACTACTTGGCTTAATTCCTTTTATGTTTATAATATTTCATGAAAAATTTCCTGATGAAAATTACATTTAAACTGAGCCTTTATATTATTTTCACCTTCGGAATCAGCTGTACACTTGTAATTGGTTATGCAATTGCCGGAGGGAATATATCTCCTGAGTCTGCAGAATTCTTCATAATGACGCTGGTTTTTATGTTCACTCCTATGATCCGTGTCATTATTATTGAAAAGTTGTTTTTAAGAGCTGGATTTGGAATGTTTACCCTCTCAAATTCAGATGGAACCGCTGGTGGTGGATAGCATGACTGTCGCCTCTTGTCATTGTACTGGCAACATCTGCATTCGGGTTGCTTATTCCCGGGGTAAAGCTTCCTCCTGAGAAGAAAGGGAGGTATGACAGATTTAGTCATGTTCTTACGCCTGATCAGATTGAACAAATGAAAAACGCGCCAATACCGGTGCATCCTTTTTTTGTAACCATTGTGGAGGGACTAATTGACGGAATTACCATCAATGCTGTTGCCGGTTTCGGGGATGAACCTGACTGGCGCGGTCTGATGCTTCGGGAGCTTTCCTATCTGGCCGTTCTGCATCCGATCATACTGAAATTCTTCAAATCGACAGGCAACCCGATTGTTCTGTCTTACTGTAATAGAGGATTCAACTTGATAAAAAACAGATCCTATTACCATGATTAGTCGTTTTATTTCAGCAGTATCCCTTGCCGTTCTGATGCAGGCCTGCATTTCCGGATCGCACAAGGATAAATTGATCCTTGCTGATGCAATACCTTCAGCCGGCTTCAATTATCCCTATTTTCTCTTTATTCCTCACGGAATATCTGATGAGGATGAAATGATATTGATTGTTGAACCAAATAATTCGGGCTTTGCTGATGATGATTTTGAGAAGCATAAGGAAAAGGCAGGGAGAATAGCATCCCGTGATTTTTATCCTGGCAACTATGCTGCGCGGAAACTGAAGTTCCCCCTTCTTGTACCTGTTTTTCCCCGTCCGCTGACTGAATGGAAGATATACACCCATGCCTTCGACAGGGATGTTGCTCTTCAGAAGGATAATTCCCTTGAGCGGATCGATCTGCAGCTTCTTGCAATGATTGGGGATGCAGCTCGGAGACTGGGGGAGATGGGCTTCAAAATAGATGAAAAAATATTCATGACCGGCTTTTCAGCCTCAGGTTCTTTTGTAAACAGGTTTACCGCCATACATCCGGAAAAAATAATGGCAGCTGCTGCAGGAGGTACAAACGGGTTACTGATTTTGCCGGTTGACAGCCTGAAAGGAGAACCGCTTCCCTTTCCCCTGGGAACCGTTGATTTCTTGTCTCTTTTCGGGCGAAAGTTTGACTTGTCATTGTTTTCACGGACACCCCAGTATTATTATATTGGAGAACTGGATGACAATGATGCAGTTCTGTTTGAAGACGCATATGATCAATCGGAAAGACAACTGGTCCTGGAATTGTTGGGAGAGAAGATGCAGCCGGCACGATGGAATGAATGCATTAATATCTACCGGGGAAAAAACGTGAAAGCACAATTCAGAACATATTCAGGTACGGGCCATGAATTCACTGATGAGATCAAAACGGATATTCTTAATTTTTTCATGGAACAGATGCCCGGTAACTATAAGGAAAAAAGGGAAAATAACCGTTAAGATCTCTGAGGATCCGGCTTTTTCGATCCTACGGGATAACGGTTATAATTACACCGGTGATTCTGTTGAGGCATTTGAGGCAGTTTGGATTTGTGGTTCTTTTTAAGACGGATGAAGCGACTTTGAAACTGAACATAATTAAAAACTGGCAGATGGGCCTTAATCCTGAACCGTGACTCAGGCTGCAGGATCCAGACTCCCGGCATCCGCAACCATTTCAGGTGATGCATGTTTGCCTGCTCCGGTCATTTCAAACCGAAGATCCAGGGTAATCCGAATACAACAAAAACTGTCCACAAGGCATAAACGGGCAGATATCGGGCTATGGTTAATTCAACCTGTTTAATATCCCGGCCCGAAAAATTAACCCTGTAGAGATCAATCATTATCAGAAACAGATTTCCAGAGATCAGCAGGTTCGAACCTAGAACAGCTGTCCTGTTTGGTGTGAATCCAAATTCCCCGAGCCGGTAAAGAATTGCTGACAGGGCGACCAGATCAATTATCAATGCGATAACTGAAAGCGCAAACAGGGTAATTTCGGAGAAACGGTACTTCCTGTTTGCTGTCATCTCCGAGACTGAGAAAATAATAATTGCCATTACTCCGATCAGCATAAGATTAAAAACGATCAAATAATCCCTGTCGTTGTATGGATCCTTACCGAAAACCGGGATAACAATAAGGTAAACGATCAGTGTTATTAAAACCAGCGGACTGAATAAATTTGCGATCACAGGGGCAACCTGTTTCGTTATAAACGGGTATTTACGGATTATATATGTTGCTGCAACAGGGACGGATACCAGGCCCCACACCACGATGTAATTAAAATAGAACCGTTCTATTGTGAGGTCAATGGCAGTAAACAGCCCAAGGGTCAACCCTGTCAGAATTCCGCCTGCAATTAAAATAAGTGCTCCCAGCACTGCCAGGTCACCATTATATCTTATATAATCAATGCGCCTCGATTTGTTTCTGATATCAAAGTCGATGAAAATCAACCCGTATAAGCACCAGATCATGAATGGCAGATGAATGCAGGCCAGGATTACAGAATTGCTGAATTTGTCGGATGGAAGAAAATTTATATAAACTGCAGATATTATAAACACTGATGAAGAAATCAATACCTGTTTGATTCTGATCATTTCTTTTGTAAGAAAAGCATACAGGGAAAGTCCACCAAATATAATCAGGCCTGCATTTTTCTCATAAAAGAAACTATCTCTAATCAGGTTGTCAAACAGCTGTGGGAGCTTAATCAGAAATCCTGTTATCGCGCAAACAATGATAAGGATCAACACGTCCGTCTTTTTGATCCTGGCAGAAATTCCGCTTGTTTTATCAAATTCAAGCCGGATTTTCCAGAAGTCAGTGCCACTTCTGCCAGCAATTTCCGGATAGATTTCATTGAAAGCTTTTTCAAAGCCCTTTTTGTCGGCCCTGTATAGTGCTTCAAGATACCCTGGATCATCTATGTTTTCAAGGATCTTGTTTTTCATCCGGTATATTTAATTTCTTGGCGGACATCCTGATCATCCTAACGGGACATGCTTACTCCGGAGTAATCTCTTCCCCCGTTTCCAGGCTTTGCGTCAGATCGTTCAGAAATCTTACCATGGGTGCTCCGTCCATTACATCGTGATCGGCCAGGATTGTCATATTTAAAATCTCCCTGATCTTTATCTCATTATTTTTAACCACAGGTTTCTGAATAACTGATCCCACACCAAATGATACAGGATGAACCGATCTGTGTATGAACCAGCCGTTAATTCTGCCGGTCATCCCTACTGATGTGACAGCAACATTACCCATTGTTTTATAGGCAGCCCCTGGGATCTTGAGCAGCATACTCCAGAAAAGCCTCCGGAACCACCCGGGCAGATGGTAATAGATCCTTTGATATGCCGTTGACTTCCTGGTTAAAACAATATCGGACGGGTTTACGACCTGCTCCCTGGCAAATTGTATCTCCTGTGTTATTTGAGAGAGAGATTTTTCGTTTGCTTTTTCAATGACCACAGGCATCGGTACTTTATTTCCCCCGGTTTCCTTTTCCACGATCATTGAAACGTTAATGTCATTGAAAATAATGAGCCTTTTTTTGCTATGAAGATATGCTGCTGCTTCAGGATGTTTTTGCACGACACGGGCAATTGTTTTAACAAGCCAGGCATTGAAAGAAACATTGGTGCCATTTTTCCTGAGCGACCTTAGTCTGGTCCTGCTTTCTGTAACATCAAATTCAAGGATTGCGGCGATATGATGCTTTCTCAAACCAACCGCAAAAATGTCAAATGTTGGTATTCTGGTGCGCGCTATACTGTGAAACTGGTAATTTTTTGTCATTGAATGAAAATCTGGAGTAAATCGTGGGTCCATTGCCTGATGCCCTGGCATACTGTGACAGTACGTCTGTGCAGCCCCAAATTAATCAAAGTTTCATTCATACCAGGTTTAAGCGTCTGATATTTTCACTGGTCATTAAGCATCTGCTTCCCGGCACAGACACACGGTTGTAAGAAAAGTGAAGCGAGGTTTCCATATTTTGATCGTAAATCATGGAATTCCGGTACGTTCCTTCACATAACACCAATCGCTGTCATCCAGGATGGGAATATTTAAAATCTTCCCTGAAGCTTTTAAAAAGGCTGAATACTTCTGACAGGAATTACCGCCGGTAAACCCGGGAATTATCTCTTTCTCCGGAGTAATGGTGCTGCTTGCCCAATAAGCTTCAGCACCACTAACAGTTAACACAGGCTGGCTCTACGAAGGCTTATATGTAAATTCAACATGAAGGTCGAGACTGACTTCATCACCGACAACGGCACCGCCGGCTTCAATCAGATCGTTATAAACCATGCCGAATTCCTTGCGGTTCAATTTTCCGCTCAGTGAGAAACCGGCCCGCCGTAAACCATATGGATCAGTAATGATCCCTCCAAACTCAACAGCAAGTTCGATCGGTTTTGTCACACCCCTCATTGTTAAATTACCCTTCAGGATGTAATCTTCCCCTCCCTTTTTCTCGAAAGAGGTAGATTCAAAAGTCAGGTTCGGGAACTCATCAGCCTTAAAGAAATCACCGGAGCGCAGGTGATCGTCCCTCATCTTATTACGGGTGTTAATGCTGGCAGCTGCCGCAGAGAAAAAAGCTTTTGCTCCCTGCATTTCTTCACCGTCGGTTTCTATCCAGGTTTCAAATTGTTCAAATTCACCCCTGACCTTTGATATAACCATATGTCGTACCGAAAACTGTATTTGTGTGTGTACGGGGTCCACACTCCACCTGATTTTGCTCATAATATAGTGTTTTTTGTAAGTTAAACATTTTAACTGTAAAAGTGTTTAACATTTACTCATTAAAAGCATATTCATTTAAACATTTTCTGATAGTCAGGCGATTACGATCTCTTGTAACAGTCGTAATCCCGGAACCGCTTAAACGAACGAAGCGGAAGCAACATTTTCATTTCCCTGCAGCTTTTCTGCTTACTGAAAAAAATTTTCAGGAAATTAAACAGGACACGGATGCAGTTTAAGCCTGTCTGTGAATTCACGGACAAGATCCTGGGCATAAAAAAATTATATTATATATACTATTATAATATAAATAGTGTAAATTTGTAAAGAATATTATTTACCAGAAAATTCGGGGAAGCAATTATGAATTTGATTACCAGGAAAAAAGAGTATATAAACAAAGCAATAGCAGTCTTTAAGCAGGATGGTTTACGGTTATCACTGGAGGAGGTAGCCGGCAAAATGGGCATAACCAAGAAAACAATCTATAACCATTTCGACTCAAAAGATGAATTGCTGAAAGAATGTATTCTCTCAATTTCATCCGATATGCGTGAAGCCATGGGCGGACTGGATGACAGGACCCGCTCCGCCATTGAGAACATGCGGCAGGCTTTTTCGCGGATAAATGATTTTTTTACAGTTCTCAGCCCGATATTCTTTTATGATATCATGCGGCTGAACCCGAATCAGGCAATGGCAGAACATCTTATCGGGTCGGATCTTTTTCAGCAAAAAATGGAGATAAACCTGAAGCAGGGGATTGAAGATGGTATTTACAGAAAAAACCTCGACGTGGAATTTATAAGCCGCTATATTGCCTATTCTGTTTTCGGGTTTTATATCAACGGTCTGATTAACAGAAATCCCTACATAACAAAATCATATTTCGCAGATATCGCCGAATACAATCTGCGGGCCATTGTTTCAGAAAAAGGGGAACTTCTGCTATAGCATCATGCTCAAAGTATGACTTAATGTTAGAGACAATAAACCCAGGCACGTATGAGAACAGTTCATTTCCAGTCATGTATGGTTTCATCGGGACACCAGGTTCAGAACCATTTACGTTTGAAACCGCATTTTATTAAATCAGCACTTATGGTGTGTTTTCTCTTGTTTGGTGTATCAGGCGTGTATTCGCAACAGGCCTTTTCGTTGCGGCAATGCCTTGAATCTGCTGTCAGTAACAACCATAATCTGAAAAAAGCACAATATGACAAGGAAAAGGCTGCCTATGCCCGGCAGGAGATACTGGGTTCCCTGTTGCCGCAAATCAGCGGTTCGGCAAGCCTGAACGACAACCTGAAAAAGGCAAGATTCATAATGCCCAATTTCATCAACGACATGTTGCCGCCCCAGGCACAGGATCCGAACGCGAAAAAATACATGACCATTGAGATGGGAACAAATTTCAATGCCAGTGCAGGGGTGTCACTTAATCAGCAAATATTGAATTTCTCACTTTTCAATACGCTGGAGATTGCCAGAATTGCCGAAAAAATGGCAAACCTTGGTGTTGAAGCCAGCGATGAGGAAGTTATATATCAGACGGCAATTTTGTTCTATTCCGTACAATCCGCCGAATATGCAGTAAATCAGTTGGAGAATAGCGTTGAGCTGGTAAAGGAAATGTTGAAAACGATGGAGGTGAATTACGGGAACGGGCTGGTAAAAAAAGTAGATGTCGACAGGCTAAGGGTGAATCTCGTAAACCTGACAACTCAGAAAAGTGCCGTCAAAAGCGCTGCAGAGGTTCAAAAAAATCTGTTGAAGCTTCAAATGGGATTTGATGTGAACAGTCCGCTTGAAATTCAGCCCGTCAATCTTGCCTTGTTTGAAGAGAAAGCTGATGAAAATGTTGATTTACCATTCTCCCTGACTAACCAGACACCATATCGTTTGCTGCTGGAGAACCTGAATATGGCTGAAGTCCAAAGGAAATCAGCCATTCACGAAAATCTGCCCACGCTTTCACTCATATTCAATTATCAATACAACGGGGTGAGTGATGAATTTTTCAGGGGAGCGACCAATTACTGGTTTCCCAGTTCAGTAATCGGACTTAACCTGAGAGCCCCTGTTTTCAGCGGTTTCTCGCGCAGGGCCAGATTGCGGCAGATCAGTGTGGAGATACTTAAGACCAGGGAAGATGCCGCCATGCTCGAACAATCGCTTGGCATGGCATATAAAAATGCCCGGATGAAGTTGGATGATGCACGCAACACGATCGCGTTGCAACGGGAAAATCAGATACTGGCCGGGGAGGTATTGAATATTGCAGAAAACAATTTCGTGCTGGGATTATCCTCGATGTCCGATATACTCAATGCCAGTCAGTCGCTTGTGCAGGCGCAGCTGAGTTATGCCGGCGCGTTGAATGATTACATGAAGGCATATATCGACCTGTATAAATCCGGGGGCAATATCCACAATTTAATGAATGAGTAATTAATACGTTATGAAATCCACATGATACAAAATCACAAACAAGCCTGAAAATAAAACTCATGTGGGTTCCATGTGAACCACTTACTTTCAGTAGTATATAAATTTATTTTACATGAAAAAGACAGCTAACATATTATTGGTGTGTGCAGTGCTTGCGGTAATTGTACTTGTTCTCGTTTCGAATAAGAGGAGCACTGAAAGGAAAACCCGGATGGTAGCCGATGCTTCATCTGCCGTTGTGGTTAGAACGGCGGTTGTTAAAGACAGTACCTATCTCGTGAGTTTTTCATCAAGCGGGGTGCTGGAAGCCTTGCGCGATCTGAAATTCATATCGGACGCCTCCGGGCGCGTGGTTGATATTTTTGCTGACGAAGGAAGTGTCGTGGAAAAGGGTAAAGTGCTGCTCCAGCTCGATGATGAAATGCTTCGTGCCGAGGCAGCCTCAAGCGGAGCAGCGCTTGAAGGTTTGAAAAAGGATTATGAAAGGTATAAAAGCTCGAATGAACAGGGCGGAGTAACGGACCAGCAGCTCGATAATATCCGCACGCAGATGGTTGCGGCTGAAAGCCGTTACATAACCAGCAGGCGTCATCTTTCCGACGCTTCGGTAAAGGCCCCTATTTCAGGAACAATCTATCGGCGTTATGTGGAAGTGGGCAGTTATGTGAACCCGGGAACAGTGTTGTTCGATATTATCGACTATTCGCATATGAGGGCGATATGTTACGTTACGGGGAAACAAGTTCTGGAGATCAGCAGGGGGCAACCTGTGACTGTTGAGTGTGAAACCTTCCCGGGTGAAACATTCACAGGGAAGATCACATATATCGGCGAAAAGGCTGACCGCTCGCTGAACTTCCCCGTCGAGATAACCGTTGCAGGTCATAAAAAAGAGTTGAGACCGGGGATGTTTGTTACAATACATTTTAATTCCGCAGCGATGAAAAAGGGGATCCTTATCCCCAGGAATGCCGTCAGCGGAAGCGTGCAGTCTGCACATGTGTTTGTAGTTTCGAACAATGTCGCTAATAAGCGGAATGTAATCATCAGCAATATGGTTGGCGGGCAGGTGGAAGTTCTCCGGGGATTGCAGCCCGGCGATAGTATTGTGACAGGAGGCCTGATAAATGTTACGGACGGCATAAAAGTCAGAATCATTCAGTGACGCAGCGTTTTAAAAACCAGGAAGATGAAAATTTCAGAAATATCCATAAAACGGCCGACATATGTCATCGTGTTGTTCCTGTTGCTGGCGGTTCTGGGTGTTTTAGCCTATAGCAGCCTCAGCGTGGAGCTGATGCCGAAGTTTACTCCTCCGGTGCTCAATGTGCAGATTGTTTATCCGGGCGCCTCGCCCGGTGAGGTGGAAAACTCCCTCACCCGTAAAGTTGAAGATGCCCTTTCTGCGATGGAAGGAATTGATCAGTTGCAGTCATTTTCATTTGAAGGAATGTCAATGCTGATAGTTTCGTTCGTTTACGGAACAGATATCGACAAATCAATGACAGATGCCCAGAACCTGCTAAGTGCAAAACGGGCGGAACTGCCGCGCGAGATCCTTTCACCGGCCATTTCTAAAATATCAGTGGATGAAAAACCAATCCTGATTCTTTCGGCAACTTCAAGTATGGAACCAGCCCGCTTTTACGACCTTGCAGACAAGTACCTGATCCCTGAGCTCTCCCGTGTGAGGGGTGTCGCCAGGATAACACTGATCGGGGGCAGCCAGCGCGAGATACAGGTCAATTTCAACCAGGAAAAGCTGAAAGCCTTCGGGATCTCGCCAATGATGATCCAGAACGCAATTCGGGCTGCCAATCTTGATTTCCCGACCGGCTATCTGCACAGTGAGGAATCGCAGACTGCTGTCCGCCTTTCAGGCAAGCTTAACAATATTGAGGAGTTGCGAAGGCTGGTTGTAAACACATCGCCAAACGGAGCACAAATCCGGCTGAGCGACATTGCAGAGGTGTCGGATGTTGTGAAGGATCCGGTTAAACTGGGGAGGATTAACGGGCAGGATGCTATCCTTATCAGCCTGCAAAAACAATCTGATGCAAACGCCATCAGGGTAAGCGAACAGGTGATGAAAACCATCAGCCGGTTGCATGACGCCTATCACTCAGTAGGGCTGACGATAGGCGTGGTGCAAAATACCACTGATTTCACTCACCGGTCCATCAATTCCGTTATCACTGATCTGTTGCTTGCCGTTCTCCTTGTCTCTCTTGTCATACTGTTCTTCCTGAACAACATCCGCAATGCGCTTATCATAATGGTGGTTGTGCCGGTATCGCTCATATCGACATTCATAGGGATGAAGCTTTTCAATTTTACCCTGAACCTGATGTCGCTGCTCGCACTGTCGCTGGTTATCGGGGTGCTTGTGGATGATGCCATCGTGGTTATCGAGAACGTATACCGTCATGTGGAGATGGGCAAAAACCGGGTAAAAGCCTCTTTTGATGCGATGAACGAGATCGGCTTCACGGTTATTTCCATAACCATTGTGCTGGTGATGGTATTTTTGCCGGTCATCTTTACAAACACTCTCGTTTCAGACATCCTTCGGCAGTTTTGCGCTGTGATCGTTATTTCCATTCTGTTCAGTCTGCTGGCAGCCCTCACCCTTGTGCCGCTGCTGACTTCAAGGTTCGGGAATATTCAGGAAATTAAAGCGGCCGGCATTTTCGATAAAATGCTGAAAAGCTTTAACATCGGCATATCCCGTTTCAGCATGTGGGTGTCCGGTATTCTGAATTGGGGCCTGGGAAACAAACGCAGGGTGGGAGTGGTGGTATTCGTTATTACCCTGGCCGTTATGTCTTTGTTCCCGCTGGGATTTATAAATTTCGAGTTTCAGCCATATATTGACCGTGGTGAGTTTATCGTGCAGCTGGAAATGCCAAAAAGCATTTCCATGGAAGAGTCGAATGCCCTTGTTCAGCGGGCCGAAAGCTGGTTTCTGAGCCGCCCGGAAGTCGAAAATGTCGTAACCATGGTGGGAATTACCAGCGACAATACCCAAAGCACAAAAGGAACCCCTTATCTCGCCGAGCTGAATGTGAAGCTTAAAAAACAAAAAGAAGGAACCGAAACCTATATCACCCGGATCCGGAAACCGCTGTCGGATTTCCTGGTTGATGCAAGGGTGAACATATTCAGTGTGAGCCTTACCGGAACAGCATCGAAAGCTGCGGTGGAATATATTATTACCGGGAACAACGCCGATTCTGTTCTGCTATTCGCTGAAAGGGCACTTGAAACCCTTGGTACCATCCCCGGTGTAATGCAGCAGGAGCTCTCGGTTGAAAATGCAACTCCCGAGATCAACGTGACAATAAACCGCGATAAGATGTCATTGCTCGGCCTTTCCCTTGATAATGTCGGCGCGGTTATGCAAATGAATTTCCAGGGAAATTATCAGATGAAATTCTCCCGGGACAATTACGAGTACGATATCAACATACGCTCGGACAGGGCTTACAGGGAGAAACCTGAGAACGTGTCAGATCTGGTATTTGTGAACAATCGTGGTGAAAACGTCAGGTTGTCGCAATTTGCCGATATTTCGATGGGAACCGGTCCGAACCGCCTGGAGCGCTTTGACCGGAACAGTTCAGTGACCCTGCGTTCGCAGGTTTTTGGCCTGCCCCCAGGTGCTGTTTCAAAACAGTTCATGGCAAAAATAGACAAGATGCATATGCCTGAAGGTTTACGTTTACAGGCAACGGGCGACATGAAAAAAATGAGCGATTCCATGAGCGTTCTTACCACCGCACTCATGCTGTCGCTGATGCTTATATATCTATCAATGGTTGTGCTGTATAACAACTGGACAGATCCGTTTGTTGTAATGTTCTCCATCCCTTTTTCCATCGTCGGCGCCATACTGGCGCTGGCACTTACCAACACTGCCATGAGTATTTATGCAATGCTGGGACTGGTAATGCTGGTGGGACTGGTGGCTAAAAACGCCATACTTCTCGTGGATTTTGCCAATGATGCGCGGCATGAAGGCATGAGCATTGACCAGGCCCTGATCCGGGCCGTTCAGATCCGTACCCGCCCCATCCTGATGACAGCCCTGTCAACGATTATCGGAATGCTACCCGTGGCTCTGTCGAAAGGGTCGGGCGCTGAATTACGCAACGGCATGGCCTGGGTGATTATCGGAGGAATGACAATGTCAACCCTTTTAACATTGGTGGTGGTGCCGATAGTGTATAAAATACTGCACCCTGCCCGGAGGAACAGGAAAGAGAAAGCCGACATTGAAAAACTGATGCATGCAACGGACTAACCGGTTGAAACCATTCCTTAACGGATCGGAAGATTTATCATTCTTTGATCAAACGGTCCTTCAGCCTGAACGCGAGATGGGTCCGCACGACAGGATCGACTTGAAAAAGCCGGTTTAGCCAGGGATCAAATCATTCAACCTTTTCACGGGTCATGGAGCTTGCAATTCCCGGCAGATGACTGTCCCAAAGCCCGCTTCCATGGATGAACAAAAATGGAAGTACCGGTCAGGACCATGAAAATCTGATGAAACGTGATATTCACACAAGGCTCCGGGAAAGGACAGGGGTTCAACCTCCTCTTTAACCCGACCGGCTCTTTTTCTTAAATCGTCTGATCATCTCAATAATTAAGAAAGATACACCAATGAATGAAAGCAGATCTGCCAGATTACCACTCGGTGATTGAAACACCTGAATGAAATCTGTTGTGAAGGGAGCAAACAGGTCATCGAGTAAATTACCCAGAATTCCTGCCGTAAGGCATACCAATGCAATAAATGCCGGCTTATTGTTCCTATTATCTAGCTTCACATAATATTTATATACGGGAAATGCTGACAGTATTATGATCATCCGGAGAACAAGAAAGATCACTTTGGTCCAGTCTGGCAGGTCGGGTACAAACCAGGAAAAACTTTTATAATTCTGAACATAGTAAATAAACAAAACATCAGCTATGACAGTAATTCGTGTTCCCGGCAAAACTGTTTCCCTGATCAGTCCCTTTGTAATTTGATCAATGCCCGCAAGCAAACAGGCCCACCCTATCCACCTGAGAACTTCCCTGCACTCCGGGGCCTTTCCTGTCAGCCTCTTGTCAGTCTGATGGTTATTGACCGGCAAGTTTTCCGGCAAGCCGTTCTGCCAGATTTTCAATGTCATCTTTCCTTGCTAATTGGGTTATCCATTTTGTTGGAATGTTGTCAAATCCGTACAGAAGCCCTGCAAGACCGCCCGTCACTGCGCCTGTCGTATCAGTATCGTTACCCAGATTTACTGCTTTTAAAACGGCACTTTTGTAATTGTCTGTTGTCAGCAGGCACCATATACTCGCTTCAAGTGTATACAAAACATAGCCGCCGCTTTGAATTTTATCTTCGGACACTTTGTGAATGTCGTCTTTAAACAATCTGTCGAAATGCGCAATCTCTGCCTGACTGATTGAAATGCTTTTCAGGTGATCTGGAATCTCAGTTTTTAGATTGCTGTAAATTTCAAATTTGTCCTTACCTGAAAGAATTTGCCGGGAAAATTCCAGGTAGTAAAAACATGCTATTACCGAACGAATATGCCCATGAGTGATTGACGATACTTTTTGTGTAATGCCGAAGCGTTCATTAACTGGTTTTTCAATCAGATAAAAAAAGCAAAGGCAAAATCCGCATAAGGGAACCATTGCCATTCTCGTTTTCTTCAAACCCGCCTGCCAATTCAGGTTTTATGCCTTTTGCAAGTCGTGAAACTGCCTGTTGGGTTGTGATGCCAATGTCAAATACTTTTCCGCGGGGTGTCCAGAAGTTTTGATAATACCATCTGACAAAATTCTGTCCGATTGTATTCATGTCAAATTCCTGCGTCAATGCTTCTGCAAGACAAAATGTAAGTGAACTGTCGTCCGACCATGTTCCGGCCGGCAGGTGATAAGTGCCGAAGCCTTTCATATCAGTTACGGGATCTTTGCTAAGGGAATGCCTGCTTTCAAACTCAACAGGCACACCCAAAGCATCACCAACGGCAACACCGAAGAGAGCAGATTTTATTTCTTCCCGGAAATCAATATCTCCGGGGTGCGGAAACCATGTTTCCATGACTGTCCCAATCCTTTACTTCATCTGATCCGGTTTTTACACTTCGCTTTGAACGGATGTTGTGAACATCGCTTCCCAGAAGTGCCCCTGCAATAAGAAATGTAAAAATTCCAACGTCAGTGTCATCGTCATTGTTTTTATATTTCTCATGATTTCTTTCTGTCCAGAATTCTGTTATTGAATATCCATCAGTTTCTTTATTGAGTTTTGCTTTATAAATTCCATAACCCGTCCGGGATCGATGAAAATAGAGCCATTCATTTTCGTAATAGACAAACCATTTGTCCTCCATCGGCTGGGGAACAAGTCCTTTTGACAATTTTAAAAATTGCCTGCCGGTAAAATGCAAATCAATTGCAATCCGTTTCGGGTTGTCAATTGCTTGGGTTTTCCAGGAATCTTTTGTTGCTGTTTCATTCATCTGCAATAGTATTGGTTTTTTGATCTCCGCCAACATCTGACGCTTTGATCCGCAGGGAAGAACTATGATGCAAGATCATCTTATGCCGGTTATTCACTGTGTCAGATGAATTGCAAATCGTACTGAAATCCCTACGGCCAGTCATCGTATGTTCTGTAACCGGTTTTTTCCTTTCAGTCAACTGATCCTGTTCCATTATTTGGTTAAACAGGGGAGTAAGTCCTTACTGAAATAAGGTTCCTGGCAGCTCCAGAACATATAACTGACATGAAGAAAATCCTTTGCAAAGGCGTGCAGTAAAGGAACAATATTTTCATGTCCATGCAGTCCCTGGCCTGGATTGTCTTCATAATCATTGTCCGCGCATGTTTTTCCAATGTAGTTTCCATCCTGAACAGCAATTCCCAGCGGAACAGTAAATTTATTTTCGTGCATCATTGCAATGATATGATTGAGCTGTCCCTCTCTCCGAACCATTAGATCAGGCCCTCCTAATCCCACACCAATCTTTTGCCCGTATTGATAAACCGAACGTAAATATCCTTCATCTTCCCAAGGCAACCATTCTCCGGGCATAAAATTAGCATACTGCATGGTAGTCGAGACCGGAAAGGCTTTTTTAAGTGCAAGCATATTTGTTTTTATACTTTCGGCATAGCGCTTCGGGGTAAAGGTGGAATCGACCTTCCCGTTAATATCCACGGCACTTTCCTGAAGGTTGATTCCTTCAATTTTACCATCGAATTCTTCCCCGAGCTTTTTCATCAGGATAGCAAATCGATGCTGCACCATTGCATTCCATCTTTTGGCCACCCATCCGTCTGCAATCCCATTGTCATTGATTGATGGGGTACAGCCCCCATCAAATTCAACACTCATCAAATAATCGGGAATGGCTTTGTATTTCAAATCGAAGGTTACATCCTGAAACTGTATAAATAATTTTTTACCATGAGATAAAAGATAATTGTAATCTTCACGGATAATTGAGAAGTCATACCCGTCCCTTTCGGGTTCCAGCTGTCTCCAGGAGTACATTATCTGCGCCCCGGCAATTCTTTGAACTTTCAGGAACGGATGATTATGGATCATTTCCCGGTCGCGGGCGAAATAAACAAAATGTTTAATACTGTCTTTTTCCAGTGGGCAGCCGGCATTCAAATACTGCTTATAGGCATTTGCATATCGGACGGATGGGTTATCACTCTGTCCGGATAGAAGCAGGGGGAAAAAAAATCCTGTTAACAATATGAGCAGTATCTTTTTATTTTTCATCAATCCATATGACAGAAACTGATCCGTATCCAAACCCTAAATCAAAAGACATATTTTCATTGCCCGACATGTACGATCCTATCACAATTATGGCCTTTCCTTCTCCATCCGCGGTGAAGCCGTTACAGATACGCCTCCCTGGCCTGGTATACTTTGCGTGGTGACATTGCATTCAAACAAAGGATTAAAGTTAATCAATTTTCAACTAAGCTTTACCTCCCCGACTGAAGATCCATTTATTGAGCAAGCTTGTATTAGATATATATTTTACATCAGGATAACAAATAAAAGCAGAAATCACTGACCCGATTAATTGGTTGGCCTGATTTCCTCGTTAACCCTTATTTGTAAGTCCATCCTGTTCCGAACAAGAAAAACCTGCAGTGTTCCTTTAAAAAGCCATCTGCAATTATTTGATCAGCCAGAAATTAGCTCTAAAATCTTTTGGTAGTGTTAAGAGCAATTCCGGATCAGGATTTTCAGATATTAAAGGAGTCTTATATATTACCATTTCAGATGCGTAATTGGTATAAAAGTCGGTTGTGGCGGAAAACACTATTTCCTTTTCATTATTAATATAAAAAGCCTGGCTGCCCAAACCTCTGTATTTTTTTTCAGTTAATGTTTCTGTATTGATAATATGTTTTTCATCAAAAGAATTACCTGCTCTTGCATATGTCGCCAATCCTGAACCTCTCCACGTTAAAATGAATTCATCTTTAGTACCTGCTCCGGTGATTAATCCATTCCTGATTTCAAATTCAACATCATTTTTAGTATTTATGTCAAAAGCATGTAGTTTACCTTCATTACTGTAATAGACACTTTTGTTGGAAGCTCCTCTTTTGACGTGAGGGCCACACAGAATCCTTCCAAACTCATTGCGATCGATATCGTAGTAGGCCAGAAACTCGTAATCATAATGGTTGGCCCCGCCATCAACTCCCCAGCCCTGTGCTGTAATGTAAATTCTGCTTTCGTCAGGGCTTTTCACAGGATCGCCTTTTATCAGACCCGCTTCGGTATCCCAGCCTTTTTCGGGTTGGGCTAATACAAAGGTACTAATATCCGGACTTATGGTCCAGCTGTCTTTTGCAGGATCATATACACCCATGAATTGTTTTGAACCTGGACCATAAACATAATACTCCAAACTAAGATGGACAACAATTCTGTTATCTTTCAGCACTAAAGGCCTGAATGATTCATTTATCCTCCAGCGCCATTTTTCCGGTGCCTCTTTCGGAGGATCTAAAAATTTCACATTATCCGGGTCGGAAATATTAAAGTAGGCAAGCTTTGAATATTTTGATGCATTTCCGGGGATGACACTGGCATGAGCATTAAATGCAACCATGCCTTTTTTGTTGACGTCAACATGCATCCAAAGTCCGGGATAAAAATTATTTAAACGCTTAACATCAGCCTCTCCCTTATTGGCTGTGACCTTGAAAAACCCTTTTTCACTACCGTGAGTAGCACTATTGGTAGGTTCATACAGAAACAAAAACTCTGATCCGCCTTTGGAATCCAAATCCGGTTCATCATCGATATACGAACAACCGGGCAGAAACAGGGCTAACCCTACTAATACAAATAAATATGAAACATGCTTCATGATTAAAAATTTAGGTTAATAATAAAAAGAATATATATAATTTTCTCAACACTAAATAATCATTGCCAACGACCCAATGTTACCCGGTTCTTTTTCAGCATGCCCAATCCAGGCTCTGAAAATAATCAATCAGGTATCACCATGTTTCATTTTTTAGATCGTTTGTAAATATAGATAAAAAAATATTCTATACCAATTCTTTGTTATACCAACGCCTAGTTAAACAAAGTTCCGGATCGGGAGCGGTTTCGCCGTGGTCTGCCCCGAGCGAAAGGGAAGCCCGCAAAAACAGTGGCAGATTTGCTTAAGCGGTTGTTTGGGCACTTTTTGATTCGATGTCCGGTGAAAGCTGATTATTTATTTAAAGGAAAAAAGTAATTCCGTTCAGAGCAAAGTTCCGTCACATTATCCGAAAAACAGAGTGTGCAAAAGCAAGCAGGGACTCTGGTCAGCTTTGGCAGAATGTGTTTGAGAGATTTCGGACTTCGTTTTAAGGCGGATATCGAAATTCTGAACAGCCCGCGGCATTGTACCCGAACTGGAGCAGACAAATTCAAATTTTAACAGCCTGAATCCATCAGCAGGTACATTACGTGCGACTCAATGTTTTTAAGGTTCGTTGGTTAGTTCTGGCTTTCTTCTTCCTTGACGTTCTCATCTTCAGTTTCCGTCTCGCTGAATGCAGCAGGCAGCAACTTGCCAGGAACTTTCTTGTTTGATTTCAACCCCAGATTTTTTAATTGTATTGCCTGGCTTATAACATTGCCTCTTCCTGTTTTTAACTGTCCTAAAGCATCATCATATGCTTTCTGGGTTGAGTCGAGTTTTTTACCTATTTCCTCAAAGTTTTCCGTGAAACCAACAAATTTCTCATAAAGCAATTCCCCCCGTTTCACAATGTCCATTGCATTTTTATTTTGCCATTCCCGCCTCCACAAGTCTGAAAATAATTTGAGGCATGCAATTAATGTTGTGGGACTTACCAGCAATATTCTTTTCGAGTAAGCATAGGACCACAGGTCCGTGTCGCCCTGAATGGCCAGCAGGTACGCCGGTTCAATTGGCACGAACATCATTGTAAAATCGAGTGACGACAGGTCAAGATCATCATATTTCTTCGCGCTTAATTCATCAATGTGCCTCCTGGTTGATTTAATATGTTCAGAGACAAACCTCTTTTGTTCCTCCTGGTCTTCGCTGCCCGCGAACTGGTCATACGCGATTAAAGAGACTTTTGAATCAATCATGATTACCCTTTCATCGGGTAAAACAATTTTCACATCAGGCCGGAGATTGGCACCCTCTTCTGTCCTGGTGTTTTGTTGAATGAAATACTCACGGTCTTTTGTCAGCCCTGATGCTTCAAGGATTCTTTCCAGGATTAACTCACCCCAGTTACCCCTTTTTTGGGATTTGCCTTTCAATGCCGCAGCCAGGTTATTGGCTTCTTCACTGACCTTGTTGGTCTGCTCAATCAGACCTTTAATGCGTTCCTCCAGTGAAGTTCTTTGCTTGGTCTCTTCCGTATGTGTTGCTTCAATTTTTTCTTTGAACTTATTTATGTCTTCCTTTAGAGGATTGAGCAGAGTTTCAATATTTGATTTATTCGTTGCAGTGAATTTTTCAGACTTCTCTTCTAGCAACTTGTTGGCAATCTTTTCAAACTGCAGGTGGGCTGTTTTCTGAAGTTCTTCAATCTCAGTTTTTTGGGTAGTGAGTTTGTCATTTAAAGCATTGTTGTTTGCTGTCAGTTGGCTCACCCGGGAAGTAAGTTCAGTTATTTTTGCCGTTAGTTCTTCAATTTGCCGGGATTGTTTTTCATTAATGTCGTTCTGCCTTGTCAGGTTTTCAGATATCGAGTTGTTATTGGCGGTTAATTCAGATATTGTCTGTTTATGCCTGTTGATATCGTCCTGCAGGTTTGTATTTATCTCAAGATTGGCGGTCAATTTTTCTGAAAGGTCAGTAATTCTACTCTCGCTATGAACAAGCTTTTCTTCCAGGGAAGCTTTCCTTGTCTCCAGCAGAATAACATCATTTTCTTTCGTTCCCAATCTTTCAGACAGGCTATCACACGTTGTCTGAAGTGTTTGAACCTTGTTTTCAGACAATCTGAGATCCGTGATGGTGTCATAATATTTGACTGATAATTCGTCAAATCTTCTTTTTGAAACGCTGTTGGTTTTACTGACTAAAAAAAGAATTATGCCGGTAATGCCTCCCCCAATTAAAAGCCCTGTTATTAAGTTTGTTATTTCCATTTTTATCGCCTTAAAGTTTTTCCTGTATGTCGGGTATCAGTTCATATTGATAGCAAAGGTTACGGAGATAAAATTACAAAGTGTTGCCCGACGAAACAATCTGGACGATTCTTTTATTTTTGAACGGATTATCCTGATGCCCGGAAATACAGTTTAAGTTTTAAGACTCACGGTGCAACTTCTCGATTACGGGTGGATGTTATCTGGCCTGAAAATCCTTTAAACAAAGTGAATCGATTTTCCTGATTTCCTAAACTAACTGGCAGAAAAAATTTGATCAGCGTGATAATTTGGCCGGCTAAAAAAGATTTTGGAACCAGATAACTGGTTAAGGAACCGTATACCGGGTCCTGTATTTGTTTAATTTCTTTATTTTATCCGGCTGGTAAGCGGGTATATAGTCCGCCCAGCCCTGGTGTTGTTGTTTATTTTTTCCATTCCTGCAATCGGTCAAGATACAGGTGCGATTCAACAAATTTCCTGTGTTCCTGGCTTGTCAGTTTTTCCAATAATTCCAGTGACGAGATATAAGTAGCCAGGTTCCCGTTTGATGACATGAACTTCCCGTCTTCAATAAAACTGATTTTTGAGTCGTCCTGGACTTTTAAATTGGGATAATTCTTCTGGAGATCGGTACCTCCGCCAATCCAGGTGACAATTTTTTTTCCGTCAGCAATGCCCGATTCGCCAATTAATTGTGCTCCGGCACAATTGCTCACTGTATAGTCGGTATTTTTGTCCTGGTCCTTAATGAATTCTACAATATTGCTATTTGTTAATTGTTTTGTCATATCGTAAGCGCTGGGAACAATAATGATGTCCAGTTTTGGGGCGTTGGAGAAGGTGTAGTCCGGGAACATTTTCAAACCTTCTTCACTCGTATAAAGGCCATATTGCTCGGCAATCGTTATTACATTGAATAATTGCTTCCCGTCTTCAGAGTGTTTTGCAAAAACGTCTATTGGTGCAGTAAGGTCTGTCATCAGAACCTTATCAAACATCAGGATGCCAATAGTTGGCAGGTTTGGATCCAATGTCTTGACATTTCCGGATAGTGAGCGTATCTCCTTGCTGGAAAGACCGGGGCCCGCGTCTGACGTTTGATTTGCTGATGCCTGTTTGTCGGACATAACGTTTGCCTGCCCGTCTGAAAGCAGCTTGTGAGCTGGTTTGTTTTTTTGTTCGCTGCAGCCAAAAATCAAAGTTGCCAGCACGGTAATGAACAGTATTCTGTTTTTCATTTATATCCTGTTTGTGGGTTCATTAATATTCAGATTAACAACTGACATTATATTTTTGTTGCCGGACAGGTCGTGACCCTGTTCACTAATCCGGTTATTTTTAGATTACTTTTTCGGATTAATATCACTCGTTTAAACTTTCATCAAATCCAATATCAGATGCACCGGTCAAACTTCTTAACAATCCATGAATTACAGCAATAGGCAAAAGGATGATCCCGCCGATGAGCATTCCTGCTTCGTACAAAAGTGAGCTCCCTTTATATGGCTTTCCTTGCAGACGTGACAGGAATGCACTGAAGGGAATACCATAGATGTTTCCTGCTAGCATTGCACGGACCGCTGAAAAAATAATTAATGCTTCTTTTTTTCCATATTCTTTTACAATTGAATCATAGGCAAATTTCCCTGGATATCCTCTTGAATCTGCAAAGTGTTGGGCAAACATGATTGCTTTTGCCTCTTCGGGCTTAATAAAGTCACTTCCTCCGCTCAGGAAGCTGCTTATTTCTTCATTACTCATTCCCAGTTGGAGGGCCATCTTCGTGTGCTGATAAGAGCATGCAGCACAGCCATTTACTTCTGTGACAGCTAACTGCAGCCGCTCTATAAACTGCTTGTCGACTAATTTACTTCTGTTGTTCCCAATCAGTTTTGACATTGCTCCCGGGATAAATACGAAAGAGCAATACAGTTCCCGCAAACTGAATTTCCGTTTGAATTCATCCCTTGATAATACTGATTCTGAAAGATCTTTTATTTTACTCATCTCGAAATATTTTCTGGTACAGTAAACTGCACGACCCGGGTTCTTATTTTAAATGGATCAGGCATTGAAGATCATAATGGTAAAGCCGGATTGTGTCAGCGACCTGTCCGGGCACATTATGACCCGATAACCTGTTAAACTTTTCCCTGAAGCTGCATCCATATGTGATCCGGTTGACCTGCACCTGAAAGTACAGATCGAAAATCTGTGCTGAACTTTCTGAACATAGCGCCGTCCGCTTAAACCGGGCATATTGCTGAAAATTGAAGACAGTAACTTATTATTGAATCATGGCATTTGCCACGAAGGCGCTTAGTTTGTTTTTATCCAGACTCCCATTTGTTCTGACTCCGCTGCATACATCAATTGCAAATGGCTGAACTTCTTCAATAGCCTGTTTTACATTATTTGAATTTAGTCCTCCGGCAAGGAATACGGGGCACTTTGAATAATCGCGGATTTGCCTGCTTAATTTCCAGTCGTGAATCCTGCCGGTACCTCCAAGTTCCTTTATTTTCAGTTTAGGGTTTCCGCTATCGAGCAGTAAGGCATCCACACTTTCCGATAGTTTAATGGCGAGTTCGACTGATTTTGCGTCAATAACATGAATCACCTGCACAATTTTCACGGCTGGCAATGCATCTTTAATATGAGAATAAGTTCCGGCAGAGAGTAAATCGACAATCTGAATGGTGTTTGTACAGGTTCTGGAATGATGTTCGATAATAGCGGAAGCGGAGGTTTCACTTGTCAGAAGAAAGGTTGCAACGGCAGGAGGGACTGCCTCTGCAATTTGTTTGATAAGTTCATCCGGTATTGGTCCGGGACCGCTTGGCATTCTACCGACAAGCCCGATCGCATCAGCACCATGTTCGATTGCTGTGAACGCTTCAGAAATACTGCTGATGCAGCAGATTTTTATACGCACTCTCATGACCGGACTGTTTTGTTAATCGGGCCTGCCCTGATACGAATTTACAAATATATGTGCAGCTGCACTGTTTCAAGGTAGTCCCATGCAAATTTGCATATTTATTATTCCCTGCACAAATCCTTGGTTTTTCACCAAACCGGCAATTATCGTCTAATCAGTGTTATGGCTGGTTTTCAGTAAGGACCAAAATAGATATAAGGTGTTTCATAGGCGTTTTTCAGATCCCTGCTGTTCGCGAACAAATAATAAGTTGCATAGGAGAGCAACTCTGTAAACTTTGTTTTGTCGTAAATAGTGATTTTATAGTTTGCAACCGGGTACCTGAAACCATATTCAGCGTTAAGTACAATCTGTCCGTCATGATCCGCAAGTATCAATTCTTTTGAAGTCCTTTTTTTATAGGGATAAAATAAACCGGACTGAAAGGTTAGTTTCCTTTTTGTCTGAACAACCTGACTTGTATCACTATTGTTGAAGATCAAAAGGTGATTCCGCTTTATCTTTTTGATACCGGATAAATTTCCTGAAGCGTTGTTAAAGATTATCTGCTTTCTGGCAATCTGAACAGTAACACTGTCATTTTCTGAAACCAGATTAAAGGTTGTCTGATTTTTGAAATTAAAGCTGCCTGAATAAGCTGATTGTCCGGCCAGTGTGTTGCATGTAATCACGCATATCACGATTATTAATAATCTTCTTTTCATAGTAGTTGCTTTTTAATATTGCTACTCGTTTGCATTTTCGGGTTTGGCCTGTTTTAATAAGTGTTTTCGGTTATACGCTTTTATCTTTCCTGTCAAAGGGGGTTGGCCATCCCCCTGGTTGGCACCTGCTGTTTTAAACTGGCCCCCGGTGCCCGGCGGCTTGTTACGGGCCGGGCCTTTTACCGCTACCGTTTAGAAGTGCCACTTGTATCCGGAATCTGCAGGAATTATGTTGCGAGACACTTAACTCCTGCCTGGGTATAAACATCCTCTCACCTGCCTTTTCAGTCAAACAAGTCTTCTTTGTAAAGATTATTAATTGAGTTTTTCCTTGTCCACAGAAAGAATAGGAAATGTGTAATTAAAACCGCCCCCCAGATAATGGCCGTGATGTATATTATTTTAACTTTCTCGTTATGGGCATTAAGGCCAAGAACAAACCATAAAAGCGATACTGTATTGAAGACTAAATATGTTGTAAAGTGAAATCTGAAGCCTACATCATAGATAGGTAAATATTCTCCGTCCTTTTTACCGAAATACCATCCCAGGATGAACATGGTGATCCCGTATATAATTGCAGCTGATGCAACGACAAATGCTGATTTGTTTTCCATTCCATAGCTCAATCCGTACCTGAATATTATGGTCAGTGCGGTTGCTGACAGTGCAAATCTGATAAGGAAGAGTGTTATTGTTTTCATAATTTATGATTTTAAAAGTCTTTGTATTTCTTCCGAAAAGAATAAGGTTATATTCCTGGTTACAAAACGGTTAAATAGTTCTTTCCCCAGCTCTGTCAGATAATAATACTTTCTGTCGGGACCATTGTTCCCCTTCCCCGGTTCATGTTTCAATACTTCAATGTGTTCGTATTTCCTCAGAGCCCTGTATAGGCTCTGTTCTTCACAGGTTATGGTTCCGTTGGATTTCTTTTCTACAAAATCCTTGATTTCCTCAACATACTTTTTACTATCCTGAAGAGAAAGAAAAATCCATAAAGTAAGCTGCCCCTTTTTGTATGTATCTTCCCAGGAGGCCAGGAGCTCATTTAATTTCTTTTCTTTATCCATTTTGAAATTAAGTATTATGCAAGATGTATAATACAAATGTAATAATACTTTTGATTCTGACAAATTATTTTGGAGATTTTTTTGAAATTACCGGTTTGACGATATGTATCGTTGCCGTTGCCGCGATGCGGCACGATACAGGATCTTGTCCCTGCGAAGCGAAATGGGGACGAGTCTGCAGGTCTGACCGGGGATGCGATTTTATCACTGTCTGGAACAGGGACTGAATTACATTGTAAATCTTCTTTTGAGCAGGGAATAGTCAAATTTTACCGGTGATGTAAACTTATATCAGGTACTTACTTTATAAACTGAAAATATTATATTCGGACTTTATAACCATTAATTGGCAAATATGAGAACAAACAGGAGAGAATTTCTGTATCATCTCAGCCTTTCCTGCGGAAGCATTCTGTTAATTCCTGCCTGTGCAGGGAATGATTCAGAATGGCGTTTTTTTTCCAACGAGGAGGCAAGGATCATCATAGCATTTGCGGAGCAGATTATTCCGTCCGATAATGATCCGGGAGCAACTGAGGCAAATGTTGTAAACTTTATCGACAAACAGCTCACCGGTCCCTACGCAAGGCACCGGAACGAATACAGGCTTGGAATCTCTGGCATAGTCAGTTCATCAGAAGCAGTTTACAACAAGTATTTCTGTGATCTTGACAGGGATACTCAAAGAGATTTCATGGAGCAAATGGAATCGGGAAAACTTCCGGAAGAATTCTGGAAAGAAATAAATCAGAGAACTTTCTTCAATATGCTGCTCGACCATTCCATGCAGGGATTTTATGGTTCTCCGAGGCATGGGGGAAACAAAAATTATGCAAGCTATAAGATGATGAAGCTTGACTACCCGCATGTGATCGGACAAAACCGTTACGTATCAAAGTGCGCAACTGAAAAACTTCGGGATACATGAAAAACAAACATGTAAATGCTGTAGTAATCGGGGCCGGGGCCGGCGGAGGAGTGGCAGCCAAGGAACTGGCTTTTGCCGGTCTTTCGGTTGTCCTTTTCGAGCGCGGCGGATGGGCAACATATAATGATCATGATGATGATGAACTTATTTCACAAAGAATAACTGTTCTTGGAAATGCATTCGGACCTGATGATATCCGCCATCCGAGGGTGGCAGTTAACAGCGACGGCTCTACGCAGGTTTTAAGGGCGAGTCAGGGAGAATACAGTAACAATGCCGCATGCGTGGGCTCGGGAACGGTCAGTTATGGTGCCATGGGATGGCGGTTTATGGAAAAAGATTTCAAAATGAAATCAACCTATGGCCATGTGGAAGGCTCAACACTCGACGACTGGCCCATAACTTATCACGATCTTGAGCCATATTACGAAAAGGCAGAATGGGAAATCGGCGTGTCGGGCAAAAGCGGAGCAAATCCGTTTGAGGCTCCCCGCAAAAAAGAGTACCCGATGCCCCCGTTTGCCTATAACAAATCGGCAAATCTTCTGGCGGACGCTGCAATAAAACTGGGGCTGCATCCTTTCCCCATTCCGATGCTGCGCAATTCGGTCAGCTACGACGGCCGTCCGGCATGTTACAGAATGAGAAGCTGTGTGGGATTTGCCTGCCCCGTCAATGCAAAGAACGGAACTCACAACACTGTTATCCCCAGGGCAATTGCTACAGGAAACTGCGAACTGCGGACAAACTGCCAGGTTGCTGAGATCATTATTGACGAAAAGGGACGCGCAACCGGGGTGAAATATTTCGACGAAAACAACCGCGGCAGAATTCAGAAAGCAGATATTGTCATTGTTGCAGGAGCAGCCATAGAAACAGCACGACTGCTGCTGAACTCAAAATCAAATCTGTTTCCTGACGGTGCCGGAAACAATAATGACTGGGTTGGCAGAAATTTACAGGGACATGCCTATACCGGGGCATTCGGATTAATGAATTACGACGTTTATGACGATGTAGGCCCCGGCGCAACTCTTGCGCTTTCAGACTTTAATCATTATAATCCCGGTATAGTGGGCGGGGGTGTCCTGTGCAATGAATTTACCCCAATGCCTTATCACTTTTCAAAAATACGTCCGCCCGGCGCTAAACGCTGGGGCGCGGAACATAAGGATTTTCAACGGAATCAGTTTAAAAAACTAATCCAGCTCATCGGACCTTTTCAGGAGATCCCGAATTTTGAATCACGCGTTACTGTTGATACTGGTATCAAAGATTACTGGGGTATTCCGGTTGCCAGGCTTTCCGGCACACGCCACAACTACGATCTGACAGGATGCAAGTTCATGTCAGAACGCGCAGAGGAAATATTAAAGGCAGCCGGGGCCGTTTATACATGGCAGAGCGTTGGCGGAAGAGGAAGATCCGGAGGACAGCATCAGTCAGGTACCGCACGGATGGGAAATGATCCAAAAACATCGGTTACAAACAGATACGGCCAGGTTCATGATATTGACAACCTTTTTATTGCTGACGGAAGCCTGCATGTGACAAACGGCGGCTTTAATCCTGTCCTGACAATTATGGCCCTCGGCTACTGGGTAAGCGACTATATTATTAAAAACTGGAACGGTTCAAAATTCAGGTAAAATATGGCAAAAACATATTTAAAAGGTTTAATCGGAACATCAATAGCATTATTCATATTCATTTTATTTCTGGGTGCCTCCTATACATGGTGGAATACTGCAACTCCGGATAAAACATGTGCAAGATGCCACGAAATCCATTCATCGCACAGCAGCTGGACTTCTTCCGCACACGTTGAAATCTCCTGTATGAAATGTCACGGAACCGCACTTGAAAATGGTTTTAAAAGCTTGTCTGAAAAATCACGCATGGTAGTACGTCATTTCCTGAACAAACCGGATCCCGATGATATCCGTTTGTCAGAAGAGCAGATACTCGGGACAATGGAAAGGTGCAGATCCTGCCATCAGGGCGAATATGCAGGCTGGCTTACAGGAGGACATTCTGCAACCTATGCCGATATTATGCTTGATGAAACTCACAATACGGCCGAACAGCTGAATTTTGACTGTTTGCGCTGCCATGGCATGTTCTATGAGGGCACAATTCTGGATTTGGTGGAGCCTATTTCGAAGCAGGGCCCGTGGCGCATGAAAGATGAAAAAATGGCCGGCAAAGCCACAATACCCTGTATGGCCTGCCATATGATCCATTCAAAGGGTGAACCGGCGCAAAGACCGGATTATTCAACTCCGGAAAATGTTTTTTACAGGAGAATGAGGGGTAACAATGCACTTGGATTTTACTTCCGGCACGAAAAAACCCATTTTACCCCGGACGATCTTCCAAAACCGGTTATTTTAAGCGGAAAAGACACGGTTCAGACTCCGGCTGATCCGGTCTACCGGCTGTGCGTGCAGTGCCATGCCCCCTCCGTCTGGCACCAGGCCGGCAGCAGTGACGATCATACCCCGGCAGGAGTTCATGAAGGTATTAGCTGCATGGCATGCCATGAACCGCATTCAAATTATCAGAAAAACTCATGTGATAAATGCCATGCCGGAAAATCAAAAAACTGCCGGCTTGATGTCAGGACTATGAATACAACTTATTTTTCACCTTCAAGTAAAAACGATATTCATACCGTTGCCTGTACAGATTGTCATGAGCAGATGTAAATCTTTTACTTATTTCAGTTCATCCCGGATGGTTGTATTCATTTTCGGATTCCAGCCTTGTGTCACATAAATTCACGATGCAATAACGAACGATCATTTATTGCATCAAAACCAGCAGAAAGCAATTCAGATTGTCCTCGTGAAAATTCCGTAACGGCATATATCTGCCAGACAGAAAAGAATAATCCTGGCTGCCAGACAATTAAAAGTAAAAGTGAGTTTCATGGGATTCCCGGTGAGGCCCCTAAAAAGATCAATGAGCAAGTGGAGCATTAGAATTTCACCCGGCGGCCTTACATTGAACCATCTCCTTACAAGGCAGCGCTGATCAGATATTCACCTTCTCCCAGTTCGAATTTCCCGCTGCTCATTCCTTCAGGAACAATATCTTTCTGAGGTTCTCCTTCACTGACGAACTCTATCCTGTTAACCACGGAAGGCAGGAGATCAACAATAGCGGTACTTCCCCGGGGTATCCTGATCCGGTACAGAACAGCATCAGTCCCATGTTTTTCCCAGTCTGATACGATTTCGCCCCAGGGCGAATGCCAGGAGCAGCTGACAAAATCAAGACCGCCGGGAACAGCAGGGGAAATGATGAATTTTTTAAATCCCGGTTCATCCGGAAGCGGGCGGATCCCTCCAAGCCGGCGGTAAAACCATTCCGACACCGTGCCGAACATGGGATGACAGTTTGAATAGACATTGTCGCTTTCCTTCCAGGTTTCCCAGACCGTTGTTGCCCCTCGGCTGACCATGTGACCCCATCCGGGATATTCAGTACTGTTTACAACGGAAAAAACTTCTTCAGGCGAAGCATACTCCGAAAGAGCCTCCAGGATATATTTTGTTCCGAATATCCCGGTTGAAAAATGTCCGGACGGACCATTTCTTACTGCAGCTCTCAGTGAATCCCTTGCCGCATCAATCTCATCTTCAGGAATAATGCCATGATAAAGCAAAGCGGAAAACAAAGTCTGACGGTTTATTTCACCCTGCACGGGCTTGTCCCAGAATTCCGCCTTGACAAGCGATCTGAGCTTTTTCGCAAGTTGCTCATATTCTCTTTCACCATCCCTGTCGCCCATTACGGCGGCAAAGGCCTGCATTATTCCTGCACACTGCAGGTAATGACATGTTCCGGTCAGTTCCACAGGTACCGGTTCAAGTGATTCATGGTCACTTAATCCTTTATGAACCATTCCTTCAGGATGAATTCGTGCAACCTTTTCCATCCAGCGTTTATCCGCTTCATAAAACTCCCTGATAATATCCCGGTCGTTATAATACTGGTAAAGGTAATACTGGGTGATAAGGAATGCAGATTCCCAGCTGATGCCGCAGTAGGCTATTCCCACATAGGGCGCTGTGTCAACAAAAGAGGAATCATTCATCGCATCAGCCCAGTCAAGTATTGTCTTGCGGTAAAATGACCGCATGTCGAAATTGTAAATAAAGGATTCGCATGTTGCGTTCAGATCTCCGCCGTAACCAAATTTCTCCCTTGCAGGGCAATCAGACTGAATACTTACAAGATTTGCCCTGAATGTCCTTTCCGTTATTTTCTGTATTGAATTCAGCAGATCGGAAGAACACGTGAAGTGATTCGGCCGTTGAATATCCGAATGGATGAACAGGCCGGTAATATCTTCCGGATCCGGCTTATAATCCAGACCCGAAATTTCTATATATCTGTATGTGTGATATGTAAAATCAGGCGTAAACCAGGCCTCGTCTTCTCCTCCAAAAATGAAACTGTCGGTCTGCCATGCAATATCAGGAGCACCCGGACCTCCGGTTCCCTTACTCTTGATCTGGCCGATAACTGCAGTCATGGGATTAAGGCTTCCGTCGTCGTAGACCCTCTCCCCAAAGCGGAAAACAACTGTATCACCGCTGTTGCCAGACAGTCTGATCCTGTATGTTCCGGTAAAGTTTACTCCCATGTCGGCAATATATTTCCCCTTTCCAGGAGAATAGATTTTCACCGGCCGGATCTCTTCGGTTATCCTCACTGGAGGGAAAAATGATCTTTCCAGCCTACCTCCCGGATTTGTTCCCGGAACTGCTGTCTGCCAGGCACTGTCATCAAAGCCCGCTTTGTTCCATCCGCATAGCTCCTTCCCGGCATCATAGGTAACTCCTATGTAAACATCGTTTTTCAGGAGCGGTCCGTAAGCGAACTTCCAGCTTTCGTTACTTACTATTTTTTCCGTTTTCCCGCTGCTGTACTTAATGATGAGGCAGGCAATAAAGGCCGGTTTTCCAACAGGTACAACATCCCTCATATTACGGTGCCCCCATTTCCGGAGGGGAAGGGGATTGTAGAAACCGTTTCCCAGCGAAACTGCCAGGCAGTTGGCACCCTCCTGAAGGAGTGATGTGACATCATATTCCGGATAGAATATCCTTTTTGAGAAATTCGTCCAGGCAGGATCCAGAATATTATCTTCAACGGACCGGCCATTAATGAAAAACCTGTAATAACCAGCAGCTGCAATATATAATCTGGCACTGCGAATATTACTGTTTGATCTGAATTCCCTGCGAAACAGCGGTGCCGGCTGATCTGAATAGAACAAGGAGTCAGTTTCAGGCAGGGATCGTGCATCAGTTATCCATTCTGCTGCCGGGTTTTCGGTAAATACATCTTTATCCTTTCTGCTTTTAATCCCATTACAGGAAACCAGGAAAACCAGGATAATTATCAGACTGCGTCTTGTCAAGTTATGGTGATTTATTTGTCCTTGTAACAGTTCGCCCTAATCGTTCCCGGAAATGAATTTATTGATTCTCCGGAGTCCGAAAGCCAGGTAGATGCGGAAAATTCCGTAAAACAATAGGGCCATACTGATAAGCGCCACGACAAAGATACCGGCGAAAACGGGACTTATTATGAATACTATCGATGCAATGATTCCCAGGATACCCAGTGCCAGGAACCATCCCCAGCCGTGTATCCCCAGGATCTGCAATTCGATGGCTTCTCCCACGCTCCATATGGAACGGAAAAGCACCCAGAAACCGACAAGGTAAAGCAGAATGGTTGTCAGCAATGTTGATGGAATTATCAGCAAAATTATGCCTAATATAACTTCCAGCATGCCATTCACCAGGCTCCATCCCCAGCCGCGCATTACGTCGCGGTTACTCACTGCAAAACCAATATCGGAGATCCCGCTTATAAAAAACATTGCGATAAACACATAGATCATGGCGGTCAATGTTTCGACAGGGGTTACAAGTGCCCATGCAGCAAGAATAAATGCAAGTATTCCCACCAGAAGCGAGATCCACCAATACTTTACCCTTCGTTTGATTTTTTTAAAAATTTCTTTCATAATCATTATTTATCACTAGTGTCCAAAAGATTTATTTTAAAACCATTGTAAATGGTTAATATATAATTTATTACAAGCGATAAGGTCACGTGTCGATTTGAATTCATTTCGCATCTTCAGTGCCTGAATATAAATCAGG
>WXFD01000027.1 GCA_009877105.1 Bacteroidales bacterium
CTGAAAATGAACATCTATCATCCGCTCACTTTAGCCTTGCAGAAATCGAAGAGGATGATAACTTTGCTGAAGCGATAAATGGTCAGTAAAAAATGCCCTACTGTCAGATCAAGTACTGACTATTACATATAACACGGACGGTATCTGCACCTTTGGTATAGATCAGTTGTATTAGTTTTTCCATAAATGAAAATCTTTGGTTTTCTAAGTTAATGAAATATTCATTTCACATAAATTTCATTCAATTCCTGATTTGTTTTGAAATTTCGGAAATTTTAAGACCTTAATTCAAGAGGTTATTTAATTTTTTATTTTCAAGTCATACCTGGGTAACCACATCAAAAAGGCAAATTCCCGAGTGTCAATTAAAGTTATTGCCTAAGCCTTCAGCCAAGTACGGGTTTATTAAAAAACCCCATTTCCCGCCGTCTATCTTTTATCATTCAACCTATTATACGATAATGCTCCATAACCTATTTGAGGAATGATCTGATAACCAACCAAAATCGGCATAGATAAATATAACAGGCTTATATACAGCATCATACCTTCGTCAACGAATTCCGGCGATTCGTCATTTTGCAAAAAAAGCTCCGTGAATAAGCTCCCCCTTAACTGAAAGATTGAATCCTGTCAGGGAATTGTTTTCAACTGTTTTAAACGATCCGGCACCCGTGTATGACTCGTCATGGTGCTTTTCGGCTTCCATGAAACTATCAATCATTTCCTGGACCCTGTAATATGCCTCATGCATATCAGGCGACTTCTGATTTTTCCCTGTCAGGGCCATCCGGAAAGCAGAATCCCTCAACAATGGGAAATAATATTGGTATGCCGCTTCAGTTCCGAATATGTCGGCGCATATAACCTTTGAATCCATGAACACTGCAATGCAGTTGCACCCCTTTTCAGCATCACACGATGGGAACTCCCTGCCTTTGGATTCCATGGCAAATCTGACAAGGTCGGAATAACTCTCGGTTTCGCTGACGAAGTTCATCGAGGCCATTTTCCTGCTGACTTGCGACCATACCTCCCTCTGCGTGTCATACTGCCCTCCCACTGGATTGATCCTTTTTGATGCCTGGGAAGCGGCTTTTTCCCTCCGAAGGTCGGGATCAGCAAGGCTGCCGGGATTGGTAAAATTTTTTGTCGTGTACTGCCACCTCATCCTTTCAACACACGAAACATCAAGGAGTGTTTTTGTCATCGGAGCCAGAAGCACCGATTTGTTAAGCACCCTGTTCTGCTTTGCCCCGGCAAGGACATCGGCATCAGTCAGAAGCAGATATGATTCCATATTGTTGAGGGCGATGAGCGTCCCAACAACGCCTGCTCCCGTTGCCTCGGAAATCACGAGTCCGCCTGTAATCATTTCCGGTGCGGCAGGCTTGAAGTTAAATGTTGTTTCAGGTTTAACACTTGCCTGTATTATGGCCAGGTTGCCATAAGCTGTGAATTGTTTTGTTGTTGTTTTTATGACCTGGATTATTTGATTAATAGTTGAAAGATCATTATAGTTGTCTTGCGGTCTTGCGGTCTTGCGGTCTTGCGGTCTTGCGGGTCTTGCAGGTCCCTTCTTTTGAAACCGTCTGCTCAACCTTCACGACTTGCACCACTTGCACGACTTGTAAGACTTTCTTATCTTTAATGTACAAATGAAACCAGTGCCACTGCAGTCTTTCTGCATTAAAAAATCTTTTTTATATGCCTTCAAACCTTAATGCCCTGATACGTTACAAAACCATCAATTCCTGTCTTTACGGGGGAAGGAGAAGGTGGTCCCTGGAAGAACTTATCGACAGGTGTTCCGAAGCTCTGACCGAATACCGCGGGCGAAAAAGTTCTGTATCTGAAAGAACGATCAGGGACGATATCCGTGTCATGCGAAGCGATATTCTTGGATTCAACGCACCCATAAAGCAGAAGGACGGTTTGTACTTTTACGATGACCCTTATTACTCCATACTCTCAATCAGTTTGACCGACTCGGGACTGATTAAGAAGATACTTGAAACACTTATCAGGATACGTCCTGAGGTCAATCATCCCGAGCTCGAGATCCTTATCGAAAAACTGACGGGACTGTCAGGCATTAAACCATCAACTGAAATCATGGAACATACTCTGGATTACCGTATTCAGGAGTTTCCAGCCGGCATTCGCTACAAAATTGACAGTTCAGCCAAAACAGGCCTTCCTTCAGATCCTGTCAAAGAGGCCGCGAAAAAGATGGTAAAAGAACCTGGTCTGACTATTCCCGGGGACTTAGCATTATGCTGGGGTGATGTTCTGGGGCTGATCCACCGCCCATTTACTAGATAGATGAAATTTTAAAAGACCACAACCGTAATTAATTGAAGAAAGGAGAAAAAATCTTCTTTTGGGGATTATATTCCTAAAATATACCTATATTTGAGGATTATATTCCCCAAAATATGATTACAAGACTGCTTGAAGAAAAAATACTATCGAAACTGAATTCAGGAAAAGCAATCATTCTACTGGGTCCAAGGCAGACCGGAAAAACAACCCTCCTTGAGAAAATAGCAGGTCAGACAGGGAAATATCTGCTTATTGACTGCGATGATTCCATGGTCAGGTCTCAGATGGAAAATGCAAATACTGAAGATATCAGGCGTATTATCGGCAATCATAAAACAGTATTTTTTGATGAAGCCCAAAGAATCAAAAATATCGGACTTGTTCTAAAGATTATCACTGATAAATTTAAGGATGTTCAGCTTCTGGTGAGCGGATCTTCGTCCCTTGACCTTCTGAGTGAAATCAATGAACCACTCACAGGAAGGAAATGGGAATATTATTTGTATCCCATCAGCTGGGCAGAGTTCAGTATTTATGCAGGGCAGCTTAAAAGCATTCAGCAGCTGGAGACAAGGATTCTTTTCGGAATGTATCCGGAGGTGATTAATAAACAAGGTAATGAAAGAGAAACGCTCAGGCAGTTGTCGGGGAGCTTCCTTTACAAAGACCTCTTGTCATATCAGGGAATAAGGAAACCTGATCTTCTCGAAAAACTACTCAGAGCGGTGGCGCTTCAGACAGGAAGCGAAGTGTCATATAGCGAACTTGCGTCACTGCTGCAAGTTGACAGAAAGACCATCATCACTTATCTTGACCTTCTCGAAAAGGCCTTTGTCATTTTCAGGCTTCAGGCATTCAGCGGAAACCTGAGGAATGAGATAACCTCGACCCGGAAAATATATTTCTATGACACGGGTATAAGAAATGCTCTTCTGGCAAATTTCAATCCTTTGAATATCAGACAGGATACAGGAGCCCTATGGGAGAACTTCCTTATATCTGAAAGGATGAAGCACCTTCATTATAACGGAATCTGGGCCAATTGTTTCTTCTGGCGCACTAAAGACCGCCAGGAAATTGACTACCTTGAAGAAAGAGAAGGAAAACTTTACGCCTTTGAATTTAAGTGGAATCCCGTAAAGAAGCACAGGTTCCCGGTTACATTTCTGAATGCATATCCCGGAAGCTCTGCAGAATTGATCTCTCAGGATAATTTTTCAGATTTCATTTCCTGAAAGCATCGTTCCTTTCCACAATCCCCTCCCCTTTTCCCTGGCCCTGCGGGCAAGTTTGACGAATTGTTCAGCATATCTTACATTGGGTGGCACCGTCAATACCATGGCATATCCCTCCCTCAGCAGCCTGGCATTGAGAAAAGTGCCGTCCCTGAGGAAAACATAGGCCAGCACCCGGTGGTAATGATCGAAGGTATCCACGTCAAACTCAAGCCTGACACTTTTGCCAAGAATCAGCTTTGAAAGATATTCCCTCGATTCCTCAGCATAAAACCCTGCCTCCTTATACCTCGTCCTCCGGGTCTCCGGAGCATCGATACCGATGAGTCTCACTGCCATCCCCTTCTCAGAACCATCGTCGACCCTGAATGTGTCGCCATCAATGACCCTGATCACCTGGTAGTATCTGACTTCAGGTTCCTTTGCGTTTAACCTGCCCGGAGCATGGCACGAAAGGGAAATAAGCAGGCAGGCTGACATCAGTCCTGCAGTCAGTGATCCGTGCATCCTTATAATAGTCATTCAGTTAAAACCGCTGCATACGCTCAATACAGCGGAAAGTTAAACAATTCCGGGAATCCGGGAACAGCCCGGGGAATGCAAAGGAAACAAAAGGCGGGCAGAGAAAGGACCAGGGGCAGAAATTCTACTCAAAAAGGTTGTAAACATCCATGATCTCATCCATGATCTTTTTAATATTGATCTTCAGATCAATCAACCTGCCGGTTCTAAGATCAAACACCCAGCCGTGAATGGATATCCTTTTTTCGAGCAGTGCCTTCTGAACATCCCGGGTTTTCACAATGTTGATGCACTGCTCCAGGACATTCAGCTCAACAAGCCTGTCGTAGCGCCGTTCAACGGAGGCAATGCCGTTAAGCTCTTTTCTGTGCAGGCGGTATACATCCCGGATATGCCTGAGCCAGGGATTTAAAAGCCCCTCGTCCCGGGCAGTCATCGCAGCCTTTACACCGCCGCAGTTATAATGACCGCACACGATAATATGCTTAATCCTTACATGGTTCACCGCATAGCTGATCACCGACAGAGCATTCAGGTCATTGCTGGGAACAACATTGCCTATGTTCCGGTGCATGAAGACATCTCCCGGCTTGGTCCCCAGCAGTGATTCAACTGAAACCCTGCTGTCGGAACATCCGAAGAAAAGGTATTCCGGCGTCTGCTGCCCCGCCAGCTTCACAAAATACTCCGGGTCAGACTCCAGCCTTTCTGCAATCCATTTCCTGTTATGACTGAAGATATCACTGATTTTCATCATAATATAATTTTGATTTTAATGGTATGATGCCCGCCTGACCCGTCGGGCAGGGAACCGCACATGATTGACTTTGTCGAGCTCGCAAGCTCGATTGACAATTATATTCTTATCGTGTTTGTGATTGTGGTCAATCATGTAGGTTTCATCTTAAAATAGTTTTAATCTGGTTGCAATGATGCCTGCCGCTAATCTGCCGGTTCAGGCTTCCGATAAATCCATGAATCCGTAATAACGCTAAGATAAAATTATTAAAGCAACCCGGCTGCTCCCCGTGTTGAGAAAACAGCTATATTTATCGTGAAATGAAATTCGCTGACAATGCACTGAGGCATGCAGGTATATGATCTGCCGGAATTATCAACAATAAACAGTTAAAAGGAGATATATGAAATTCAGAGTTGAATCACAGGGATTTAAAATGAGTCCTTCCTTAAGGAAGTTCGCCAGGGAAAAGCTGGGATCACTTAATTCGTATTATGCCGAAATACAGGAGATAGAAGTAACTCTTGTAATGGAGGTCAAAGGTGCAAGGGAGGTTGTTAACTGTATCCTGAACATCAGGATGCCCGGCAGGGATGCTTATGTTAAATCCACCGCTTCCATATTTGAGGATGCAATCCTGAAAGCTGCGGAATCGGCCAGGAGAAAGCTGAGAAAACGCAAGACACAACTGGAGAATGCAAAAAGAAAAGCCACGCCCAACAGAAGGGTTTCAGCAAAAAAAGCTTCAGCAAAGTAACTGAACTCCTCCTGTACCGGCTTTTCCGATAAGCCACCGGCTGTTTTCACGAAAACGGGGGATTGGAAACAGCGGTTCTGCCTGGCATCTCCGGGTCATTCCTCCGGATTTCCCGGGAAATGATTTCAGAATCCGGCAGCCGGTCCGATGATCCCGGAAATTCAGCGCTTATCAGCTGCCTGTTCCTGTTAAAGGCCTGGCGGACCGGATTTTATGCCTCCCTGCCAGCAAAATGCAGACAGCAAAAGAAGTTATTGAAACATTCATGGAAACACCGAAGAGATAATTATCATAAATTCCTGCTATAATTGCTGTTATTGTATAATTTAGCGCATATTTTTTCAGAAGATAACATTAACTCCAAAACATCCGGTTTATGAAGACAAGAACTCTATGGGTCGGTCTAATAGTGATCACTCTTATCAGTTTCTCCGTATTGTTGTTTTTCGGTAAAGAAATCTACAGGCTCAAACCTCCAATACCTGAGAAGGTTGTCTCTGAAGGAGGGGAGGTACTTTTTACAATGCAGCAGATCAGGGACGGGCAGAATGTGTGGCAGTCAATCGGCGGCCAGCAGATAGGCTCGGTCTGGGGTCATGGTGCATATGTGGCTCCCGACTGGTCGGCAGACTGGCTGCACCGCGAGGCCGGTTTCATCCTCGATGAATGGTCTTCCGCGGAGTTCGGTGTTCCTTTTGACAGGCTTGAAAAGGAAAAACAGGTAATGCTTGAGGTTCGGCTTCAGAAAGCTTTGCGGGCCAACACATACAATGAAAGCACCGGGATACTGACCATATCCGGGGAAAGGGCCAGGGCAGTAAAAAGCATTTCATCATATTACGCAGGTCTTTTCATGAATAACCCTTCCCTTGAAAAGGAAAGGACAGCATATTCCATTCCTGCCAATACAATCAAGGACAATGACAGGATGGCTGCCATGAATGCCTTTTTCTTTTGGGCCGCATGGGCCTGTGTAACGGAACGGCCCGGGTCAACCCATACCTACACCAGCAACTGGCCGCCTGATCCGGCCATAGGAAACATCCCATCGGCAGGCATTGTCCTGTGGACAGGATTCAGCGTGATAATGCTGCTGGTAGGGATAGGCCTCCTTGCTTATTATAATGCAAGGAACAGATCCGACGTCCTCGACAGCTCACTGCTTCCCCAGAATGATCCGCTGGGCGGACTGCATCCCACTCCTTCAATGAAAGCGGTACTGAAATACTACTGGGTGGTGGTTGGGCTTATCCTGCTGCAGATCCTCACAGGCGTGATAACCGCACATTACGGAGTGGAGGGTAATCAATTCTACGGATTGAGCCTTGCCAGCATCATGCCATATTCAATCTCAAGAACCTGGCATATCCAGCTTGCACTGTTCTGGATAGCAACCGCATGGCTGGCTGCAGGATTGTACATTGCCCCGGCTGTTTCAGGCCATGAACCCAGATTCCAGAAAGCAGGCGTCAATTTCCTGTTTTTTGCATTGCTGGTCATTGTCGTTGGCTCAATGGCAGGAGAGTGGATGGGCGTTATGCAGAAGCTCGGACTGGTAAAGAACTTCTGGTTTGGCCACCAGGGTTACGAGTATGTTGATCTTGGCAGATTCTGGCAGGCATTTCTGTTTATCGGTTTCATCATATGGCTTTTCCTGATGTTCAGGGCATTGTGGCCTGCCATCACCAAACGTTCAGAGAGCCGCGAGCTGCTGATCCTCTTCAGCATTGCAACAGTGGCCATTGGCGCGTTCTACGGGGCAGGTCTCATGTGGGGCCGGCAGACCCACCTCTCCATTGCCGAATACTGGCGCTGGTGGGTGGTCCACCTGTGGGTTGAGGGCTTCTTTGAAGTGTTTGCCACGGTTATTGCCGCCTTCCTTTTTGTCAGGATGGGGCTGCTCAACATCAGGTATGCAACCGCCGGTGTACTTTTCGCCACAATCGTTTACCTGGCCGGCGGAGTCCTCGGGACTTTCCACCACCTCTATTTTGCCGGTACCCCGACCGCTGTTATCGCACTCGGCGCAACCTTCAGCGCGCTCGAGGTAGTGCCGCTGGTCTTCATGGGGTTCGAAGCCTATCATAACCTGCAGCTGAGCAAGGCTACAGCCTGGGTCAAAGCATATAAGTGGCCCATTTACTTCATCATCTCGGTCAGCTTCTGGAACCTGGTCGGAGCCGGACTTTTCGGATTCCTCATCAATCCGCCCATTGCCCTTTACTACATGCAGGGACTCAACACCACCCCGCTTCACGGTCACGCCGCACTGTTCGGAGTATTCGGCATGCTGGCAATAGGCCTGATGCTGTTTGTGCTCAAAGGCCTGACCATCAAGTACGAATGGAAAACCAAAATGCTTAGCATTGCATTCTGGACCATGAACGGCGGACTCATGCTTATGCTGCTGCTGAGCCTGCTCCCTGTAGGAGTATTGCAGACAGTGGCCAGCATAAAGGTTGGGATGTGGTATGCACGATCAATAGAATTCATGCAGGAAGATCATATGCAGGTATTCCGCTGGCTCAGGCTCGTGGGTGATACTGTTTTCGCGGTGGGTGCCGTGGCACTGGCGCTGTTCGTTATCGGACTGAAAACAGGATGGTCAATAGATACAACGCGGAAGCTATACAACGATTAACCGCACTGCTATTAAGTATTGATCGGATTCCCGTTTTTCTGACAGGCTTGCACGGCTGTGCAGATTTGCCTCTCAGGAAACAGGATCCCTGCTGATAAAGTTTTTAAATACGGAAAAAAGCGGGCCGGCTCACCAGCCGCCGCCACCGCCGCCACCGCCACCGCCGCCCGAACTCCCTCCGCCTCCGCTGCCCGAAGACGAACCCGGGGCCATGGAGGCTGAGGAAATGGCAGATGAAAAACTATGTCCTACACTTGAAGTGAAACCAAGCGGCGAAAATTTCGCGGCACTTGCCGGCCCCACATACCACGAAGGACTATAATCAGTGGCATCCTTCAACGACCGCTTCAATGCATTTTCAAACCTTTTTCCCCACGCATTCTCCACCCCGAGGGCAATGGCAAAGGGAAGGTACTTTTCAAACCGCCCCGGAGTCAGCTCCGGCTCATCTGCCAGGTTCAGACGATCCTTCTCGGCTACCGAAAGATACATCCGGAAGCCTTCGGCTTCATCCATCAATGCCCTGCCCCGAACTGTAGGAGCCTTTATCAGCCAGAAGAAAAGGAGCAACAGTGCCAGGAAAAGAACAATGAGAATAATCGGGACCAGCGGGGAGGGTGATATGATAAACGCCAGTATCGTCCAGATCACCGAAAAAATAAATCCGGATAACAGCAGCCGTGTATTGAATTTGAAATACTCAGGTGTCAGTTTCCCTTTCAGAACATCATTTACCTTGTTTCGTGCCTCTTCAAAAAGCTCGTGATTCTTATTGTCAAGCTCAATTTCCGGTTCACGTGAAAAAAGTACATCGGCCAGGGCTTTTTCCTCGGGATTAAGCTTGGTCGCTGCCTCCGGTACAAGGCTGATGCTGTATTTTTTTTTCGTATGGTAAATGGTGATATAGCCGTTTACAGCCATATTAACCAGCGCTGAGGTTATTACCCTTTCTTTCATTCCCATTCCTGCAAGATATCCCGTTGCCGCGGGACTGAAACCTTCAGGAGGGTCATAAAGAGGTATTATTGTTCCTTTAGCAGGATCCTTCCCGGCAATCCTCCACTTCCAGTAATACAGCAATATTGTAATGACAAGTCCGGCAAGGGCGAAAACAACGTGCCGGTTATCCTTCAGAAAAAACGTCATCTTTTGCATGACGGAAGGCGGGGTGACGAATCCTTTCGGCCAGGCCACTGCAAACGTGAGCTGTTCCCGGGGCTGCAGGGGGCGTGTGGTGGTAAGGGTCACCACATTGCCGTCAACGGTCATTTCACAATCGCAACCCGTGGACCCGGCAAAGCCTGAATAGGCAGCCTTCTGAACAACATCAGCCCCTGCCGGAAGCTGAACCGTAACCGTGGCAGCCTCAATGGGGAACACCCAGTCGCCGCCGATGGCATTGTAATACAGCTCATCATAATTCCTGAAAAAGCCTATCTGCCTGGTCGTCCTGAATGACAGGGAATACTCATAAACCCCGGGAGTGAGTTCCACATCCCTGTCGCCTATATACACGACAATGCCATTGGATCTGTTTTCGGTAAACCAGGGCTCGGGAACGCCGTTCTTCAGCACTTCAGTAACCTCAAATCCCACCCGGAAACGGTTCCCCAGCCTGTCGGTATATTTTGTAGGAAAACTCCTGTAAATCCCCCTTTTAATCTCATTGCCTTCCGCCACGACCTTTATCTGTTCCCGGACAAGCAGGGTGCCGTCCGTTTCAATGACGCAATAAATGTCATATGACAGGATCCTCTCCTGTGAAAATATTAACACTCCGGCGGAAATGAAAATGAAAAATATGAATACCCTTTTCATGGTGAACAGATTACAGATTAACCCCCGGAACGTTTCTTTCCGATTCATTCTGGATATCAAAAAAATCACGGCTTCTGCGCCCGGTTATTCTGGCAACAAGAGATGATGGAAATTGTTCAATGATTATATTATAATTCCTGACTGTCCCGTTGTAATAACGGCGGGCTTTCTGAAGATCATTCTCGATCCTGGAGATATCGCGCTGCAACTCCAGGAAATTCTGACTGGCTTTAAGCTCAGGGTAATTCTCGACCACGACGAAAAGTTTTCCCAGGGCTTTTGAAAGTTCAACCTCTGCCTTTTCCGACTCCCTGACACCGGTGGCTGACATACCGCGTGTACGGAGCGAGGTTATCGCATCAAAAAGCTGCCGCTCATGCCTGGCATAACCCTGAACCGTATTTACAAGAAGGGGTATAAGGTCGTGGCGTTTCCTGAGCTGCACATCTATGCCGCTCCATGCTTCCCTGGCAAGATTATCAAGCTTTACAAGCCTGTTGTAGAAATACAGGAATACTCCTCCGAATAACACTGCCAATGCCGTGATCAGTATAGTCATTGTGTTGTTTTTTAAGGTCATTACTCTGCCCTGTGTCTTAGCCGGATACAGCCGATCCGAAAGAACAGCAGCTATTTTATGTTCAGCCCGCTTACCTTCAGTTTCAGTTTCGTATCATTAAGATCATCCAGGTAACAATATCCCTTTATGACTCTTCTTTCTCCGGGCAACAGTGAGAAATAGTTGTCATCAAGATAAACCGGTGCAACAAAATGCCCCGTTCCGGCTTCAAGCAGCATTAGTTCAACCGAATGTGCGAGGTTACCTGAATGATTTTCAACTTCAATGATGATTTGCATTTTATCATCTTCAGGTGTAAATATTAATTTTGATTCCAGTTTAACATCCGGCAAACCATTGATCTGGCGAAGGTTCTGATGCTTCCTTGTAGGGGTGTGCACAAAATAGGTTCTTCCCCAGTCAAACTCATGTTTTGTCTGCGTGAGGAGATACTGGTTGATTGCCAGATTCTCCCCGTCAACGCCGACGATCCGAAGATCGAGGAAATATGTCGGATCCAGCCCCTTAATCTGATCAGGCAGCCGGAAAATGGCTTTTTTATCATCTCCTGCAAGCCCGAAGGATATCTCCCTGCTCAGCAGTTCCTTCATATTGAGGTTAAACACTTTAATGCGAAGCATCAGATTATCATGCCTGACCGGGGAGGAGTTCGTCACGACGATTTCGTTTTTCCCGTAATCATATATCGCCTGCAGTGGCTGAAGGGCTTTCCTGGTTCCGTAGAAGGCACCGTTTGGAAGAAGATCGAAGCCATAGAGCTGCCAGATAAGCTTGGGCCATGAGGAATTGAGCATCCACTGGATGATACCCGTTGCATCATAACGGTTCACCTGGAAAGCTTCAAACATGGGTCTCACCGACTCATAATTCAGCATCTGGGCCTTGGTGCAATATTCCTCCAGTGAGGATGGTTTCCCGAAACGCTCGTTCATTGCCGTATTGTAACGGTCAAGCGTATTGAAGGCATGCCTTCCGCAATGATATTCCCATGTATCGTTGATGGGCCAGAGCAATTCAGCCGGAATCATTTCACGCATCGATTCAACAGGCGGTACCTGTGCTCCCGGTCCGGTTTCGGTATTAAAGCCGTATGCGCCGCCGAAAATGGTGTCGATATACCAGTAAACCGGAGGCACATATTCATACGGGCCTTCCATCTTCATACCCGACCATCCGGAAATCGTGCTTTTCCTCATGGAAGCTGAGGTAACCATTGGCCGGGAAGGATCATCTTCAGCAAGTATGGCAATGTATTTCTTTTCAAGCTCAGGCAGGGGAAGCATATCGCTGCCCGTCATCCACATGAAAATACTGGGATGGTTGCGGAGCCACTTTATCATATCTCTCCACGACCTGGAAATCAGTTCTATTTCCTCCGGTGTCTGGATACATCCGTATAACTCATCGCATTCTTCCTTGCCGCAATATTCCGGCCATTCCCACTGACAGCTCCATCCGGTCATAATAAGGATCCCTTCCCTGTCGCAGATGTCATACATATCATGGTTATTGCCCCAGAAACCTTCCGGTCTGATGGCATTCATGTTCATGTGTTTGACATATGCAATCTGGCGCTCAAGCTTCAGCGAGTCCGGCATGAGGAAAAGCTGATCGACCCAGCCACCCCCTTTTACCAGTATTTTTCTGCCGTTAAGACGGTATCCCTTATGTTCCCTTCCATACTTCGGATATGTGTACCATGAAATATCACGTATCCCGAAATGTGTTGCCGCCTTGTCGCTGATCGCGCCGGAGTTGGTGAACCTGACCTCCAGGTCATACAGTTCAGGGCTGCCAAGGTCGTGGGTCCACCACACCCTCGGGTTTTCAAGCTTCAGCGCAGGATAATCATCAGGTTTGAAGGTGACCAGTTTCTTTTCACCCGGCTCAAGTTTAACCTTTTGCTTCAGACGGATCCCGTCACCTATGGAAACTTCAGCATAACCCGTGGTTTTTCTGCTTCCGTTGTTAGTTGCTTCGCAGGTAACGGTAAGTTCGGCATGTTTCAGGGTGGCTGTATCGAGCCTTGTGAGGACGAAAGGATATTTCAGTGAGACCACGCCTGTTGACCGCAGCCTCACTTCCCGCCATAACCCCATTCCCCGGTCGGGAGCCTCGGGATTCCAGTCAACGAATCCCACCGTCAGATCACCTGCTGCCGGAGGAAAAACCTCAACTGCCAGATAATTCTCCCCGTCCTTTCTTATCAGGCCGGTTACATTGAACGAAAACTGCCGGAAAGGCCCTGCCAGTGTATCGGACGATGCTATCCGGCTGCCATTGAGCCAGATATTGGCCCTGTAGATTATTCCGTCAAACTCAAGCAGCCAGTTTGAGGCTCCGTCATTGTTTATCCTGAAGCTTTTCCGGTACCACCATGAACTTTTAAAGTCATTGGGATCGGCTTTTTCAAGATTTTTCCCGAAAAAAACATCCCCATAAATCCCGTTTTTGACCAGGCTTCCGAATACTGTGGACGGCACTTCGGCCCTGTACCAGCCGGGTTCTTCAACTCCGGCCGCGGAGAGTTCCTCCCCGCCCTTTTCTGTCTTCAGTGATGACTTGATCTGCCATTCCTTGCCAAGTAAAATTACAGAGGCCGTTTCTTTTTTCCCGGAACACGAAAGCAGCACTGAGGCAAGGAGAATCAGCAATGCAAACCGGCAAACCGGATAATGGAGATTAGGTTTCATCGGATCATTATTGTTTTTTATGTTACAGTAATCCTATAAATTTATTAAAAAATGGGGTGCTCTGGTCAATTTCCCCGAATTCTTTTGTGCCAGGACATGTAAAAGGACAGGAATCATCAGGACCATATACCCTGATATGGGAAAATGTCATATTACCTTTCACGGCCGGTTGTTTCCGTTGACATAAAAAGAAGTGTGTAAAAATCCGCGGTATTTTTCAATGACCGCTTCCAGGTTTTTTCCTGTTTCTTATCAGGACAAGGATTATCAGCAGATTGATCAGGGAAAGGGCAACAAAAACCAGGAAGCCTCTTGCGTATCCTTCTGTACCGTATTTCCCGGCTATTTCTCCCATCAGGGGAGGCAGGACAAATCCGCCGAATGCTCCCAGCCCTCCAATCCAGCCGGAAGCTCCGCCAACAGCCTTCGGCACATAAGTCGGAACCAGCTTGAAGATGGCGCCGTTTGAAATACCCATCCCGAGAGCCAGCAGGATCACAATCAGGATACTGAACACAATCCCTGAGGAGAATGACAAAAGGGCAGCCGAGACCAGGATCATGGTCATTGAGATTAATATGGTCCTTTCCCCGCCGAATCTGTCGGCAGCCTTACCTCCATTGACACGGATAAGGGATGCAAGAAGGGAGAAGGTAGCCGTTAAAAGGCCTGCCTTTACGGGTTCAAAACCCTGGAATTCGTTCCAGTATGTGGGAAACCACGCAGTCAGTGCAATAAAGCCTCCGAAGGTTGTAAAATAAAGTATCACCAGGGCCCAGGTTCCCGGTATCGCGGCAGAAGTAAGGAGGCTCTCCTTCACGCCGCCCGAAGGGAAGATCTCCTGGCCGTGTTCATGGGCCTTCGCCCGGGCTTCATCATCTGACAGACCGGCCCTCCTGTACTGGAAATAATATGAATTCTGACCTATGAGCCCGTAAAGTACCGTTCCAAGGAGAAGGAAAAGGAACCATGCAAAATAGGCTGATATAAAGCCGAAACGTGTAAGGAACAACGGCAGGATTATCGAAAAAATTCCCGGAGCCAGGTTCCCCAACCCGGCGTAGATTCCCAGGGCACTTCCCTGTCTGTTCCGAGGGAACCAGTATGAGGTCTGGGCAATGCCCACCGAAAAGGTGGCAATACCGCAGCCGCTCAGAAAACCGAAAAACAGCACCAGCCAGTACATCCCCTGCATATCCCCGGGATATGATGTATGCAAAAGCAGGGTGACCCCCCCGAGACCGACGAGGCTCAATATCATCAGTACCATAAAGGGTATCTTGCCCCCGGTGATATCTACCCAGGCTCCGAAGGGTATCCGGAGCAATGACCCTGACAACGACGGGATGGCAATCAGCAAGCCTACCATGGCCGGAGTCAGATCCATGGCTTCCCTGAATTTCACGGCCGTTGGCCCGTAAAGGGCCACCGCTGCAAATCCGAAAAAAAATCCGATGGTGGTACCCAGTAATCCCTTTGAAGGGTTCCCTTTGAGATGCATAATGTCAGATTGAAATTTTAATATTGCAATTTATCCAAAACATGAAAAAGGAATAAGAAAAAATGAAAATTATCATTCTGAGATTTGCTTCAGTGAAAAGATAATCCGCTGCAAATGCTTCAAATGCTTTTCAGGCCGGAGATATTTATCATACAATAATGACTATTTTTACAAAATCCCAATAAAAATCCGATTATGAAACCCACATGATATAAAATCACAAACAAGCATGAAAATAAAATTCATGCAGGTTCCATGTGAACCACTTAATCTTCAGTAGTATATAAAATTATTTTCACATGAAAATTATATCATGGAATGTGAATGGCATCCGGGCCGCGGCAAAGAAATCGTTTTTTAAAGATCTTGAAATGATGGATCCCGACATAATCTGTCTCCAGGAAACCAAGGCACAGGATCACCAGGTTGCCGAGACACTTGAATCTGTCGGTCATTTTCATATCTTTTCGAACTCCGCCCAAAGGCCGGGATATTCAGGGACCGCCGTCATCTCGAAAATCAAGCCCCTTGGTATTTCAAAAGATATCGATGTCAGCGAACATGATACTGAAGGCCGTGTTATTTGCCTTGAATTTGAACAGTTCTTCCTCGTGAATGTGTATGTTCCCAATTCGGGTGCCGAACTTGCAAGACTGACCTACAGACAGGAATGGGATAAGGCTTTTTTCAGCTATCTGAAGAATCTTGAAAAGGTCAAACCGCTGGTAATCTGCGGCGACCTCAACGTTGCCCACAGGGAAATAGACCTGGCGCGCCCAAGGGAAAACTACAACAAGACTGCCGGCTACATGCAGGAAGAAATTGACGGAATGGACAGGCTGATAGAAGGCGGATTTGCCGATACCTTCCGCCATTTCTATCCCGATCAGGCGGAAAGATACTCATGGTGGAGCTTCAGGGCCGGGGCAAGACGAAAGAATATCGGATGGAGAATCGATTATTTCCTTGTCAGCAGGGCATTCCTTCCAAAGGTGAAGGATGCATTTATCCTAGAGGAAATCGGCGGATCAGATCATTGTCCCGTTGGAGTGATACTCGATATTTAATATATTATAATAAGGTATCCCCGTAAATCAGAATCATCCCCCTATCTCCCTTGCCTTTTCCTGGGCACTCAGGGCCAGCCAGGCGGCAAGGAAGCAATGTTCCTGCGACATTGACGTTTCAGTACGGTTGATAACATCATTCACCAGTTGTTCCCCGTATGGTGTTCGGACTTCTGAACAGTCATAATAAACTGTCTCTTTCCGGTTCACCAGGAAAAGATGGTTGCCTCCTTTCCTGCCTGCGATATCAATATATTTCCGCAATTCTATATAACCTTCGGTACCCAGTATGAATGTCCTTCCATCACCCCATGTTGCGAGTCCGTCGGGGGTGAACCAGTCAATGCGGATATAACCCGTTGCATGCGGGCTTCTTACTATCATATCGCCAAAATCCCGGTAAGCCGGATAGCCGGCAGTATTGAAATTGCCCACCTGGGAAACGACTACCTCAGCTTCCGGGGAACCTGTATAAAAGAGAAACTGATCGCACTGGTGCGATCCAATGTCACATAATATTCCCCCGGCCCTGGATGGATCAAAGAACCAGGCAGGGCGCGAAGCGGGATTCATCCGGTGCGGTCCCAGCCCGATGGTCTGGACTACTTTTCCAATGGCCCCTGCCATGACCAGCTCCCCTGCCTTGACCGCGGCGGGGCTTCCCAGCCGCTCACCGTACATTATGGAGTAAATTCGGTTTTCTGCCTTCTGAACTTTCCTTACCTCGTCATATTGACTCATTGTGATAATTCCGGGTTTGTCAACCATGAAATCCTTTCCTGCCTTCATAACCCTTATTCCCAGGGGTGCCCTTTCGACCGGGATGGAAGCACTGACCACCATCTGAATCGTTTTATCCCCCAGGATCTCTTCCTCGCTCCTGGCAATTCTCACACCGGGATATCGCTTTTTGAAACCGGAAAGCAATTCCGGTTCCAGCGCATAAACAGATACCAGTTTCCCACCGCCGCCAATTACTGCATCCGTCATTTCATAAATATGGCCGTGATTGAGCCCTATTACCGAAAACCTTATTGATCCTGACGGTACAGTCCGTTTAACAGGTTTAACCTTTATCTCAGCCGGACTGGAAGCATGATTTATTCCCTGACCAATAATTCCTTGCGGGAACATTGACAAAGCTGCCAGCCCTGTTGCCGGACCAATGGAGTTCTTCAGGAATCTGCGTCGGTTGGTTTGCATGATTGCAAGTGTTTAATCAGTAGATGAAAATATCAAACTTAAGAAAAATGATTAAAAATGATCTCCGGAAAAATCATACAATGCTTCAAACCATTAATATCTTCCAGTCCGATCATCAGTATACCAACAGGGGAAAATGACTTCCGGAAACGGTATCCATCCTTGCTGCAGCACTTCCGTCAGGCAGGAAAACGGCCTCGTAAAATCAGCCGGAACGGGATCAGCTTCCAGGCTGGTTACCTGATAACAACGACCCGTTTTTCTCCCTTATAACTTCTAATACTGCCTGATTGCTTCAGATAGTTTATGGTCGCCTCAGCAGTAGTGAGAAAAAGCGACTGGCCCGGATCAGCATGATCATACCTGTAAACAGATGTCATGTAACTGTTCATGGCAACGTTATAGGTCTTATTCATGTCGAACGGAGTACCGTTTTCAGTAAGTAGAACAACCTCTTTCAGGTTACCCTTGCCATCCATCGTGAGTTCAGTCCTGATCCCCGATGGCCAGAGCGGTGAATTGTCATCAAGGGGAAATGCCGCAAACATAAGGGAACGAATCTCATTCCCCGTAAGCCTCGTTACAACAAGTTCATTTCCGAACGGATCAAGCTGATAAACATTCATAACTGTTATCGGACCTTTTACCAGGTGATTGATACGAACACCCCCGGGGTTAACAAACGAAATATCTGCCTTTGCAGCATCACGCTGGGCATCGGCCATAAGGTATCCCAGTTCCTGGTGTGAGGAAAGATCATCTTCAGCCGTCGCAATCACTTCATTGAGAACCGGGTTATCATTGAACTTATCGACCATTGCACGAACGGAGGTTTTTTCAGATCCCGATCCCGAAACACTGATCAGCTTCATGCTGCGGTCCAGGGTACCGTCACTTTTCAGGGATAACCTGATAAGGGTACCGTATCTGAGTTTACTCCCCGCCTGGGTAATCAGGATCCCGTTATGGATCTGCTCTTTGTCAATCCGTGTATGCGAATGCCCCCCGATAATGAGACTGATTCCCTTTGGCATTGCTTCGGCCAGTTTCACATCGTTCTCAAAGCCTATATGGGTCAATGGAATAAAGATGTCACACTGATCCTTCAGCCACATAAATTCACGGGCGGTTTCGAAGGGAGAACTGAATGTGAATCCTTTAACATTATCAGGATGTGAGTCGGGAATACCGTTCTGATTGATCTGCAGCAGCCCGAGAAATGCCAGTCTCAGTCCGTTGGGCAGGGTGATGATTTTATAGGGGCTTATCAGGATGTCCAGGGCGGGATCTGATGCCAGGTTGGCACAGATAAAGCTGAATCGCGCCTTGTGAGTCAGGTTGCTGAATCCGTCCTGGTGTGAATCGAACTCATGATTCCCCACTGCACTCAGATCAAAGCCCGTGGCATTCATCAGTTCAATCATCGGCAGTCCCTTTTCGGGAAACTGGTCGTTCACAGGATTCCCTGTCTGATTGTCACCTGCGCCAACCAGAAGCATATCAGGATAAATACCCCGCAGGCTATCAACGATAAATGCCAGTCTGGGGAAATTATCAATTGCAGCGTGCATGTCGTTAACTGCAAAGATAACGGCCTGCCTTCCGGACTCCCTGCCTGCAGGGGCTTTTCTGCCGGTGCTGCAGGAGTAAGCAAGTCCGGCGATAAGTAGCAGTGAAACGAGTCCCGGGAATGAAACATCCTTCCCGCGCCCTTTCCTGATAAAAAGCACGCTGCCGTCAGTCAGTTCCCCGTCCCCGGCAACCTGGTTCCCGTATCCGTCCTCCACAACAGGATTACGTACACGGCTCTTTTTCCCCGATTGCGAATAATACTTGAGCACGGCATCCTTCACCCGTGCCCCTTCGTGAAGCTCAAGCTGTAAATTGTTCACAGTGATTTTCATATGTTACGGATTTGAAAATGATACATAGATTTTAATTACCAGGCACATGAAATCGATCAATGCTGCCGGATCCCGGCCTGTTTTCCGGGTTATCCGGCTTGTCCTTCATTTTCACGGATCTGTACTCTTCTGATCTTGCCGCTGATCGTTTTAGGCAGTTCAGCGACGAATTCAACTATCCTCGGATACTTATAGGGAGCTGTTACTCTCTTAACATGATCCTGAAGTATTTTGGCCAGTTCTTCACCCGGTTCATAATTCCCGGCAAGGACCACCGTTGCCTTAACTATCTGTCCCCTGTCGGGATCAGGCACCGCGGTTACCGCACATTCAAGCACGGCAGGATGCTCAATAAGCGCACTTTCGACTTCGAAAGGACCGATCCTGTAGCCCGAACTCTTGATGACATCATCCGCCCTGCCGACAAACCAGTAATATCCGTCCTCGTCGCGCCAGGCCATATCGCCGGTTCTGTAAACTCCGTCCGACCAGACGGTCCTGGTCAGTTCTGCGTCCCGGTAATAACCCCTGAACATTCCTGAGGGCTTTTTCTTCCCTGTATAAATGACAATCTCTCCTTCATACCCCACTTCGCAGGAATTCCCCGACTCATCAACAATATCAATATCATAACCGGGGGTTGGCTTTCCCATTGAACCGGGTTTGGGATCCATCCAGGGATAGGTGGCTATGGCAACCGTACATTCAGTCTGTCCGTACCCTTCCATCAGCGGGATCCCGGTCTTTTCAAGAAAGATCCTGAATACTTCGGGATTTAACGGCTCACCGGCAACAACACAGTATTTCAGACTGCCCAGATCAATACCGTCAAAATCTTCCTTTATAAGAAACCTGTAAATGGTCGGAGGGGCACAGAAGGTAGTTACCTTGTATTTCTCAATAACTTTAAGGATATCCCGGGGAACAAACTTATCATAATCATAAGTCATAACCGCACTCCCTGCCAGCCACTGACCATATATCTTACCCCAGGCTGATTTCGCCCAACCGGTGTCTGCAATGGTGAAATGGAGGCCGTTCTCCTGTACATTCTGCCAGTATTTTGCCGTAACAATGTGACCCAGAGGATAAGTGAAATCATGTGTTACCATTTTGGGCATACCGGTTGTTCCCGATGTAAAATAGAGAAGCATGATATCATTGTTGCCAGGCGCTTCATCCGCAGCAGGCTTTGGAAACTCCTCCGGACTCTCTTCCATTCCCCGCGTAAAATTGAGCCAGCCCCTGCTGTCCCTGTCAATCACCGCTTTCAGCTTCAGGGTCGGGGACAGGGTTTCAGATTCCTCAATATGCTGCATAACAAGTGGATCAGGTACGCAAACGATCATTTTTATCCCTGCAGCATTGTTCCTGTAAATTATGTCTTTTGCAGACAAAAGGTGAGTGGCGGGAATCGTGATTGCCCCTATCCTGTTCAGGGCCAGTGTGCAGAACCAGAAAGCATAATGCCTTTTAAGGATCAGCATCACCGGATCACCCTTGCATATACCCGCAGACCTGAAGAATCCGGCAGCCTTATCACTGTAGTATTTCATCTGCGCGAAAGTGAAAACGGCCTCGTTGCCCTTGTCGTCACACCATACCATGGCCGTCTTTTCTGGTTCGACCCGGGCTATTTCATCAACAACATCCCAGGCAAAATTGAAATTCTCCGGTGTATCAATCTCAAAGCCGGAACAAAATTCCCCATACGACCCAAACTCAGTTTGCTTTAAGTATTTATTTATAATCATCATCCAGATCCGAATTAATCCTATAAAACCATTGCCAGGAATCTTACCTGCTCATTATTAAGGGCCTTCATTGCATGATTGTAACCGGAATCAAAATAAACAGCATCTCCGGCGTTCAATACAATTTCATGCCCTCCTATTACCGTCAGCATTGATCCCTCCAGGACATAATTAAACTCCTGGCCGGGATGTGAACTGAACTCAGGCAATGATCCTTCCGGCTTCGGATCAATCGTAACCATAAATACCTCAGCCTTTTTGTTGATAAAATGTCCGGCAAGACTCTCATACCGGTACTGCTGCCTGCGCTCAAGCTTCAGCCCCTTTCCTTTCCTGACAATGCTGAATATCTGCAGCCTCGGGGCATCCCCCCCGAGCAGGACCGACATATCAACATTGAACATCTCGGATATTCTGAATATTATGCCCACAGGAATATCCGCTTCCCCGCTTTCATATTTCAAATAAAGATCTGTTGAAAGACCCAGCTTTAATGCAAGAGTTTCTGGCGAAACCTCCGAGATCTCACGGATCTCCTTTATCCTTGTGGCAACCTGCCTTATCTGATCTGTCATGATTCCGGGTTTTTGGGATCTCAATATTACATAAATTATTTAATTGTGACCTGAACGGCGTGCTGGTAAATATCACAGGGGAAGATCGGCCATCCGGCCCGGGCAGTCGTTGTCAATACCCGATGACAATCATTGCCTGCCGGTATATCATTGACCGGGAACAGTCCCGGTATCTGAATAATCAATGCCGCCTTCCTTACCAATTTATTCTGGCAATATTTGATTTTTTTAACCCCATCGGATGAAATCCCGCCCGGGGAGCTGAATGGAACCGTTTTTCAGATTTTTTCAACTTTCCGTTTTTCAGGCCGATAATTCCTTTTGTGAATTACCTGTTAATAGAAATTCAGACATTTTGAATTCCATGTCTTATTTTTTTCGCACTTTCATTTTATTTTCAAAAATTCAGTTTGTAATCAAGGTAGTTGTAATATACGATCTGAATCCCTCCTGGGATCACACAGAAATCAGGGAAGTCCGGAACTCCGCCAGGATTCTTTTTGAGTCACTTCAGCTTGAAGGGATTAAAGCCTATATCGAGGAGCTGAATAACCCGCACCTGGAAAGGATCCTTGAAAAATACAATCCCGATAACACCATAATTTTTAATCTGTGTGAAAGCCTGCCCGGATTGCAATACAGTGAAAAAAAGATTGTTGAAATAATTGAGAACCACGGATTCACCTACACCGGGAATACGCCGGAAGTGATTGGGCTGAGCTACGACAAGCAAAAGGTAAAGGATGTTCTATCTTCCATGGGCATCATGGTGCCCCGCGGTGCAATACTTGACCCGGAAGAGGCTGAAGGATGGACACTTTTTCCGGCAATTGTAAAACCCTCCCGCGAGCACTGCAGCCTTACTATCACTGAAAAATCAGTGGTCTATGACACTTCCTCCCTCAGGGAACAGATCCTGCTCGTAAACAATGAATTGAAACAACAGGCCATGGTTGAGGATTTCATCGATGGCCGCGAATTCCATGTGTCGGTTTGGAACAATGAGGAACCGGAAATGCTGCCCCCTGCAGAAATGGATTTTTCAGCTTTCCGTGAAGCCAAAGAAAGGCTGTGTACCTACGATTCGAAATTTATACCGGGCTCGGAACATTATGAGAAAATCCAGACACTTGTTCCCGCTCCCCTCGACGGAAAACAATTCAGGAAACTTGAAAAAACAGCACTTGCAGCTTGGAAAGGATTCGGATGCCGCGATTATGCCAGGTTCGACTTCCGCCTGCGCAATGATGAATTTTACCTCCTCGACATCAATCCGAATAATGATATCAGCGTTGATACGAGTTTTTCAATGGCAGCTGAAATACAGAATTACTCCTACAGCCAGATGGTAAAACGGATTATGCTGATGGCTGCTGAACGACATCCTGAACTTGCAGAGGAATTCCAGCTTAATAATCTGCCGGCCCGCGGCCATTCAAGAAAAAGTATCGTTGCATAAAAGCTGCCCGTATTTCAGTCTTCCCGTTTTTTTGCTTTTACCTGCCTCCGGCTGATTGCTTCCGCTGGTATCCCAGCCCCTGAAAATACCGTAACACTGGCGGCAGATTTCCCCCTACTGTCTGCCGCTGACCGGAAACATTGATCGCCCCGGTGAAACGATACTGCCTTTGCGGCCTGTCATGATCACTTTTATAAGAAATTTCTGCAGCATTTCACGGGCATGCTGCGTATATGTTATGTGATTAAATCATAAATCATTACCAATAAAAGACAATGACATGAAAACCAATGTGATACAAGTTCTGGCAATATTTGCGGCACTTATTTTTGCCGGCTCATGCTCAAAAAGTGACAGTCCTGAACCAGATCTGACACCAGCGAATATTAAGCTGACTCCTGTAGCACTGCAGGCTATTCAGAGCAGCAATGAATTTGGCATCGGTCTTTTCACCAGGGTTGCAGAAGAAGAAAATATGAACCTGATGCTTTCGCCCCTCAGTGCAAGCACAGTCCTTACAATGCTGCTCAACGGCTGCGGTGAAAATACATACACCCAGCTTAAGGAAATGCTGAATTATCCTTCCGGAATGACTATCGGTGATATCAATGAAGCCTACAAGAGTCTTGTCGGTCAACTCCTGAAAGCCGATCCGGATGTAAAACTTTCACTGGCGAATGCTATTTTCTACAGGAACGGTTTCACTGTAAAACCCCCGTTTCTTGCTGTAATGGGCAATGACTACAGTGCCACGGTTGGCGGACTCGATTTTGATTCCCCGTCAGCCCTGGCAACAATCAATAAATGGGCAAATGACAATACCAACGGAAAAATACCCAAAGTGCTCGACGAAATCGATCCCGATGCAGTGATGTTCCTCATGAACGCCCTGTATTTTAATGGCGACTGGAGCTATCAGTTCGATAAATCACTTACACAGGACCGTCCTTTCTATCCCGACGGCAGCAGTACAATAAATGTAAGTACCATGAATAGCGAAGTGGGTGCTAAGATTGTTGCAGGCACCGGCTTCAGGGCCATTGAAATGCCCTATGGCCGTACAAATTTCACAATGGTGGTGATTGTGCCGGATAAAACCCTCGCCGGATTTTATACTTCATTTACCCCACTGGCGTGGTCGCAACTTACTGGTTCACTGGACGCCAAGCCTGAATTCGACAAAATAAAGGTTTATATGCCAAAATTCAAATTCTCATACGAAAAATATCTTAACAGCCAGTTGCAAAGCATGGGAATGGTCGATGCATTCATCCCTTACCAGGCGAACCTTTCAGGTATTTCCGACGCGTCCATCTTTGTCAGCTTCGTGAAACAGAACACTTTCGTTGAGGTTGATGAGGAAGGAACCGAGGCTGCTGCTGTTACAACAATCGGAGTAAATATAACGAGTATGCCTCCTGAACCGCTCCAGTTTGTAATTGACAAGTCATTCATTTTCGCGATACGGGAACGGACAACCAACACCCTGCTCTTTATCGGACAGGTTGTAAATCCGGAGAACTAGGACACATGATTTTCAAGTACGCCATAAAGCCTGCAAAAGTGTTGGATCCGGGTAATAAAGACATAAGGAAGGTACTGCAAGGGTCTTCCCCCCGGACAGGCAGGCTGCAGATTTCTTAACAGACAGATAACAGATAACAGGAAGAGCCCGGATGGAGAGGAAGCGAAAGGCCGAAGGTCAGGCACCCAACACGCACTGAAGCGATCCCTGATTACTGAACACCGAATACTGAATACCGATTACTGAATACATAAAAAATCATAAACACCCGCAACCAACATGAAGACATTTATCAGAACATCAGTCACCCTTCTCATCCTTGCCGCATCCCTTCCTGCCTGCATGGACAAGACAGTGGAACGTATCACCTACGAGGCAAATGTACCGATATACATGCCGTTCAATAAATTCCGGGCCAGCTTCAGCAAAAGTGAGCCGGTTGAAATAACAGCCCCGGGAAAATTCTATTTCAAGGATAATTATCTTTTTGTTAACGAGGTCGGTAAAGGAATCCATGTAATCGACAATTCAAACCCGGCCAACCCAATAAAGATCGCCTTCTACGAAATAATGGGCAACGTTGACATGGCCATACGGGGAAACATCCTTTTTGCCGACAGCTACATCGACCTGGTTGCAATAGATATCTCCGACATTGAAAACCCGGTAGAGACCGGAAGAATTAAAAACATCTTTCCCGAGGTTGTTCCGGAAGGCGATATCTGGTATCCTTATGCCATGGTTGACAAGTCGAAAGGTGTTATTGTAGGCTGGGAAGTAAAAACAGTCACTGAGGAACACGAGCCCGGCAGTAAATGGGATGGCTGGATATACCGTAAGGAAATGGTGATGATGGGAGCTGCCGACAGCAGGGCAAACTGGTCGGCCGGTGCAGGAACTGCAGGTTCAATGGCAAGATTCATGCTGAATGGCAGGTATCTGCATCTTATTGCCCATCCGTGGATGCTGAAGACCGTCGATGTTGAAGATTCACGCAAGATGAATATTGCCGACAGCGTAAATGTTTCCCGCAATATGGAAACCCTTTTCCTCCTTGGGCAGAATATGTTTGTCGGAACAACCACGGGCATGCTGATATATGATGTATCAGATCCTGTTAAACCCGTCCTGGTGTCACAGTACGACCATATCACCGCATGCGATCCGGTAGTGGCGGACGGCGACTATGCATATGTGACCCTCCGTACAGGCACCAGATGTGCCAACGGGCAGAACCTGCTCGAAGTGATTGACATATCATCAATCACTAGCCCCTACCTGGTTAAATCCTATCCCATGTACAATCCGCACGGACTGGGGATCGACGGCAATCTCCTCTTCATTTGCGACGGGGCAGCCGGCCTGAAGATCTTCGATAAGTCCGATCCCCTCGATATTATTAATAAAAAAATTGCCCATTATCCCGATTTCCTGACATTTGACGTGATACCAATGAAAGGTATACTCATGCTTGTGGGAGAGGACGGTATATACCAGTATAATTATTCTGATCCCACAAACATTGTACAGATAAGTCACATCCCTATAACAGGTGATAAAAAATAAAATATGTACGGAACAAGAATCACCGCAGCAATTGTGCTGTTTTTTCTGACCTTCACGCTAAATGCACAAAACCGGTCAAAACAGACAATTGTCCTTAATAACGGCTCGCGCTTGACGGGTACCGTTCTGGCTGATTCTTCCGGTTACCTTAAACTCAGAATTACAGCCCCGCAGGTTCTGACACTTGAAAAATCCGGTATCGCACTGATCAAACCTGACCTGCGCACTGAAAAACCTGTTACCGACAGGCATGGTTATTCGATAAGACTATCTGCATCAGTACTGGCAGGGCGCAACCTTGACGGGAACATCCGCGATTTAAGTATTCACCTGTCAAACGGATATCAGTTCAGGAACGGAATATGTGCAGGTTTCGGCAGCGGTATTGAAAAATTTGATGAAGTTTCCGTTCTGCCTGTATACGCCGATCTCAGATACCATCTTCTCAAATCACGCCTTTCGCCATTTTTTTGGGTTAAGGGCGGCATTTCATTCACCTATGACGATCTTGGCGACAGGCAAAATTATTACTATGGCTATTATTCCGAATCAAAGGGAGGATTCATGTTCAACACTGGAGCAGGTATCGAACTAGCCTCGTGGCGGAGGAATGCCGTGAACATGGGTGTGGGTTACCGGTATCAGAAGATCACTTTCAGGCAAGTGAACAGGTGGAATGAGGAAGTTATAAATGAGCTAGTTTCCAGTTTTAACCGCATTGAGCTTCAATTCGGTCTTGTATTCAGGTAAAGAAGAATTATGCGCAGTTAAGTCATAAAACCATCCAAATTAAGTTATTTTGATACAGCTTAATCCGGATGGCAGGAATGAGAAAAAGTGATAAGGATGAACATACACTGTCTGACCTGGAACTTATCAGGCGCTGTTCGGAAGGAGATCCGCGTGCACAGGAACTTCTTTACAAACGCTATTTTTCTTATGCCATGTCAGTCTGCATCAGGTATACAAGGAACAGGTATGAGGCCATGGAGATCGTTAACGACAGTTTCATGAAAGTGCTGGACAACATAAGGGAGCATGACGGTTCGGGATCCTTCAGGTCATGGTACGGCAGGATCCTGGTCAATTCGGCCATCGATAATTACAGGAGGAACGCAAGACATAATTCCCATCTGCAGATTAGCGAGATAGAATCAACCGAAGACTGCGAACCGGAGATCAGCGCGGAACTGTCAGCAAATGAGATCCTTTCCCTGTTCGATCTGCTTCCCGATCATTACCGGGTAACTTTCAACCTCTATGAGATCGAAGGTTATTCCCATGAAGAAATAGGGCAAATGCTTGATATCAGCTCTTCAACCTCAAGGTCAAATCTTTCCAGGGCAAAGAAAATGCTCAGGGAACTGTATAAAAGAAACTTCAATCCCGGAAACAGCAGCAATGAACAGGTTTGACGACATATTCAGGGATAATGTTGAAAAGGCTTTCAGCAGCTACAATGCCGACCATCTTGCAGAAGAGGGATGGAATTCGTTCGTTGCCGGGAAAGCGAAGCGGCGCAGGCGGACAATATGGTTCCCGCTGTGGGCGCGTGCAGCTTCAGTGATGCTGGTAATTGGTCTTGGCGTTTTTATTGCATATAAGGCATCCATACGGCATTCTGCCCCGGAGATTCTCTCCGGACCGGGATCATCGTCAAATCTTCCCGCGGAGTCACCCGCAGAAGATAAAACCCCGGAACCGTCTTCTGCATCAGCTGCCAGACCGTCGATTTCAGGCACAACGCCCGTACAGGATAAAACCGAAAAAAGCCCCGCCTGGCAACAGAATTCTTATGAAGAAAAGTACTCACCGTCAGAGTTTATCCTCACAGGCGCTGAACCCCTCCCGCTTCCGGAAATCTCGCTCGACAGGTTTATTAATCGTTATGGATCCCCACCTCCTCATGTTCTGGCTGAGAACGAATTGCCTGAAGATAAAATACCTGAAGACCCTGTTTCAGCCGCCGTGATGCCTGAAGGCTTTGTCATGGATAAAAACTCATCCGGAGGAGAAAAGCGTCACGGGACGGGAATCCTCATGGCAGGAGTATCAGGATTGCTGGCACAGAGTGCCGGAACAGCGTCTCCGTCATCAGGCCTGTCGGTTGGCTTTTACCTCGATCAGAAGCTCTCAGGGAAAATCTCGGTCCGTCCCGGACTCGCCATAGCCATGCAGTCGTTCGGAACAGGGGACGTCAGCAGCCAGGACAGATTCAATTATACCATGTCGCTGAACGACGGAACAAAGGGCATACCTCATTCATCCAGCGGACATCTGAGCATGCTGGCAATGGAAGTGCCGCTGAATATTGTTTTCAGGATCTCGGGAAAGGAGCGCTCGGGGTTCTACCTGTCGACCGGAGCATCCACCATGATCTATCTCAGCCAGCAGTTCAGGGCCGGTTACGTTAACAAATACACAAAATCGGAGATCAACACCATGACAGGTGAATCCTTTTCCGAAACCCGTTATTCGACCGTTGAGGTCGAAAATAATTACAGCGCATTCAGCCATACAGACTTTTTCGGACTTGCCAACCTGTCGGCAGGATACTCCTTCGCCTACGGCAAAACAGGCACTATGCTCGTGGAGCCTTTCCTGCAACTGCCCGTAAGCGATCTTACCAGCCTTAACCTCAGAGTCAGGTACGGAGGTATTTCAATGAAACTGAAGTTCGGCAGACAGGAACGGGATAATTAAAGAAATAATTGCTTCCGGATTTACCAGGGTCATCCCTTCCGCCACTGAACCCCGTGGCCTGAAAAACACCACCGCTATTTATGAAATGTAAAACTAACGGGAATATTTCTGCCCCTACTTAATGGGCTTCATTTATACATTATTTTCCGAATAATTAATACCTTTCGTGAAATGAAACTGCCTGGCCTAACCAAAATATTTAACAGAATGAAAAAGCTGTTCCGTGCACTGGTCATTATCTTTGCATTGCTTGTACTGATTGTCATAATTAAAACTGCGACATTCAGTTCGATGCAGCTCAAACCTGAAGCAATAGAGCTTCCTGCTTTCCCTGACGCAAGCGTTGAACATCTGTCGGAAGCAATTACATATCCCACAATCTCGGAAGCAATTGATTCCCCTGTTGACACAGCCGCTTTTAAGGGATTCCACAAATTTCTCATGGAAGCCTATCCGCTGATACACCGGGATCTTAAAAAAGAAGTCTTTTCGTCATTCAGCCTGCTCTATACCTGGGAAGGCAGTGATTCACGCCTGAAACCGGTCGTTCTTACAGCCCACCTTGATGTTGTACCAACGGGCGAATTGAGTTCATGGTCGGAGCCTCCGTTTTCCGGAAAAAATGACGGCACATTCATATGGGGAAGAGGAACCCTCGATGACAAGTCCTCAATGATATCAATAATGGAGGCTGTTGAAAAGCTTTTGTCCGAAAACTACAAACCCGAAAGAACCATTTACCTGGCATTTGGTCATGACGAAGAGATCGGCGGACTGAAAGGCGCAGGAGTGATGGCTGGTGAACTGGTAAAAAGAAACCTTGATGCTGAATTTGTTCTCGATGAGGGTTATGCAGTAACAATCGGAATGGTTCCAATGATAAAAAAACCGGTTGCACTTATCGGCACCTCGGAAAAAGGATATTTGTCGGTCAGCCTCTCTGTTGAGATGGAAGGTGGCCATTCAGCCTTTCCGGCAAGGGAATCGGCAATTACCCTGATCACAGGAGCTTTGAACAGGATCGTCAGCAACCAGATGAAATCCGGGATATCAGAACCAGTAAATGACTTTATCAGGTATATCGGCCCGGAGATGCCCTGGTATGCAAGGGCAATATTTGCCAACAAATGGCTTTTCAAAGGGCTGATCCTTAAAATATATGAGGGAGGAAATAACTCCAACGCCCTTGTAAGGACAACCACCGCTCCGACAATTATTCATGCCGGAATTAAAGACAACGTGATACCCACCCGGGCGGAAGCAGTTGTGAATTTCAGGATACTGCCAGGTGAAACCTCAGGTGATGTCATAAATCACCTTGAAAGGGTCATTGCTGATGACCGGATCAGCATCCGGCCGCTTGAAGACCTGAAAGAGCCTGCACCCGTTTCCCCGATTGATGCACCCGGATTTGATATTATTCACAAGACCATAAGACAGGTTTATCCCGAGGCACTTGTTGCACCAACAATGATGCTGGCAGCCTCAGACAGCAGGAAGTATCTGGGAATCAGCAGGAATATCTACAATTTCGCACCGATCATTGTTACCGATGAGGATCTTGCGAGAACACACGGGCTAAATGAAAGGACTCAAATCGGGCATTTCATCCGCGGCGTCGGTTTTTACTACCAGCTGATCAGGAACTGCAACAATCAATCAGCCGGCTGATTTTCCCTGTCAGTTCAACATGTCCTTCTGAAGAGAATCCGGGTTACTCATCATCTCCTGCACCATCCTTGTAACACTTCTGAAATCAATTTTCCCGGTACCCATAATCGGCAGGTCCCTTATCAAAGCAAATTGCCTGGGAAGCGCGATCATGGGCAACTCATTCATCATCTTCCTGAGTATTTCCGTTTTGTTTATCTCTTCTGAAACAGCAGCAACGATATATGATCCCTTCTTCTCATCCGATACCTCAACAACACAGCAGGAGATTCCGTTGGGTAGCAGTTTCTCCAGTACATTCTCAACCCTGACCAGTGAGATCATTTCACCTCCGACCTTTGCAAATCTCTTGAAGCGGCCTGCATGCCACAGGAAACCATCCTCATCAAGGAAACCCATATCGCCGGTATTGTACCAGCCGTCGGAAAGGACCTCTGCTGTCTGTTCAGGATCATCATAATAACCTTTCATCACCGAGTCCCCCTTGACAAATATCAATCCCACCTCACGGGGTTTGCACCCTTCCCCGCTTTCAAAATTGATTATCTTCACCTCGACGCCGGGAATCACTTTTCCGATACTGCCGGGCCTGTTGAATTCAGGTGAATTCGTTGAAACCACCGGCGACGTTTCCGTGGCACCATAACCCTCAAGAAGTGCCACCCCGTGCTTTTTCATAAATCCTTCCCTGAGTGAATCCGGACACTTATCGGCCCCTGCAATCATCAGCCTGAGTGACTTGTAATCCCCGGGCTCTGATTTCTGAAGATATCCCCAAAAAAAACTGGGAGTGCCAACCATCAGGGTCGGCCTCTCTTCCCGTGCAATATTGCTTATCGTCTGAAAATCAAGAGGATTTGCATATGTTATCATTGTCATTCCATAACACAGGGGCGTCCACAGATTGACCGTTAAACCAAATACATGGAAGAAAACAAGGTTTGCCAGCAATACATCTGAGTCGGACAGACTTACATATTTCCCGAAGTTTATCAGATTTGAGGCAATATTGAGATGTGTCAGCTGAACAGCTTTCGGATCCTTTTCACTCCCGCTGGTAAACAGGATTGTTGCAGTGTCATTTTCTTCCCCCTGGTGGATCATTTTGAGTACCATCTTCACAGGAAGCTTCGATTTCAAAGCCGCTTTCAGCTTTTCACCGGTGGTGACACCCTCCATAATATCCTCAATCATCACCATCCCGTCGATCACGGGGCATTTTACTTTTTCAAGCAGCGCCTTGGAGGTGATGATTGTTTTGAACTTGCATTTTTTCTGAGCATACAATGCATTTTCCCTGGCTCCTGTTGAATAATTGATCATCACCGGTATCCTTCCGCTCATCAGCGCCCCGGCCACAGACAACGCACAACCTGCAGAGGTTGGGATCATAATGCCTATAAATCCCTTATCATACTTTTTGAATTTTGAACTCAGAATGAGGGCTCCTATCAGTGCAGTTGAATAATTGATGCTCTTGCCGGTGGTTTTGTCAATGATAGCCATTTTGCCGGCATATTTCTTTGCCATGCAAACAAATTGTTGATGAAGCAGCATAAAGTCAGTTTTTTGGTTTATCCGGGATTTTAAAACGGCCAATATACTTATTAATTTTTATAACAATGTCACCTTTAATTTTTTTTAAATTTCGGGTCGAAAACCGTTATTTCTGACGGTTTATTTAATCTATTAGCTGTTAGTTATTTAACAGATACTGATTGAGCAGGGATGAAAATAAAACAATGGCGATTCGAAAATCCGGACAGAAACGGACAAGGTCCCGGTAGTTCTGGTTCTTTGCAATGAAATATCCTATATACCTGAAAGTCCTTGTTTCCAGGCCTTTCTGAAAGACATACCGGGCCAAAAGCATTTTCTGCCCCGGAAAGGTTAATTTTTCAGATCTCTTAGATTTCGTAACTTTGATGATGTCAATAATTCCGGTATGGTTTATACTTTTTCCTGTTTATCCCGGTTATCTGTTCAGGAATAATAATGATTTTAAACATAATAAGTTATGAAATTCAGAGTATTTTATTTCATCCTGCTTGTTATTTACAGCCTGCCTGCTTACTCATCAGATGATAAAAACCCGGATCAGAAAGGATCTGACAACAGTCCGGTGATCAGTTTTTCAAAGACGGAATTCGATTTTGGAACTATCCGTATGGGTGCGGAAGCAGTTCATTATTTTGTATTTTCCAATTCTGGCAAATCTCCGTTGATCATACTGAATGTAAGAACATCATGCGGATGTACGGTTACCGACTGGCCAAAAACACCGCTGGGTGCAGGCATGAAGGATTCCCTGAAGGTTGAATATAATACCAGGGTGAAAGGTGTGTTCAATAAAACAATCACAATTCAGTCAAATGCCAGGGATCCGCTTGTTGAACTGCGGATCAGGGGAAATGTGGTTAAAAGGTGACCAGCACAGGAAATGATATTGATTTTAAGGCAGGATATCTTCTAAAAGTAATTTTCCTGCTTTCCGTTACGGCATTGTTAACTCAGTGCTCGGAAAAAGTGGAAGAGGAACTGCCGGAAAAATTGTCTGTAGAGCTTGTTGCGCATGATGTTACCGTTTTCAGGGGATCCGACGGATCCGTTAAAGCTGTGGTTACCGGCGGTATCGCTCCGTACAGCTTCAGCTGGTCAAACGGAGAAACGACGGAAGAAATTAAAAACCTGTCTGCGGGTGTATATTCCGTTGTTGTGAGAGATGCCGTTGATTCAATCGCAGCGGCAACCACTAAAGTCAACCAGCCTGTACCCGGAAATTCAGTCGCCGACAGGGAAGGCAACATATACCCTACCGTAATGATCGGTGAACAGGTATGGATGCAGGAGAATCTGCGTGTTAAAGTTGCCCCTGACAGTTCTGCCATTGTCAGTTATGTATACAATGATGATCCGGAAAATGAGATGACTTACGGCAGACTGTATACATGGGATGTGGCAATGAACGGCTCCATGGCTGAAAAGGCACAGGGAATATGCCCCGTCGGCTGGCATATTCCCTCAGACAGCGAATGGAAAACCCTTGAAGTATTTCTTGGAATGACCAGCCAGGAAGCAGATCTTGACAACACCTGGAGGGGAGCGGGAGTGGGTTCGAAACTCGCCGTAGGAGGAGGGTCTGGTTATGATGCACTTTTTGCGGGAAGAAGAACCAACTATGGATCATACAGCCTTCTGAACCTGTATGAGTATGTCTGGACATCTACCGTATCAGGGCCTAACGCATGGCGGCGATGCCTTGAGAACGGAGTCAGCACCGTGGGAAGATGGGATACATTTCCCAGGGATTATGCATTCTCGATCAGGTGCATCAAGGATTAAAAAAAAGCGAAAATGAAATATCTGTCAGGAATAATGTTGCTTTTTCTAACATTTTCCTTCTGTTCAAAGGATGATAACGACAATCCGGAAGATCCGGATCAGCCGTTCATCTATACATCCCTTACCGCTGAAAAAGATACGATTGAATCGGGCCAGACCACTAAGGTTACAGCTGCTGCATCAGGATACAAACTGTCATTCCGCTGGTCAGCCACCGCCGGCGATATTCTCGGAACCGGCAGCCAGGTCATTTATGCAGCTTCTCCCTGCCAGGCCGGAAAAAATAAAATCACCTGCACTGCCAGCGATGGGAAAGGTAATTCAGGTTCAAAAGAAGTATTCATTGTTGTCAGATAAACTGAAAATAATATTTCTTATCCTGCCCTGGCTGTTCACAGGTCAGATAAAGGCCCAGTGCCTTTCATCCGTTAATCCTGTCGGCGGAACAGTCAACCTGCTGGTTCTTGAAAAGAATACCCTGAGGGTTATCTCGTTTTACCGCCATAATTACGGCAATAAATATTTTGAAGGAAGCAGGCCATCCGATTTCAGTCTGATAAAAAGCGCAAACTATAATTACGCCGGAACAATTGTCGCATACGGACTGGCGGAAAAGCTTACCCTCGAAACAGAATTCGGCTATTTTTTCAACAAAACTCAGCATTACAACATCAGCCCGTCGCTGAAACTTCAGGGCAGCGGCTTTTCAAACGCAGTTGTATCTGCCAGATACGGCCTGCTGAAAAACCAAAGCAAACGGTTTTTTATCTCTACCGGACTTGGCCTGAAAATTCCCCTGTCCACCACACCGGTTTCAAGAGGCGGAGTTGAACTGCCGGTGGAACTGCAGCCGACAACAGGAGCATACGGAGCTGTGGCCCAGCTATTCATGGTTAAGGAAGTACCTGCTTCAGGAACAAGATATTTCCTAACCTCCAGGGCCGAATTTAATTCTGCAAACAGGCAGGAATACAAGCCGGGTACATCCGTTTTTACATCGCTGTTCTTCTCAAAACACCTGATGTATTCATGGCTCAGAGGCGACTGGACAACAATTATCCAGCTGAGAAGCGAGATCAGGGGCAGAGATAGAACCCTTAACGGCTGGAAAGAATCATCCGGAAGTACAATCTTCTATGTTTCACCGCAGGTAAATTATTTCATTGCTGAGAAATGGAATATCTCACTGATGTTAGATTTACCCGTATATCAATATTTTACAGGAATTCAGCTGGCAACAAAATATGGTATCTCGCTTAATCTTGCCCGCGATTTCAGACTCGGGAATTAAATCCCCGATCTGTTGAAAACCCATCGGGAATAATGGCTGAGTAAAATGAACATTTGTTCACTAACCTGGAATTAACAGATATTTTCAGCAAAAGAACGGATTTAGTGATTAAATTTGTTAATCATGTATTTTCCGTTTTTTCTGTTTCCGGATCACTACCGATAGTTATGCCAAACCGCAGAAGACTGAGAAGAATAAACATGCCGCCGTCAATGGAAGGTTTTAAACCCTTCGGGATACCGATGCGTGAGCTTGGATCGGTAGATCTTCTCTTTGAGGAATTTGAGGCATTGCGCCTGGCAGATTATGAAAACCTCACACAGGAAGAAGCAGCAGTGAAAATGCATATTTCGCGTCCCACTTTTACCCGCCTTTATGACAAGGCCCGCAAAAAAATTGCAAAAGCTTTTGTGGAAGGTAAGGCAATCCTGATCAGGGGAGGTACATTCATTACCGAAAATTACTGGTACAGGTGCGATAATTGCCACGAGACAATGGTTACTATGAAACCGGTGAAAAACTGCAGAAAATGTGATTCTGATGATATTGTGCAGTTAAACGAGAAAGCTGATCCGTGATCAAACTCAAGATTATTTCATCCGGAAAAGCCGTTACTGCGGAAATAGACAGCGGACTGTCTCTTCTCGATATATTAAGGAGCAGGGGCTTCGACATCTATGCTCCTTGCGGTGGCAAAGGAACATGCGGTAAGTGCAGGGTATCTGTCAGGGGCGAGGGAGAGGTTATTTCATGCAAATATTTTCCTGACAGGGATATTGAGATAATCCTCCCCGGGGAACAGGAAGCAAAAATCCTGGTTCATCAGACTGATTTCCTTGATGATGTTCCTTTCCGGCAAAGATTGCCGGATAATCCTTCTTCAAAAATTTACGGGGTGGCAATTGATATTGGAACAACAACCGTTGTCTTCTATTTCCTGAACCTGGTTACCGGCCAGGTTGAAAGGATCTCATCGGTTCTTAACCCCCAGGCAAAATATGGCGCAGATATCATCAGCAGAATAAATTACTGCCAGGAAAATGAAACCGGCCTTGCTGAACTCAGGGGCTCAATCGTTGATGCAATAAACAGGGAACTGAAAACATTCATACGGAAAAAGAATGTTGTTCAGGATCTCATTGAAGAAGTAGTTGTCGCCGGCAATACAACCATGCTCCACCTGCTGCTCGGACGGGACCCGGTTTCAATCGCACTGGCTCCTTTCAGGCCGGCTTTCACTGAAAAACAGGTATGCAGGGGATCAGCAACAGGCCTGAACATTAATCCCGATGGCAAAGTCATAACCCTGCCTTGCCAGACGGCTTATGTGGGAGCCGACATATTTGCCGGGTTGGCCGTCCTGAAACCGGTTTCGCGGAATTACCTGTTCCTCGATATAGGCACAAACGGTGAAATGGCAATAATGAAGAATGGAAGGATGTTTACATGTGCCACTGCTGCGGGACCTGCATTTGAAGGGGCCAACATATCATGCGGCATGGCTGCCGTAACGGGCGCATTGTCACACTTCAACGGGCCTGATGACTATACCGTCGTTGGAAATTCGGAACCCACCGGAATATGCGGTTCCGGAATAATTGACATAGTGGCATGGCTCCTTAAAAACAGGCTGATCGACGAAACCGGGCTGCTGAAGGAACCATATTCAATCGGCCCGGACAGTAAAATATCAGTGAATCAGCAGGATATCAGGGAAATCCAGCTTGCCAAATCCGCTATCTGCTCAGGGATAAGAATACTGATGAAAGTCACTGAGTCCGCTTTTGATGAAATTGATGCCCTTTACCTGGCCGGAGGTTTTGGCAACTATATAAATATCGACTCTGCTATCGGAATAGGCCTTCTGCCGGCAGAGATGAGGGGCAAAATTTTTCCGGTCGGCAACAGCGCGGGCATTGGTGCGCTCCAATACCTCAAATCGGATGAGATAGATAAAAGAATATCCGGATTGCTTGAAAATTCAGAATATATTGAACTATCAAATTATGATGAATTTATGACCGAGTTTGCAATGAATATGGATTTTCCAGGAAAATAGCGCAATCATCCCATTGCTTAATCGGGATATAAAACCGGTAAAAACATGAAAATATCCGTCCTTGCCGAAAACCATGCCGGATCATTAACACGGGCAGAACATGGTTTATCATATTTTATTGAATTCGAAGAACATAGAATACTCTTCGACACGGGTCAGAGTGATCTCTTCCTGGAAAATGCAGAAAAAATAGGTCTGAAAATTGAAAATCCTGACTACATCGTTCTGAGCCATGGTCATTTTGATCATGGCAACGGACTCGAATATCTTGATCATGGTAACCTGGTCTGCCATCCCGGTTGTTTTGTAAAGCGCTTCGGAAAAAACAGCAGCCGATACATCGGATTGAAAAATACAATGGAGGAACTGTCAGCAAAATTCAATATCACCACTTCTGCCGATCCCTGGCCGCTGGGTAAGAAGATTCTTTTCCTGGGAAAGATACCCCGGTCAACTGATTTTGAATCAGTAAACACAACTTTTATCCTTGAGAATGGCAATCCCGATTTTGTGGAAGACGACAGTGCAATAGCCATGATCCTGCCCGACGGGTTGTTCATCGTCACAGGCTGCGGTCATGCCGGGATAGTCAATACGATTGAACATGCAAGAAAAATTACCGGTGTGAACAGAATCTCAGGAATTATGGGAGGTTTTCATCTCAAGGAAATAGATGTGCAGACACTGGAAACTGTCAGGTACCTTAAAGAGAATAATGTCCGGCACGTTTTGCCTTCACATTGTACGGAACTTCCAGCCCTGACAGCTTTTTACAGCAACTTTGGGATAAGGCAAATAAAAACCGGCGACGTTCTTGAATTCTGACTTTTCTTCTGTTTATTCATATGCCTTCAGCAGTTATTGACTAAATTGATGTCATCGGGTAAGACATCCGACCCGATGACAGGTACCTTCCTTCCGGAAATTTAATTGACTGTTTTAATATTTATTTACAAAATGAACATATGTTCATTTTGTTTTATATATTTGCAATAAAAATGCAGATATTATCAGGTCGGTCAGACCGGTCTCACCCGTATCGGGCAGACGGAGTTGGCTGACATTAAAAAGATGAATTTTAAACCTTAAAAATCAAGACTATGCCAGGAGGAGATCGTACCGGACCAATGGGACAGGGTCCTGTTACCGGAAGAGGATCAGGATACTGCAGGGGTTTTAACTCACCCGGGTTCACAAGGGGATTTGGATGGGGAATTGGAAGAGACAACCGGTTCAGCTTTGGACGTGGCTTCCGAAGGGGGTTTCATCCGGGCCGGTGGTTTAATGCCCCGTACCCGGGATCAGGATTTGGGCGCCAATGGGGTGCGGCACCGGACAGGGAAGACGAGATCAGGTTCCTCAGGTCCGAAGCTGAAGCATTGAAGCGGTCACAGAAAGATATTGAGAAAAGGCTCGAAGAGCTGGAGAAGGAAGAATAGCTATCCGGGTGCGGAGCCCCTTCCGGGCTCCGCCTCTCAGACTTCAGTTCTCAGCAGGACCTGTTCTGCAATCTGTTCAAAAGCTTCAACAACGGTTTTGTTATGCTGGCTGAACACGCTGAGGCCTTTTTCAGCATATTCCCCTACTTCCATAACGAGGGGGATCTGTCCAAGCAACGTTGTATTGAATTCCTTTGCCAGTTTCAGGCCGCCTCCCTTTCCGAAAATATAGTATTTCTCATCGGGATGCTTTTCGGGAGAAAACCACGACATGTTCTCAATCACACCAAGGACCGGCACATTAATGTCGGGGTTAATGAACATTGAAACCGCCTTACGGGCATCATTCAGAGAGATCTCCTGGGGCGTTGTTACTATGATCGCACCCTTCAGATTAAGCTTCTGAACTGTGGTAAGCTGAATATCACTAGTTCCCGGAGGAAAATCAATTATCATGTAATCAATGTCGCCCCACTGGGTATCTTCAAGCAGCTGGGTGAGGGCTTTTCCGGCCATCGGTCCGCGCCAGATCAGTGACTGATCCTTGTCGATGAAAAATCCGATGGAAATTATACTTACCCCGTATCTTTCCACGGGAAAGAATATTTCCTTGTCACCCAGGGCCGAAACCTCGGGTTTGATATCTTCAATGCCGAACATTCTCGGAATCGATGGTCCGAAGATATCCGAATCCACAAGGGCTGTCTTCAGACCATTTCTGGACAATGCAATTGCCAGGTTGGCCGCCACCGTCGACTTTCCAACTCCTCCTTTCCCGGAAGCAACAACAATAATGTTTCTAATCCCTTTCATCGGCAGCTTTTCAAATAACTGATTCATAACTAATTTGATTTTATTATGTTATTCCATATTTTCCTTATTTCGATGCTTACACTGCATTCCGGTTCGTACTCAATGATGCTCAATCCCCTGATCATGGCTTCCGCTATTTTCTTCTCAAACGGCAGTATTCCGGCTATCCCTATATTATTTTCATGACACCATTCGATTATTTTCCCGGTCATCTGCTCATTGATGTCCGCCTTGTTGACAATGACTGAAGGTTTCCGGCCGAATTTCAATACAACATCAACTGCCCTCTGCATGTCGGAAAGCCCCGAGACGGTTGGCTCTGTTACAAGAATAACCCTGTCAACGCCGGTAATTGTTGAAATGACAGGGCAGCCAATTCCGGCAGGACCATCCAGCAAGATAATATCCAGGTTGTTTTCCGAAGAGATCATTCTCGCTTTTTCACGGACCATGTTTACCAGCTTACCGCTATTTTCTTCTCCCGGTGCCAGCCTGCCGTAAACCATTTTTCCCTTCCGGAAACTTCCGGAAAACATACGGCTTTTGTCGTTGGGAATCATACTGATGGCATTCTCCGGGCAGATTCTTGAGCACAGAAAGCATCCGTCGCATGATATTTCATCAATGACAACCTTGTCATTGGCCACCCCGATTGCATCAAACCTGCAGAAATCGACACAATACCTGCAGCCTGAACAAAGATCATAGTCAATTATTGCCTTATGCCCGGCAATATAGACCTGTTCATCCTCATTGACCGGATTGAAGATAAGGTAAAGGTTTGCCGCATCCACATCGCAGTCGGCGAGCACAATCTCATTCCCGGCAGTGGCAAAAGCCGCACTCAGGCTCGATTTACCGGTTCCGCCTTTACCGCTGATGATTGCTATTTCCATATTTCTCAATTATATTTTCTGCCAAACCGGCGAGCTGTTCTGCAAAAAATGGATCTGAATCTGATACCAGTCTGCCAACGGAATATGCTTCAGCAATTTCCTTCTTAAAAGGTATTTCGAGCAAAAGGGGGATCTTTTCGTTTTCAAGATATTGATACACTTCCCTGTTGCCTGTTCCGGCACGATTGATTATTGCTCCGAACTGCTTGTTCATGATGCGCAATGTTCCGGCACTCTGCCGGAGATCGCTCAGCCCGAAAGGCGTCGGTTCCGTGACAAGTATCGTATAATCCGCTGCAGCAACTGTCTGAATGAAGGGGCATGATGTTCCCGGCGGTGCATCAAGTATGACAATATCATAATGATTACTGATCTGACCGATAGCTGACTTAATGACTTTCACCGGCGACATGACCCCTGCATCCATCCTGGCTTCAATGATTTGCAGATCACCGTTCCGGGTAAACGGAAAAACAGATCCCAGGGATGAGGCCTTTTCGGTTATTGCGCCATCCCTGCATGCAACGGTACATGCACCGCAGCCGTGACAGAGATCCTCGATTACCTTTATCATCCTGACTGAAAGCAGAATGAAAATTGCATTGTAGACGCAATATTCCCGGCATCTTCCGCAATAGGTGCATTTATCCGTATCAATGACCGGCACCTGCTGAGTAACTTCATGCCTTCCCGACAATTCCGCATTGAAAAAGGCAACCGAATTCGGAGCCTCGGCATCACAGTCGATAAGCAGGCATTTAATGTTGCGCTTTACCAGGGTATTGAAAATATTGGTAGCCACAAAGGTTTTGCCAGTACCCCCTTTTCCGCTTGCCACTGCTATCCTGATCATATTCTTTTCCCGGTATTGCCCGGGCAGGCCGGTGTTATGAGAATTTCAACCTTGTCAGGTATGATGCAAAGCATCATTGAATGTATAAAACCCGAATGCATTACCCGTTCCTCATTTTACCGGCAATTATTTCTGCCGCCTTGATAAGCGGATAACCTGCAGGAGAAGCTGTCAGGCATGGATGCGTTCCTATCTGGGAGGTCAGCAGTGAATTCACTGTCATCCGGTTTTGAATTGCCAGTCCTATGACGTTTGTAAGCTCTCCCGCACTTAGTCCGCCGATCACCTCGCCCCCGATGATTACACCCGAATGACGTGCGGCAATCAGTTTCACAAGTTGTGAATGGGCACCGGGAAGATTCCCCGGATGACGGTCAATCCCTTCAAAAATTCCTGTAACTGAAGCAATACCCTCAGCATTCGCCCTTGCCTCGGTTACCCCGGCGGTGCCAAACCCGGTATCACCGATTGCAGTGGAATATATGGCAATTGTTCCGCTGAAAGTCTTGACAACATTCAGATTGAACAGATTCATGCCGGCTATCCTCGCTTCGGCACAGGCCGTTGATGCAAGCATGGTACCGACCCTGGCACGGGTTACAAAGTCCCGCTTCTGGGCACAATCACCCACTGCAAATATGTCCCTGACATGTGTTCTCATATATTCATCAACGGCAATAAATCCGCTTTCGTCGACATATATCCCCGAACGCCTGGCAAGCTCAACATTGGGTTTGTATCCAACCGAGAGTATTACAGCATCAGTTTCAATCACTTCTCCGTTTTCAAGCATCACGGAATCTACCTTCTTTCCTCCGAGGATCTCCCTGATCCCATTCCCCGTTACAACCCTGACGCCCCGGGCCTCAAGTAAGGCCTGTATCCTTTTCGACAGCTCCTCATCAAAGGCGAGCATCAGAATATCAGGAAGCTTTTCTACAAGAGTTACTTCATGCCCGCTTTTAACCAGTTCATCCGAAAATTCAACCCCGATAAAACCTGCCCCGATTACAACCACCTTTCTGCATGAAGCAAGCTTCTCTTTCAGTTCATCCAGGTAAACCTTATCCTTCGGAATAGTGAATACATTCTCCTTGTCGCCGCCCACCAGCCATTTCGGCTTAAGCGGTATCGACCCAGTTGCCACGACCAGCTTGTTGTATCCGATTTTCTCACCACCGGCAAGCTCAACCGTTTTATCATCTGAATTGATCAATGTTACTTCATCAACTATCGATTCTATACCCGCCTTTCCCAACATCGCATCTACCGGCATCAAATTCTGCCCGGTGCTTTCGAGAGTTCCGAAAATATATGGTATGCCGCATGGAACCATCATCTCCTTCTGCTTTTTAACCAGCGTGAAACTTTTCTCCGGCCATGAGGATTTTCCTGTCAGGGCAGCAACCATCCCGGCAGCACTTCCTCCGATAACTAAAACATCTGTATTTTTCATCATAATATAATTTTGATTTTAATGGTATGATGCCCGCCTGACCCGTCGGGCAGGGAACCGCACATGATTGACTTTGTCGAGCTCGCAAGCTCGGTTGAAAATTATATTCTTATCGTGTTT
>WXFD01000028.1 GCA_009877105.1 Bacteroidales bacterium
ATTTTGCACCTGCAAAAAAGACTGACTTCAGATTTTTCTCAGCCGGCTCCACAACAGCCACAATTCTCTTCTTACTTTCTTCGCTGGGTTTTTCGGCCTATGTAAATAATTTCGGGCTTTACAACAAGTTTTACGGTTCCCTGGGAACCCTGCTGGTAGTAATGCTCTGGCTCTATCTGAACTCGATAGCCATACTGATAGGATTCGAACTCAATGTAAGCATAAAGCATGCTAAGGAAGAAGCTAATAGAAAAAATCAGGTAGACTGTTCCTGAAACAATATATTACAAAACACTTTTTTCATTGTTACACGCATTATACGCTTAATTCCTGCGGGATTTTGATTACACTCGGTGATGATTAACCAAAAGCCATTCATGATGAAACCCTCAAAAAGCATAAACCTTTCAAGACGTAAGTTTATTGGGACTGTCGGCACGGCAACGGCTGCATTCACGATAGTTCCACGACATGTTATTGCAGGAAGCGGTCAGAAAGCTCCCAGCGATCTTATAAATGTCGCGGGTATTGGTGTCGGTGCCCAGGGGGCAGACGATATGTGACCCGGAAGTCCAGGTTGACAGGCTGCAGAGAACCATAACCGGACAGCCATACAGCAAGGCTGAGCTTGCCAGAATGGAAGCCGAACGTGCAGCCCGCATGGCCCAGATGCAGCAACAGCAGGGTGCACCGCCTCAGACCGGAAGGGTACCACAACAATTCCCCGGAAGCCAACAACTACTTCCATTACGAATATCGTAAGGGATGGACGCTTTGATCTGATTGCTGAAATATATTGTATGTGTTTTCCTCCGGAGATCAGCATATAACTGGTCTGATGCCGGAGTCAATGATTTTATGTGTTGGAATCATATATCTGCTATTTGTTTAACAAAGCAATTAAGCTTTTATATCATTTTATAAATACGGGCGCATACTGCTGCTTTTTCCGTCCGGATTGTTAATACTATTAATGATCTGTGAATATTTTTTATCTATAAAATAATTTGCTGAAGCTACCTTTAGGGCATTTAATGCAATAAAGGTTTTATGAGAAGGATTCGCTTGAAAAAAGAATACAGGTTAAAGGTGTGGGGATTCTTTTTCGTTGTTTTTAGCTTGTGTTTCATTTTCATACCTCAACCGAACAGGGCCTTCATGCTTACCTATTTCAGCAATAAGTGCATAAACCACCAGCAGATATACAGCAGGAAACTGACTGACAGGATCCCTGATTATTCGGCACAGGCCAGGCTTAGCGGGATCACTGCCTGTTCCGACGAGAAGGATCTGGCCCTTAAGCTTATATCTGGCCAGCTTGTTAAAGTCAGGGGAGGAAGGAAATACCGGATCGAAAACATGAAGCACAGCTACCCCTATCTGACCCGTGACAGCAGAAGACTCCTTAATGAAATCGGAAGGAGATTCAGGAACAAGATAAACAGGGAAGGATTCAAGGGATCGAAATTTATCATCACTTCAATGACCAGGACTTCAGAAAACATCAAGGGACTGGGAAAAACCAACATCAATGCCTCTGAAAATAGTCCGCACCTCAACGGAAATGCCTTTGACATCTCCTACGCCCGATTCTCGATAAGGAAATATCATGTAACCGAATGCGACAAGTGGTATCTGAAAGAAGCTCTTGCCGAGGTGATTCACGAGCTCAGAAAAGAAAAGAAATGCTGGGCAACATACGAGAAACAACAGGGTTGTTTCCATGTTGTGTCAAGAGTGCAGTAATTCACAGCCCCTATCGCACCTTTTCCTATAAATCCGGTTCAGATCTGTAATTTCCGGTTAGCTCCTATCGCGGTCCGATAAGATGGAACAAAATGTAGGAAACCAGAAGGGTAAAGATAATATTGAATCCCTGCCCTATCAGAAAGCTGTAAAAAGGCTTTTTGCTGTCCATTGCCCTGAGGTCAGAAAAACGGGTTTCAAGGCCTATGCTGATAAAGGCCAGGTTAAACCAGAAAGTGCTGTACGACTTGACAACCTTGCCTGATGTCTCAGCTGTCTCAGGACTCAACAGGAAAGAAAAAATTAATGATGCCATTATAAATCCCAGAACGAATTTCGGAAAGCGTTCCCATATTATCGATACTGATACTTTCGTTCCATTTGTTGCCGACTTGTCGCGGTAGGCCCAGAAAACCGAAATGGCAAATGCTGCCAGACCCAGAAGAACATTCTGCGAGAACTTGACTATGGTGGCATATTTTAGTCCTGTTTCACCGGCTATGGTACCGGCAACCACAACGGCTCCGGTGGTGTCGATCGTTCCTCCAAGCCATGCCCCGGTAACTATCTCGGACAGACCAATCCATTTTGCAATTATTGGCAAAAGTATCATCATCGGGATTGCAACAATCATCACAACAGAGATAATGAATGAAAGCTTCTTCTTATCCCCGTTGATGGCCCCGGCAGTGACTATTGCTGCTGATACCCCGCAAATGGATACAGCACTGGCAAGCATGGTCGAGTATTCATCATCGATATTCATCCTGCGCGAAACCCAGAAAGTGAAATACCAGACAGATATAACCACTATCACTGCCTGAAGCAGACCAAAGCTGCCGGCTTTCATAATATCATTAAACAATATAGTGGCTCCAAGAAGGACAAGACCTATTTTCACATAGAGCTCTGTCTGAACCCCCGCCCGTAACCATGAAGGAATCCTGAACAGATTA
>WXFD01000029.1 GCA_009877105.1 Bacteroidales bacterium
TCTTCAGGGAACATTCTTTTTCAGGTTGATTGGCAGGAAAAAGATTTTTGTCGTATATTGGTAAAAAGGTAAAAAACTGATCATGGAATGCCGTCCGGGATGCGGAGCCTGTTGTATTGCAGCATCTATTTCATCGCCTATACCGGGAATGCCTGAGGGCAAACCCTCGGGGATAAGGTGCCTGCATCTCACGGAAGATTATAAATGCGCCCTTTTCAATAGTCCTGAACGGCCTGCCGTCTGCTCTGACTTCCGGCCCGAAGAGGAGTTTTGCGGAACCAGCCGCGAAGAAGCGCTACGCATCCTTAATACCTTTGATACACCACCTGTCCTCCTGTAATAGTGTAATCGACTTTGGTCTTCATGATCTGGTCTTCCGGAATGCTAAGCAGATCACTGTCGGTGATCACGATATCTGCTAGATATCCCGGCTTTATCATTCCCTTGCGGTATTCCATGAACTGTGCATAGGCCGATCCAAGGGTATAGAGTTCTATGGCTTCCTCCATGCTGAGCTTTTCTCCGGGAAACCACCCGTCTCCTTTCTCTCCGAGCCTGTCCTTCCTGGTGACTGCTGCATACAGTCCTTCCATGGGATTAAGAGGTTCTACCTGGTAGTCGGTGCCGAAGGCAATACGGCCGCCGGCATTAAGAATGCTTCTCCATGCATAGGCGCCCCTGCTCCGCTCGCTGCCTATCCTTTTCTCACAGAACCTCTTGTCGGTAATGCAATGAGTGGGCTGCATCGAGGCGATCACTCCAAGCTGCTCAAACCTGGGAATATCCGATGGCTGCAGTGTTTGCGAATGTTCGTCGCGGTGCCTGCTGTCGCGGCTTCCGTTGATGGACCGAGCCTTTTCAAAAGCATTCAGGGTCCAGTTGTTGCCCTTGTCGCCTATGGAATGAACACCGATCTGAAATCCCATGCTGTCGGCCCTGGTAACCATTTGTTCGAATTCTTCATAAGGCATCATGGCCAAACCCGATGTGGAGGGATTGTCGCTGAAGGGTTCGAACATGAGAGCTGTTCCCGATCCTATGGTTCCATCGATGAATGCCTTGAGGTATCCGAAACGGATCCAGTTTCCTTCCGGCGGATACTTTTGACGGAGTCCGTCATACTGCCTGAGAAGTTCAATATCGCCCGTAAGGGCTTTGCCGATATCAATCCTGGCTGTCAGAAGGCCTTCAGACTGAAGCTTCTCGTAGGCGCTGAAATCGGCCGATCCGGGAATCTGAACGCTGGTTACACCGTATTCGGCAGCCTCTTTAAGAGCCAGCATATAACCTTCTTTCAACCTGGCGGCTTCTTCCTCTGGTGTCCGGTCAGTCTTAACTTCGCCTGTCTTTATAAGTCCTTCTGCACTTTCCTTTAGTATGCCCGTCGGTTCACCGGTCACCGGATCCTTCTGTATCTCACCTCCAAAAGGATCGGGGGTGTCTTTGGTTATCCCCGATTTTTTCAGCACATAACTGTTCACAAGAACCGAATGGCCGTCGGCACGGCTTAGCACAACCGGATTATCAGGCGAAACAGCATCGATAAGCTCTTTCGAAGGCCACTTTCTGTCGCTGAACATCTCATGCTCCCAGTGACCACCCTCTATCAGCTGGCCGGGCTTCGACCTGGCAACCTGATCCTTTACCTTCCTGGTTATTACAGCCGGATCGGTGGTGTATCTCAATTCAATATAATCGGGATCGAGGGGCCTGAAATGAACATGAGCGTCGTTGAACCCGGGAATTACCAGCCTTCCGGCGGCATCGATCACCTTTGTCTTCCCCTTTACTATCATGGAGCTTATTTCACGGACGGAACCGACCGCGATAATGGTGTCGCCCCTTACAGCCACTGCCTCAGCCAGCGGTTTGTCGCGGTCAACGGTGAATACCTTGCCGTTGATAATGACGAGATCGGCTTTGATTCCCTTGTTCCCTGAACACGATATTGTCATTATTGCTATTGATAATAAGATGATTACATTTTTCATTGGATTTATTTTTAAACAGATGAAGATATTAAAATCAGGATATTTCCATATGCCTTAATGGATCATGATATCATTATCCTCCCGTCGGCATTGATTGCCAATCGATTACCTTAAAACATCCGGTCGGCCAGTTCCATTGGAAAACAAATCAGGATTTTTCCGTATAATCACGTGTTTTTGAAAATGGATATCGTTTTGGGTAAAAAAATTGTCGATATTCATGGTAAAAATTATCGATATTCGATAAAAAATTATCGTTATTTTTGAGATAAGGTCAATGATTTTGTAATCAGCAAGCTTAACGATAAATCATTTTTTAACTTGTCCTTAACTATTTTAAGAGTTTATTATCACTATCTGTATGCTAATTGCTTTACATTCGCGAAAAAATTAAGGGATATGAATATAGCCATCATAGGTTACGGCCGTATGGGCCACGAGATAGAATCCACCGCTCTTGGCAGGGGGCATGCCATAAAACTGATAGTTGACAAAGATAACCCGGCCGATCTGAATGAAAGGAGCACGAGGGACATTGACGTCGCCATAGAGTTCACCACCCCTGATACGGCTTTTGAGAATGTTGTCAGATGCCTCAGGATGAAGATCCCGGTAGTGAGCGGAACCACCGGATGGCTTGAGGATTATGCTAAAGCCGCTGAGATATGCCGAGAGAACAGGACTTCATTCATCCATTCATCCAACTTCAGCATCGGAGTAAATATTCTTTTCAGGCTGAACCGTGAACTGGCAAGGTATATGTCGGGCCTTGGGCAATATAAGCCATTCATCGAGGAGACCCATCATACCAGGAAACTTGACGCACCAAGCGGAACGGCAATTGTTCTTGCCCGGGGAATAGCCGACAGTCACGGTGGATTCAACGGCTGGTGCCCCGACGACAGCAATGAAACGGGAAAGGTAGGGGTAAAGGCAATCAGGGAGGGAATGGTTCCCGGGATACATGTCGTGAGATGGGATTCGGATATAGATGTAATAAGTCTGCGGCATGAGGCAAAAAACAGAAAGGGATTGGCTCTGGGAGCGGTGGTTGCCGCAGAGTTCATACACAAACGGACAGGTGTTTTTACCATGGAGCAGGTACTTGGTTTTTGATAATAATTGCTACTTTTACAAATTCTTATCCAAAAAACTGAAATGGATCAATCACTTAAGGGAAAGTACATCAGGTTTGGCATTGCTGCCCTGCTTTATATCCTGGTAGTTGTCTGGATAGGCAATTACTGGCTCCTGCTTGGCCTTGCCATTATTTATGATATATATGTATCGGAGAAGGTAAACTGGACCTTCTGGAAAAAACGGAAGGGCCCGAACAACAGTTTCATCGAATGGCTCGATGCTATAATATTTGCAGTGATAGCAGTGTCGCTGATTAACATCTTTCTTTTCCAGAATTACCGTATTCCCACGGGATCGATGGAGAAATCACTGCAGATCGGAGATCACCTTTTTGTCAGCAAGCTTGCCTACGGGCCAAGGATGCCAAATACCCCGATAGCATTTCCATTCACCCAGAACCAGATGCCCATCACAAAGGGCAAATCATGGTCCGATCTTATAAACTGGCCCTACAAGAGGCTGGCAGGTACGGGAGAAGTAAAGAATAACGATGCCATCGTGTTTAATTTCCCTGCCGGCGATACTGTTGTGCTTGAAAGAACCGAAACGGCATATTATGAAATAGTCAGGGAGACTGCCAGGGCTATGGCCCAGAAATACAATATGGGGAATCCAGGTCCACTGCCTGCTTCCTCCTTCATGGCTGCTGCCAGGAAAGAGGTGTGGGAGCGCTTTAACATTATTTACCGGCCGGTCGACAGACGCGATAATTATGTAAAAAGGTGCATCGCGATACCGGGCGACACCCTGGTCATCAGGAAAGGAGAGGTGTTTGTAAACGGGGAAGCGGTGCCTGTAAATGAATCGCAGCAGTTTAATTATCTCGTGGCAACAAACGGGACCACGATCAATCCGCTGACTTTCGAACGCCTGGGAATTTATAAATCGGATCAGTCAATGTTCTCCGGATCGCTGTACAGTCTTCCGCTCACGAAGGGAAATGCTGAAATCATATCCAGATTTGCCAATGTCAGGGAGGTTAAACCTTATTTCTCGGCTCCCGGGGAATATAACCCGGTCATCTTTCCCCACAGCAGTAGCTTCAAATGGAACGAGGATTACTTTGGCCCGCTATGGATACCTGCCAGGGGAGCGACCGTGGCTATCGATACTTCAAACCTCTGCCTGTATGAGAGGATAATAGATGTTTATGAGGATAATGATCTGCGTGTGGAAGGAAAGGATATCTTCATCAACGGCCAGCCCGCCCAATCCTATACATTTAAAATGGATTACTACTTCATGATGGGTGACAACCGCCACAATTCAGCCGATTCGAGGTACTGGGGATTTGTTCCGCTCGATCATATTGTAGGAAAGCCGAAATTCATCTGGCTTTCGATCGATAAGGAAGCTTCAGGGATAAGAAGGATCCGTTTCAAAAGGATCTTTATGAAGATCAGATAAAAAAAATACCTGCCGGCGGCAGGTATTTTTTTATGTATCCATGTTTGTTATTTAACTTTCTCAACAATGGCCCTGAATGCTTCAGGATGATGCATTGCAAGGTCGGCGAGAGTCTTCCTGTTCAGTTCAATCCCTTTCTTCTCAAGCTTGCCGATGAACTGTGAATAGTTCATTCCGTACTGACGGACACCTGCATTGATCCTCTGGATCCACAGCGACCGGAATTCGCCCTTCTTCTTTCTCCTGTCGCGGTATGCATACTGCATCCCCTTGTCGAGGGTGTTCTTTGCCACCGTGATGACATTCTTCCTTGAACCAAAGTTCCCCCTGGTCTGACTGAGAACCTTTTTCCTCCTGGCTCTCGATGCTACTGAATTAACTGATCTTGGCATTACTCTTTGTTTTTTGACTGTCAGCGTTCAATCCTTTACGGTTGAATCTTCATGGCTGTGCAATCTGTTAATAATTAATTGATTAAATCCTTACGGAAATTTATTTGCCTGAGAGAAGAAGTTTGATGTTCTTCAGATCGGCTTTGTCGACCAGGCCCGAATAAGTAAGATTCCTTTTCCTCTTGGTTGATTTCTTTGTGAGGATATGGCTCTTGTAAGCATGGCTCCGCTTGATTTTTCCTGTTCCGGTAAGGTTGAACCTTTTTTTTGCACCGGAATTAGTTTTCATTTTTGGCATTTCTCTCTTTTCAATATATTAATTACTTCTTCTTCTTTGGTGAGAAGGAGATTATCATTCTTTTTCCCTCCAGCCGGGGAAGCTGATCCACTTTAGCATATTCCTCGAGATCGCTGGCAAAGCGCAGTAACAGTAATTCGCCCTGTTCCTTGAATAAAATGGACCTTCCCTTAAAGAACACATAAGCTC
>WXFD01000030.1 GCA_009877105.1 Bacteroidales bacterium
GCTTAATCGATTTTTTGACGTGTTCGGTATTTACCCATACTCTACCAAAAATCAGAAATATGTCAGAGAACTTATATTATACGGCACTATGGCCGCTTAAAACTTTAACGAACTATTGGCCTTAATAAATTAATATTTTTTGCCTTCAGTTCAGCTTCAATTATCATTTTTAATAATTTTAGCCGATTATTCAAATAAATAACGTTAACATGGATCCCAGGGTAAAACAGTTCATGACGGTGATCAAAGCCAAAGATCCTGGTGAAAGTGAATTTCATCAGGCAGTACAGGAAGTGGCAGAATCACTTATTCCCTTTATTGAAGAAAACCCGAAATACAGGCACGCGAAAATTCTAGAGAGAATTGCTGAACCTGAGAGAGTGATTATTTTTCGTGTTCCATGGCTGGATGATAAAAATGAAATCCAGATAAACCGGGGGTTCAGGATAGAAATGAACAGTGCGATCGGACCCTATAAGGGAGGACTGAGATTTCATCCCACGGTCAATTTGGCGATCCTGAAATTCCTTGCATTTGAACAAACCTTTAAAAACAGCCTGACCACCCTCCCGATGGGCGGGGCCAAAGGTGGTTCGGACTTTGACCCGAAAGGGAAATCCGACAATGAAGTAATGAAATTCTGTCAGAGTTTCATGACTGAACTGTTCAGGCACATTGGACCTGACACTGATATTCCGGCAGGCGACATAGGCGTGGGAGGAAGGGAAATCGGTTTTTTGTTCGGACAATACAAGCGGCTGCGGAATGAATTCACGGGAGTGCTTACCGGGAAAGGAATTGAATATGGAGGTTCGCTCATGCGGCCCGAGGCAACAGGTTATGGCGCTACATATTTTGCCCAGGAAATGCTGGCCACCAGGAAGGAAACCATGAAGGGCAAGACAGTCTGCATCTCAGGTTCGGGCAATGTGGCGCAATATGCTGCAGAAAAGATCTCAGAACTGGGCGGGAAAGTGATAACCATGTCCGATTCGAACGGATTTGTTTACGACCCGCATGGCATTAACGGCGAAAGGCTTGAATACCTGAAGAATCTCAAAAATGTACAGAGGGGAAGAATAAAAGAGTATGCTGACAAATACGGTGTTGAATATTTTGAAGATCAGCGGCCATGGATAATTAAATGCGATATTGCCATGCCGAATGCCACCCAGAATGAGATTAACGGAGATGAAGCCCGCACACTGGTAAGGAACGGATGCATATGCGTGACTGAAGGTGCAAATATGCCATCAACCCTCGAAGCCGTTGAAGTTTTCCTGAATGCAGGCATCCTGTACGGACCCGGCAAAGCTGCAAATGCAGGAGGGGTTGCTACCTCCGGACTGGAGATGAGTCAGAATTCCATGAGGCTCCCGTGGACCAGGAAAGAAGTCGATGACAGGTTGTTGTTAATCATGAAGGAAATTCATGCAACCTGCGTCAAATACGGTAAAAAACCCGATGGCTTTATAAACTATGTTGACGGTGCCAACATAGGAGGCTTTGTGAAAATAGCCAATGCCATGCTGGCACAAGGCATTGTGTGATGCACCTTATTGATACACATACACATATCTATCTGCCGGAGTTTGACAATGACAGGGACCAGGTGATTGCAAGGTCACTGGAAAGCGGTGTCGAAAAACTGCTTATGCCAAACATTGATCAGGAGTCATTTCCCCGTATGATGGCTGCAGTAAACCGCTATCCGGGGGTATGCCTGCCCATGAACGGACTTCATCCCACTTCAGTTAAGGAAGATTTTCAGTTTCAGTTGGAAAAAATAGAATGTCTTGCAGCGGAATACACCTTTTGCGCAATCGGTGAGATAGGCATTGATCTTTATTGGGACAGAACTTACCTGGAAGAGCAGATTTTTGTTTTTAAAAAGCAGGTGGAACTTGCCCTTGCGAAAAATATGCCAGTTGTCATTCATTCCAGGGAATCATTCGCTGAATTACTCACTGCTCTTGAAGAATTCAGGGGATCTGGACTGAAAGGCGTGTTTCATGCTTTTACCGGGAACCGGGAACATGCCGAAAAAGCTGTAGAATTGGGTTTTAAACTGGGGATAGGAGGCATTGTCACCTTTAAAAACTCGGGGCTTGACAGTGTAGTGAAGGAAGTCGGAATAGAAAATATCGTACTCGAAACCGATTCACCCTATCTGGCACCCTCCCCTTTTCGTGGAAAACGCAATGAGAGTTCATATCTTTGCATTATAAACAAAAAAGTTGCGGATATTTGTGAGATGAATGAAGAAGATGTTGCTTCCGTAACTTACTCAACATCAGCCGAACTTTTCGGATTGTAATGCAGATTATGAAGCCCAGGGCAGGAACCTCCATTCTTATTATCTACACTGGAGGGACCATTGGAATGGTCCATGATCCGGTAACAGGATCGCTGGTCCCGATAAATTTCAGCCATATTACCGATCATGTGCCGGAGTTGCAAAAGTCAGGCTTCAGCATAAAGTCAGTATCATTCGATCCTGTAAGGGATTCATCAAACATTGATCCGGCCATATGGGTGAAAATGGCAGAAACAATCGAGGAAAATTACCATAAATATGATGGTTTCGTGATCCTGCACGGAACCGACACCATGGCCTATTCAGCATCGGCACTGAGCTTCATGCTCGGGAATCTCCAGAAACCTGTTATTTTTACCGGATCCCAGCTTCCCATCGGACTTCTTCGTACCGATGGCAGGGAGAATTTGGTTACAGCCATTGAATTTGCTTCGGAACAGGAAAACGGAAAACCGCTAGTACCTGAAGTATGTATTTATTTTGACAGTGAGCTGACCCGTGGTAATCGGACGACGAAATTCAGTGCCGAGCACTTTGATGCATTCAATTCGCCCAATTATCCGCCACTTGCCGTTTCGGGGCTCCATCTCAAATTCAATCGCGATTTCATACGCTATGGCGATGCTGACAAAAAACTAATTGTCAGGAAAAAATTCGACACCAACGTTGCGATACTGAAAATATTCCCGGGAATGGGCCGAAGCCTTGTTCAATCGATCATAAACACGCCCGGCTTAAAAGGTCTTATAATTGAGACATTTGGTTCAGGCAATGCCCCGACCTATGGCTGGTTTATAGAAGATCTGAGAAATTTCATCATGAAAGGGGGAATAATCTTCAATGTAACCCAGTGTCACGGGGGAAGTGTAGAAATGGGTCTGTACGAAACCAGCAGGGATCTGTTGGCTGCCGGTATAGTAAGCGGGAAGGACATAACCTCGGAAGCGTCCGTTACAAAACTGATGTTCCTGCTCGGGAACTGTTCGTCAAGGCAGGAGGTGACCGATTGCCTGGGCAGGTCAATAGCCGGCGAGATCTCATAGGCCGGATTCCTGAAAGACCTCCTGGATTCGCACAACCATCATGCGGGGGGCAACCAGCTGCCGGCTCACGCCGGCATGCGTTTGACATGATTGGCAGATAACTATTGTCATAATGTTAGTAAGAATCTTATTTTTTTGTATTTTGAGGCGCCTTAAAGTTGCTGGTCCGCCGGCCGGTTTTCCCCGGGCTGCGGATTACATCAGGAGAGATGCAGGAGTGGCTTAACTGGCACGCCTGGAAAGCGTGTGTACCTCACAAGGGTACCGGGGGTTCGAATCCCCCTCTCTCCGCAAAGCCTGCATAAATCCCGCTGAAAAGCGGGATTTGTTATTTTACCGCAAGTCCGAAGAAAGCTTGCTTTCTGAAGGAATGGAGGTAAAATAACAA
>WXFD01000031.1 GCA_009877105.1 Bacteroidales bacterium
GATATCAATCCTGTCAGGATCAAAGCCGTAAAGAACCTGGTCATTCTGCTGTTCAAAGGAAGCTCTCTTTTCATAGTCTGTGAGAATATTTATACAACAATAACTTCCGGATTCCCATGCATAAGTGTCCGGAAAATAATATATGAATTAAACTACGCCCTAAATTTAACAATTTTAGTTATGTAACATTGATTTTATTTAAACAAATTTACATCCAGGCAGAATATAATTTGTCAACAGATTAGAGCCCTCAATATTTAGTAAGCTAATCGGGAATGAAGTATAACTGATCCTATGGATAAGTTGCCAGACCTACTGAATCTCTATTGCTGTGATGAGTCTGAGCTTTACCATCTCTGATAAATAGCTTTGTACGTCATTTTTGCATGTTTCCTTATCAATGTCGTACTCCTCCTGTAAATCAATGCATATCTCTTCCATGGTCATCTGTTCCTCAAGCAGATCCCAGATCCTTGTGGCAACCGGATTGAGCGAAAAATACTTCCCCTGCTCAATGTCCATCATCACCAGTTCATCATGGAGACGGCCGGAGATGGTCCTGCTATTTCTGACATATTTGGTCTTGGACTTCTGTTCAGGCAAAGCAGATGTCCCTGTTTTTTGACGGGATGGTCCTGAGGTTTCGTGGTTCATTTCTATATCTGTCATTTTAGATTGCTTTTGGCTTGTTTCTTTTTTCCCCTTACTTCATTACCATCTTCTCAAAATCATCCTCTGACCGGAAATGCTTTATAAGTAACGCCTCAAAAATATTGCATCGTGCGATTAGCATATCCAGGTCACTGCCGAGCGACCGGTCGGGCGATGTGGTTTTCTGGAGCCTGCCCAGCTCGATTAACATCTGTCTGAAAAACATCTTCCTCCTGCTTCCGGTCACCCTTCGGAAGTCCTTAAAAATACTCTCCCGCATAATTGAAGCCTGCCTTACCGTCTCATGGGCCGCATCAATGCTTATCTTCCCATCCGAAAGATCCTTCAGCAACTGGCAGCGGTATGAGCTGCAGACGTCAGCTCTCTTGCAGTCATATATGGTACATTTACCTGAGAAATAGCGACAAGGAAGCCTGAAAAAATCTTTCTCATCCTCAGTAAAAGCCGCCTTCTCAATCTTCTCCGGCAGGTTACCGCGCTCTCCATCATTCAGATGCGCATGCATGAAAAGCGTACCGTCACAGCAGAAGCCGCAACGGACACAAACCGACTGCTCCCGGACCGGGGCTGTTTGGAGAACTGTCATCATGTTATTTCGTGATACCTCAGGGAAAAGTCATGGATCGCCTTTATGTAAACAAGGGCCCTGAAAAGTACCCTGGGTTCTGTATCAAGACTTTTCGACCTGAAATTTGAAATATCTGCTGCCAGCAGATCAAAATCAACAAAATGAAGGTCCGGATTTTCTTTCCAGGTATTTACTTCATCCATAAAAACAACTGCTGACTGACTAAACATTTCGTCCATCCACGCCCAATAGACAGGATCGTTTTTAGACCAGTTCCAGCGAACTTCATCAGGAAGTATATCTTCACTTATTTCGCGAAGCACAGGCCGGTAGTAATCGGTTTTGCACAGCAATATTGATGGCACCTTGAGCATGTATTCAATGATCCTTCTGTCAAGGAGGGGGTAGCGATACTCCACGCCCCTCCTGAAGCCGTTTATGGCCCAACTTTCGCAACGTTCCTGAAGATGATAGAACTCCAACAATCTCAGATGAAGCTGACGCCTGGAGGTGTGAAAATAAAAATTCCTGATCGCTGCGGGATCGCTCTTTTTATAAGGCTTTTTAATATAACGCGCATCATTTCTGAATGATCTTGCCGTGCCTTTGTTCAAAAAGCCAAATGCAGGATTGAGCACATAAGAAATCTGATTTCTTATGAATTTTTTCAGATTGCTGACCGGATTCCTCCTGAAAAAAGCCTGCAGTCGCAGCTCCCGCAACAGATCCAATTCAATTCCCCTGTCACCGGTACTGATAAACTCATCGCCACCCCATCCGCTGAAGATAAGATTGGTTCCGGTTTTTACAGCCTGCATTGCCGCATAATCTTCAGAGAAATAACCCCGGTTATCAAAAAACGACGAAACTGAGTGCAGAAAATCCTCTTTCTGTAAGTCAGCAAAGACAAGGCTGATATCAGCCTCCTGACACAGTTTTGATGCTATTTGTCTTTCGTCAAAGTCTGTTTTATCAACAGAATAATTTTCAGGCGACCATGAAAATCCGTAAAAGTTCCCCTGTTTTGAATACTGCCTGCGTGCCAGCACAGCAACAATACCTGAGTCTATTCCGCTGCTCACATGGGCCCCTCCAATGAAGCGCCTGTCGCAGCGAATCCTGACTGCATCATGAACTAATGATTTGAGCTCAGACAACATCCGTTCATGAGTCAGGCTCCTGTCTGTTTTTATATCCCTTGGGTTCCAGTATCTGGTAATTAACGCCCCGCTTTCCGTAAACTGAATAAAATGCCCGGGATGTAACTTCCTGACCTTATTGTCAGGAGTCTTCCTGTAATCAATATATTTAAAGTACCCCATCAGGTATTCACTGTCGATAGTCTCCCCTACTGAAAGGGCCTTGCACAAGCCGATGATATCTGATGAAAAATAAAGTGTCTGCCTGTCGAAAATCCATGCCACAGGACGTATTCCCACCTGATCACGGAAAAGATAAGCAAGCTTCCTGGCCGGCTGAAAGATAAAAATAACAAAATCACCATTCAGCCTTTTTACAAAGTCCGGCCCTTCACTGGAAAAAAGCTCTGCTATCAGAAAAGGGTCACAGGCAGAAGCAGGCAGGTTGCAGCGAAGTAATAATTCCTCCCTGTTGTAAATTGAACCTGACAGCAAAACAAGTATATCGTTGCTGCTGCTGCAATAGCATATATCAGCTGATAAGAAAGGCAGCCTGTTGTTGAGAAAATAGCCGCCTTTAAATTCACCCAGGGTTACAGCATGAAATGCCAGATGGTCCCTGACCGAAATATTATTTAACAGGTCAATAGACGATGACTCCAAACCGGCATGTGAAAATGATATGTATCCTAAGATCATATGAACACCGGGAATTAGGAAAGCGTATCATTTGAAATCATCAACCCCCAAAAAAAGGAATTACATAACTCTCTAACTTTCCGAAGAGTTCTTCCGGGATATTGCGATTAAATAAGAAATCTTTGCAGATAAATAGGGAAATGGAGATACACTATTTCCTGGGAGGTCCGGTTTTACCTGCCAGTTCAGCTCCGGAACCGGCACCGCTGAAAGTATCTTTCTTAATGTTCAGAACATGAACCTCCGGCCGTAACCAGACTTTCTTTTTAGTATCTGTTGTTTTCATTTCCGACTATTCGAATGCAAAGTAAAACATTTTAAATAATATGCAAACAACTTCCTCCATTAAATTTCAGAAATTTAGATAAAAACACCCGGGGAGAGGAATTGTTTTTCAGAATTTATATAATTCGTGGAAGCGTTCGCCGGAGGGAACGATCTCAAGACCTTCCGCCAGGAGCCAGGCATGTGCCGTCATCTTACCATCGGTATCCCTGGCCATCCCAAGGGAAATCTGTGAGTTGATACTCCTTCGCCGCAGCATGCACCGCCCGGCAAGGGAACTGACAAGGCATTTGTTCTTCCATGGCGAAACCCCTGATGCCCTCTTGATGGCATCTCTTATCATCTCAATGACTGCGGACTGCGGACTGCCGACTATGGACTGCCGACTGTGGACTGCCGACTGCGGACTTGAAAACAACCGTGGTATCCACCTGAACGGCACGGCCTTCAGCAACAACCCGATCCACATATGCAGAATCAGCGCCTCCAGAAATAACCTTCTCTCCGGACCTGAAACTTCAAGAAACCTTTTTAGCCTGCTCAAATCTCATATCTGTTTCAAAAAGCCCTTTAAAGCTTCATGAAGTTGCATGATACTGATCTCCGGCGGCCTTACTACCCTGACAATATGCACCTGTTCAACTATCTTAACCAGCTGCTGCAGGTAAGCCGCCTCAGTCTCCGCCATTCCGGCAAGCATCTCCCATGAGCAGATCTCGCTCCTCAGAAGAGAGAACTTATCAGCAGATGAAGGCTCATGAAACTCAGGTGAACTGCACTCCCCAATATCAATTTTCAAGATCATGTGCAGGGGAAAATTTTCTGCCGTTGTCCCCTCTATGCGGAGATGATGCTTCCCGGTCCAGACCTCACCGCTACTGAGTCTGTCGGGACTTATTTGCAGCTGCTCAACGGTACTGTCTCTAAGCCTGATATCTGAATATATGGGCCAGATCAGGGGATCTCCATCCCTGAAAATTACCGGTGTAATATCGTCAGTCAGAAAACCGGCCCCTTTAATGATGAATGAAGCTGTAATCGATGACTTGCCGGTTCCTGCATCGCCAAGTACCATTATGCCTTTGCCATCATGGACAAAGCTGCTTGCATGGAAATTCAGAATCCTTCGCTGATGTAGCAGAGCCACCAGCACCTGGCCCCTGAGATAAAGCCTGATCCACCCTTGGTTGGCCCCTGCATCGGGAACAAACTCAACATAATTCCCGTCTCTCACATAAAAGTCTGCCACGCCATCCACCCGGGCTGAATATTCATTCTGATTTACCTGCCAGTTACCGGAAGTGAAATCCGGGTTAACAACAGTTTTCACGGCAGAAACCTCACGCAAACTCACATCGGGAAGCACATAATCATCAATCATCTTGCGTAATCAGGAATTATATATTTCCTCATGAAGAACCGATGCATGCTCTTCGGCACGAGACGCGGCATCAGCGCCTTCCTCACAAAACGTATGACAATATCTGTCTTAACCCGTACTCCCTCACGCGATCTGACCCGGAAAATCCAGTCGTTCAACTCCGGCACGAACCTCCTGCGGTCAGAAGGCAGCTGAAGGAGCGCTCTCATCCGGTTTTGCGCCAGCCGGGTGATCGTCCGTGACCCGGCATAATGAGCGAAAGCATCCGGCACCT
>WXFD01000032.1 GCA_009877105.1 Bacteroidales bacterium
CGTTGAAAAATGCAGTATTGACGAAGATATTTTAAAGAATTATGACCATTCAGATTGAGCTTGTTTTACTTGTTTTGTCAGCGCTGTTCTTTCTGAGTATTCTTGCCGGTAAGGCCAGTTCAAAATATGGCGTACCTGCATTGCTTTTGTTTCTGGGAGTGGGTATGCTGTTCGGAAGCGACGGACTGGGACTTCAGTTTGAAAATATTCAAATTGCACAGAGTCTGGGAACAATCGCATTATGCATAATTCTTTTTTCAGGTGGAATGGATACCAGAATCGAAGAAGTCCGGCCCGTGATGGCGCAGGGAGTTATACTGGCTACATTGGGAGTTTTTATAACGGCAATTATAACAGGAGTACTTACCTGGTGGATACTGGGAATGACCATGCAATCGGCAGGTATCGGATTCCTGACATCTCTGCTGCTGGCATCGACAATGTCATCAACTGATTCTGCATCGGTGTTTTCAATTCTACGCTCAAAAGGATTGCACCTGAAAAACAATCTTCGCCCGTTGCTGGAACTCGAAAGCGGAAGCAATGACCCGATGGCATACGTCATGGTTATAACCCTTATAGAATTAATACAGGCTGAAAAAGCTCCAAACTACTGGCTTGCCGGAGGTGAATTGCTGCTGCAACTTGGAATCGGAGCGCTGTTGGGATATTTGCTCGGAAAATTGTCAGTGAGGGTCATCAATAATATCAAGATAGGCAACGACTCATTGTATCCCATTCTGGTAGTCACGTTCTGTATTTTCATCTTTTCGGCTACCTATTTCCTCAAGGGAAACGGCTTCCTTGCCGTTTATGTCGGAGGACTGGTGATTGGAAATTCAAAATTCGTGCATAAACGCTCCTGCCTCAATTTTTTTGACGGACTTGCATGGATGTTTCAGCTGATCATGTTTTTAACTCTCGGACTGCTTGTCAATCCACACGAACTGGTACCTATAATCATCCCGGGACTTGCCATAAGTTTTCTTATGATCTTCTTTTCACGCCCCTTAACCGTTTTTCTATGCCTGCTGCCGTTTCGCAAAATGCCCTGTCGCGACAAAGTATATGTTTCATGGGTCGGCTTGCGCGGGGCTGTTCCCATAATCTTCGCTATAATTCCGCTTTATCATGATGTCCCTCATGCAAGGCTTATTTTCAATATCGTGTTCTTCTGCACCCTTGTCTCCCTGCTTGTGCAGGGTACTTCACTTCCCCTGGTGGCGAGATGGCTTAAGCTCAGCGAAAAGCCGCGGCAGTTAAAGAAATTAGAGGATTTTGACATCGATTTGTCAAATGATATAAAATCTGTAACCACTGAAATAGAATTGACTTCCGATATGCTTGCCAAAGGAAACAGGCTCATGGACTTGCCTTTTCCGGGTAATACACTGGTGGTTCTTATAAAACGGGGAGAAAATTATTTCGTTCCGACAGGAAAAACAGTTTTAAAGGATAAGGATAAAATTCTGATTATTACGGATAACCAGGAAGCATTAATGGAAACATACGAAAAACTGGGAGTGGAAATTGAAAACGCCTGATCCCGGGTTGCTCCGAAGCACTGTCATCGACTAAAATGGCCTTTCTCTCAGTTTCCCAGTGCACTTATAAGGCTTTTCTTCAGCTCCCTGAAATAATCCGATTCGAGTATGCGCTTTTCAAACGGGATGTCAACCTGCTTTTTAAGGATAATACCTGCCGGCGCAGGACTTAATACTATAATTTCATTTCCAAGAAGGAGCGCTTCATCCACATCATGAGTCACAAAGATCACAGTCCTTTTATCAGCCTGCCACATCCGTGAGAAAATCCTGATAAGGTTTAATTTCAGCTTGATATCCAATCCTTTCAGTGGCTCGTCCATAAGTATTATATCCGAAGGATATGCAAAGGCTCTCGCTATTGAGACTCTTTGCCTCATACCGCCACTCAGCTTCGACGGATAATAATCGGCAAAATCCTCAAGCTCCATAAGCCTGATCAGCTGAGCGCTTATCTCCTTCCGCCGTACGACCGGAATATCCCTGCCAAGAACAAATTCAATGTTCTCCTCTACCGTTTTCCAGGGTAACAGTCTCGCATCCTGAAAGATGTAGGAGATTGTCTTCTCCCTGAAACCCGTCAGAATGCCGCTGTCAGCTTTTACAATATCTCCTATAATATTAAGTAAAGTGGTTTTGCCACATCCCGAGGGACCAAGTATGGAGCTTATGGTCCCATCCTGAAATTCAATGTTGAAGTCATTGAAAAGCGTCAGCTTGCCGAACTTCTTATACAGGCCTTTTATTTCCAGTTTCATAATCAGGACCTCCAGTTAATAAACCTGCCTTCAATCCACCTGATGGATTTCTCAAACACGAAACTTATCAGCACGGCTATGAGGGTCCATGCAATAATTGCATCAATATTCAGGAATGTCTGGGCAGTCTGCATCATCGTGCCGATCCCGAATTCCGGCTGGCTCAGAACCTCACCTGTTATTATTGCCCTCCACCCTATGCCCAGGGCGCTGGATGCACCGCTCACAATAAAGGGCATAACGGCAGGTATATATAATTCACGAACAATCCTGTCCGTGCTGACCTTATAGAATTCGGCCATGCCGACAAGGTCCCTGTCAATGCTCTTGATGCCGTCGCTAACATTGGTGGCAATAAAGGGAAACATCGTGAGCATGCCTATGAAAACAGGAACCAGTCCCGGATTAAACCAGATGAGCGCCAGAAGAATGATTGAGATTACAGGCACGGAACGAATGGTAACCAGAACCGGACGAAGAAAGGCATCCAGATTTGCATTGATGCCCGTGATAATACCTGTTCCTATCCCTAAAACCAGTGATATGGCAAAACCAATCAGTCCCCTGGCAATAGTTGAGCCCACTATCCTGAGGAAGCTGAGGTCGGTGAATAATTTCAGGGTGGTTACAAGTGTCTTCTCTGGCGAAGGGACTATAAAAGCGGAATCGAAATGCATGGCCAGCAGCTTCCATACGACAAGCATAAAGATCACGGAAGCCAGACTTATGTATTTTTTACCGGTAGATAAAATTTTCATCAGGTAACTTCCCTCCTATTATATCGGGATTCAATTTATAAAAAACATTCAGATAGTCCTCTATTTCGCATTCCTTTTCGGCAGCCCTGACAAACCTGAGATTTGATCCGGGTATGGCATGCGCTGCAACAGCTGTGTCAGGAAGAATTCCGTACTTTACAATCAGAATTGCCGCACTGTCGGGATACCGATTCACCCATTCGGAAGAATAAGTGTAGGACTTTATGATCCTTTCAACCAGATCAGGCTTATGTCTGAGGATGTTTTCCCTTCCGAGAAAAGCCGTTTCGGTAATTTCAATATCCTCTTTAAGGCTCCATTCTTTCTCCAGGTTGAAGATAATCCGGATATCCCTGTTTTTAAGGGTGACCAGACTGGCCAGGGGTTCCGACAGGATACCAAGCGGTGCCTGTCCTGCAGCAACCGCGTTGGCAAGATCGATATGAGTGGGAAAACTGTAGTCGAGGATGACATCCCTGCCGGGATCAAGGCCATTTCTGCCGAGAAGATGCCTGAACATCACGTCGGGTGTCATTCCCCTGGCCATAACATAAATACGTTTGTTCCTGAGATCTTCCCAGCTGCTGACAAGGGTGTCGCTGCCGGCCAAGTAGAGTGTCCCCCAGCAGGGTATTCCAATAAGCTTGTATTTCAGCCCCTTGTTATACAATATGGAGGCCATGGTGGTGGGGAGGATGGCAAAATCGGCTGTGCCGTCGAGCATCATCTTGCGGACCTGAAGGGGTTCATTCAGTATCTGTACCTCCACCGGATGCCCCGGGCTGCTGTTAAGGCTGTCGATCAGCCTGATCATACCCATGGCCGATGGTCCTTTAAGAGCTGCAATTGTAAACTCCGCATGCCCGCCTTCGTTTCTTCCCCTGCAGGCAGGCAGCAGCAAAATAATTATTGCCAGATATAACAGCTTCCTTATCATGTTGCAAATTCCTGATGCAAAGCTATCCATTCAGGGAATTCTTTAAGCATTTTTCGACTGCTTTCTTTAATTAAAAAACGGCGCGCGGCTAGCGGTACGCGGCTAGCGGCGTGTTCTTTTGTTGATCTTGAGGCTTGTGTCTTGCGGTCTTGCAGTCTTGCGGTCTTGCGGTCTTGCGGTCTTGCGGTCTGTGCCCTGTGCTCTGTGCCCTGTGCCCTGTGTCCCGTGCTTTTTAATAAAAAAGTCAGATTTCGCTGCGATGTTGTCAGTTTTTTTATCTATCATTGTGCGCTACTTTTGTGAAATAATTAACAACAGACCCGTGTAGGTCTGAGAAACACTCCGGAGGGCATATTGAAACCCGCCGGAGAGACTCAAGGACGCAGGGGTTATAAAAATCCAATCCGGAGGTAATCTGATGGAAAAGAGAATAGGTTCAGCAATCATCCTGGTTCAGACACGCGAAAGTGTTCAAGATCTGAACGAAA
>WXFD01000033.1 GCA_009877105.1 Bacteroidales bacterium
TGCTGTATTCAGGCCTTATTTCATCAGAAACTGCATTGTAATATAACTCATTTAGAGCTATGGCAGGAACAGGAACCGGAGAGATACCCGGATAATGGGATCTGCTTTCCGGTGTTTCCCGGATCATCTTGCCTTCACTGACGGTTTGAGCTGTTTTCAGCAATGTTTCCCCGTAAGCGGTTGAAGGAAGTATATCCTGATCTTTCGCTGCAGTCCGGCCGTCAGTGACTGTAGGTTCTGAAACGCTTTCAGGAAGCGGTGTATGTGTCGGCGGAGCAGATTCCTGAACAAGCCTGTCTTCGTTACTGCCGGCTGCTGATTCAACAGTTGAAATAAGCTCCAGGTCCGGCTGCCGTACTGACAGACGGTATGCAACAACTGCTCCAAGGCCGATTAACAACAGAACTGATGCCGCCCTTACCCAAAGAGGGAAGATGACCGCTCGTCTGCGTCTGCCTTTCTGCATTGCCACGAACGAGTCCCATCCCTCGTCGGTAAGGTGATCAGAATTGTAATTGTCGAATGCCTTTTTTATATTATCCCTGAGTTTGTCGTCAAAATTATTCATGGCTCCTATTTTCAGGGTTAAAACTCCTTGCATACAGTTTCCTGAGCGTCTTTTTTGCCCGGGAAAGAATAGTCCTTGATGCCGATGCGCTTATATCAAGCATTAAAGCTATCTCATCATGCGTATAACCTTCGATCTCGTACAGGTTGAAGATTATCCTGTAATTATCGGGAAGAAGGCTGAAAAGCGACAATATTTCCTTTGCCGAAAGCTCCGAATGTACCGGAGGATCTTCATTTTCTCCGGAAAGTACCTGGTCATTCAGAAGCATATTGAAAGACTGCCTTCTTGAGTTCTTCCGGTAGTTGTCAACGGAGGAATTGACAAGTATCCTTCCGTACCAGGCCATGAAAGACCTCGATCCATCAAAATCCGATATATTCTCAAGTACCTTCATAAAGCTGTCATTAACTACCTCCATTGCTTCCTCATGGTTTTTTGTATATCTGATGCAGATTGACATGGCGAAGGAGAAAAAGCGCTTGTAGAGAAGCTCCGTGGCGCGGGAATCCCCGGCCAGGGCCCCCCTGACAAGATCCTTGTCTGACATTGACTGTTCATCTTCTTTTCTCCTTTTCATTTCCATCATCCGGATTAAGCCACATCAAATTAACTTAATTCGGATGATTTTACTGCAGATTTATTCATATTTCTGCTTTACCGGAATACAAAACCAAACTGAACCTCAAGCCGGTTATAGCATGTAATGAGCTCATTCATATATCGTTCACTCCTATCATGTTCGTATTTGTAAGTGATCTTCTGATAGCGGTAACCCACGCCGATATTCACTGCATTACGTCTCCATGACGCGAGTTCCATACCTGCTCCGGTATTGAACATCAGACCTCCCTTCGATTCGGGGAAATTGTAATAATAGTATCGCCCGTCATCAAGTTTACCGAAGCCAAAGGACCATCCGCTCTTGATCCATGCAAAGGGCGACATCCGCGTTTTGAGCGGATGATACCTGAGATCGGCATATACAGGCATCACTGTAACATCAAATTCTTCATAGCCTGTACCGAAACCTATACTCAATCCATTTTTGAAAGTATAGGCATTTGAAAAGTGAAAACTCATGCTGCCGGTTTTTTCCTCGTCATTGCGGCCGGTAAGCGACGATGCTGAAAGCCTTATCGAATAGCCGTGCCTGTCAATAAACGGTTTTTCAATTCCCTGCACAGGCGAGCTTAGCGTGATATCGGATTTATTCAGGGTAATCACCTGGGGAGAAGTAATTCTCATCTTCAGGGAATCCGGACCGGCGAACAGTATGGTGCCGGTCAGATGCGAACCGCCCTTAAGTACCACGGTCTGTTTTTTGCTGTTTTGAGCAGAAAGTGATATGCTTAAAGCGATGATCAAGATAACCGTTATAATTCTTTCAGAATTCATATTTTATTCTTCCTTTCCTGTTATCTGGATCCGGCTTAGTTCCACTATGTTCTGTGGATCGGAATAGTCATACTGGTATATTCCTTTTTCTCCGACAAGCATGAGCGTACCTTTCATTGGAATGACATCATAGGTATTGAAATCGGGATAATGAGCTATTTTCCTGTTTATGATCTCAAGGGGATCCGATTTGTCGTATATCTTCAGTCCGGCCGTTCCGTCACAGATAAAAAGAAGGTCTCCGTCGATCCCGAGCCCGTGTGGGTTGTACATTGGATATGATTTCACCAGGTAGGGATTTGTGATTGAAGAAATATCAATGACTTCAAGCAGGTTCCGGCCATTGGCGCACCTGGTTCCCGAACGAAGTGTAACATAGGCATAGTTTTCATCGGCCACCACCGGATCGCAGGCGGTTATATGGTCATAATGCGATATGAGTCCGGGTTTAGTTGCATTACTGACATCATAGATCAGCATACCAGTAGTTGTCCCGACAAACAGTTTCTCACCGAGCAGAAAGAGGGTTTCCATGTTACGGGCAACGTCAATGCTGTCCACAATGTTCATTTCTTCAGCGTTCGCGATATCAACTGTCTTCATCATCCAGGGATGGGCAATAAGGTAGAGGTAGTGATCATTAAGCATAAATCTTGCCATTGAGCCTGCCGTTCCGGCTCCGGCTGACCACTTTGCAGCGCCGTCAGCAGCCATGAGAAATGTCAATTCGCCCCTGTACAGATTTCCACCCCAGCTGCTTCCGGGTTCGCGTTCCTCTGTTATCGTCCTCGTTTCCCAGTCGACAATAACCCCCTGTGACTTGTCAACATTGGCATATGGATACCACTTGTCACCCTCCGGTACAATATCAGGAAATATATTTTCTATCCTGTCGATTTCAACAGGGTTTTCAATATCGCTTATATCTATTGCAACAAGATCGATAAAGCTGTCGGCAAAAAGAATATTCCCGCTGATTGCCATATCCACATTTCCCAATATTTCGTAAAATGCGATTTTTGAAGGATTGGCGGGGTCGGAATTATCGATTACATGGATGCCTTTGCCTGTTTCGTTAACAAAGAGATAATTATCCTTGAAATAGATCTTTCCCGGTTGAGATATTTCAATAGGATCACTCTTTGTGAAGCTGGTCCGGAATTCACCGAATGACATATATACAGGAACATTGGCCTCATATGTAATCCGTTCCACGGTTTTGTCCGAACATGATGACATAAATGCTGTCAGGATGAGAACCGTTAGTGATAATTTGATTGTCGTTTTCATTTCAGGATTGTTTTTTTATTGTTGATTTCTTTTGTATTGCTGGTTTTCAAAGTTGAAAGTTGAAAGTTAAAAGCATAAGCGTTAAGCATTCAGGGTTAAGCGTTTAGCGTTCGCATTAGTCAATTTCAGGATTCAAAACCTGCCCGATGAACAGCAGGGTGTTAGTTGTACGCTCTCGTATTGCAAAGACAAATGACTTGTCGATAATGAATTGATCTGGCTGGGATGGATAAGATTCTCTTATTGCAATTGTTGTCA
>WXFD01000034.1 GCA_009877105.1 Bacteroidales bacterium
TTATTTCCGGTTAATTAACACGTATTTACATCATCATGAGAATAATTATAATCAATTAAGAAAAGAGAAATAGTGGTCTTAAGAATGGGGAGTAGTTAACATTGAGCTTTCACAATAGTAAATATTTCACAAAAGTATCATTTAGCGATAGTTTTATGAAAAATCTACTAAACTCAAATCTCTTTTAACTGCTTGGTTTTCCGAACAGTATTAATTGAATGTCCAGTTATTCCGGAAATGCGTCTGACAAATAGATCACTTTTATCAAGAAGATCTGAGATATTTTGATATTTGTTCATCAAAACAGACGGTTTGGACTTAGATGTAATAGTCAATACTTGATCTGACAATCCACTTAAATGCCCTCCAGCCATCCGGCAATGAGTCCGGCTCCTTTAACCACGGTCGATTTGCCGTGCGACCCGCCTTTTATGATTACATAGCTTTTTCGCTGACAGTTCCAGGCAGAAAATATCTCATCGCAACCGGATTTGTCAACTATCTTGTCATTTTCCCCACATAGGAACAGCAACGTATAATCTGCCTGCCGGGCTATTTTTACCATTGACTTCATGATCTTCCTTGTTACCGCCATACAGCTCATAACGAAATATTTAACCAAAAGAGGATCCGTGTTTCTTTGTTCTGATTCAAGCCGGTCAGTTTCATCCGTTATCAGGGAAGGATCACCTGCCATATTTATTACCGGTAAATGATATCTTCAAATACGACTTTCATAATCCGCTGAATATCACTGTCTGTTTTTTATGACACAAAACACAAAAACTGCAGTCTCCTTCTTTTCCTTTAGCCACTAGGTCCATCCCACTGTAACCTGCCATGTGTACGGCAGATTGTTAATTACTTTTCATTTTCGGGAAGAAGCAGTATATGAAATATCAATATATTTGTGCTGCGATTACAGGTTCTCATGTCAGTAACTATCTGACATGGGCGAAGAGGGAATCCTGTTAAATTCAGGAGCTGTACCCGCAGCTGTAAGTCCTGCAAGCGTTTTGGCATACCCTGCCACTGTTTAGCTTAAAGTGAAATGGGAAGGCAGCCAAAACAGGATGAGCCAGAAGACCTGCCTGTAACATGCTTCGTAGCTTTCGGGTGAAAGGCAAAGAATGAAACCTGTCATGTTTCCATCCCTCTGCCTTTCGATTATTTCTGCGAAGGATCCTGCATGTAAACTGCAATTTCATTTACCGATGCAGCTGTCGCAATGTTTACGCAATGAATTATTGACAGGAATGAGGACAAGGATCGTTTTACATACCAGACTGACGCTGTTGATGATAATGTCTATGACAGCATCCTGCACCGTGATCTTTTCGCAGTCCGCCGCTGATACCGTGATCCGGATCCCTGATGTGGAAATCAAAGCCTCCCGGTATCAGCAATTCGGGAACGATATAAAAACAGATGAGTATCACCAGGATGAGCTTAGTCCTTTTTCGGGTGAATCACTGGGACGCTTCCTGATCAGCAAAACTGCCCTGAATGTCAGGAGCTATGGAGTTGGCGGTGCACTGAGCAATATCTCCCTGCGGGGTTCATCAACAAGCCAGGTCCAGGTTAACTGGAACGGTTTTCCTGTCAATTCGGTCACCCTGGGTTCATGTGATTTTTCTCTTATACCGGTTGACGGATTCGATAATATATCTGTTGTTTACGGGGCCCCGGGAGCTCTCTACGGAAGCGGAACATTTGGCGGAGCTGTCAACCTGAATAATGACCTGAAAACAGCGGATAAGTTTAAGGGATCAGTAAATGCAGGTTATGAATCACTCAAAACGATAAACGGCAGCGTATCAATCACTTTAGGAACCGGCAAGCTGGCCTGGAAAATTAACGCGTGGGGCGCTCTTTCCGGCAATGAGTTTAACTATTACGATTATATCGGACAGACCGAAAGAAAACAGACAGACGGACAATGGACCAATGCAGGCGCCATTCAGCAGTTTATGTTCCGGTTGTCATCAACATCAACCATTGAAGCGGGATTATGGTACCAGGTAAAGGCATTTAACATTCCATCCCGCATAGGATCGGTGTCTTACGAGTTTCAAAGGGATTCAACCCTGAAATTCCATACCGGCTATAAAAAATCAGGGAACCGCTGGAACCTTGAGGCTAAGGCCGCAGTGTTCACCGATCACCAGAGATATGCTCAGAAAGCATCGGCGCAGTCTTCATCATACAGCATCGACTCAAGGATCAAATCAAATCAGATCTATGGCGATATTAATTTCAGGTACCATCCTGCTCCCAGCCTGTCGGTCGACGCAGGGCTGATCGGTTCATTCATCAATGCATCGGTGACGGCTTACGGGCAGAGAAAAGAGGAGAAAGGACTGACCGCTTTTACCGGATTTAAATACGATAAAAACCGGCTTTCAGTCCAGGCTGAGTTCAGAAAAGAATGGAACTCCAATTTCAGCTCGGGTCTATTGTCCTCTTTCGGGATAGCAAGGCAGATGAAACCTGATAAGTGGAGGCTGAGGTTCAATGTTTCGCAGAAGTTTCGCAAACCGACATTCAATGACCTTTTCTGGATGCCGGGGGGCAATCTTGGTCTTAAACCTGAAACAGGTTATTCGGTTGAGACCGGATCAACGGTAACGATTTTTGATAAAGGAAACGCCAGGCTCTCTGCCGATGCGGGTATTTACTGGTCAGAAATAAATAATATGATAGTCTGGCGGCCCGACGGTGCATACTGGTCCGCCATGAATTACCAGCGTGTCCATTCTGCAGGGGTGGACGGCAAGCTTATCCTTGACGTAAAACACAGAAGGCTAAAATATCTTTCGACACTTAATCTGATGCTGAATAAGTCGGACATAAAAACCTATGTTTCGGGAGAGCATGAAAAAATGCTGTATTCTCCGCGGATAATCACCGTATGGGAGAACAACTTATCTGCCGGGATATTTGATCTGGTTATCTGCCATCGTTTTACAGCGGATCGCTTTTACGATGATAATTCCTTACTGAATCCTTATCAGATTCTCGACATAAGGACCGGTGTCAGGATTCCGGCAGGAAAAGGAAAACTGGGGATCCACCCGGGCGTGTACAACCTTACAAATACCACTTATGAGCTTATCCGTCTGTTTCCGATGCCCGGTCGTTACTGGTCAGTCAAAATAAATTATTCCTTCTAGTTTAATGTGAATCATTTTAAATCCAACGTTTATGAAAAGAAATGAATTGAAAAAACTGCTTCCTATTTTAACGGCAATTATGCTGATGGTCTCATCCTGTGAAAAAACCATTGATGAACCACCCCTGACAATCAACAACCTGAAAGGAATGTTCGTGCCGTGTGAAGGTATATTTGGCCAGGCAAACAGTGAAATAAGTTTTTACGATTCCCGGACCGGCCAGACGACAAAAAGTCTTTTCTATTCCGTTAACGGAGTGGCGCCCGGCGATGTGGTTCAGGCATTTGAAATAGCGGATACACTCGGCTTCATTGTTGTTAATAACTCACAAAAGGTTATCGTTGTAAACATGAAGGACTTCAGAGTTGTCAAAACCATTGACGGTTTTTCCTATCCACGCAGCGTTGTCCGTGCCGATGATAAGTCCGTATATGTCTCCAATGGCAACGGCACCTCTGATAACTATATCAGCAGGATCAGCCTGTCGACCCTTGAAATAACCGGAACTTTGACGCTGAATACCGGACCCGAAAGGCTGATAGCCGTGAAATCAAAAGTTTTTGCGGCAATTTCTGGCGGATGGAACAATGACGGCAACACGGTTATCGAGATTGACCCTGTTTCCTTTACAGTCATCAACACCTACACCGTGGCCTCAATTCCCGTTGATATAGTATCCGATAAAGACAACAATATATGGGCATACTGCAAAGGTATTCCGGATTATACAAACTGGCCCGAAGTAACCTATTCGGGTGCAGGGTTAAGCAAGATCAACACTTCGGCTGCAACAGTCACCACATTCGCAATTGACAACATGGCCTCCCCGGGAATCAATAATATCGCGGCAAGCAGGGATGGCAGCACCATTTATTATCTCAACGATGCCCTTTATTCCCTGCCTGTGACTGCAACCTCCTTAACGCCATCCAGGGTTGTTGACCAGTTATTCTATGGAGTGGAAGTGGATCCTCAAACAGGAAATATCGTCTGCCTCGATGCAGTCGGTTCCAGGGCTGTTGTTTACAATGCAGCCGGAATCCGGCAGTTCGAATTCGAAACTGCAAAATTTCCTAATTCCGTGACTTTCAGTTACTAACCCTCCTTCTGCAACAAGGCTTAAACACCGGTTCGGAGTAAAGGGAACAACACATATTTTCCGGATATCATTGCACGCTCTGCCGGAAAAGATTTTTTTCCGGTACCATATCCGCAGGTTACACCGTAGTTGTTTCAACGTTTTTTCAGTCTGTTGCAGGATCATCGGAAAAACAATATTTTTAGAAATGAAAAATTACAGATCATGCCTGAGATAGTCAAATACGAGGGTCTTGTTGCAGCTCCCTTCACACCGATGGATGAAAAGGGAAATCTCAATACCGGACTTATTCCGGTGTATTACAAATTCCTGGAGAAAAACGGGATAACAGCTGTGTTCATAAACGGGTCAACCGGCGAGGGTGCCTCATTGTCGCAACGGGAAAAGGAGCTCAATGCCTCTGTATGGGCCGGCTGCATGAAGAACGGGGGAAAGATGCGGGTAATAAACCTCGTCGGGGGAACCTCATACACCGAATGCATCGAAAATGCCATTTTCTCATTTGAGGCAGGCATTTCTGCCGTGGCACTCGTTGCTCCTTATTATTTCAAACCCTCCGGGGCCGGTCAGCTTGCCGAATTTGTTGCCAGGGTAGGAGAATCCGTACCCGGCATGCCTGTCTATTTCTATCATATTCCTGTACTTACCGGAGTGAACCTACCCATGCATGATTTCCTGAAAAGAATATCGGGAATGCTTGACAATTTTGCCGGCATAAAATTCACTCATGAGGATTTTATGGACTTCCTGTTATGCCTTAATTTCAGCGGAGGGCGCTACGACCTTCTCTGGGGAAGAGATGAATGTACGCTCTCAGCCCTGGTTCTGGGCTGCAGGGGTTTCGTGGGCAGTACCTTCAACTATGCTGCGCCGCTTTATCATGAAATGATAAGGGCATATGACGGCGGCGACCTGGAAAAAGCCAGGATGCTCCAGCTTAAATCAATTGAAATGATATTGCTCCTGTCAAAATACGGAGGGATAGCGACGGGAAAAGCTTACATGAAACTTAGGGGAATCAATGCCGGACAGTTCAGGCTTCCTGTACGCAATATGTCAGACGAATCTTATATGGCTTTTAAGCGGGACGTTGAAAATTTAGGCATGGGAGAGTACTTTTCAACTTTGTAAGCTCAACGTCCTGTCACACAATTGTTATAAAATGCTATAACGTATGGAAGGAAATCTATTTCGTCTATCCCGGGTCCTGTCCGGAACAATAAAGCTGCGGATGACACCGGGCAATTGATAATTTTAATTTCAGGATCAGATATTGTTGTCGAACCATAAAACTGAAAAATCATCAGCCTTAAGAACAAATCCTGGTATCCCTGGCTTATAGTGGGGCTTCTTTGGGGAGTGGCACTACTCAACTATATGGATCGTCAGATGCTGTCGACTATGAGGATCGCCATCATGACCGACATCAGGGAACTCAATGAAGCAGAGAACTTTGGCCGGCTTATGGCTGTTTTTCTCTGGATTTACGGGTTAATGTCCCCGGCAGCCGGACTGATTGCCGATCGCATCAACCGCAAATGGCTCATAATAGGGAGCCTCGGAGTATGGTCGTCAGTTACTCTGGGAATGGGATTTGCAACCACCTTCAGTCAGCTGTATGTTCTGCGGGCCGTCATGGGAGTAAGTGAAGCCCTGTATATTCCGGCGGGCCTTGCCCTGATAACTGATTATCACCGGGGGAATACGCGTTCACTGGCCATCGGGATACACATGACAGGTCTTTACACCGGTCAGGCCCTCGGCGGATTCGGGGCAACAGTAGCTCATGCCTGGTCGTGGCACACAGCCTTTCAAAGTTTCGGGATCATCGGCATTATTTACAGTATCGTGCTGATGCTTTTCCTTGCGGAGAAAAGGCCGGAGCAGGCCGTCGAAAAAAGAGCAATAAGGATTTCCTCAGGCCTTGGATCAGTCGGAAAAAGTCTCGGGCTCCTGTTCGGAACGATAAGCTTCTGGGTGATACTCTTTTATTTTGCAGTCCCAAGCTTCCCGGGTTGGGCAATAAAAAACTGGCTCCCTACCCTGTTCTCTGAAACCCTGAAAACAGAGATGTCAGTTGCCGGACCGGCAAGCACTATAACCATAGCATTGTCATCATTGCTCGGAGTGATAACGGGGGGTATCATTGCCGATCGGTGGATCATGAGGAATCTGAAAGGGAGGATCTACACCGGGGCAATAGGACTTTCACTCACCGTACCGGCCCTTTTCCTCGTCGGTTACGGGAACTGGCTTCCCGCGATAATGGGCGGCAGCATACTTTTCGGCATTGGTTTCGGGATGTTCGACGCAAACAACATGCCGATACTCTGCCAGTTTGTTTCACCGCGGCACCGGGCAGCAGGTTACGGGCTGATGAACATGACCGGAGTGTTTGCCGGCGCATTGATCACAGAATGGCTTGGCAGATCGACCGATGCAGGCAACCTTGGAAAGGATATGGCCCTGCTGGCTATTCCCGTTGCAGCTGCAGTGATCCTGCTGCTTGTCACGCTGAAACCAAAATATGCAGATAAAACCAGCGATTAGGAAAGCCGGCAGGCAGGATTTTCCTTCCGGGTGAAATATGCCGCTCAGAAACCTTTTTTTTTCTTAAGAAGAACATTCGTTATTGAATTGGGATTCTCATGATGATAGATGTAGGTCGGCTTGTCGATTTCAGCCATAGGGATACCTTTTTCCACCGCCCTTTGAAACAGATCACTGTCAGGGCCAAGAAGAATATCCCTGAATCCTTCAAGGGCGGCAAGGACATCTCTTTCAATAATAAACGTGCCTCCAATCACACAATCCTTCAGATTAATAACTGCAGAGGGATTGTTCCTGTCGGGCACGAACTGGTTACCCAGTATCCTTACGCCGCCATAAAGGAACATGACACCGGGATTTTCCGCCAGATATCTACGCCTTTCTGACAGATGATCAGGATGATATTCATCATCCGAATCGAGGAAAGTTATATATCTCCCTTCAGAAACTCCTATACCGTAATTCTTTGCACGGGATTCGCCGCCATGCGGTATCCTGAAATACCTGATCCCTGTTTCCCCTTCCAGGTATGGGGCAATTACAGAATAGGTGCCATCGGTGCTTCCGTCATCGACAATTATCCCCTCCCAGTCTGTCTCAGTTTGCATCAGCAGCGATTTAATGGCTCTCTCGATGAGCCGCGCCCTGTTATATGCAGCAATTATTACCGAGAACATTGGCCGGGAGTATATGTTTCGGCTTTTGTCATTCTGATTTTCCTTTCCCCGGATCATACCTGCGATTCTTCATGTTGTTTTCAATGACAGCCTGAACTCATGGATAATCCGCACCGGAATTGATGCATTAACGGGCAGGGATCTTTTCAACGGCTGCAGATTGATCCGCCAGGTGTTACAATATAGGGAAAAAACATATACCCCGGTCCGCCGGAACTCAATTGCAGTTACTCACACACTCAGACATGCTTTCCCCGTATTCGATCTGAATGGTTGAATGTTCAATGTCGAATTTTTCATGCAATTGTTTCTGGAGTGCCGAGATAAAGTCAACGCCGGTGGGTACCTTTGTGTTCAGATGGACAGTGAGGGCAGCAGCAGTTGTTCCCAGGGCCCAGATATGCAGATCATGAACCCCGGTTACTTCAGGTAAGCTGCCAAGATAATTTCTGACCTCCTCAATATTGATATTTTCAGGTACTGCATCAAGCGAAAGACTTATGGAATCGATAAGCAGATGATATGAACTGTATAGTATTACGGCAATTATTAAAAATGAAACGACAGAATCCACCCATACAATGCCTGTCAGTGCAATGATCACCCCGGCCACAACCACACCGGCCGACACCAGTGCATCTGCCAGGAAATGCAGAAATGCACTTCGCACGTTAAGATCGTTCCTTTTGTCTTTCATGAACAACCAGGCAGTGAATCCGTTCACCACGATGCCTGCGGACGCTACAAATATTACCTTGCCCGTATTTATTTCCATGGGTCTGCCGATCCTGGAAATGGTCTCCCATGCAATAAATCCCACTGCAACCAGCAGTAATATGGTATTCAGCATTGCTGTGAGTATCGTCGATCTCCTGAATCCATAGGTGAATTTCAGGGTTGGTTTGCGCTGTGACACGATCAATGCCATCCACGAGAATATAAGTGCCAGCACATCACTCAGATTATGGCCCGCATCGGCAACCAGGGCCATTGAATTTGCCAGGAAACCGTATATAACCTCAATTACGATAAAAATAACATTGATAATAATGCCTGTTTTAAAGGCATTGCCGAGCTTAACATCGTGACTGTCGGTATGAGAATGTTCCATCGGCCGTTATTCATCAAAAATCCAGGTTTTCCCTTGTCTCTCCGCAACTGAGCATTTCCTCCCCGAAATAAGGATTGCGGATCTCCCCGGTTTCACTCAGCCAGTATCCTCCGTTGTTATTGTTGAACATCGGGCAGAACTGGTAATACAGGGTTTTACCTGCCAGTCCGTAAGTTTTGATGGCAATATAAAGATTATTGCTTAATTTCTGAAAAGCCAGCCGCTGATTCATAAGTCCATCTGAAGCAATCAATTCCGTAACATTCCTCAGAAGTTTGTCAGACAATGTATTCCACTGCAATCGGTCGTTTTCCGGAAGGGGTTTCAGGTCGGATTTCAAAAAAGCCTGCTTCAGCTTCTCTGCCTCCTGTTTCACCTTTTCGGGATCGCTTTCCACCAGTGAGTTCTTAAGACTCAGATACCGGTCAAGAACACTGGTCAGCTGTTTTTTAAAATCACTGCTCACATTGATCTTCGCTGGTGCATCCTTTGCGTCATCTTTCAGCTTCCGGTCAGAGAGGGTTTCGGTGTTGTCCGGGCCCGGCTTTCCCGCTCCCATACCGTGTACTAACATGGCTGCAGCATTGTCAGGCGGATTCATCATGCTTGGTTTGCCTTCAAGCTGTGCAGCAGCATCCACGCTGAATGTTCCCCGGGTCACTATCTCTTCACCTTCCTTCAGACCATCGGTAACAATATAACTGTCGCCAAGGGCCGGACCCAATTCGATTACCCTCATTCTGAAAACAGGTTCTTCTTCCCCGGGATCCTTAACATACACTATGGATCGTTTACCTGTCCAAAGGACGGCCGACCCGGGAATAACAAGATTATTGCTGTACTCCTTCAGGTCTGATGACACTGTTCCGGTTGCATACATTTCGGGTTTCAGCTTTCCTGAAACATTGGCCGCCTCCACCCGGACTTTTGCAACCCTGGTAACGGGGTCGATCACCGGATCGATAAACACTATGTTCCCTGAAAAAACTGAACCCGGTATGGCCCGGACAGTAAAATCAACCTTATCGCCCCGCCTGATAAAGGGAAGATCGGTTTCATAGGCATCGAACTCCACCCATACACGTGAAAGGTCAGCAATGTCAAAAAGCACCGTACCCTGCGAAACATAATCCCCTGTGCTTACCCTGCGGGCCCGGACTGTTCCGGAAGTGTTCGACAAAACATCGAAATTGTCCGTTGCCGGCCCGGAATTTTCCAATGCTTCAATCTGCTCGTCAGTCAGCTTCCATTTACGGAGTTTTTCCCTGGCCGCTTCATAGAATTCAGGATACAACTTCCTGGTTGCGGCTGTTTCAATCAATTCCTGGCGTGCGTTCACCAGCTCCGGAGAATAAATCTCAGCGAGTTTCTGTCCCTTCCTCACCTGCTCACCTGTAAAGTTCACAAGGAGTTTTTCTATCCTTCCCGGCACATGGGCAACCTGGCTCTGGAAAAGTCTTTCATCGATCTGAACTTTTCCATAAAGCCTGATCTGTCTGACAGGCTTCTGCCACGACACTTTCGTGGTAAGAACATTGGCCAGCTCTGCTGCTTCCTTCGACAGGTGAATTGCATCCGGATCAGTATGCAGGGAACCTCCTTTCAGAAGAGGAATTAGATCCATTCCGCAGATGGGACATTTGCCAGGGTGATCCATTCTTATCTGGGGATGCATGGAACAGGTCCAAACTGTAGCCTGTTCAACCTCCGTCTGATGATCGTGCAATGTTTCCCTGACCTCCCGGGAATGGAAGAAGATCCGCCCGAGTAATAGGCCTAGGACAAGAAAGATCCCGTATTTCAGCAGTTTGACGGAGGATTCATTGAATGATTTCAGGATTCTCATTGTTCTTCAATTAATTGAATTTAGAAGCAGGCGCAAGCCTGTTTAACCAGGCGCTGGCCGTGCCAAAGTCTGTAATTGCCTCAACCTGTTTAAGCTCATAATCAAGAAGCTGCTGCCTTGCCCGTAAAACATCAGCAAGAGGAGCAGTGGATGCCCGGAAGGCTTTGAGCATTATCTCAAACGACCTGGATGCAAGCTCATACTGGTCATAATAAAGTTCCATTCTCCTCCTCGCATCATTGTATAGCTGGATGGCGCTGTAATATTCACTGTTAAGTGAATTGGAAGCAGCCTGAAGACTGTAGGAGCCGGCCTTGCCCAGCAGATCAGCTTCCTCCTTCATGGCCCTGTATTTTTTCCTGTAAACCGGAACGGTAACACTGACCATCGGCATAATCATATCCATACCGTTCATTGCAGATGTGGACATGGAGCTTCTCCCCACCAATGAATAACTGAGCCCGAGGCCTACCATGGGAAAGCCCATTCCTGTCACCATTTTTTTTCTCGACTTGTAAGCTTCCTGTTCAAAGCTCAGCATACCCAGCATCGGATTATTATTCAGGAGTGAATCGGGAATGACTGAAAGATATGGATGAAGCGTGTCAGGTATTAAGACGTCAGCCGTATAAACATATGTTGACGGCGGCCTGTTGAGAAAACCGTTGAATTGTGCAACTACCACCCGTTCCCTGTCATTGAGGCTGGCTATCCTGTTTTGCAGTTCACCGGTTTCTATCCTGATCCTGTAAAGATCAGTAAGACCTGAACTGCCAGCCGAAGATCCCATCGACCCTGACTGCATGGAGCTGCCGGCCTGCCCTGTGGACATGGCACCCCGGGCAGACTGATTGGCTCCCATTCCACGCATCCCGTTCCCTGGGCCCGAAGGTACGGCAGGGCTTGTTTGCTCCTCTGCTCCCGATTGGCCGCCGGCGGATCCTGATTGTTCCGCTTCGGGTGCTGAAAAACTGGTAAGGGTCAGCTGTTCAATTATCCTGAGTATTTCAATATTCTTTTCTGAAATATCTTTTTCTTTCCGTATCCTGAATAGCTCATACCATGCCTTTTGCACCTCATAACAGACCTGCAGCTTTGAATCCCTGAACAATTCGAATTTTGCTTTTGCCATAAGGCTCATCTCATCCCTTGCATTCCTCAGTACCCCGAACCACGGGAACATTTGCATTAGTCTAAGGTCGGCCATCTGTAACCCTGAAACAATTTCCATCGGGGTAAGAAAAACCCCGAGCTCCAGTTGCGGATCGGGAAGGGTGCCGGCCTGCGGTATTTTTTTCAGGGAAGCTTCATATTCGGCGAGTCTCTGCATTACCTCAGGATTATTAGCCGCAGCAACTTCCATATATTTCAGTAGTGAATCGGGGATCTGCTGGCCGAAGGAATATGCAGGACCTGTCATCAATACCCAGATTAAAAACACAGGTTTAATTAAAGCTCTCATTTTTCAATTTGATTAACAGATACCAATGTGTGATGTTTCAGGGCATTCTCCCTCCATATTGCCTGGAAAAGCGGAACCACAAAAACAGTCATAACCTGTATGATCATTCCCCCGAAGGCCGGAATGGCCATCGGAACCATAATATCAGCGCCTTTGCCTGAAGATGAGAGCACCGGCAGCAGGGCAATTACGGTTACCGCTGTTGTCATCATGGCAGGCCGGATCCTCTTTTTGCCCGCTGTCAGCACTGCCTGCCTGACTTCATGAACAGTGGTGAGTTTGTGTTCTTCGAAAACCTGGTGGATATATGTACCCATGATAACCCCGTCATTTGTGGCAATGCCGAATAAGGCAATAAATCCAACCCAAACGGCAACGCTGAGATTGATTGTATGCATCTGGAAAAGGTCGCGCATGTTGAGTCCGGCCACTGAGAAATTCATGAACCAATCCTGTCCGTAAAGCCATAGCATAATAAATCCTCCCGAAAAAGCTACGAACACACCTGAGAAATGAATCAATGATGCTGTAACGGTACGGAACTGGAAGTATAAAAGAAGAAAAATCACAATAAGACTGACCGGAATAACAACAGCGAGCCGCCTGGTTGCCCTGACCTGGTTTTCGTAATTTCCGGCGAATTTATACGTCACGCCTGCAGGAAGTACGATATCACCCGAATCAATTCCCGATTTCAGGATCTTTCCGGCTTCATTTACAACATCCACCTCCGCCTTACCCTCATGCTTGTCGAAGATCACGTAGCCCACAAGGAAAGTGTTCTCGCTCTGGATCATCTGTGCATCGCGCGTATAAACTATGTCTGCGATTTCTCCGAGGGGGATCTGGGTCCCGTTTAATGCAGGAACAAGAATTTTTTCTATCTCCTCCGGGCTGTCCCTGAGCTCCCTTGCGTAGCGCACCCTGAGAGGAAACCTTTCCCTGCCCTCAACCGATGTCGATAAAGCCATGCCTCCCACAGCAGCCTGAAGTACATCCTGTACTCCGCTGACCGTCATTCCATATCGCGCCATCGCTTCCCGGTCGAGCCTGATTTCAAGATACGGGGCTCCTATTGCCCGGTCGTAAAATACTGTTAAAGGATTAACAGATGGTACTTCCTTAAGGGCTTTTTCAAACTGCGTCCCGGCCAGTTCAATGGATGCGAGATCGGGACCGTACACTTTGAGGCCCATGGGAGCGCGCAAACCCGTTGAAAGCATTACCAGCCTCGTTTCAATCGGCTGCAGTTTCGGGGCAGATGTCAAACCCGGAATATCAGTCACCTTTACTATCTCTTTCCAGATATCATCGGATTTCCTTATATCCGGCCGCCACTGGCGGAAATACTTGCCTTTCTTCCCCGGAATAAGACTGTCAGCCGGAATGACCCTGAATTTTTCATTTGCCGGATTGTATTTAACGCCTCCCTTCAGAATGAAATTCCCTTCCCTGTCTGTGCTGAACCGCATCCTTCGCCCATTTTCATCGAGAATGTATTCAGGCCGGTAATTGATGGTATTTTCAAACATCTGTACAGGTGCCGGATCAAGGGCCGAATTCACCCTGCCCCATTTGCCAACGGCCGACTCGACTTCGGGAATGGCCGAAAGCCGCAGGTCGAGGGTTTTTACATACTCAAGGTTTTTTTCGATTCCCGAATGGGGCATGCTCGTTGGCATCAGCAAAAAGGAACCTTCATCCAGCGCGGGCATGAATTCCTTTCCCGCCCCCGGAAAGAGTCCTGCCGCATTCTGCCAGAAATGCGTCTGCCTTATCTTTTTCCATCCGGCTTTTTCAAAGCCCGCGGCAACAAAACCTGCAACCCGGTCGAAGCCCTGCCATGCCAGCAACCCGAAAATCAGGGTGAATGCCGGGATCAGCAGGAATTTTCGCTTGTTTTCCAGGGCCCATGTCAGAATGTTCTCATAAAAATGAACCATTGACATAAGTGCAATGAGTATGACCGAAACGGTCCCTGCCACAAAAAGAAAATTGGAAAGCTCACTGTTGCGGGCCCCAAGCGGCAGCCATCCCTTTGCAAGATACCATGTGGCGAAAAGGACAGTAATGATTATATTGATGTAATCAGGGTACTTTTCCCTCCCTGTACCCCAGCGGTAACCAAAAAGATTGTTCAGACCGACAGCTGACAGGGCAAGCGCGGGCCAGAAGTGCCAGACTGCTGATATGACCAGTCCGACCGGGATCAGAATAATATTCCATATCCGCCTGATCCTCTTCCTGTCAAATGAAACATTGAAAAGAATATGGACCATGGTGGGCAGTACTACAATACCCAGGATAAATGCCGACAGAAGTGCGAAGGTTTTTGTGTATGCAAGAGGATGGAACAATTTTCCTTCCTGTGCCTGCATGGCAAAGACCGGAAGAAAGCTAACCACCGTGGTGGCAACAGAAGTTACCACTGCGGCCCTGACCTCGGTGGTGGCAAGGTAAATGACGTTTAACAGCTGTTTACCTTTCAATCCCCGGTTCTCAGGCATTTCCAGGTGACGCAGTATGTTCTCTACATCAACAATCCCGATATCCACCATCACCCCGATTGCAATGGCAATACCCGACAATGCCACAATATTCGCATCCACGCCTGACAGCCTCATCAGTGTAAATGTCATCAGCACCCCTGCAGGCAGAAGGCCGGAAACCACCAGGGAAGCCCTCAAATTAAGAACAAGCACGATTATTACAATGATACTTATAAGGATCTCATGCGACAGGGCAGTTTCGAGCGTTCCCAGGGTTTCCCTAATAAGGCCGGTTCTGTCATAGAATGGGACTATTGTTACCTTCGAAACGGTACCATCGGGCAGTGTTTTTTGCGGCAGTCCGGATTCAATTTCACTTATCCTGGCTTTAACGCTGTTAATCACCTCGAGCGGATTCGACTTATATCGCGCCACGACAACGCCACCAACCGCCTCTGCTCCTGATTTGTCAAGGCCTCCCCTACGGGTTGCAGGCCCGAAACCAACCTTCGCGACATCTTTTACCCTGACAGGAACGCCGTTTTTCACTGTCACAACTGAAAGTTCAAGATCTTCAAGGCTTTTGACATATCCCAGTCCCCTGATAATATATTCGACATTGTTAAGCTCCATGGTTTCTGCCCCGGCATCCAGATTCGCCAGTTTTACTGCATCCATTACATCCATCACTGACACCCCGAATGCTTTGAGGGCACCTGGATCGAGATCGACCTGGTACTCCTTGATATATCCCCCGACTGAAGCGACTTCAGCAACCCCTTCAGCTGCTGACAGTCCATACCTGACATAAAAATCCTGGATCGATCTTAACTCCTGGGGATCCCAGCCGCCCGCCGGCTGTCCTGTTTCCGGATTCCTGCCTTCCAATGTATACCAGAATACCTGTCCCAGGGCTGTTGCATCAGGTCCGAGAGAGGGCTGAACGCCGGCCGGAAGTGTCCCCGGAGGAAGGGAATTCAGCTTTTCAAGTATCCTCGACCTGCTCCAGTAAAACTCAACATTGTCATTGAAAATGATGTATATGAAGGACATGCCGAACATTGACGTGCTCCTTATTGTCCGGACCCCCGGGATCCCCAGCAGGGCAGTGGTAAGCGGATATGTTACCTGGTCCTGGATATCCCTGGGTGAACGCCCCATCCATTCAGTTGAGACGATCTGTTGATTCTCACCGATATCCGGAATAGCATCAACGGGAACCGGTTCACGTGGCAGGACGGAGGTTTTCAGATTGAACGGCATTGTAACAAGCCCGGTCACAATGAAAGCTCCGAATAATATAAAGGTGATGAGCCTGTTTTCAAGAAAATATTTTACCAGCCGGTTAAACATGGTCACGGAATGTTAATCGCGGCATGAAGAAGCAGGCCGGATGCAGTATGATCGGCCTTTCATTGCTTCGCTCTTTCATAATGACAGCAACCCGGAAGCTTTGCATATACATCATCGGGTGCTTTGTATTTTTCGGTATCGTGGCCGACAGATGCCAGCTTTTTGCTAATTGCATCCCTCCCTGTAACTGAGGGATCGAATGTAACAGTGAGAAGCTGTGTCTTGCCATCCCATGAGGCGCTGGTAGCACCGGCTTCCTTCGCGGTTTTTTCGATACGTGTCTTGCACATATCACACTTTCCCCATACCTTAAATGACTCCGTCCTGGCCGATACTGAACCAGTTGAGCCATCTGTGCGTGTCTGGGCAGGACCAGGCGAGGAAAGGACAGAAGCAAGCAAAACTGCAAGAAAAAGATTCAACGATTTCATGATAAGAATTTTTAAGAGTTATAAATACCGGATTTGAATGAATATGGGAATTCGGCCACAACAGGCTTATAAAATTCAGTGAACATGCCTGTCAGACCGCGATTCTTTCAAGCTAAGGCAGATTATCAGGTACGGAGAATGTAAATCCCCGCAATCGGAATATCCGTTCCCATCGCGGGACCGGGCGGCAAAACCCATGAAACCGGCTCATTTGTATAACATTGCCTGAACAGCATATTTAGAAAAACCGGATGCTCGTTCCCGGGGCCGGGATGCTGCAACCTGAAGTATACTGGAAGGTACTTGCCGCTGATATTGTAAAACACGATCTGATCCTCGCAGCACCTGCTGCCGGCAACAGGTTGGTCCGGCAAAGTGCAGTCTGCGGTTTCCATGCCGCACCCGACCGGCTTCCCCGTCAGTATCAGTTTCGTTGCTGCAAGCTCCCCGCCGCAGTAATGCCGGTCAATGCCAATTTTTATTCCTGATCCGATCAGGATTAGCGAAATAAATATGACAAACACTTTTTTCATAACGCTGCGGTCAGCAAAGAAACAAAGCAGTCTGGCTTTTTGTTCAAACCGGGAATTTATAAATTCACCTCATCCTCAGTCAGAAAAGCACAATATCAGCTTTGTTGGGGCAGAGGAAGATCATAATGGGTTTATTGAGGATTTCAGTCTTTTCCCTCACAAAAAGCAGGAAAAATACCGGTTAATCAGGTAAGGTCAGCTCGGGACAGTAAATATCAAGCAGCTCAATTGCCATTTTAAATTTCATTTTAGCGGATTCCCTTAAATCACGGCATGCACTCTCTTTCTGCCCCAGTTCGATTTTTACCATCGCCCTCCAGAATAATGCATTTCGCTTATCGTCCCTGGTACCAAAAAAAGGCTTCAGAACCCTGTTGAAATCAACCATGGCACCTTCAAAGTCCTGAAGCTTGAATTTTGCCTGCCCCCTTATAAGGTAATGTCCGGCATGATCCCTGTCCCCTTCAATTGCCTTGCTGAAATCGATTACAGCCTCCGAATACTGCTGAAGCCTGAATTTTGCCCAGCCCCTGCGGCCATAGGTATTATAATCGTACGGGTTTATTTTCAGTGCCCTGTCATAATCAGCAATAGCTCCTTCATAATCATTGAGATAGTAACGTGCAACTCCCCTGTTCTCATATGCCTGCAGAAACAACGAATCCCTCCTGACAGCTTCGGTGAAATTTACTATTGCGCCGATATAGTCTTTCCTGCCTATAAGGAACATGGCATGATTATAGAAAACCAGGGCATCCCTGTTATCTGTCTGTCCTGATATCCCGGGAAATACCATAAAAAACAATATTGCATATATACCCCGGTTCATGATCCCGCTGATTTAACCCTATACAAAGATAGATAAAACCAGCCTGAATTCATACACGTAACCCCATGAACCTGAAGTTGCTGAAATATCTGACATCAGCGATGAAATGAGGAGATTCCGTTCTGATTGTTGTATATTGCAACACTGTATAATATTTCAACACTTATTCTATATAATTGTGTATCTGCTTTTTAATATTATTTTCATTATGTGTTGTGTATTATTTCAACAATAATGTGTGTTTAATATTTAAGCATTATTTTTATATATCATTGATATAGTGTTTATTACGTCGATTGGCACGGTTATTGGAATTATAAGGTAAAAATTAACATCTTATGAAAACAGCTTTTTCAAGAATCAGAATCATTATGTTCCGGATTATCTGTGCGGTATCACTGTTTTTTTCCCTAACGGCAGGCATCGGGATTAATGCAGGTGAGCCTGTCTCAAACAACACTCTGACCATATATTGCCCGACAGGCCTTGATCAGCTTGTTGACCTGTGGGCAAAGGAATACAGTTCGCATAACCCCGGTTTCAGATATTCAATCTCCGTCGGAGATATGGGCAGGCCTGCAGGTTCCGGCAGCCTTGGCTTTTATCCTGAAAAAACGGCGGAAATGGATCCTGCAGGTGAAGGGTTCAGGATGGTAGTAGGTCAAAGTGCTGTTATTGCCGTATTCAATGCCGCAAATCCTTCTGCAGATGCAATAATGCAGAAGGGTATTCCTGCTGAGAAAATTGCAGGTCTGTTTTCCGGGAGTCACAGGTGGAGCGACATAATCAAGGGTGGCCATAATGCTGAAGTAAAGCTGTTTATCACCGATAATGCAGAATCTGCAGGATCACTTGGCAGTATCTGCCGCAAAAATATCTCAGAACGGCAGGGCATTGAATCTTTGGAGGCAGCAGCAGTTATCAGGGCTGTTGAGAATAACAGGGATGCAATAGGTTTCTGTCAGCTCAATGATGTAATTGCAGCCGGAGTCTCAGGAACGAACGGCAATATCAGGTTCATGCCAGTGGATAAGAACTCCAACGGGAGGATTGACGGTTTTGAGGACATATATGCAAATACGGAAGAACTGGCAAGGGGAATATGGATCGGGAAGTATCCCAAAGCCCTTTGCAGCAATATCTGTGCTGTCGCTGCGGAAAAAACCCCTGGCGAAACAATAATTGCCTTTCTTTCATGGATAATGAATGACGGAGGAAGATACCTGGCAGCTTTCGGTTTCAGTGAACTTCCCGGTTTTGGAAAAGAATCCAACATGGCAATTCTCGCAGGAACGGGCCAGACCGCCTCAGTTGCTGCAAAACATTCCGGTTCAGGTCTGTGGATCCTCCTGCTCTCTCTGGTGGCACTTTCAGGCGTTTTTCTGATCATGGTCTTCGGCGCCAGGAGAAGGACCAGGATTTTAATTCCTTCAGGTGCAACTGTCAGCGACCGGCCCTTCACGGATACAGCAGTAAACGTTTTAAAGGGAATCTATTATGATAGATCGCATACCTGGTCGTTCATGGAAAAGGATGGCAGCGTGAGGATCGGCATAGACGACTTCCTCCAGCATGTAACAGGAGATCTGACAAAGGTCAGGCTCAGGGAGCATGGGGAGCATGTCAGGAGAGGCGAGAAGATATTCTCTCTGGTAAGGAACGGCAAACAGATTGATATTCACTCACCTGTTTCAGGTATCATAAAAGAGAAAAATATTTCGCTCGGCGAAGATTCCTCCTCTATAAACAGATCACCTTACGGTGACGGTTGGGTATATCTTATCGAGCCGGTCAACTGGGAAAAGGAGATCCGTTACATGTTCATGGCAGAAAAGTACCGTGAATGGATCAGGGATGAAATCAGCAGGCTGAAGGATTTCCTGGCTGCATCCTTCGTTCAGCATAAGCTTGCCTATGCACATGCAGTTCTGCAGGACGGAGGCGAGCTGACCGACAATGTTCTTGCAGAACTTGAACCTGAAATATGGGAAGATTTCCAGAGGAATTTTCTCGACAAAACGGCTTAGGCAATACAATTTTTCGCAGGCATGTTCATAAGATTATGCCTGCGACTGATCCAGGCACAGGGGGGGAGACGGAAAACGTTACCTACTGTGCCTTGATCATATTCATATTATTATATTTGATTCCGGGAATAAGTCCCTATCAAATATTGCAGTATCTTGTGATGGATAAAAAGCAGAAACCGATATATGTTCCGTACGGGAATACAAAGTCGTAAGAGTAAGGCAACGACCAGCATTCTTGACAGTTACGTCAGATTCAGATCCTCCATTTACGGCAGGGTGGTTTTTATTATTACCATTACATCCATTCTACTGTTCATATCATTCTGGATGATCTTCAGATCGGTCAATGAACGTTACATGAAGTCGATCCTGGAAGAGAACGGTCATAATATCGGATCGCTTGTTGAAGGTGCCTTGTATAAATCGATGCTGGAAAACGACAGGACTTCTCTACAGGGCACTCTTGACATTATCAACACGATGACGGGGATCGACGACGTGAACATGTATGATACCGATTACAATCTTGCCTACTCATCTATCTCCGGAGATGATGAAAAGCATATAGATCCTGACTGCAAAAGCTGTCATGCCGACATTGCAGCCATGTTTCCTAAGAAAGAGAAAGCCTATAGAATAATTGACAGTGACAGTGAGTGCAAGATGAGCCGGAAAACGAATAACGGCCGGCATCTGCTAATCAGTTCACCGATTCTCAATGCGCCTTCCTGCTACACTGCCGACTGTCATGCCCATGATCAGACTGAGGAGGTTCTGGGCTCTCTTCTGATTAAGCTTCCGCTGAAAGGCATCGACGATTCACTCGACAGATCGAGGAAGAATTATTTTATTATTGCGTCGGTGATGACTGCCTTGTTGCTCATAATGCTGGTTGTATTCACCGGTGAAAAGATCAAAAAGCCCCTCCACTCCCTGATCAGGGCAAGTGAGGCCGTTTCAAGGGGAGACAACACAACCAGGCTTGAGATCAGGCCCAATCAGCTTTCTGACATGCGGATGGTCTCAGCCGCATTCAATCATATGCTCGACAACCTGCAGAAGGCATCCGAAGAACTTCAGAACTGGTCGCAGCAGCTTGAGTATAAGGTCAGGAAAAAGTCAGAGGAACTCGGCCAGGCCCAGAACGAACTGATGAATGTTGAAAGGATAGCTTCCCTTGGCAGGCTGTCTCTATCGGTGGCTCATGAAATAAATAATCCGCTGTCAGGAATCCTTATTTACGCAAAGCTCATATATAAGCAACTTCAGAATCAGGAGCTCCCGAAAGAAAAAAAGGAATCGGTACTTAAACACCTGAAGTTTATTGAAAGTGAAGCCAAAAGATGCGGCGACATTGTCAAGGGGCTGCTTGATTTCTCGCGCAAGGACCAGAATGATTTTGAACCCAGGAACATTAATCCGATATTGCTTGAAACCCATGATCTGATGGAGCATCAGATGAAAGTTGCCAATATACGTTTCCTGCATGATTTTTCAGCAGGAAATGACCTGGTATATTGCAGCCCCAACCAGATCAAGCAGGTTTGCCTGGCCTTGCTTGTCAATGCCGCCGAAGCAATCGGCGAGAACGGGGAGGTGGTTTTCAGCAGCACCAATCCTGATGAAAGGCACATACGCATTGATGTGACTGATAACGGACCCGGCATTTCAAACGATGATATGCCCCACATTTTTGAGCCCTTTTACACCACCAAGGACAAAGGCAACGGTATTGGATTGGGACTGGCAATTGTCCATGGCATCATTCAGAACCATAAAGGGAGAACCGAGGTCAGGTCAGAAAGAGGCAGCGGTACCACTATGTCAGTCATCCTGCCATTAATTAACAGTTAAAGGAACTAATTATGGATCACGGTATCTCAATACTTATTGTCGATGACGAATTATCTGTCAGGGATTCGCTTTACAACTGGTTTATTGAGGACGGTTACACTGTAGAATGCGCCGAAGACGCAAAAAAGGCTTTGTCGATCCTGGAATCGCAGGATTTCGATATCATACTGGCCGACATCAAAATGCCCGGAATGGACGGAATGGAAATGCTACGACGCATAAAATCGATAAAAAAGGATTCCATAGTGATCATGATGACGGCTTTTGCCACGGTCGATACAGCAGTGCAGGCCCTGAAAGAAGGTGCTTTCGATTATGTAACGAAACCTTTTGATCCCGACGACCTTACCCATCTCATAAGAAATGCATCAAAACAGATAACCCTGTCCGAAGAAAACAAGATCCTGAAGGACCGTGTCACGGCTCTTGAAAACGTTGATAACCTGATTGGCAACAGCGAAGCAATGCAACAGCTGCTGAGGGATATACAGAGCGTTGCGCAATCAAATGCCTCAGTTATAATTACAGGTGAGAGCGGCACCGGCAAAGAACTGGTGGCCAGGGCAATACATGCAAATTCACCCCGCAGGTTCTTTCCAATGATAAGCGTTCATTGCGGCGCATTAACCGAAAGCCTTCTGGAGAGTGAACTGTTCGGACATGAAAAGGGGGCCTTCACCGGCGCCGTATACAACAGGAAGGGAAGGTTCGAAATGGCTGACAACGGCACAATATTCCTCGATGAAATTGCCACCATATCCGTGAAGATGCAGGTGGAGCTTCTCAGGGTACTGGAAACCAAAAGTTTTGTACGTGTCGGGGGCACAAAGGAGATCAAATCAGACTTCAGGGTTATATGTGCAACCAACAGGGATCTCAGGAGTATGGTTGACAAGGGCCTTTTCAGGGAAGACCTGTACTACAGGCTGAATGTTGTAAATATCCACGTACCTCCCCTTCGCGAGAGAACTGAGGATATTCCAATACTTGCAGAATATTTTGCTGGCAAATACTGTTCGGCAATGGGCAAGCCTCCCGTAACATTCGATCCCGCAGCCATCAAAAAACTCGGGGAATTCCCGTTTCCCGGGAATATCCGGGAACTGGAGAATATGATCGAAAGGGCAATAGTGGTCGGAAACGGCAAACGGATACAGGTAAAGGACCTTCCCATTGGCACTTCATCAGCCGGCTCCTCGTTTGAGAGCCTCGAAGAGCTTGAAAAGAATCACATAGGAAACATCCTGGAAAAGTACAGGTGGAACATATCAGCTGCAGCCAAAGCCCTGAAAGTTGACCGGGTAACCCTTTACAACAAGATAAAAAAATACGGATTGAATCAGAATGGTTAATCTTCCTGCGGGACCGAATCCAATCTCAATCAATCTGGATGATCCTGTTTCATGCTCCAAAACAGCGGGTTGATGAATTATGAAAACATAACATTGATAGCATTTGGGCTTCCTGACCAGGATCTTTTAAAAGCGGTCGCGGGAGTAATATCCGGCAGTCTTCCTCTTCCCCTCCTGCTGAAGTCAGGGTATCTCGATCTGAGTGAATTTTATGATCCCGCCAGGAACCAGTATAACGGAAATTCAATCCTGAAGAAACTGGATGATGACTATTCCCTTGATTCATCCAAAACAATGGGACTTTTTGCCGTAGACCTATATATTCCCATTCTTACCTATATCTTCGGACAGGCTCATCTGAACGGAAACACCGGAATTGTTTCCATATACAGGCTAACCAATGAACGGTACGGGATCGGCAAAAACGGCAGATTGCTGGTAGGGAGGCTGGGCAAAGAGATCATTCATGAACTGGGACACATGTTCGGACTGATTCATTGTTCCGATCCTGTATGTGTTATGAGATCCAGCACTTATGTCGAGGATATTGACCAGAAAGAATCCAGGTTCTGTAAGGCCTGCAGGACTATTTTAAATACCCGTTTGTAATTCAGCCAGCCTTGTTGTATGCCCGATCCGGGCAACCTTTTCTTTTAATAATTCTGAAATCACTCCAGGTCGTAATCCCTGAATTTCCTCAAATAGTCCTGGATTGAAGTTCCAAGAGCATCTTTGTTGTTTACGAAACCACCTGACCTGAGGAATCTCTTTGTCGATCCTGCCCCTCCGAGATGTGCTGCCGCAATAAGCCCTGATTTGGTTACAACGGTCCCATTAATGGTATCGCCGATAAAATGCTCATAATCCCTTAACAGAGCCAGGTTTACCCTGATCAGCGATTCAAGGGCCTTTTGCTGCATTTCACGGGGGAAGATCCAGGGATCCTGCCTGAATTTTTGAAGTGTAATGTGCCTGAATCCCAGGCAGTGCAATGTCGCCTCTGCAAACTGCCATTCACCGAAGCAGCCAATCCGGTTAATGCAAAACCAGTTATTCAGCGATTCACTGCGTCCCAGATCAGTTATAAACCTGAAAAACTCCATTTCATAATGCTGCCTTTCCAGATAATTCAGTACCCGCCTGATCCTGGCAAATTTTGTCTGAAAATCGATCTCAGGCGATCTCACCGCTTGTGATGTGAAAAACAAAACAAAAAACAGAAGCCATGCCCTGATTTTCATTTCCTTAATTATTAAGTAATTTACCCGTTCAGTTATGATATAAAAATAATACTGAAACTGATCGGTCAGGGCATGCAATATTCTATCAGTGAGTTAATTAAGTGTATAAACCCTATTCTATGTCACCACTTTCCGGTTATTCGCTGACTTATTTGATTCATTGGTAAAAAAGGTATCTGCGTTCATCAAAATCCAGGGGAATTTTGCAGGAAAATCAGGGCTTAAATCCCCTTACCGGACCAGGCTAACTGATAACACTAAGAAAATGTGTTAAATACAAGGAATATCAACCATGAATCTCCGGATATTCCGAAAAATCATATTTTGACAAACAACCGAAGTTTTATGATTAAAACTGAAGGGAAAACAACAATATAGTCATATTATTGGATCTGCGCAGGGTGCCGGTTCCATTAAAAGCCAGCCGAAAGATATTCAAGTACAATTCCCTTTAATATGTTGGCAAATTTCACATCAGCAATCTCTTCCCTCTTGAAATACCTGACAATATCGCCTTCAAGAAGCGTGATCTTCTCAACCGGCAGATTGATCTTTCCGTAATAGATGTATTTTATATTGGGATAGGCATCGCCTTCAAAACATTCATATTTCTTAAAAAAGGAAAACTCCTTGAGATCCAGATCCAGTTCTTCCTTTACCTCCCTGACAAGTGCCTTTTCGGGAGTCTCTCCATTCTCCACATGCCCTCCTATCAGATCCCAGTGACCCGGGAAGGGTATTCCCGGCTTATTATCACGCCTATACAGCAGCAGTTCCCGATGTTCATTCTCCAGGATTATGGCTGCGATCTTCCTGATATTCTCTTCGGTACTCATTTTCTTATTTCCACTGCATCTTTGTTTTTCTCTTTTCATCAAGTTGGCTTAGCAGGAGATGATTCAGTCAGTTATTCAAAACATCTCTCACTCTTATTTTCTGATAATACAGGTCTTTCATGCCTTCATAAACAATCCCCAGCGTACTGTCATTCACCATTGTAAGACATGAATAGCCGTAACCCGCAGCACCGTTGAGAAGCAGCCTGAATTCCCCGGGCCATGTGAAGCCGTTATCAAGGCTTGCTTTGATTGTCATATTGATCCTTTCGGAATCATGGTCAGGGTTTGAAAAGAAAAGGACTCTTTTCAGCTTGCCGTTAATACCTATGTCGGATGCTATGATGCTGGCCATGCAATTTGGCTCAGTCAGAACGGAATTGGAAGAAGGATGCACGGTCCAGTTAGTTCCCATGTCAGCCGATGTGTAAACGGCCCTTCCATTGGCAGATCCCTTTTCAGTCCGGTTACGGTCATCGCGCATGTTAAGCATAAGAGAACCGTCAGGCAGTTCAACAACCTGTGCCTCCGTGGTATTGCTTTTGGCACCTGTACCTATTGTCCAGGTTTCGCCTCCATCCCTGCTGTACACGATGGTTGAGAAAGGGGTAAATATACCGCCGTCAAGGGCCTTTTCCCCCGTATTCGCTTTAAACTGGGCAGGAAAGACAAGTGTTCCGTCGGTCATAGTGATCCCTTTTCCCGGCCCCTGAAGCAGCAACTGCCATTCCGGCTTTTTGATCTGGCTGGTTATGTTAACTGGTTCCGACCAGGTCAACCCGTCATCAGTGCTCTTTACAAGTATGAACTGCCCGGTCTCACCAGGCAGCATTCCCGGCTTTGAATCCCACCATGCCATTTTATCAGGCGATGATCCGTTCAACCAAAGAGCTGCAACCCAGATGACATCGTTTTTATTGTCATAGAGTATGCAAGGATCGCCGACGCCGTTCATATTCTTCGGCAGCCCGCCGTATTCGCCCATGTCAATGATTATTTTCATAGGTTCCCAGGTCTGACCGCCGTCAGTGCTTCTGCTCATTCCCACATCAATATTTTCCTGAAGGTCCTTGCTTCTGTTGTACCTTGCATCATAAACTGCCACAAGTGTTCCCCTGCCAGTGGTGATAAGGCCGGGTATCCGGTAGGTATCGCACCCGTCCTGACCTGAAGCCCTCAGAACCAGGGCATAGCGAAGCCGAATGGGATCATGTCTGCTGACGGTCAGCACTTTTCCCCTGTTAGGGAAAATGTCAGCCTTTTCAAGCTCCAAAACATTATCAAGGTTGGCATTCTCCCTGATGCCTGCCACGATGCTCAGCCTGTTCTCACCCTCCTGCAGGGCAAACCTGCCTTTTATTATTACCTTGTTGCCCCTTATAATGAATTTATAAAGAGAATCCCTGGCAATCCCCTCCCCGGGATCTGCCTCGCAGATGACCCGGACAAAAGCCAGGTCTTCCAATCTGCTCTCTTTCGAGAATCCAAGGATCATTTTTCTGATTCCTGCTGCCTTTCCCGGTTTAGCTGATACAATGCATATCCTGGCCACAGTGTTTCCTGTACCGGTACTTAAAAGTGGTCTGTTTCCCGGTTCAAGGGAAACCGCTTTCACATCCGTTTTTCCCGAACTGTTAGTAATACCTTCACCTGAACATCCGAAAAGATAACAGACTGTCAGGAGTGCAACTGCACCGGCTAATATTTTCATACGCGGCAGATTATATCTCAGACAAGCGGCTGCCATCCATTCTCATACTCTCTGCGCCACAATGCTTCAGCTTCGCTGTCCCCGGTTATATGTCCGTTGGATGGATCAAGTGCAAGGGAGCGCCCCACCCTCTGCGAAATATTTCCAAGATGAAGCCACAGAGCGCTTTTATGGCCGTTTTGTGCATCTGCCGAAGGAGTCCTTCCATTTCTTATATTATCGAGGAAATCCTTGACATGGACGGCATCGAGTGCTTCGCCCGGGCTTGTAGTATTGAGGCTTTCGGAGATAATGACATCTGACTTCACTTCCTTCACCAGCTTGTTCGTATTGTCGAAAACAGTATAACTGTTATCGCCTGTGTGAAGGGTGCCCTGTTCACCATAAAAAATAACCCCATGCGAACGGTTGTCGACCAATCCTCCGTTACAGCTTCTTCCCTCCCAGGTAATTGTTATTCCAGGCACTTCCCAGGTAATGATCTGGGTATCGGGAACCTCCCAGTCGTCATGATAATGATAGCGACCCCCCGCCGAACTTACTTTGGAAGGATAATCAAGGTCCAGCCCCCACCTGATAATATCAAGATGGTGTGTTCCGTTATTCAGCGCTTCTCCCGTACCCCAGTTCCAGAACCAGTGCCAGTTATAATGAATAAGATTATCCCTGAATGGTTTTCTTGGAGCAGGTCCCTGCCACAATTCATAATCGAGTCCTGCCGGAACGGGGACAGTTCTGCCAACACCAATCGGACCCCGCGTGTTTGCATACCAGGCTTTTGCCATGTATACCCTGCCAATGATACCGTTTTTAAGCTCGTTCAGCCCCTGGGCCAGTACGGACCACGATCTCCGTTGGGTTCCGACCTGAACTATGGTCTTGTGTTTTTCAACTGCCCTGATAACCAGTTCCCCCTCATACGGATTATGACTCATTGGCTTTTCTACATAAACATGCTTTCCTGCAGCGCATCCCATGATAGTGGCCGGTGAGTGCCAGTGATCGGGCATGGCTATGACCAACGCATCAAGATCCTTGTCATTAAGGATACGTCTGAAATCCTTTTCAGTCCGGGGCTCCTTTCCGGCTGCGCCAATGACTGCGTCAACACCCTTCTTCAGGGCATTCTCTTCCACATCGCAGATATACTTCACCTCTGTACCGGATTGCCTGGCAAATGTTCCCGCCAGCGAAGCACCACGGCTGTTGCATCCGAAAACTGCAACCCGTATAAGACTGTTTGCGCCTGATGTTCTTCTGTAACCAGCTGCCGTCAGGCCTGAAAAACCGCCCTCCAAGGCAAGAAGAGCACTTCCGGCTGCTGCCTTTTTTAAAAACGATCGTCTGGTATCTCTCATGAATTCATCGAATGAATAATTGATTCTGCTTTTATGCCGCAGGTCAGCGGCATGCCATTACTCCCCTGAAAAAGCCCAGAGATTCTGCAATACCTGCGAGCGGATCGTGCATATCCTTTTCATATTCAAGGCTGCACTTGCCCGTATAACCGATCTTCCTCAGAGCTGATATCACCCCCGGAATATCGATTATCCCTCTTCCGATTTCAACTGTTGTGCCTTCCTTTGTCGCTTTGTCAACATCCTTAATATGTACATCATATATGCGGCTAGCGTATTTTAATATGTCAGCCGCAGGGTCCGCACCATCCCTCATGGTATGGCCTATATCGATACAGATCCCCATCCGCGGATCGAGATTCTTTACATGGTCCCATATGTCAGTTGCATTGGGGAACAACGGGTTGTCCGGACCATGATTATGAATTGCGAGCCTGAAATCATATTCCCTTACCTTTTTCTCGACATAGGGAAGTAAGTCATAATCAGGGGCTCCGACGATCATACTGACCCCTGCCATTTTTGCATAGTCAAATGCACGGTCAACTTCCTCAGGAGTTTTCATATATATGACTCCAACAGTATAAACTGTTATTCCGGCACTTCTGAACTTGCCTATAACCGAATCGATCTGTTGTTTTGTACTGTTCATCGGCATATGAAAATCCTTGAGGGAGAGGAATGTGACTCCGGTCTTTTTCATAATCTCAATCGTCTGTTCAACGGTGAATTCCCTGAATGTATAACCAGCCATACCAAGGGTCAGCGGACCGGCAAATGAATAATTAGCCGGTAATGCAGCAGCAGAAACGCGGACTGGAGAAGCTCCGGCGGCAATCAAACCCGCTGTTGTCAGCTTCAAAAAATTACGGCGTGATTTCATAATATATCTATTAAATGATTTAAATACCTGAAAATCAGATTTGTCACTGATCCGGAAAGTTCATGGATATCATCAAGGATGTTTTCATTGAAGCCTTGTAATAATTGGTTTCCGTTTAATAAAGGATGTCAGCTGAATTTGTGATTTCATTATATACAAATATACAGATACCGTTAAAAAATAAGTAAAAATCCTGAAATTTATGAATATGCAAGGGCATTGGCCCGGATAAAAGCGTTCAGTTGCTGGTTCCCCCTTCCTGATCAGGGGATCATATTATTATCTATCAGGCGGTTATTATAGCTCTGGATAACGGCCCTGAGCTTGTTTTCCATCATGGTACGCAGGCTGTCGTTGCTGTTTTTGAGATTATTCTGAAGCATCCTGTCATTAATGAAGTTATAAAGAGCCACCACCTTATTATCAATCATTTCAATCATATGATCCTTCATATACAGGTGATATGTGCTGCCATTTGTATTGAATGCGAATGATTCGGCTGAATCGTCAAATAAATTATTTCCGAACGCAATATATTCCCCGTCATAATTGAGATATGCAAGCACTGTGGGCATTATGTCAATCTGCTGGGCAATTTTGTTCTTTATCCCATTCAGGCAGCTTCCCGGTTTGTAGAAAATAATGGGAATGCAATATGATCCGAAGTCATTCTGAAACTCTTTACGGACCGTTTCATTTGTATGATCGGCTGTTATCACGAAAAGAGTATTACTGAACCAGGGGCGTTCCTGACTGGCTGCGAAGAATTTCTGAAGGGCATAATCGGTGTAACCTATCACTTCGAGGATAGGAGCCGGACCTTTGGGAAATTTGTTTTTATATTTTTCCGGAACCCTGAACGGATGGTGGGAAGAAACCGTAAAGACGGAGGCAAAAAATGGCTGGGTAAAGGCATCTATCGTCTTACAGAAGAAGTCGAGAAAAGGTTCGTCCCATACTCCCCACATTCCGTCAAAATCATTCTTGTCTTTATACTGGTCAAGGCCGAAATAATCATCAAACCCCGCCATTCTGGCAAAGGAATCAAATCCCATGGAACCATTAGGTGCGCCATGGAAAAACGCCGAATAATATCCCTTATCTTTCAGCAGCCGGGGCAGTCCGTTAATGGTGTTATTGGCATAATGCGAAATCACATAGGGGGTTTCAAGCGAAGGGATCGATGCAAAAATAGAAGGCATGGCATCAATCGATTTCTTTCCGTTTGCCAGGGATACCGTAAATGTAAGGCTTTGTCCGATCAATGAGTCGAGAAAGGGTGAATAACCCCTGTAACTGCCTCCGTCAAGGTCCCTGTTCAGGGCTCCGATATACTCCCTTGAAAAACTTTCAAGAATAATTACAACTACATTGCAGGGATTGAATTCGCCTTTTTTTCCGGGTTTGTAATGAGGATTGTAAAGTTCATTGAGTTTTTTGTCATCGAAGAAGCTGTAGCGTATGAGGGATTTCTTGTCGAAGGTCCGGATAAGACTGAATGGTGTATTCAGGACGATCGCCGCATCGCGGGGATTTTTCACATATTTTGCGGCATTGCTTATGCTTACGGGCCTGGTTGAATGCCTGTAACCTCCCCGGGCTGCAACAATAAAGAAAATAATTATCACGGGGACCGCAAATAAATTCAAAACGAATGCCCGGATCCGGGTATGCGGCAAAGGACTCCGGGTCTTAATCCGGTTGTACAGAAATATCATTAAAAAGATCAGGGCTAAACCAAACAGGACCACCGGCCAGTAGTCAATCTGGAACCTGAATAACAGTCTGAGCAGGCCCGATTCATTCTGAAAAGTTCTGAAAACCTCAGCAGTGGCCCTTTTAAGAACAAACCGGTAATATACAAAATCTGCGCAATTTATGGCAATTGCCAGTCCGTTTATGATGAAGAACAAATAACGTGATATATCCTGGTAAATTCGGTTGTATCTTACTTCAAAAGGTATTATCTGGGCTAAAATGAACAACACATTGATATATACCAGGGCCGAGATATCGAACATCAGCCCCCCCCTGAGAATGCTAAGGAATTCTGCCCCGGTCAGGCCGGGGAACATTTTATGGTTGAATAAATAAAATCCTGTCCTGCATAGTGTAAAAATGAACATCATCAGTGCCATCCTGTATAGCAGAGCTGCATATATGCCAACGGGTCTGATCCGGCTTTTCATCCCTGACTCATATAATCCCTTTCATTATCCGGAAAGGGCGGATTAATAGAACTGTCAAAGATAAAAATAACTGATCTTAAAAGTCATGCTGTCGTGAAAATAGGGAAATGCCCCGTGATGTCCGGTCAGTCTGTGGCAGCATGCGTGAAGTAATCTTCACCGGTGGCTTAAGGGATGACAAAAAACAGTTATTCCGGCTGCAGTCACGGTGAAGACCGTAAGTTACAGCACAGGTAAGGCGATAACGGTAATCACAACAAAAGTGAACCTGTTACGCTGCCCCGGAATCTATTATAAATTTCTGACTCTAACCCTGCTTTTCAAGGTCCTGGAGCATTTCCTTAAGCTCAGGATTGTCAAGGTATTTATTCATTTTGTTTCTGGTGCTCATCCCGAGAAGCATGAAAAGGACGAGCAGGGCTGCAAGGATATACATGACGATCCTGGCAGTTTCAGGTTTGGCCTTCAGCGATTCAACAAGGCCGTGATACATAATGTAAAGGGCATAGAGGCTGACGGCAAGACTTATTATCAATCCAAGCCATGAACTTATCGCTGCGGTAAAGGCAAGCAGTGCATTTATCGGCATGATAACCATCGAAGCGGCAACAACCCTGCCATTAGCTTCAAAATCAGTGCTCCCCTTGCAGATCGATGAAATTATGAGCAGAATCACCGCACCGATGAACAATCCGATTACAGCGCCAACAATGGACCAGACAAGTGCCATTGCCCCAATGGCTCCGCCGAACATTCCGGCTTTCAGTCCGCTTAATCCCACAATACTCCAGATAAACGCAATAATTCCGGCCACAGCTCCGTAAATAACCGCTTTGATCAATGGTTCCGCCCATCCTCCGGAAGTTTTCATTGTGGAGAAATAAGCCTTGGGATTCAGCAGTGTTTCCTTTGATTCCTTTATAAAGGCATTGAAATCGAAAGTAGAAGTTTCGCTCATAGCAAGTAAATTAAAAGGTTAATTGATATGATCAGTTAAGATTGAAATATAAAACGTCAAGTTAGTTATTTTTTTTAACCTGACCTATACTTTGAGTGAAATATTAGAATTCTTCTATTCCAGGTATGTGTATCCGTACAGTCCCGAACGGTAATTTGAAAGGAATTCCTTTCCTTCCTCCAGCGTTATTATTCCCGTTTTAACTGATGATGTAACCCATGTTTCCACGGTCCTGACCATTTTCTTGGGATTATACTGCACATAATCAAGAACCTCAGCGATGGTCTCACCATCAATAACCTGATCGATCTTATAACCATCCTCGCCAACGCTGACATGAACTGCGTTGGTATCACCGAATAGATTATGCAGATCTCCGAGTATTTCCTGGTATGCCCCCACAAGAAAAACACCCATGTAATATGGTTCCTTTCCCTTCAAAGGGTGTACCGGAAGGTGGTAAGATGAATTCCTGGTTGAAATGAAATTATCAATTTTGCCGTCGGAATCACAGGTTATATCCTGAATGGTAGCTGTTCTGACCGGTTCCTCATTGAGCCTGTGAATAGGCATTATTGGAAATATCTGATCAATTGCCCATGCATCGGGCAATGACTGGAACAACGAAAAATTGCTGAAGTATTTGTCTGAAAGCATTCGTGAGATCTGCCTGATTTCTTCCGGGACATGCCTGATCATATTGGCCAGCTGGTAAACCTTGCGGGCAACTGACCAGAAAAGGCTTTCAATCTGTGCCCTGGTTTTGAGGTCAATAAGTCCAAGGCTGAACCTGTCGAGTGCTTCTTCCCTGATCTGCTGGGCATCATGCCATGTTTCCAGCATCCGCGGCTGATTTACATTTTCCCATAGCTGATACAGCTCCTTCACCAGTTCATGATCGCTGTCGCTTATTGTATCTTCCACATCCCATGAAGGCAGCGTTGTTGCCTCAAGCACTTCGAATATCAGGACCGAATGATGCGCCGTAAGTGAACGTCCCGACTCCGTTATGACGTTGGGATGGGGTATGTTGTTCTTGTTCGATGCATCAACGAAAGTGCTGACTGAATCATTCACATATTCCTGAATGGTGTAGTTGACACTACTCTCGCTGTTTGACGATCCTGTTCCGTCATAGTCAACTCCGAGCCCGCCGCCGATATCGACAAATTCCACGTTGAATCCCATTTTCCGGAGCTGTACATAAAACTGAGAGGCTTCCCTCAGGGCAACTTTTATTCTTCTTATCTTGGTTACCTGGCTTCCGATATGAAAATGGATCAGCCTGAGGCAGTCGCGCATTTTGTTCCGTTCGAGGAAATCAATAGCTTCAAGCAGCTCGCTGGAAGTAAGACCGAATTTGCTTATATCCCCGCCTGATTCTTCCCATTTACCGCTGCCAACGCTGGCCAGTTTTATCCTAATACCCAGGTTGGGTTTTACTTTCAGTCTTTTTGCGATAGTTGTTATCAGCCTGAGTTCATTAAGCTTTTCAATGACCAGGAATATCCTTTTACCCATTTTCTGCGCCAGGAGTGCAAGCTCAATATAGTCTTCATCCTTATAACCGTTGCATATGATAAGCGACTCCGGGTCGGTATTGATGGCAATGACAGCATGAAGTTCAGGTTTTGAACCTGCCTCAAGGCCTATATTGAATTTTTTCCCATGGCTAACGATCTCTTCAACAACGGGCCTCATCTGGTTAACCTTGATCGGGTAGATTATAAAATTCTGGGCCTTGTAATCATATTCTTCCGATGCTGTCTTAAAGCACCTTGAGATTGTGATTATCCTGTCATCAAGAATGTCTGGAAACCTTACGAGGACCGGAGTGGAAACATCATTGAGTATCAGCTCGTCCAGAAGATCCCTTAAATCCACTGCTGCGCCCTCTTTCTGGGGTCTGACTTCAACGTTTCCCCTGCTGTTTATTGAAAAATAGTTGACACCCCAGCCATTTATGTTGTAAAGCTCAGCCGAGTCCTCGATCCTCCATTTTCTCATTTCAAGTCACTTTTCTTATTATTGATCTGGCATTCTGAAATTTCCCGCAATTTTATGAAATAAACATTAAAGAGTGCCAATAATAATCAATTATTTATCAGCGCAGGCAGTTTTCAGGTCATTTTGGTTTCAGAAGTCAACTGTCGGCAGGTCAATCCTGCCGGTTATTTTGTACACGGGCAGGTCGTTATAACCCGGGCCCCATTGCGGAACGAGATACCGGTCGAGGAAATTCCACACAACCAGACCGTCGTCGGACTGAGGTTCAAGAAGACAGGCAGCCACCCCTGCAAGCGGCTGGGATGTCCGGATTATAATTGTACCTTCAGGAAAGGTTGTGTTTTCCCTTCTGAAGGAACCTTCCAGGGTATTTGTATAATGTCCCTGATTCAACCTCGCTGCTCCCGTAAGCCTGCTTATTTCAAACTTCTCTACCCAGACTGATACCGGCTTTTCCAGCTTCTCCATCCTGATACCGTGTATTCTCAGAAGCTCAATAATTTCAGGATCATTCACAGCAAGCACATAGGCAAAAGGGAACCTGGCCTTCGCCGTGGCATAATAATCAATCAGATAAGGTACAGTAACATCAATCTGCCTGTCGGTCCTACGGTAGCTGTTCCATCCGTTTTCGCCCTGAACCAGTTCAGCCTCGTAGGTTCTGATTGTGACATCCCCGGCCGAACGGACATCAAATACTATTCCCAGTGAATCTTCAGGTCCCGGATCAAGTCCCCTCATCACGGTCTTCCTGTCGGCTGAATTCAACAAATCCTTTATTTCCGGTTTATTGGCAACCGCGTACTCAATAAGCGTCCGCATCAGACTGTAGCAGCCATTAACCCTCGATCTGAAATCGGCATAAACATAGTTTTCATTCAGAATTGCCAGCCGGTTTCTCAGGCCATAATAATTTGTCAGATACCTTGGCTGTGAAATCTCATAAATCCACCCGAGGCCCGGGTTAAGCATATTCACAAATTCACCATAGAAACAGTTTTCTATTCCGTATTTATTCACCAATGCAGCAGACAATCCGGGCATCATTTTCCTTCGCATGTAACCGATAAGGGCGGTATCGCCGTTTGGATTCACCATCCATGTGAAGGTAACGGGTTCAACATGATACGATCCGTTTGTTGTATGGCAATCCATGAATATTTCAGGATCCCATTTATTGAATACGTTTGAATAAAGTCCCCTTATCTCGGGAGATTCAGCTTTCATTGCATCCCTGTTAAGATCAAGCGACTGGCCGTTATACCTCACTCCCACCCCGTTGACGGGGCCGTTCTGGTATGTCCGGTGCAGCGGGGATATCTTCTCATTTCCGTCAATATTGAATATGGGACATATGAGTATCAACAGGTTCCTGAAAAGAACGGGGTCGCCCTGCCTTAGAATGTCCCTTGCAAACATGAGAGACGCTTCCTTGCCTTCAACCTCGTCGGCGTGTATGCCTGCCTGGATATACACAACCAGCTTATTTTTCCGGTCAGCTCCGGAAGCCTGAAGGAACGGATCTCCAATTACAAGTAGTGGTATATCATGGCCGTTCACTGACCTGCCCATTGACTCAACCCTGATAAAAGGCGACAAGGCTCTGAGTCCATCAATGAATGTTACGACATCACTGTATCCGGATGTGGATTTGTAACCGGTGCGTTCTGCCACTGTCAGCAGGTCCTGACCGGATGATCCTTCAGCGGTAACCAGTATTATAATCAGAAAGAAAACAAATCTCAGCAGTTTATTCATCCCGGAAAACAATTGATTTAAAGCATTAAAATTAGACCTTTTCCAACAAATACAGTGTCGCTGAAAAAGACAAAATGAGTATCAATCCGGGACAACTGTCATATGCCTTTCTTAAAAGAATTGGTAAAATTGAAATTATATGCGTACATTAGCGGCCTTAATTTTTTAAAACATATTAAAATGAACAAAGGAACAGTTAAGTTTTTTAATGTAACAAAGGGATTCGGATTCATAAAAGATGCCGATTCGGATAATGAGTATTTCGTTCATGCAACAGGTCTGATTGACAAGATCAAGGAGAATGACGAAGTTACTTTTGAGCTTGCAGAAGGCAAAAAAGGAATAAATGCAGTGAATGTAAAACTATCTTAGACCCGAAACATCACAGTTTATTATACCGGAGGCTGAAGTATCAGCCTCCTTTTTTTGCGATTTATCGAAGGGAACCGGTTGGAAAGGAAGTCAATCGGGCATTGTTTCCGAGTGCCTGCCGGCGGATTGCTTCTCTAACCGGCAGATCGGCAAAGATCATTCCTCATTATCATTTACAATCCTCCGGCAATATGCAGCCTGCAGTTAAATCCCGGGAAGGATCACTGCTTGCTCTGGTTTGCCTTTTTTGCTTTTTTAGCTGCCCTTTTTTCCTTTAATGATTTGGTGGCCTGTTTCTTCACTTTTGTCTGTGCCTTGGCTTTTTCGTGTGACATGACAATAGGTTTTTATATTTAAACAAGATAGCCAAATATATAAAAACCTGTCATATCTTACAATATTAAACCGTCTGCGGTTCCGGAAGGAATCAGCGAAGCCGCTTCCCTGTCGAGATACCATACGGCAGCTCCGCCGGCCGGACAAACAAACGATGCCGGAACAGGTTGTTGCTTACTATCGGTGCACAAAACTCTTCTGACAATTTCTGCCTTATCTTTCCCGGTAACCATGAAGTATATTTTCCCGGAGTTATTGATAATCTTACCGGAAAGGGTAATCCTCTTCTGGCCTGTCTGCGGATGCCTGGCAACATGACACGGTTTATCGGAATGGAAAAAAGCCTCATTTCCGGGGAAAATTGAAGCCACATGACCATCCTCGCCCATTCCCAGCAGCATAAAGTCCAGTCCGGGGATCCCATTCCTGATTTCGGTATTTTCCCTTAGTGCCGCCGAGTACCGTATCGCTTCCTTTTCCGGGTCAGCCTCACCCTTTATCCGGTGTACATTTTGCCCTGGGATTTCAATCCTGTCGAGGAAGGATTCCTTTGCCATTCCGTAATTGCTGGCGGCATCGGATGGAGGTACGCATCTTTCATCAACCCAGAATATATGAACATTATTCCAGTTTACAGATCCGCCAAAGTGCTCACCCAATACCGTAAACAGAATCCGTGGAGTGCTACCACCCGGAATGGCCATTGCAAAGGGCCGGCCTTCAGCCTCCCGGTTCCGTGCAAGGCTTACAATATCCAACGCCATGCTCTCGGCCAGCTCAAACCTGGAATTGAAAATTCGTACAGAAGCTTTCATTGGTATCTGTTTATGGTTTCAGTTAAAAAATTCAGACAAAAGGAGGCATGGATTAAGTAATAACATCTCCGGTAATGCTGGTCTGGTTGTAAAACATCTGCTACATTTGAAATAATGCATCCGAGTGAGTTCAATTAAACGCCGGTATCAGCTGTGAAATAATTCACAGCTCACAATACAGTTCCTCGTCGGCCAAATTCTTGCATGGATATCTCCACGATAGGCCGTCGCCTTCTATCAGGGAATTTGATATTTCAGGGCCCCATGTTCCTGCAGGATACCCATAGATCTTTATTTCCGGATTATTTTTCCATGCGCGCTGAACGGGTTCGACGAATTTCCAGGCCATTTCAACTTCGTCATCCCTGGAAAAGAGGGTTGAGTCGCCTTCCATCACGTCGAAGAGAAGTCGTTCGTAAGCAGAAGGTACTCTTACGTCAGCAAGATCCTTGTAATGAAAATCCATGTTCACATTCTTCACATTGAAACCCGCTCCGGGCTCCTTCATGTCAAATTTGAGGAGTATTCCCTCATCGGGCTGGATCCTGATAATAAGCTGATTTCCCGACCGGTTGCCGACAACTCTCTGAAAAAGATGGTGAGGTGTTGGCTTGAAATGGATCACTATCTCGGTTACTCTTGTCGGAAGGCGCTTTCCGGTACGTATGTAGAACGGGACCCCTCCCCAGCGCCAGTTATTGATAAAAAATTTCATGGCAACATAGGTTTCAGTCCTGGAATGGATATTAACATTTTTCTCATGCCTGTATCCAGGTACGGCCTCTCCTCTTATCCTTGAACCGGTGTATTGCCCTCTGATAACCTGGCCGGGCACCTCTGATTCCTTAATGGGCTGAAACGACTGGAATACCTTAAGGACCTCATTCCTGATGGCATCGGCATCGAGCGACGATGGTGGTTCCATTGCGGTAAGGCCCACCATCTGAAGGAGGTGATTCTGCACCATATCCCTCAGTGCACCTGAGGAGTCATAATAGCTTCCGCGATCCTCAACCCCAATGCTTTCGGCTGAGGTTATTTCAACCCGATGTATGTAATTCCTGTTCCATAAAGGTTCGAATATCCCGTTGGCAAACCGGGTTACCAGGAGGTTCTGTACGGTTTCCTTCCCCAGGTAATGATCTATCCGGTAGATCTGGTCCTCCGTGATCAGCCTGTGCAGGGTGTTGTTAAGCTTTATTCCAGATTCAAGGTCGTATCCGAAAGGTTTTTCAATGATCAGCCGCCGGAAACCGCTGTCCTGCTTCGTTAAGCCTGCTGAAGCCAGATTGCCGGCAATCAATTCATAAAGGCTGGGTGGGGTTGCCATGTAAAAAATCAGGTTGTTTCCTATATCCAGGGTACTGCACCTTTGCGAAATGAACGTCCCGAGATTCCTGTAATCTTCCTGATTGTCATAGGCAATTTTTCTGTACGAGATATTTGCCAGGAACTTTTGGACATTCTCCTTTGAATCAACCTCTTCGCCTGAGTAGTTGACAATGGCTTCTTCCATCATCTGCCTGAAAATGTCTGAAGTTATCTCTGTTCTGCCTAAACCGATTAATTCGAACCTCTCGGGAAGTAGATCCTGTTTCTGCAATGAATAGATGGCTGGTATCAGCTTACGCGAGGTGAGATCTCCCGTTGCTCCGAATATAACCAGGATGAGGTTGTCAGGTTTTTTCATGCTCTAAGTGTTTTTAATCTCTTATCCGGCAAATTAAAACCTATAACACTGATCGGCGTCATAATGTTGCCGGTATTTTATAAACATATCGAATTTTTCTGCGATATTGGTACTGATAATACAGAAATATAACACATGATCCGACGAGTACCATGAAAACAGCAGTCCGTTTTTTTCTGGTTTGCCTTTTATTGACGGGATGTAATGATGAAATGAAAAATGCAAGTTATGAATCCAATCCATGGCCCCTGGTGCAGAATGCCTACATCAGGCTGCCCCTTGGTGCAATAAAGCCCGAAGGCTGGCTGATGGACCAGCTCAGGGCACAGGCAGAAGGGCTTACCGGAAATATTGATGAATTCTGGCCTGATCTTATGAATTCGGCATGGAAGGGAGGCGATGGCGAAGCCTGGGAAAGGGGTCCATATTACCTCGACGGGCTTGTTCCGCTGGCATACCTGACTGATGATGAGAAATTAAAAGAGAAGGTCGGCAGGTGGATTGAACCTGTTATTTCCAGCAGCACTGACAGCGGATGGTACGGGCCTGCAAAAAACAAGGACCGTTGGCCGCTGGCTGTGGCAAACAAGGTATTGATGCAATACTACGAAGCCTCCGGCGATGAGAGGGCAATTGAAGTTTTAAAAGGATATTTCAGGTATTTGCTTTCAGCTCCGCCCGACTGGCCCGATAAGGAATGGCGAGGTTCAAGGGCCATGGAAAATGCCGTGGCAGGTTACTGGCTGTACCGGAAAACAAAGGAACCATGGATACTGAAGGTTATTGAGTCGGTCCAGAATAACAGCTCCGACTGGACATCCTATTATGAGAAGTTCCCATGGGATTCGGCGGCATCGGCAGATAAGAGGATCCCCCTGAACTGGGGCCCTGACGGCCTGACGGCACATGTTGTCAACAATGCCATGGCAATCAAGTATCCCGGCCTCTGGTACCAGCAATCAAATGACAGCAGGTTCCGTGATGCCGTGCATGAAGGCATAAACAAGTACGATAAAAACCATGGACAGGCCGGAGGTCGTTTCTCGGGAGATGAGCATCTTTCGGGCAGAAGCCCTGACCGGGGCACCGAACTCTGTGCAGTGGTCGAATATATGTACTCTCTGGAGGAACTGTATGCCGTCCTGGGTGACAACTCACTTGCCGACAGGCTGGAAATGCTGGCTTTCAATGCACTCCCCGGAACATTAACCGCCGACATGTGGGCCCACCAGTATGACCAGCAGTCAAATCAGGTCCTCGTAAGCGCGGATGAAAGAGCCTGGAGCACAAACGGGAAATATTCAAACATATATGGCCTGATGCCCAACTTCGCATGCTGCCTGGCCAACATGCACCAGGGCTGGCCAAAATTCACCCAGTCACTCTGGATGGCCACGAACGACAACGGACTGATCGCGGCGGTATATGGTCCGTCGAGGGTAAAAGCCATGGTTGCCGGAGAAATTGAGGTGACCGTCAGGGAAGAGACTACATACCCTTTCAGCGGAACAATACGATTCATCATAAACAGCAGCAAACCGGCAAGGTTCCCTCTTTACCTGAGAATCCCGGGCTGGGCCGACGGTGTGACAATCACGTACAAGGACCGGAACATCATGCCAAAAGCCGGTTCAACCGTCCGGCTGTTCTCCAGGTGGGACCCTGACGAAGTGATCACAATGGAGATTCCAATGCACATCAGGTTTGAAAGAAGATACAATAATGCATTTTCTGTGCTGAGGGGTCCGCTTTATTTTTCACTCAGGATGGAAAAGGAATACAAGAGCATAAGAATGAATTATGATAATTTCGGATACAAGGGAAGCGTCGACTGGGAAATCAGGCCACTTCACCCCTGGAACTACGGACTGATGATTGACCGGGGTAATCCCGCCAGAGGATTTGAATTGACTGAAACCCAGCCAGGCGAATATCCGTTTGCAGACAAGGGAGATATGATCTGGTCGGCAGATCAGGGGAAATACGTGAAATATGAAAAAGATGCTCCGGTAGTGATCAACACAAGAGGAATGCTGATCCCCGGATGGGGAATGAAAAATAATTCGGCAGACATCCCCCCTGCAGGTCCCCTTATGCCTTCAGGAACAGCAGAAGTAATTCAACTGGTTCCGTATGGCTGTGCAAAACTCAGAATAACCGAATTTCCCGTTGTCGATGTTACCAGGATTGAAGATGCATTCCGGTAAGAATCAATCTCCCATTCCGGCAACTCCGATCCTGAAATAAAAGGTTCCTGATGAAAGGACAAGATGATACTGATTACCTTCATGTTTCAGTATTTTCAGGTATTTGTTCCTTTCAGGCTTTCTACCCCTCTCTGACAGGCCGGTTCCCTTAAGGTAAAGATTTGCGGTGCTTCCGGGTGGAACTGTAACATCATATACAATTTCCGGGCCCTCTCTTCTCCATGAAGATATTATCATACCATATGGCCCGTTATGCCTGGCTTCAAAATGATCCAGCCCGTTTACAAAGCAGGGTTTGAGTATCACATTCCGGAATCCGGGCTGTTTTTCATCGGGATATATTCCCCCGGGTGTTTTATACATCCAGGCGCTGATTTCACCAAACATTATGTGATTCATTGATATATCCGACCGGGGATCAATATCCCAGTTCTCATAGAGGGTGGTGGCCCCGTTCCTGATCCACCATCCCCACGAGGGATAGGTATCTTTTACTGCCATACTGTATGCCAGGTCGGGATATCCGTTCTCGCTCAATGCGTTAAGAATAGCCTTTGAACCAAGGATGCCGACATCCAGGGTATTGTTGGCGGCTTTTACCGTCCCGGCCAGGGTGTCTGCAACCCTGGTCCTGATTTCCTCCGGGACTATCCCCCAGAAAAGGGGAAGACTCAGCTCTGTCTGGAAACCCTGACCGTAACAGCCTGTTTCACGATCGAGATACCTGGCATTGATTGCATCCCTTATCCTGTTCGCCAGGGAAAGGTATTTCCGGTGATCCTCAGCCTTGCCGAATAATTGTGCTGCCTTCGACAGTATAAGTGCGTCGGTATAATAATAAACGGAAGAAGTGAGCTCCTTTGAGGCGACCGACTTCACCGGGATCCAGTCACCCAGCCCCCAGTCGGTAAGCCCCGAAGGACTGATCCTGTCAATATGGTCCACATAGTTCCGGATACTTTCGTAGCAATTGTACAGCAGCTGATCATCACCATAAAAAAGATAAATATACCATGGGATGATCGCAATGGTACTGGTCCAGTCGGGTCCGTTTGCCCAGTGATAACCCCAACCGCCAGTAGGGATTATTGCAGGAAGAACCCCGTTTGGCTGCTGTTCATCGAGGTGATCATTGAGCCATTTTTCATACACCGTTATACCATCAAAGTTATACAGCCCTGTTTCTATCGCAATATGGGCATCGCCGGTCCATCCATTCTTCTCACGCTGCGGACAGTCGGTCGGATAGCCGTAAAGATTTGAAAGGTATGAATTGTTCGTTGCCTGCCATATTTTCCCCAGGAGGGATTCAGATGATTCAATGGTTCCGGCTATGGGAACATCGGAATGCATGAAGTGCCCTTTCAGGCTTTCAATGTCAAGGTTCAGCGGTTTATCGGAGCTAACCTCCACATATCTGAACCCCTTGTAATTAAACCGGGGCATGAAGGTTTCCTTTCCCTTGCCGGAAAGAATGAATATATCGGTCTGAAACGGATCGCTTTTGTCTTTCGGCCTGTAGTGGACATCGATGTTTGACTGATCGGCCAGTCCGTTTTGAGTGAGCCTTTCAGCATGCCTGAGCCTTATTACCGTTCCTGCGGCACCGCTTACGGTCAGGCTGCTCACACCGGCAATATTCCTTCCGAGATCAAACATCCAGGTATGGATGTCCTGGCGGGTAACCGACTTTGCCGGTATCGTCTCAGTAATCCTTATGGGGTGCATGACCTGGGAAACGATCTTCCGGGAAGGAGCTGCCACAAGTATGATATCGTTCCAGGCTGTATCAATGAATCCGGGACAGTTCCACCCCGGCTGTTCCAGCCTGGCATCATAATGCTCGCCGGTATAAATACTGTTGAAAACGACAGGACTCAGGGATGTCTTCCATCCTGTTCCTGTGACAATACTTGTACAAGTCCCGTCCGCGGACTCGATGTTCAGATCGAGGCAGAATTTCGGTCTTCCGCGCCACGGAGCAGCATCAAAAGACCATACTGCCGATGATTGATGATTGTACCAGCCGTTTCCCAGGAGTACGCCAATAACATTTTCTCCATCCTGAATGAAGCGGCTCACATCATATACATTATATAAAATGCACCGGTCGAAACGGGTGAACGCGGGGTCGAGCCTGTGATCCCCGACCGGGTGCCCGTTTATATATAGTTCATACAAACCTGCCACGGCTATGTAGACTCTTGCCCGGTTAACCTTTCCACTCACGGTGAAGGATTTCCTGAAATAAGGAGCCGGTTTCAGGCCGGTGTCATGGCTGTCACCAATCCAGCTGCCTTTCCAGTTGCTTTCTTTCATCATTCCCGTTTCAAAGCTGGCTGTCTCAGAAATACCGGACACCCTTCCCCTGCCATCCCGGATCCTTACGCTCCAGAAATATTTTGTAAATGGCTTCAGATCGCCACCTGAATAATGCACCAGATTTAAATCCGACCTGATCTCGCCTGAGTCCCATTTGTCAGCTTTCCCGGCGGCAACTTTTGAGGAGTCAGTGCCGACAAATACCTGAAATGTAGATTGTGTTGACCCCATCCGTCCGTCGGCCATCTGCCAGGTTAAGCGTGGCTTTTGCGAATCAATGCCTATCGGGTTTTGCAGGTATTCACACCTCAGGTTGACGGCGCTGAACCTTTTGTCCGGGCCTGTACATGATGACAGGATAAAAGCCAGTACCAGTCCGGCAGCCATAATTTTTTTAAATTCAGGATTTCTTGCCATAACAATTGATTTTCTTCAAATCCCTTCAGTCTTTTCCCTGAGCCATATCCTTTCATTTTCTGTCAGATACGGACTCAGCCTGTGGAAAACCTCAGAATGATATTTGTTCAGCCAGCTGATTTCCCTCTGGTCGAGAAGGGATAATTCGATGAGTGATTTATCAATGTAGCAGAGGGAAAGAGTGTCAAACCGCAAGAAACATCCATACTCAGATATTTCATCCTCATAGCACAGCACTATATTCTCTATCCTTATACCGTATTCACCCTCCCTGTAAATGGCAGGTTCATTTGAAAGAAGCATGCCGCTTTCTATCGCGGCCGAACTGGCAAGCGGACTTATACCCTGAGGTCCTTCATGAACATTAAGGTAATATCCGATACCATGCCCTGTTCCATGCCCGTAATTCAGACCGGATTCCCATAATGCCCTTCGTGCAAGAATATCAAGCTGGCATCCCTTTGTACCTGCAGGGAATTTAGCCAGGGCGAGGTTAATATGTCCCTTCAGTACAAGCGTAAAGTCAGTTTTTTGCCGTTGTGTGGGCGATCCGACTGCAATTGTCCTGGTGATATCCGTTGTTCCTCCGGCATACTGGCCTCCTGAATCAACAAGGATAATACCCCTGTCTCCTATTTCAGCCGCTGTGCCTGCTGAAGGATCATAATGCGGAAGAGCACTGTTCTCATTGAAAGCAATGATCGGGGCAAATGAAGGTCCGCGATAACCTTCCTGCTGCGACCTGAACTCCTCCAGCATGGATGATAGTGAGGATTCTGTCAGGGCGGAGCTGCCCAGGTTGTTTTCCAGCCAATGGAAAAACCTGGTGAGTGCAACTCCGTCTCTTATCATCACCCGGCCGATATTCTCTATTTCTGTCTTATTCTTCACTGCCTTGAGCCTGGCCGGAAATGTGATATCTTCCATTATCCGGGAAGCGCCTGACAATGAATTGAAAATGCTGACGGAGGTTGTCCGGGGATCGATAAGCACAGAATATCCCCGGACGACGCCTGAAATGATTTCAGATGTCTCCTCGTAAGGGAGCATGACTATTCCGGAGGTATCAAATTCCGATGCTGTTTTTGGAGGAATTCCTGATTCATCTACAAAAAGGAGGATCTGATCGTTTCCGATCAATGCGAAAGACAACAATACAGGACTGTATTTCAAGTCGCTGCCACGGATATTGAGGAGCCACATTATATCGTCAGGGGAAGTAAGAAGGTGGAAGTCCACACCCTGCTGATCCATTAATTTACGTACTCCTGATATTTTCTCATCCCTTCCCTTTCCGGCAAATTCAACCGGGAAATCGAAGGCCTGTGCTCGCGGCAGGGGTGGGCGTGCAGACCAGATCTCATCTACAGGATTGCATTCGGTGTCAATGAAGACATCCTTGTCTTTAAGGTTCTCCTTCAGTTTCCTGAAATCCCTGACAGGAAATATCCGGCCGTCAACTCCGATCTTCATTCCCGGTTCGACATTCTCGCGGATGAAATCCTGGTATCCCGTCCAGGATGATAATTCCGGTTTCATCGTCATGAACCCGGTACCTGACAGCTGTCTTTCAGCCTGGATAAAATATCTCGAGTCGGTCCAGAGTCCGGCAAATGAATCAGTGACCACCACTGTTGCCGATGATCCTGTAAAGCCTGTCAGCCATTCAATTATCCGCCAGTGGCCGGGTACATATTCACCCAGGTGCAGATCGTAACACGGTAGAATAAAGATATCCGTACCGCTTATCTGCAACGATTTTCGAAGCCGTGCCAGTTTATTGCCATTAAGGTCCATAAGGTTTTTATTAATGGGCACAGGCCCGGATATCCGGTTTGACTCTGGTCAAATTCCTGAGTGAATGCTTTTTTGGTGTTAATCAGTTCACAGGTTCTTGATTTCACTGACAAGGTTCTGAAGGGTTTGCTTTGCATCGCCGAACAGCATTCTCGTTTTAGGATTGAAAAAAAGCATATTCTCAATCGCAGCATAACCCTTGCCCATTCCCCGTTTCATCACTATTATATTCTTTGCGTCACGGGCCCTGACAATGGGCATTCCGTAAATCGGGCTCGAAGGGTCGTCCTCGGCAGCCGGGTTTACAACGTCATTTGCCCCGATCACCATTACAACATCGGTGTTTGGAAGATCGGGATTTATTTCTTCACTTTCTATAAGCTGTTCATAAGGCACATCTGCTTCTGCCAGCAGGACATTCATATGTCCGGGCATTCTCCCGGCGACGGGATGAATTGCATACCTCACCTCAACGCCCTTTTCGTCAAGGAGCTTGTCAAGTTCATGGCATATGTGCTGGGCTTGGGCTACAGCCAGTCCGTAACCCGGAACGATAACGATCTTTTTTGAGTACGCCAGGAGAACCGCGGCATCAGACAGGGATATTTCCCTTACCGTTCCCGCCGTTGAGCCGGCGGCAGCGCCTCCTCCTCCGAAAACGCCTATTATTACGTTCAGAAGCGACCTGTTCATTGCCTTGCACATCAGAACAGTAAGAATAGTCCCCGCGGAGCCAACCAGTATACCTCCGGTGAGCATCGCCTGGTTATTGTAAAGGAACCCACCCATGGCTGCAGCTACCCCGGTGAAAGAATTTAGAAGGGATATCACTACCGGCATGTCGGCACCGCCGATCGGCATCACGAAAAGTACGCCATAGATGACCGCAATGCCGAAAAGGAGATAAATAAATGGCATCAGCTCCCGGCTTGCCTCCACCTCGCGTGTCATGATGAAAACTATCAATCCCAGCATGACGGCAAGGATCGTAAGATTGACGTACTTCATTTCCTTCACTCTCAAATCGCCGATCCACCCGTCGAGCTTCCCGAAGGCAATCATGCTTCCCGCCCAGGATACGGTACCGATCAGCAAGCCCAGCAAAATTGCAAGTACGTGACCATTTGCCATACCGGTACGCTCAATGAGGTCAGCTGAGACATGCGGAAATTCCATCATGGATATCAGGGCCGCAGCTGCTCCCCCCATTCCGTTGAAGAAAGAGACGAGCTGAGGCATGGCAGTCATTTTGACGCGTTTTGCAATAATCCATCCTATCGCGGTACCAACAACGATCGCCAGAAGTATTAACGGGATGTTTCCAATGGGCTCCCCATCCTTCCGGTGAAAAATAATGGTTGCTGCAATTGCAAGGCACATTCCGATAGCCGCCATTATATTCCCCCTTCTGGCAGTCAGAGGATGGCTCAGCATTTTTAATCCAATCACGAACAAAACGGATGCAATAATATAGGTGATCTCCAGGATCGGCGTTCCATAACTGAAACTGGCTGCGGCGCTTGTCATTCCCGTATCTTTAAAATTTCTTGTTTTCTATTTTTTCTTTTTAAACATCTCGAGCATCCTGTCGGTGACAACAAATCCACCGACTACGTTCAGGGTTCCAAGAACCACTGCCAGGAACCCCAGGATCAGGGCTCCCGTGGTATCAGCATGCCCAAGGACAATTATTGCCCCAATGATCACCACTCCGTGAATTGCATTTGCACCCGACATAAGGGGGGTGTGGAGTATTGCAGGCACATGACTTATGACTTCAATTCCAAGGAATATTGAAAGGATAACTATAAAAATGGCTTCCCTGTGCTGCATGAAAAATTCGGAGAACTGTTCCATTTTCGTGCTATTTAATATTTAAGATCTTACGTAACATCGGGCTTACATATTCCCCGTTATGGACGGCACATGTCTGGCTGATTATTTCATTCCTGAGATCCAGGTCAAATTTTCCTTCCTTGCTGATCATGATCTTCATCAGGTTGACGACATTTGATCCAAACATTTTACTTGCATCGGAAGGCATGTCCGAAGGAAAATCTGATTTTCCCACTATTTTGACGCCGTTTATTACAACCGTCCTGCCGTTTTCCGTGAGTTCGCAGTTACCCCCTGTGGAAGCAGCAAGGTCAATGATTACCGATCCCTGTTTCATTGCCTTAACAGTATCTCCCGTAATGAGGACAGGTGCCTTTTTCCCCGGTATCTGGGCGGTGGCTATAATAACATCTGCAGCAATGGCTCTTTTCTGAATAAGTTCCTGCTGTTTTTCCTTGTATTCGGCGGTCTGCTCAACGGCATACCCTCCGGCTGATTCATCTTCACGTGCACCTTCAACCTCAATAAACTTTCCCCCGAGGCTCTTTACCTCCTCCTTCACTGCCGACCTGACATCAAATACTTCCACCACTGCCCCGAGTTTCCTTGCAATGGCAACCGCCTGCAGGCCGGCAACACCTGCACCAAGTATCAGTACCCTGGAAGGTCTGATGGTACCTGCAGCCGACATGAACATTGGAAAAAACCTGGGCAGGAGCGAAGCTGCTTCAATTACGGCTTTATAACCGGCAACGGTGGCCATTGAAGAAAGTATATCCATCGACTGCGCCAGCGTCGACCTCGGTACAAGGTCAAGTGCAAGAACGGTAAGGCCTTTAATTCTTGCCCGTTCAAGCCAGGTGCCGGCGGTAAAGGGATTAACGGATGAACAGACCACCCTGCCTGCGTCCAGCATATCAATTTCGTTTTCAGGCAGCGGGTTGACCGACAACAGAAAATCAGTTCCGGTGAGGACCTCCTTTCTGCCGGCAATCGCAGCTCCCGCTTCAACATACTGTGAATCAGAAGCAAAGGCAGTCTCGCCGGCACCTTCCTCAGCAATTACCTTTACTCCCATCCGTACCAGCAGACCAGCTTCACCGGGCAGCATGGCTACCCTTTTTTCGTTGCCGGCCTCCTTTAATATACCTGCAATCATCGTCAAAAATATGGTTTTAAATTAGGATCAGGAATAACCTTAATTATTGGCCGGGAAAGATAATGAACAAAACGCTAACGGCAAGCTGTCAACAGGCTATTTTTTTCCGGCAGATAGTTCATTAAAAACCAGATTTAATCTTAAGGCTGAAAGTCAGTGGTTTTACTGCCGGTTTCCGGCCGGGGAATCAGTAAACGCTTTTTAAACACTTCAACAATGTAATATTTTCATTGTTTATGAGTTATTTAATCACTGTCGGAATTCAGATGATTGTATTGAGGCAATAACATTTATAGTGCGATTATTCGATTTTCATGAATGAAATAATAAAAACAGACCTCTTTCGCCATGACGGGTTGAAAGGAACTGCGGGCTTCATCAAAGGATGGTTCAGACCGGGTTTCAGGTATACCTATATCCTGAGGATGACAATGAAGCATAAAAAATACTCACTCCGCGGCATCTTTTTCAGATTGCTCAAGAAAAGGTATCGCTATAAATACCATTTCGAAATTAGTTCTGAAGCAAGTATTGGTGAAGGCTTATTTCTCACGACTCATATCGGACCGATTGTAATAGGTCCTGTCAAAATAGGCAAAAACTGCAATATCAGCCATTCGGTAACTATTGGAAGAGCCTATAAGGACGGTCATGCCGGGAGGCCAACGATAGGGGATTATGTATGGATAGGAGCCGGTTCTGTACTTGTAGGTGAAATCCGAATAGGCAACAATGTCCTGATCGCTCCGAATTCCTTCGTCAACTTTGATGTTCCCGACAATTCACTAGTAATAGGCAATCCTGGGAAAATAATCAGCAAGGAGAATGCGACATCACAATATATAAACAATGTTTTAAACAAATAATAATTAATATGACCACGCAGAAGTCTCTAATGATGACAAAAAGACAGCTTGTTCTGGATGTTCTCAGGGATCCCGAACGGAAGTCACTTTTAAGAATTTTCCTGGAGTTCATCTATCTGTATTTTTATTATCGGGAATTTCCACGCCAGTACCTGTCATGTTATCTTTTTAAAAAAGATAAAAAAAATATACGGGATTATCTCCCCTGGAAATATCTCTATGGCATTAAGGAATTCTTTATAGAGAAAGAGGTTCGTGAAGTCCTTGAAAACAAACTGTTCTTTGATTTCTACTACCGGCCCTTCGGAGTGAGCCTTCCGGAGATAATCATGTCCAATTACAGGGATGTTTTCGCATTGAGGGGCAAAACAAGAAAGGTTTCAAACGTTGAGGAATTTAAAACTCTTCTTGAGGAAATCTTCAACGAACATCCGGATTCGGACTCCATGATCATTAAAAAAGCCTACTGGAGCTATGGTGGAGACAAGGTCTTTAAGATTTTCAAAGATCAGGTCAGGGATGACCACAATCTGATGACCGAACTATACTCAACAGTAATCAAAACAGGTTATCTTTTCCAGGAAGTTGTAGTTCAGCACAGCGAGATGAACAAACTCAATCCTTCCTGTCTGAACACATTAAGGATAGATACCTTCATCAATCCTGATGGCCAAATTGAAATCATTTCAGCCTATCTCAGGATGAGTTTCAGGAATAGTTTTGTTGATAACATCACCTCGGGTGGACTTCAGGTGGGGGTCGACAAAAATACCGGCCTGCTCAAAAAAGAAGGATTCTCAGTATTCAGGAATGTTGGTGCCAAAACGTTTACTGCACATCCGGTAACAAGTACGGTTTTTGAAAATTTTAAAATTCCGTATTTTGAAGAAGCAAGAGAGCTTGTGGTCAAAGTTGCCGGCCTCATGCCGGGATTGCGTCTTGTCGGATGGGATGTGGCAATATCTGAGACGGGACCTGTTCTGATTGAGGGTAATTCTGATTATGACAACACGGGAAACAACCTGTCGGAAGGAGGTTTTCTTACAAATCCTGTTTTCAGGAAGATCCTGGCAGAATACTGGGATCTCAGAAAACTGAAAACCAAATCAGGAAGGGGGCATTTACAATCCCGCTTATCTTCCTTCAAAAAAGCTGCTGAGCCAGAAGTTGTTTGCCTCACTACGTGAATGAAGGGACTTCTTTCCTCCCCATCCGTGACGCCCGTCGGGATACAGCATGAACTGAAAGGTTTTTCCTTCGTCCTGCAGCTTTGAAATAAGATATATTGAATTCTGCATGTGGACATTGTCATCCATGTCCCCATGGGTCATATACAGTTTCCCCTTGTAGTTTGCGGCCCATGTAAGCGCCGATCCTTCCCTGTAACCATCCGGGTTGTCAGCAGGAGTATCCATATACCTTTCTGTGTATATATTGTCGTAAAGCCTGAAATCCGTAACGGATGAGCCTGCAAAGCCGTGTGTCCAGTAATCCGCCCCCCTGGTAAGCGCCAGGCAGGTCATGTAGCCGCCGTATGAACTTCCTGTTATCCCCATTCTTGCCGGGTCAACATATGGCTTCTGTAGCAGCCATTTAACAGCATCCTCATAATCAAGTATCTCCCATTTCCCAAGTGAACGATGAAGGTAATTGAGCCCCCTCCTGCCGAAATGGCCCGACCCCCTGTGATCGACGGTGAAAGTGATAATTCCATTCTGTGCATACCATGATGGAGTATTGCCCTGCCATCTGTTGCTGCTGATGTTCTTCGAATCCGGTCCTCCGTATATTGTGAATATTACCGGGTATTGCCTGGTTTCATCGAAATTCAGCGGGTAAGTAATTATGGCCGGCATATCAAAAAGTCCGTCCGAAGTCCTTATTCTGATCAGGTCTGCTCTTGAATTCTTCGACGGATCAGGCTCCGGATTATCAAACCTGTGTATTTCCCTCAGAAGCCTACCCCTCCTGTCATAGGCAATGATCCCGCCGGGACTGGCAATATTGTTCCATGTGTCTATAAACCACGACCCTCCGGGGGATACGCTCACATCATGGGTCCCTGCCCCCTTTGATACCTGCAGAAGGTTTTTTCCGTCAAGGCCTGTCCTGTAAAAATGATTGTCAGTTGATTCCGGTCCCGTACCGTAAAAATACAACACTTTTGCAGCCTCATCAACGCGTTCGATCCTGTTTACCCTCCAGTTGAAAGCGGTAATACGGGATAGGAGGCTTCCGTTCCAGTCGTAGTAGTAGAGATTCTCCCAGCCTGTCATAAAGCTTCTCAGGATAAAACCAGTCCCGTTCTTCATAACATAAACATCCTCAAAGAATTCCACCCAGGTTTCCGACGTTTCACGGTAAATCTCCCAGAATTCTCCCGTCAGAGGACTGGCCAGAATAATTTTTATCTCATTCTGATCCCTGTTAAGTATCTGAATGGCGAGGCTTTTACTGTCCGGCGACCAGAAGGGCCATGCAATGTATTGATCAATGGTCTCATCGGTCTTAACCCATGTGGTTTTCCCGGTGGAAATGTCTGCAATGCCCATTTTTACGCGTGGATTGGGATCACCGGCCTTCGGGTACGGCACCTGTTCCAGGACACCGTGGATGCCGTCTGGTTCATCAAGACGATTCAGGGTGAACACCGGAACATCCGTTTCATCCGTTCTCAGATAAGCAATCTTCCTGCCATCGGGAGAAAACCAGAAAGCTGCATAATTACTCTGCCTTCCAAGGATCTCCTCCATATAGACCCACGAGGCATAACCGTTGTATATACGCTCCGAAGCATCATGGGTAAGCCTTGTTTCTATGCCGTTCTCAAGGTCATAAACATAAAGATCCCTGTTCCTTGTATAGGCGATTCTTTTCCCGTCATCACTGAAACGCGGATTAACTTCCTGCCGGCTGTCATTTGTAAGCCTCCGGAGTTTCCGGTCATCAATATTGAAATAGAACAGATCATTGTCTTTTGTAATTATTGCACTCCTGCCGTCTGAACTGACCGGATCGCCGTAGCCAAGCATTGTTCCTTCAGGCAGCAGGCCCGAAAGGACTTCCCTGGCTGTTCTCTCAGGCTGCACCTCAACCGCTGTGCCTGTTCTGATATCCACACTCTTCAACACCAGATTCCGCTGTTCATCATAAGCCTGAATGAGGTAATGATTGTCATCTTTCCAGCCAGTGACCCTGACCTGATTTGCACCGCGCGGTTGCATTCCGGTCTGTGCAAACGCCATCGACGACAAAATTGCGGATATGAATACTATTAAAAACCCTGAACTGATATTTGCTTTCATAGCTGAATCGTATTAATCCGGATTAGACAAAATTGTAAAAATAGGTATTTTGAATTACCTATCTGCTGAACCTGAAGGTTAATAAAAAATCAGACAGAAAATTTCCATGTCGTGTTTCTGAGAAACACTATATTTGACGTTCGTTATTATAATTTTTAAACTGATGAGGGAGTTTGTTTTCATATTTTTAATCAGTACGCTGATTTCGGTTAATATTTTTTGTCAGCCTGTTAAATCACCCGACGAATTTCTCGGTTATGAACTTGGAACTCAGTTTACGTTCCATCACAGGGCAGTTGATTATTTCAGATATATTGCCGGGCAGTCAGAATGTGCCGAGATCATTGAATACGGAACCACCTACGAAGGAAGGCCCCTATGTGTTTGCGTCGTTTCGGAAAAGGCTAATCTTGCCATACTCGATCAATACAGGAACAATAATCTTATCAAGGCCGGCCTGGTCAAAGGCGATATCGCAGGCAGTCAGCTGCCAATCATCTGGCTGGCCTATAATATTCACGGCAACGAAGCGGCAGGAATGGAAACAGCGATGAAAACACTTTACACCCTGGTTTCAGGATCATTTCCGGGATCGGAAAACTGGCTGAGATCGTGCATAATAATCATCGATCCCTGCCAGAATCCTGACGGTCATGAGCTTTACGTCAACCGATACAGGAGTTCCCAAAATCTTCATCCCAACGCTGATGGCAATTCATGGGAACATAACCAGGGCTGGCCCGGAGCCAGAACCAATCATTATTTCTTTGACCTGAACCGCGACTGGGCCTGGCAGACGCAGGTTGAAACAGTTGAAAGGCTCACCCTCTACAGGAAATTCATGCCTCATGTGTACGCCGATTTTCATGAAATGGGCTCCGGCTCCACATTCTTTTTTGCCCCGGGAGCGGATCCATGGCACGAGGCAATAACCCCCTGGCAGCGTAAGTTTCACGAAATCATGGGTAAAGGGAATGCAGCACTGTTTGATGAAAAGTCAAAGCTTTATTTCACAAAAGAGCACTATGATCTTTTTTTTCCGGCCTACAGCGATACCTGGCCCCTGTTCAACGGCGCTGCAGGATTTACCTATGAACAGGGAGGAAGCGGATACGCGGGGCTGGCCCTCAGGCAGGAATCGGAAGATACACTGACCCTGAAAAAAAGGATCGATGGCCACTTTACCGCTTCAATGGCAACATTGAAAGTATCGTACGAAAACAGGGAAAAGCTGATTGCGGAGTTTAACACATTCTTCAGAGAGAATGCAGAAAACCCTGCATTTGAGTTTAAATCCATAATAATCAAGGGGTCAAATGATAAAACGAACCTTAACGATCTGCTCCTGCTCCTCGACAGAAATCAGATCAGGTACTCGCCGGCAGGGAATACCGGTAAAAAATACCGTGGATTTGACTACCTGGCAAATGTGCAGGGTGAAACAACAATAGAAGCCGGCGATATTCTTGTAAGTGCTTTCCAGCCCCAGGCAAGACTGGTGAAAGTACTGTTCGAGCCCGACAGCAGAATCACCGACTCCCTGAGCTACGACCTCACTGCATGGGCATTGCCATATACGTTTAACGTCAAGGCATTTGCCATCCGGGAAAAGATAGTTCCCGGACCGAAAATATCTGAGAAAAACTCACCGGGAAACATGCCGCCCCAAAATCCGGATCCCTACGCCTACCTGGTGAATTTCAGCGGTTTCAGTGAAATGAAGTTAGTATCGGCACTCCAGGAAAAGAATATTAAGGTCAGGCATTGCTTCAAACCATTTTCTGTCAACGGAACTAGCTTTGAAAGAGGTAGTTATATAATTACAAAGGCTGATAACAGGATTGCCGGCGAAAATCTTGACCGCATTGTTACCGGACTGGCCGGCCGACTCGGGGTAGTCCTGAAACCGGTCTCAACCGGTCTTGTTGATGAGGGAAAGGATCTCGGGTCAGACTATTCACCACTTCTGAAAAAGAAAAAAATCGCGCTCCTGTGCGGTGATGGTACATCTTCAGGAGCCGTAGGCGAAATATGGTATTTTTTTGAGCGCGAAGTGGATTATCCCGTTACCGTGATCAACACATCAAATGCTGAACGTACGGACCTTACCAGCTATGATGTCCTCATTCTTGCCGGCGGCAGTTATTCAAAACTGAATGACATCATTATTGATTTCGCAAGGAAAGGAGGCAGGGTAATTGCCCTTGAAAATTCCATTTCCGTTTTTGCATCCGAAAAATCTACCTCACTGTATAAGGATAATGAAGCCCGCAAAACGGAGCTGAAGGCATCAGCAGACAGGGAGAAAAACGATGCCAGTTTGCTTCTGAGGAAATTTGAGGATGAAAGGAGATATTTTCTGTCGGAAAGGTCGGCAGGAAGCATTTACAGGGTCAGAATCGACAGCAGCCATCCCTACGGGTTCGGCCTGGGAAATGAGTGGTTCGTCATAAAGGGAAGTTCATCTTATCCACTGCTGAGCAAGGGCAGTAATGTCGGATACATCCCTGAAAACGATCCCGTGGCAGGGTTTGCAGGCTATAAATTCAGGAAACAGGTAAAGAACACACTGGTTATCGGAACCGAGAAAATCGGTGAGGGAGAAGTGGTGTATATTGCCGATAATCCTTACTTCAGGGCATACTGGAAAAGCGGAAGGATACTCCTGTGGAATGTTATATTCAGGTAAATTCACCTGAGCCTGTTTACTGAAATGCAATCGGAAAGGCAAAAGCAAAAAATACAGTAAAAGCAAGCGGGAAAAAACATTTATCTCCCGCCCTTCCCCCCTTGAAATGGTTCTTTGCTGAATGCCGGACTTTACCGCACAGGAATTTCTTTCTCAAACAGGCATTGTTTTCTAAAAAATAACTACAGCGTCATTATTTCCTGGTTTCCTGCCAGGCTGCCGGCAGGAATCAATAATATTTATTGTTATTTTATTAACACTGTTATTAAATTCACAATAAATTACTATCTTTGCATGGTCAAAACAACGGTCTGTTAACTGAATATTTTTGCAAGATTTATCATAATACAATGTTAATCACTGAAGTAGCAAGCAAGATAGAAGGACGGGTAGTCTGCTGTGAAAACAAGGCTGCAGGAGAAGTGGAATATGCTTTTTCCTCAGATCTAATGAGCGATGTATTGAAAGTGGAAAGGGAAAATGTACTTCTGATCACCGGTCTGGCCAATCTTCAGGTAATAAGGACATCGGAAATGTCGGATATCAATTGCATTGTAATCGCAAGAAACAAAAAGTTAAACAGTGAGATAATAAAGCTTGCAACCGAGAATGGGATAGTTCTGATTGAAAGCCCTTATTCGGTGTTCCGTATTTCGGGAGAATTATACAAGGCAGGCATTAAGCCGCTATTCTGAAAATGCAATACAGGTATAAAATAGCAGGTGGTGATTTCTCAAATGCAGGGGCGGTGGCAAGCTCGGTCAAAAAGACCCTGCGTCAGCTCAATATTGACCATCGGCTTTCCAAAAGAATAGTGATAGCCCTGTATGAAGGTGAAGTGAATGTGGTGGCACATGCTTATTCGGGTATAATTGACATTGACATAGACCATGAAAGGATAAAAATAAGGATAACCGATAAGGGACCTGGAATAGTTGATATAGCAAAGGCAATGGAGGAAGGTTATTCAACCGCTTCCACGCAGGTCAGGGAAATGGGATTCGGAGCAGGAATGGGCCTTTCAAACATGAAGAAGAACAGCGACTCAATGCAGATAACAAGTGAACCAGGCATCGGTACGGTAGTTGAGCTTACGACATACCTTAACGGCAATGAAGGGTAAGGATCAAAATAAGGAATTTCATCACGCTTTAAAGGTGCACAAGGATCTTTGCACCGGCTGTACGCATTGCATGATAGTCTGCCCTACCAGGGCCATCCGCATCAGAAAGGGCAAGGCGATCATAATTGCCGACAGGTGCGTTGATTGCGGCGAATGCTACAGGGCCTGCCCGGTGTCAGCAATAGGTGTCGAGCAGGATGATCTCAACCTGATACTGAAATTCCCGGTAAGAGTGCTCCTGATCCCGGGTGTATTTATCGGCCAGTTTTCACATAAAATACCACTTTCATCGATCTACGGAGCTCTCGGTAAAATAGGTTTCACCCATGTTTATCACGTGGAAAATACCGTAGACATGGTCCTGGATGCTTATGACGAATATGCCCTGCAAAACGAAAGCCGCCCGCTTATCTCTTCTTTCTGCCCGGCAGTGGTAAGACTTATCCAGGTAAGGTTCCCTTCCCTGGTCGATAACATTATGAAGGTGAACCCTCCTGTCGATATGTCTGCAATTTATTACAGGGAGAAACTCAGGAGTTCCGGTATTCCCGAACAAAACACAGGTCTGTTCTACGCAACACCCTGTGCCGCCAAAATTGCAGCAATCAAGAGCCCGGTCGGAGAAACCGAATCGGTGGTGACCGGAGTAATCAATACCAACTACTTGTATAACAAGGTTTACCAACTCCTCCAGAAAGGGGAAGCCTTCAACGAAATCCCTGTAACAGACGACCTCCTGAGTTCCAGGGGAATACTGTGGAGCCTTACCCGGGGAGAATCTTCTCACCGGAAAAAAAGGTCGCTCTCGGTCGACGGGATCAGGAATGTTACTGAAATACTGGAGAGCGTTGAAAACGACAAACTTGACAATATTGATTTTCTCGAACTGAGAGCCTGCGATGAAGGATGTGCAGGCGGTATTCTCCTGCCGGGCAACCGTTTTGTCACTGTGGAAAGGCTCCGCAAGCTTGCTTCCGATTTCTCAAAAAGCGAAACAGACAGCAGAAGAAAACTCACGGAAGGATTTATCAATTTAAAGGAACAAAGCTTCCTGGGTAAAATTGAACCTAGAAACATTGAAAAGCTCGATGAGGATTTCACTGTGGCCATGAAGAAAATGAAAAGGAAACGCAGATTGATGTGCTTCCTTCCCGGTTTCGATTGTGCTGCATGCGGTTCACCTGACTGCCAGACACTTGCAGAAGATACGGTCCGGGGCTACGGGCAGCTTTCGCATTGCGTTTTCATGCAGCAACAGATGGTCAAACAGAAGCTCATGAGTCAGGAAAAAGCATTCAGCCTGACCGAGGAGATCTGGGGAGCTGAAAGACTGGAAAAGAACTGTAATAAAATCGGCGCGGAAAATGAAAATATCTGAAATAGTAAATCGCCTGAACCTCAAAGTAGTAGCCGGAGCCGACGGATTAGGAGCGGAAGTTACCGGAGGTTATGTTTCCGATCTCCTCAGCGATGTCATTGGACATGCAGCTGAAGGGAATATCTGGATCACACTTCAGACACATCAGAACATTGTTGCCGTTGCCAGCCTGAAGGAACTTTCGGCAATAATTGTAGTAAAAGGTTCTTCTCCCGCTGCAGATACTATAAGGAAAAGCAATGAGGAAAATATACCCCTGCTTTCTACCGGCCTGGATACATTCAGAATAGCCGGGGAATTATATAATTTACTTTTAAAATGAAGATATACCGGGCAGACCTGCATATACACACCTTGCTTTCACCGTGCGGTGAGCTGAGCATGAGCCCGGCAAGAATAATTGAGACGGCCAAACGCAGGAATCTTGACATTATCGGAATAAGCGATCACAATACCACAAGGCAGAGCAACCTTGTCAGAACGCTTGGCGAAAAAAAGGGAATATATGTGCTGCGGGGCGCTGAAGTAACAACAAGAGAGGAGATACATTGCCTCGTGTTCTTTGAAGAAAATGATTCCCTCAGCCGGTTCCAGGAATTGCTGGACGATACCCTGCCATGCATTCAGAACAACCCGCTGATATTTGGTGATCAGGTTGTGGTGGATGAAAATGAGAATATTGTTTATACCGAGGAAAGATTACTGACAAATGCCATAAAACTTTCACTCGGAGAACTGGAAGCATGGGTACATGCGAATGATGGAATTTTCATCCCTGCCCACATCGACAGAATGAAAAACAGCATTTACAGCCAACTCGGATTTCTGCCGGAAAACCTTAAGGCAGATGCACTGGAGGTTTCAAAAAGAAGTTCACCCGGACAGTTCAGAATAAACCACCCGGAAACTGTGGGTTACACGCTGATTACAAATTCTGATTCACATTACTGCGAGTCAATAGGAACTGTATTCAACAACTTCCATATGGAAGGGACAACATTTGAGGAAATACGAATGGCACTGGCGGGTGAGAAAGGAAGAAAGGTTGACTGACATGATAACACTGGCATTAAATATTCTTGACATCGTTCAGAATTCCATAAGCGCAATGGCCACGGAAATTGCAGTGGAAGTAACGGAATCTGCCGCAGTTGACCTGATGAAGATCACAGTGAAGGACAATGGCAGGGGAATGTCGCAGGATCTGTTATCCAGGGTTACCGACCCGTTTGTGACAACCAGGAAAACCAGGCGGATTGGGCTGGGCATTCCTCTGCTGAAATATCACGCAAATCTGGCCGGAGGCGATCTGGAGATTCAGTCCGGTGAAGGTATTGGTACCACCCTGAGCGCAACCCTGAAACTTCAGCATCCTGACCGCCAGCCATTGGGTGATCTGGCCGGAATGATGACAATTCTCATGACGGCCAATCCGGGAATTGATTTTCTTTATACCCACAAAACCGATATGGGGGAATACTGTTTTTCATCCAGGGAAGTCATGGAATATCTGGGAATTACAGACTTCAGCGATGTTTCGCTGCTAACTGACATAAGGGAAATGATGAACAATAACCTGGAGGATATCGGGGCATCGGGGTTTAACGGGGAATAGATGAAAAATTGTCGTAAAATCAATTAAACCAGGATAATTGCAGGTATATTAGATAAATTAATCAATTTGAATTAACTAAACAGGAACGAGCATGTCACAAATCAAGTCTCTCGCCGATCTCAGGAAGAAACGCGAAGAAATAAAAGCAGAAATGGACACCAGGATCAAGGCTATTGATCCTGAAAATCATGTTCAGATCAAGGTTGCGATGGCAACCTGTGGTATTGCTGCAGGAGCTAAGGAAATAATGGAATTTTTTGTTGAACAGCTCGACAGGAGGAATATCCAGGGAGTGGTTACACAAACCGGATGCATGGGATATTGCTATGCCGAGCCCACTGTTGAAATTACTCTTCCGGGCAGAGAACCTGTGGTTTACGGATTTGTCGACCTGAAAAGGGCAGACCAGATAATTGAGAAATATATAAAGGAGGGTGAGCTTATCGATGGTATCATCCCGGTAAATTATGAAACAATTGATTCTAAAGAATAGGAGGATAGCAAATGTCAAAATACAGTATGCATCTTCTGGTATGTGGCGGAACAGGCTGTCATGCTTCTGAAAGCGATGCAATTTTATGGAATTTAAGAGATGAGCTGGAGGCAAAGGGATTATCGGACAAGGTCCAGGTGATCCTGACCGGCTGCTTCGGATTCTGTGAGAAGGGCCCCATTGTTAAGGTGATGCCCGATAATACATTTTATGTCCAGGTAAAACCTGATGATGCACAGGCCATTGTCGAAGAACACATTATTAAGGGAAGAAAAATTACCAGGCTTCTCTATCATGATCCGAAGACAAAAGAGCCGGTAGGTGATTCAAAGCACATGGGATTTTTCAAGAAGCAGCTCAGGATAGTGCTCAGGAACTGCGGCTTTATAAATCCGGAAAACATTGATGAATATATTGCAAGGGACGGATATGAAGCCCTGGGACAGGTGCTTTCCGAAATGACGCCGGAACAGGTCATTGAAATAATAAAGGATTCCGGTCACAGGGGCCGCGGCGGGGCCGGATTCCCTACAGGATTCAAATGGGAAATAGCTCGCAGGAACAAGTCCGACGAGAAGTATGTTGTCTGCAATGCCGATGAAGGAGACCCCGGTGCTTTCATGGACAGATCGGTTCTTGAAGGCGATCCCCATTCCGTCCTTGAGGCCATGACTATCTGCGGTTACAGTATCGGAGCATCAAAAGGACTGATCTACGTCCGCGCCGAATATCCGCTCGCTATTCACAGACTCCAGGTCGCAATCAGGCAGGCACATGAGTACGGGCTCCTGGGCAAGAATATTCTTGGAACTGATTTCAGTTTTGATATTTCCCTCAGACTCGGTGCGGGAGCATTCGTATGCGGAGAGGAAACCGCACTGATACACTCCATGGAAGGCCACAGGGGCGAACCTACAATAAAGCCGCCGTTCCCGGCCGAATCAGGATATCGCGGGAAGCCAACAAACGTGAACAATGTTGAAACTTTTGCCTCCATTCCTGTAATAATACTTAAAGGTGCTGAATGGTATAAACGCATAGGCACGGAAAAATCAAAAGGCACAAAGGTTTTTGCACTGGCCGGTAAAATCAACAATGTGGGATTGATCGAGGTTCCGATGGGAACCACGCTGAGGGAGGTAATCTTCGAGATCGGCGGAGGAATCAGAAACGGCAAGAAATTCAAGGCTGTCCAAACCGGAGGACCATCAGGAGGCTGCCTGACCGAAAAGCATCTTGACGTGCCAATTGATTTCGACAATCTTGTGGCTGCAGGGTCAATGATGGGATCGGGAGGAATGATCGTAATGGACGAGGATGACTGCATGGTGTCAGTGGCAAAGTATTTCCTCGATTTCACAGTTGAAGAATCGTGCGGCAAGTGCTCTCCGTGCAGAATAGGAAATAAACGACTGTATGAACTCCTGAACCATATCTGCGAAGGAAAGGGCAATGTGAGTGATCTCGACCGGTTGCGCAACATGAGTCTTGTCATTAAGGATACTTCCCTGTGCGGACTGGGTCAGACCTCCCCAAACCCGGTGCTGTCCACCCTCGACAATTTCATGGATGAGTACATTGCACACGTGCGGGATAAGAAGTGTCCTGCCGGGAAATGCAAGGACCTGATGGAATACTATATTATACCCGAGAACTGCGTGGGCTGTACTGCATGCGCAAGAGTATGCCCCGTAAATGCAATATCCGGTGAACGGAAGGAAATTCATTACATTAATCCTGAAGTCTGCATAAAATGCGGTGCGTGCATGGAGAAATGTAAGTTTGATGCAATAATTATCAGATAATGGGAAAAATGATGGAAACAGTAAGACTTACAATAGACAATAAGGAAATTGAGGTACCAAAAGGTACAACTATATATAAGGCAGCAAAACAGCTTGGAATAGAGATCCCCACGCTCTGCTATCTCCATCTCGATGATCTCAACATTGAGAATAAGCCTGGCGGATGCCGTATATGCGTTGCGGAAGTACAGGGCAGACGCAATCTTGCCCCCACATGCTCCACAAATTGCGAGAACGGCATGGTTGTGAAAACCCACACCACCAGGGTGCTTAACGCAAGGCGGACCGTAATGGAATTTATTCTTTCCGACCATCCTACGGATTGCCTAGTTTGCCCCAAATCAGGCACATGCGAACTGCAGAATATGGCACACTTGCTCGGCATAAGGGAGATACCGGGTGCGGAATATGCGGAGATGTCTAAATATAAGCCCGACACCTCTCCTTCCATAATCAGGGATCTCGACAAATGCATAATGTGCAGGAGATGCGAGATGATGTGCAATGATGTGCAGACTGTGGGTGCCCTTTCTGCAGTGAACCGCGGGTTCATGGCTGCGGTGGCACCTGCCTTCGAGCAGAACCTCGAGCATTCCACCTGCACCTACTGCGGACAGTGTGTGGCAGTATGCCCGACAGGTGCACTTACTGAGGTTGATCATACACCGGAGGTACTGAGAGCACTTGCAGATCCGACCAAAACGGTAATAGTCCAGACCGCACCTGCCGTGCGCGCAGCATTGGGAGAAGCATTCGGAATGGCTCCCGGGACCCTGGTGACGGGCAAAATGGTTGCAGCACTGAGAGCACTGGGATTCGACTATGTTTTTGATACCGACTTTGGAGCTGACCTCACAATTATGGAAGAAGGCACCGAGCTGCTCGACAGGATCAAAAGGCATCTCAGCGGCGATACCACCGTAAGACTCCCGTTGCTTACATCCTGCTGCCCCGGATGGGTGAACTTCTTCGAGGAATATTTTCCCGACCTTAAGGATGTTCCCTCATCGGCCAAATCACCCCAGCAGATGTTCGGAGCAATTGCCAAATCATACTTCGCTGAAAAAATCAAGGTTGACAGGGAAAACCTTGTCGTTGTTTCAATCATGCCCTGTCTGGCAAAAAAATATGAATGCCAGAGAGAGGAATTCTCCGTTAACGGGAACAGGGATGTCGACTATTCAATCTCAACCAGGGAGCTTGCAGCATTTATCAAGCAGGCAAACCTTGATCTGAACAACCTTGAAGATGAAGAATTCGATGCACCGCTCGGTGAATCGACAGGCGCAGGAGTTATTTTCGGTGCAACGGGCGGCGTCATTGAAGCTGCATGCAGAACTGCTTATGAAATGTATACAGGCAAAAAACTTGACAGGATCGATTTCACTGAACTCAGGGGCCTGGAAGGTGTCCGTTCCGCTACCATCGACTTCGACGGCCTTCCGCTGAATATCGGTATTGCTCACGGACTTGGGAATGCAAGGAAGCTTCTCGATGACGTACGTTCAGGCAAATCCCAGTTCCATGCCATTGAGGTCATGGCCTGCCCGGGAGGATGTATCGGAGGCGGAGGCCAGCCGGCTCATCATGGCAATTCCGAAATAATAAAAGCCCGCGCTGCCGCAATCTACAGGGAAGACAGCAAAAAACCCCTGCGCAAATCGCACGAGAATCCGTTCATAATCAAACTTTATGAAGAATATCTCGGTCATCCCAACAGCGAAAAGGCCCATCACCTGCTTCATACCAGGTATTTTGACAAAAAGAAGAAGGTCATTGTAAAACAGTAATTAAAACCGTTATGGACAATATAAAAATCAATTGCCATGTCAAGTATTAAAATAGAATTGAGACAGGAAGATGTCAATAAAATAAAAGAAATCTGTACTTCATTCAATAATGACCCACAGGAACTGATCAATATCCTTCATTCCTGCCAGGAGCATTTCGGTTATCTGCCGGCAGAAGTACAGGAGGTCATTTCGTCCGAAACTGATGTTCCTGTTGCGCAGATCTACGGAGTCGTTACGTTCTATTCATTCTTTACCATGACTCCAAAAGGAAAACACCCTATCAGCATTTGCATGGGCACGGCTTGTTATGTAAGGGGTGCCGAGAAAGTGCTTGAGGAATTCAAGAAAGAACTTAACCTCCAGGTGGGACAGACAACAAAAGACGGCAAGTTCTCCCTTTCAAACCTGAGATGCGTCGGTGCATGCGGTCTTGCACCCGTAGTGCTAATCGGGGACAAAACCTACGGCAGGGTGGCCCCCGATGATGTGAAAAAAATAATCAAGGAATATGAGTGATTCTTTAAATGATTGATTTTTAGGTTGAAAACCGGGGTTGACATACAATCCCGGTTTTTTATCCCTTGCCCGTTATGAAAAATAATATTATTACCTTTAGAGATCAGAATATTAATTCAAATAAGTTGAAAATGAATGTTCACAAAGGTGTAAATCACAAGATGGCTGTTGTTCCCCTCATTGCAGGCTTCCTGTTTTTTGCAGTTTCAGAACTGACAGCCCAGGAAAAACCATGTATTGTCAAACATCCTGCCCTTTCGGAAAAATATTCAGGCGATTGTAAAAACGGGCTGGCAAACGGAAAAGGAGCTGCGCAAGGCATTGACAAATACCATGGCCAGTTCAGGAATGGCCTGCCGCATGGCAAAGGCACTTATATCTGGGCCGACGGAACCCACTACACGGGGCAGTTCAAAAACGGACTCAAAGACGGGAAAGGCACACTGGTAACCAAAGATTCTACTGTAACCGGTTACTGGCAAGAGGACAGGTATATCGGGAAAAGAATTGTCGCGCCGTACCAGATAACACGCAGCATCAGCATAACAAGAACGACATTCAAAAAGATCCCCGGAACGGGAAACTACGTGAGGATAAAGTTTATCAGGGGGGGCAGTGAGAATATCGATATTCTGGATTTTTCACTTGCCCACGACAGCGGAGAACAATACCGTCTCGGGCAAAGCTACGGTATCCAGAACGCACTGTTCCCGCTTTCAGTAATTATAAGATTCAAGGCCTGGAACTTCTTCCACACAGCACAATATGAAGCAAACCTGGAATTTGTCATTAACGAACCGGCTACCTGGGAAGTAACAGTCAATTACTAGAATAATTATTCCGTAGTGTTGTCGTGAATCATGCCGGGAAATGCACATTTTCATTGTAATTCCAACGCATTGGTTTCAGGTTTGCCTTTTCCGGGATATGACATCTGCAACTATAATACCCGTGCAATAACCATGAACTCCGCATCCGCACGTTTCAGAATGAATTATTTCTGTAATCCCGGGTACCTTATTATTCCCGTCCTGTTGCTGGTGTGCCAGTACTTTCCCGTTCAGGCTCAACAGAAAAATGCAAGGCCCAGGGTCGGGCTGGCTCTCAGTGGAGGCGGCTCTCTTGGCATGGCACATGTCGGCGTTCTGAAAGTTATGGAGGAAGCCGGCCTCAGACCCGATCTGATTACCGGTGTCAGCATGGGAAGCATTGTGGGCGGTATGTATGCAATCGGCTACAGTCCTGACAGCCTGCATAAAATACTGAAAAACACCGACTGGAGCTACATACTTACCAATAATCTTCCGGAAAACAAAATCAGCTTCACCGAAAAGCATAATTTCAAGAACAGCATTATGTCACTTCCGGTATCTTCCGGGAAAAAAATAAGCCTTCCCTCGGGGCTGATTAACGGCCAGCAGATTGAGAACATGCTTAGCTATTATGCCTGGCCGTCAGCAGCAATCAACGACTTCATGAAACTACCGATCCCTTTCAAATGCCTGGGTACCGATATCATCACCACCAGCATTGTTGAACTGAAATCCGGATACCTCCCCGAAGCAATGAGAGCCAGTATGGCCGTACCATCAATATTCACACCCGTGAGGATTGACAAATCCCTGCTCATTGACGGGGGTGTTCTCAGGAACATAGCCGTGAGCGAATTGCAGGAAATGGGTGCAGGTATCATAATCGGATCATATACAGGGTTCCACCCTTACAAGGAAGAAGACCTCCATTCCGCTGCCGGTATACTTAAGCAGATCGGATTCCTGCAAAGCGTGATAGATTACAACGAGGAGAAAAAAAAACTCGATATTGTAATCGAACCGGATCTGAAGGATTATTCCTCAACAGTTTTTACAAATGTCGATTCAATCATTCAAAGAGGATACAAGGCTGCCCTTCCGTTCAAACCCGTTTTCAAAAAACTGGCTGATTCCCTGAACCGCCTTGGTGTGCAGAAAACGCCGGAATTCATTCTCGACAGGCAATACTATTCATTCGACAAGGTAAGGGTCGAGGGGAACAAGATTTATTCCGAAGACCAGATACTTGGTGTTCTCGATATCAAGCCAGGTGACCTTGTGAACAAGCAATTCATTACGGAAAAAATCGAACTGCTTTATGGAAAGGCATGGTTCGACAAGGTGAATTACAGGATTGAACCCGTGAATAATTCCCTGCATCTTGTTATTAACTGCATTGAGAGGGAAAAAGTCATCATTTATGGTTCAGTGTATTATGACAATGCAATAAGGTCGGGAATAATTCTTTCCGCCTCTCTTAAAAATCTGATCATCCCCAGGAGCTCAATTGACATCGATGCATTCATAGGCCAGTATTACAGGTTCAGATTAAATGCAATCCAGTTTGTTGACAGGAACCAGAAGCTGGGATTGTCGGTGTTAATGAATGCCGCTAATACAATAATCCCTGCAATGACATTCAGGGAAGAAACCGGACAGTTTTCAAACAGAACATACAACCTCGATATTGGCCTCAGCAGAATGATAGGGCTGAATGCAATGAGCAGCCTGTCAGCATCCCTTGAAAGCTTTAATCTTGTTCCCGGATATATTTCGGCAGCAAATCTGAAAAGAGTTTCATTAAACTCATACTCAATAAACTATCAGTACCAGGCAAATACTGTTGATAAAAAATACTACCCGAACCGGGGCACAATATCAAATATTGCGATAAACACTGCAAAGCCCATATCAGCCAGGGTAAAAACCTTGCAATCCGACAGGAGATACGACAGAAATTTTCCTGATGATTTCGGATTCAGAAGAACCTATACCTTAACAGGCAATATCAGGCATTTCTTCTACGCAGGCAAAAAAACAACCCTCAGTGTAAAAGGCAGTCTGTTGTATAATTATCATGTCGATTCAGCACTTTCACACAATAATTATTATTACGTGGGAGGAATTGGCAGCACTACCGGAAGATCGATTCCCATGACAGGTTTTCACGCGAACGAAATTCCCGCCGAAAGGTTTGCCTCGCTCGGCTTTGATACCGACATTGAACTCCTGAGGGACCTTCATCTCGAACTGATGACTGATGCCGGTATTGCCCGTGAAGTCATATCAAATAGGGAACTATCATATATGGGAGGCCTGGGACTGGGCCTGGGATATATGTCAATAATTGGCCCGGTAAGAGTCGGATTTATGTACGGACTAAGCAGCAGGGTAAGATATTTCAGCAATTTCAAGGGATTTATTGCAATTGGATTCAATTTCTGATATCCCTGGGATAACACAACGGATTTTGCCTTTCTTTCATCCTAAACCGCTGCAGGTATCTGGCTTTGGCTGAATATTCCGGCCCGATTGTTGTATGTAACTATTTAACAATTCATGTCTCCTGAATTGAATTCAGGAATTAACTCAATGGATATAAAAAAAGTCATACAACAGCACAGGCAGTTAAGCAAACTGATATCTGCCAAGCGTATCAAGCAAAGTCTTGACATACTGCATGATATGATCAATATGTCATTACAGGGCGATCTTCGCGACGAATACAACAACATTGAAATGACTTACCGGAATATGCTGACCTACACTATTGACGGCATAAATGATCCTGAACGAAGCAAGGTATATACCAAGCTGATTCAGTCAATTCTGGAACTGTCTGACCGTTCGAAACAGGACATATTGTCACATTATTCGGGCTGGCATACCTACTGGGTAAGGCAGCAGACTGAAAAAGAACAGAAACTTACAGGCAGATCGATCGTGGAAACGGTTGATGATCTTATGTTCAAATCTGAGCTTGATGAATGGCTCAGAATAAGCAGTGAAGTAAATCCTGATCCCGAATCACAGCTGTCGCTCCAGCATAAAAACCTGATAAAAAATATTTTCAATCATTTGTGGCTGACAGATTATTATGGCGAGGCTGAAGAAAGCCTTATCAGGATAATTATGAATTCAGGAAAATTCAGGTGGTTTGAATCGGGTTTGTTTGTTAGTGCAATAACACTAAGTGCCCTGAGGGTATGGCAGCCTGAAAAGCTTTTCTTCCTGATTGATTTTTATGAAACGGGGGGAGAACAGGTAATGGAACGAGCTCTTTCGGGCCTTATTCTTACTCTGCACTACTATGACTCGAGAGTGCCACTTTATCCGGAACTCATGGCGAAAATTGCAGATATCGGGAAGGATGCCGGGTTCAGGGAAAGATCGAAGATCATAATACTGCAGATAATCAGATCGCGTGAAACAGAGGGCCTGAGTAAAAAACTTCATGAAGAGATACTTCCCAAAGTGGCGAAGCTCAAGCCAAGAATCGAAGAAAAATTTGATCTTGACAATATATTGCCGAGGGAAAAGAATGAGGACAAGAACCCTGACTGGACAGAAATGTTCAATGAATCTGAAGAGATCTTTAAAACCATGGAAGAGCTTACCAAGCTGCAGATGGAGGGAGCCGATGTTTATATGTCAGCCTTTGCCAATTTAAAGCATTTTGATTTCTTCAGGGATTTCCAGAACTGGTTTGTACCTTTTCATCCCGATCATGAAGTGGTAAATGAAATCTTCAGGGATGAAATTCTGGGCGGGGAGACCAATGAGTTGGCAGAAGCACTCTTTAAAACACCGTTTATCTGCAATTCCGACAAGTTTTCATTGCTTTTAAACCTGAAATATCTGCCCGCGTCGCAAAAAACCATGATGCTGAAGGTATTCAGGCTTGAACTTGAGGGTCTGCACCAGGGTGATGATACGGATGTATCCACGGATCCATATAAAAATTTCAGAACCAATGTAACCCAGTACCTGCACGATCTGTATCGTTTTTACAAGTTGTCTCCTTATAAGAAGGAATTTGAAGACCTGTTCACGGGAAAACTCGACATTTACAATTCCGAGTTTTTCAGGATGACATGCAATGCATGCGAAGCCGAAGCAGGGCTGGCAGATTATTTTTTCAGCAAGAACTACTATGCTGATGCCCTGGAGCTTTTTCTGAAGCAGTTGAACTCCAGGCCCGATGAACCGCAATTATATGAGAAGATAGCTTTTTGTTACCAGAAGGAAGAAAATTTTGAGGATGCCCTCAAATTTTATCAGAGAGCTGAACTGATTGAAAGGAAGGTATGGACGCTGAAAAAGATAGGACTATGCCTCAGGAGGCTGGGCAGAAAAGAAGAAGCTCTTGACTATTACCTTCAGGCAGGAGCCATGGATCCTGAGAATATCCATACTTCAATTATGACAGGTCATTGTTATCTCGACCTGAATGACTATGAATCGGCCCTCAGGTATTACTTCAGGGTGGAATACAATGATCCTGGTAATCTTAATATTCTGAGACCCATTGCATTCTGCTATCTTGCACTGGGACGTTTTGACGAATCGGAAAAATACTATGACAGGCTGGCTTCAGGCCATCTTAATGCTCACGATTATATCAACAAAGGACATCTTGCACTGTGCCGCGGAAGAAAAAAGGAGGCTGCCGATCTTTACCGTCTAAGCATTCAGACTAACGGGATAACACTCGAGGAGTTCATTGCCGCTTTCTGGGACGATCAGCCTTTACTGGTATCTCTGGGGGTAAACCCCGACGATCTGCCCATAATTCTTGACTATGTGGCTTTTTCAGTTGCATGATGATGTATCGCTATGAAGATACTTTGGCTGGGCGGGAACAGGCGGATCAGCAGAAGGATCCATACCCATCCGCGGTCCGGGCTTATATGAAGGATTGTCACGATGATACCTTTCTCCGTGCCGGCTGAAGCCGGTCGTGTCACTCCGCCTTTTCCGCCTGTCGTGCCTGATCATTTCCTTCCGTCTTTCATCAAGCTCCCTGAGACGTGCAATCTGTTCCTTTGTAAGTTTGGAATCGAGCTCTTTTCTGAATGCATTGATATTTGATTCCAGTTCCTTCCAGAACCTGGTCTGCGTTTCACCGTTTATCCTCGCATATTTGTCAAGAATCTTTTCTATCTGTTCTTTCTGCTTTTCATCGGGTTGAATGGTCCTGTAGATCCCTTCCCTAAAATGTTCGTCGGAAAAAAAGACCCTCATCGGCTCAAGCCGGTGCAACCGTAGCTTTGCTGAGGTGAGCATCCCGATAAAAAATCCGATAATCAGGGTGATTATAACTAAAATCAGTGGTTTAAATTTCATAATATAATCAATATCCTGTCATTAAACTAATTATGCTATCTGTCTCAATGTCCCCTATTCCCAGTATTGAATCGATGGACAAAGTGCCCTGTCCAAGCAATATGGAAATAAGAAGAAGGATTATGGCAGCAATGCCTGTCAATGCAACCCGGTTGAAAACCAGCCGCATATTGCTGAAGAATTCTGATTCAGCAATTCTTACGGTGCTTTCGCCGAATATCCTGTTCAGCACTGCTCCTGAAAAATCATTGCTGAATGTGTACGTAACGCCGGCTTCTTCCAGTTCCTGCATAAAACTGTCAGGCGTTTGTTCTGTTTCAAGCGCCTTTAATATGAGTCCCTTTAATTCATCAGTTTTCATAAGCTATTAATCTTTTAAAGCATGCACTGCCTCATACGGCAGGCAGACACAATCTCAAACTGTTTCCGCTGACCGTTTTGCAACGCATGAGTTGCACGCCAGGTTTTAATTATGCAATATAAAGGCTCCATGAACTACAATTTCTTCATAATGATTTTCAGTTGTTCCTGTGCCCTTGAAAGCCGTGAAAGCACGGTTCCGACAGGCAGGTCAAGAATCTCGGCGGTTTCCCTTGTGGAATATCCCTGAAGTAATCTCATGACAACAATGATCCTGAATTTCGGATCGAGCCTCATGAGTGCCTTGTTAACAAGTTCGAGTGCATCCGATCTTTTCTCTTCATCCCCGCTTGCAAACTCAATCTCCCGCAATTCCGCATTTTCTTTCAGTGCAAACATCGACATAAACCTTTTTCTTCTGCGTATCTCATTAAGGCTAAAATTGACTGCCATCTTCTGAATATAGGTTGAAAGCCTGGCCTCACCCCTGAACTCCGGAAGTGAGTGATAGAGTTTAATGAATACTTCCTGTCCTATATCTTCCGATAAAACAGTATCACCGAGCATCCCCTTCACCGTTCTGGCCACCATGTTCTGATAGCGGTTCACAATTTCACCAAAGGCCTGTTTATCGCCTCCAACAGACGCTTCAACAAGATCACTGTCTTCCCTGTCTTTGAAGGATTCTCTGACCATTTGACATTTAGACAAATGAAACCATTTAATTATTCCGCTTTGTTAATTCTTATTAACAAAAAAACAGGTACCAAAATCAGCAGTCGTCTACTCACCAGCCTGTCCGAAGCTTACTGCATTGTTTTCCGGTATCATTTCAAGATCATAAGTGTTGGAATATCTTATAAGGAAGAGTTTTTGATTTTCAAAGCCATCATTGCTGCCTTTTCTCCTGAAGTCGAAATCGGTATGAAGCAGATCGGTATAAAGCATCCCCGGATGGGTTATGAACTCCCTGCCGTACAAAGCCAGGCCACCCAGGAAATAGTAGGCAATGTCATATCCCTGCCAGGCATAGCTTTTCTCGGAAGGCTCCGTGAAAAATCTCTTCCTGAACCGGGATATGAAGTTTTTCACATCCTCATTGGAGTAATCAATCCAATATGGTGAATATACCATCATTCCAAGGTCAAAGAGAAATTTGGGGTCAATATTGCTTAGTTCCCTCATTTCAGGGTATCCGAATACTTTCATGTCGAATTTTCTCGACAGGTTTCTGACTTCCATGACTGACTCGCTCATTACCGGGGCGCTTTCCGAAGCTATTACAACAATATTTCCAGTTTCAACAGATAAAGCCCTCGACAATCTCTGCGGCGAGTCGGTGCCGTATTCTGACCTGCTGTAAAAGGGCAGACTCCTGATCTTTATCAATTCATACGGATCTTTTTTATGCAATTCCGCTGAAATAATCTCCCTGAACCGTTCAATATCATTGCTTTCTTCCGGATCTGTAGAATGAATGAGCACAATATTATGGTCCGGATATTCTGCAACCTTTCGTGCAATGGCCCTCTGGGCCACCTCAAGTGATGACCCTGCCATAAAAAGCAGCGGATTGTCGTCGAGAGGTGAATTGCTGAACAAGGGTACCGGCGAGACCACAGGAATACCCAGTTTTCCGGCATAATCTGCCACTATGGTCAGGTTCCTGGAATATACCGGCCCTATAATGAGATCCATTCCTGAGAGTGCATCGGACATGATCAGCCGGGTTATTTCAACAGTATCGCTTTTGATATCATAAGTGTGAATGTTGATATCAAGCCCAAGTGACCTCAAAGTATCCGCTGCCAGAAGGATCCCTTCATACATTTCAATGAATTCAATACTGGCGGGATAAATCCACTCTTCAGGCCTGGTAGTGCTTCTTGGATCCTTCTTTCCTTTCGGAAGTTTTAATGTATCCGCCACTGTTCTTCTGGAGTTTTCACTGAGGAAAAATGGCAGCAGCACAGCCATGTTGAAGGATCCGCTGAGGTTCCGGAACCGGACAGGTTCTTCCGGTTTCCCGGGATGAATATCAATACTATCAACTGCATTCCTGACAGTATCCGGTTCCCACTCGGTAACTACCTCCCTTTTAACAGCCTCCATTCCGGGAATCAGAATAAAATCTCCAACTTTGGGAAAACGGATATTGCGGTTGGCCCGCCTGAGCTCCTTCAATGTTATTCCGTAATCCCTTGCAATTGAGGAAAGTGTTTCTCCGCTGGTAACCCTGTGAAAGTATCCTTCAGGCTTTGTCACGGATACAGCTTTCTCAACAACATCGGCAATCCTCCGGGGAATTGCGATTTCAGAACCCAGTGTTATCCTTGTAATATCCAGTCCCGGATTGGCATCGATAATTTCCTGTTCGGTGACCTGGTATTTTTTTGACAAATAATAAACAGTTTCTCCTTTACCAAGAATGTGATATATGAACTTCCCTTCGTCATGAATGACATGGCGGTAAGGCACGGGTTGTTCCACCGGCATTGTCCCGACGATCCTCACAGGGATCCTCAAGCTCATTCCTTCCTTAAGAATGGCTCCTGCCGCCGGATTCTCATGAGCCAGCTGTTCAACGGTAATTCCGTATGCCCTGGAAATGGAATATGCCGTTTCTCCCTTTCGGACAATATGAATATAATAAGTCTCTCCGCCGATCACTGCCTTATCCTTAGATCTTTCAACCGGAACCTGTGCGTTTGCCCGACCTGCGGTAAATGAAAGGACAATGACTGTAAGAAACGCTGTGGCGGTTAACAGTACTGATAAGACCTTTCTTCTGAAAACTATCATGCAAAAAAAACTTCCCGTCATACTATTATTAATCATTTTTCTTTTCTGAATGATCACAGGCCGAAGCTTTTCAGAAATCCGGTGCAATTTCCTTCAATTCTTGCCCTGACATCAGTTATATCAGAGGGTTCAAATTTTTCACCAGTGATCCTTTCATAAAGTTCAATATATCTTTCTGAAACCTGTTTAACAAAATCGTCTGTCATACGGGGGATCTTTTGTCCCTTTTCCCCCCGGAATCCTCTCTCCATGAGCCATTCACGTACAAATTCCTTTGACAGCTGTTTCTGGGGAAGGCCTCTTTCAAACCGGTCCTGGTATTCATCTGCATAAAAATATCGGGCGGAATCAGGTGTATGGACCTCATCAATAAGCATAACCTGCCCGTCCAAGTTCCCGAATTCATATTTTGCATCAACAAGAATCAGGCCATGGTCCGCGGCAATTTCCGCCCCCCTGATGAAAACCTGCTGTGCATAATTTTCAATAAGCTGGTATTCTTCCCCGCTTATAAGCCCTCTTCTTATTATTTCAGAAGGCAGAATGTCTTCATCATGTGTTCCCTGCTCCGCTTTCGTGGTAGGAGTAACAATGGGAACAGGAAACCTCTGATGTTCCCTCATTCCGTCAGGGAGCCTGATCCCACATATTTCCCTGGTGCCGGCTTTGTACAGGCGCCATGAACTGCCTGTGAGATGCGCCCTGACAATCATTTCCACAGGATAGGGCCTGCATTTGTGGCCGAATGTGACTGCCGGGTCTGGTGTTGCAATTTTCCAGTTGGGAACAATATCGGCCGTGGCATCCAGGAATTTTCCCGCAATCTGGTTCAACACCTGACCCTTGTATGGGATCCCTCTTGGAAGAACCACATCAAAGGCAGAGATCCTGTCTGACACTACCATAAGCAGATATTTGTCACAAATATTGTACACATCCCTTACTTTTCCCCGGTACTTGCCTGTCTGCCCCAGGAATTTAAAGTCTGAGTCTGTAATGGTCTGGGTCATAATCTGCTAAAATCTGCCCGACAGCACTCCGCAACAGGCGGGCGAGCATGAGAAGATGTATCCTTCATGCCTCCGGCCTGAAAAAGGATCAGCTGTTACTGTTTTTATCTCCGTTTTCCTCATTCTCATAGGCCTTTACTATTTTCTTCACCAGCCGGTGCCTTACAATATCCCTTTCATCAAACCTGATAACCGATATCCCCTCGATGTTTGCAAGTATTCTCATGGCCTGAAGGAGTCCTGACTCATTTTTCTTTGGCAGATCTATCTGCGTCGTGTCTCCGGTCATTATGAATTTGGAGTTTATTCCCATCCTGGTAAGAAACATCTTAAGCTGACTTATTGTTGCATTCTGGGCCTCGTCGAGTATGACAAAGGCATTTTCAAGGGTCCGGCCCCTCATAAATGCCAGTGGTGCAATCTGGATGGTACCGTCCTCAAGCCATGTCTCAAGCTTCTTGAATGGTATCATGTCATGAAGTGCGTCATAAAGCGGCTGAAGGTAAGGGTCAAGCTTTTCCTTCATATCGCCCGGAAGAAAACCCAGCCTCTCCCCTGCTTCAACGGCAGGACGGGCAAGAATGATCTTCTTGACTTCCCTGTCCCGTAGCGCCCTCACAGCCAGGGCAATTGACGTATAAGTCTTTCCGGTCCCGGCAGGACCTTCTGCAATGATCAGGTCGTTTGTCCGGTAATCATTCACCAGGAGCAGCTGGTTTACTGTTCTGGCCCTTATCGGCCTGCCGCTTGTACCAAAAACGATCACATTCTCAAATTCACCGGTGGCAGCCGACTTCATATGATCCCTGTCAAACAAATATTTCTCAAGATCATGCTCCTCAAGCCTGTGATACTTCCTGTAATATTCAACCAGCTCATTGAATCTTTCTGCGAACAAAGTTATTTCCGTCTCCTCTCCCACGCATTTTAGCTCATTGCCCCTTGCAATGATTTTAAGTTTTGGGAAAAAACCCCGGATTTTGTCGAGAAGTGCATTGTTTGCACCATAAAAAACCACAGGATCAATATCTTCGAGAAATATTACAACTTCTGTCATTAATAGTTAAGATGCTAGCCCGCAACCGGAAAAATGATCTTCTGAAGCAACAAAGTAAGCTTATTTTTTCTTTATAAGATTATCTTTGTCGTAAGTTTTTTCCAGATGCCGGTAATAACATTAACAACCGAATGGAGACCCGATGATATTTACAATGGTATCATTAAAGGCAAACTATGCAGTTTGTGTCCTGGCACACCAATAATCGACAATGCCGGTTCAATTCAGCCTTTCAATATTTCCCATGCGGCATTTATTGTAAGAAATACTTTTCTGAACTATCCGTCGGGATCGATCCATATTTTATGTGTGCATTCTGAAGCACACAGGAATGAGGAGTATCTTGCAGTGAAATCAAAAGGTCATTATTTCATAGGCACCGACAACGGGATTTTTTATCTGATACTGAATTCCGAACCGGATGAAGTTGTCAGGATCGACCGGGGCGGAGCAAATGATGAACTGGATCTTTTTGCAAGAACGGCAGCGGGCATCTGTGCGGGAAAAAAACTTTCACAACTTGGAAGCTCCCCCGGCCAGATAAGTGAAAGGCTGCCCATAAGGGCAACAATTGACAGGGATAACATTATCGGAAGCATTATTTTCATCGATTCGTACGGTAATGCAATATCAAATATAACACGTGAAGTGTTCTACCGTGTTTTTGCAGGTAAAGAATTCAGGATCCTGGTACAAAGCAACAAAAACTTCACTGAGCATATATCTGAAACGTACAACGACGTTCCTGCAGGTGAATTACTTGCCAGATTCAATATACTCGACCTTCTTGAAATTGCAATAAACGGCGACAATGTTTCAGAACTGCTGAGCCTCAGTACAGGTTCCACCATAAGAATCGACAATATTAACAAGCCGGCGCAGCCCAATCAGCTGCTTTAAAAGATAAATATGACTGCAGACAGGGAAAAAGCATGTGAGGAGTTCAGGAGACTGCTTGATATCATGGACGAATTGAGGGAAAAATGTCCGTGGGATAAAAAACAAACCAATGAGAGCCTGAGAAAGCTGACCATAGAGGAAACCTACGAGCTTGCAGATGCAATATTATCCGGAAACGATGAGGGTATCAGGAAAGAGCTGGGTGATCTTATGCTCCACATAGTATTCTATGCGAAAATTGGTCGCGAAAGAAACCTTTTTTCGATGGCCGATGTGCTGAACGGTATCAATCAGAAACTTATATACAGGCATCCGCATGTTTTCTCAGATGTAACCGTTTCTGATTCTGCCGAGGTCGAAAAGAACTGGGAACATCTCAAGATAAAAGAGGATGAATTGCAGAAACCGGTACTGTCGGGAGTTCCCTCTTCCCTTCCTGCCATAATAAAAGCCAACAGGATCCAGGAAAAGGTGAGAGGCGTTGGATTTGACTGGGAAAAGCGGGAACAGATATGGGATAAGATACTGGAGGAGCTGACTGAACTCAAAAAAGAAATCGACAATCGTTCCACTGCAGGCATTGAATCAGAACTTGGCGACCTCCTGTTTTCAATCATCAATGCATCAAGACTTTACGACATTGATCCGGAGGCTGCCCTGGAAAAGACAAACAGGAAATTCATAAAACGCTTCAATTATCTGGAAAAGAAAACAATTGCAAAAGGGATTTCCCTGCATGGCATGAGCCTTGACAAGATGAATGAGATCTGGGAAGAAGCTAAAAAGAATGATCAGGAAGATCATTTGGAAAACCTGTAACTCAGAAGCTGGTAAATTATCCTGGCTGCAACAAAATCAGGAGCTTTGTTTGAGGATGAAGGGCAAAGTTCAACGACATCGAAACCGATAACATTCCTGCATGACACTACATCGCGCAGGAAATGCATTATCTCAAAATAACCGGGGCCGCCCGGTTCAGGGGTACCTGTCGACGGGATAAGGGAAGGATCAAAGACGTCAAGATCGACCGTTATATATACATTTTCTGTAAGTTTGTCCAGTGCCCTGGAATACAGGCTCTTGTCATAATAAAGATCATGGGCAAAAAATATCCGGTCCATGTCGGCAATCTTTCTTTCCCCGGCTGACATGCTCCGGATGCCTGTCTGGACCAGGGAGGCATATTCCCTGGCCCGGGCCATTACACACGCGTGATTGTACCGCGATCCTTCATATTCATCCCGCAGATCAGAATGAGCGTCAAGCTGTAGTACCGACAAGTTATCATACCTGCATGAAAAGGCTTTTATCGCACCAATACTTACAGTATGGTTTCCTCCGACAATTACGGGGAACTTTCCGTCGTCAATAATGGATAATACCTGATTGAAAACAGCATCAACAAGTTTTTCAGGAGTTTCTTCCTCCGTTACCGGGTCAACCGTATGAATTCCCAAAAGATGCACCTCCGAGGAAGTCTCGGCATCATAGAACTCGAGATTCGCCGAAGCCTCCATTATGGCAGCGGGTCCCTTATCCGCACCTCTCATCCAGGTGCTTGTCTTATCATACGGGACAGGTACAATGATAATCCCTGATCCGGAATAATCATAAACAACCTCTTCGCCTCCGAAATTCGGGCAACTACGGCTCATTCCCCATCTTTTTCCTTCTTGTTCCCGGCTTCCCCGGCTGAATTTCCTTCCCCGGCAGCTTTTTCTTCAGCAGCGGCTGCATCAGCACCCTCACCGGAAGCTGGTTCAGGCTCTTCGGGAATAAGCAGGTTTTTACGCTGCAGGATATTATACCACATTATAACTTTCCTGATATCGCTGTTGTAGACTTTATCCTTCGAATAATCAGGCACAATTTCCCTGAAGTATGCCCTCAGGGTTTCAGGATCTGATTTGGGATCTATTGCCTCACCACCATTCTCCTTTTCGTAAATCCTGTCAAACACCTTTCCCAGAGGCATATCTTCACTGTCAGTGAAAACGGATATTTCCTCAAGGGAGCTGACACGGGCTGAACTGAAAGCACTGCTTCTTTTGCCTGTTTCAAGATGCTCCACGATCATCGAATTCTTTCCCTGGGCAATAAACCTGAAAAGTCCCTGCTGACCAGAGATCGCTACAATATCCTTTAAAACCATATAGCTGTTGTTTTGTGGGTGAAATAAATCCAGTTCAAAAAATGATTCCTTTTATATTTATCAATATTAAATGATATTCCGCTCCTTTTTTATTCTTTCGTATGCTTCATTGACCTTTTTAAATTTTTCTTCAGCAACCTTTTTAAATTCTTCTCCCAGATGACTCACTTTATCGGGATGATATTTCATTGCCATTTTCCTGAAAGCTTTTTTAATCTCGTCATCCGTTGCGCCAGGATCAATTTCCAGTATCTTGTAAGCCGAGTCGGTTTCAGGCACGAACATGTTTTTTATTGATTTGAAGTCCGAGCCGCTGATGCCCAGGTACCCCGACATTCTTTCAATTGCTTCAAGTTCGACGGGGTGGACTGCTGCATCTGAAACTGATATATTGAACAGCAGGTGAATAAGCTGCAATCTCGATGAATAATCCATGTTCCTGTTTATCTGCAAGCAAACATCCCTCACAGGGATATCCTGTTTCAGTATATCTCTCAGCATCCTTAGTGCCTCACGTGCCGATTCAGGTCCGAATTGCCTTAGAAAAAACTGCTTGACAAAGTCAAGTTCGGCTTTCACCACTTTTCCGTCGGCTTTCATCATCGCTGCGATAAGGACCAGGAGGCTGACACTGAAATCACCCCTTGCCGTTTGACGCTGCGGCTGCGTGTAAGTCACCTGGCCTGATACAGTGCTGTCTACCATCGAACCGACCAGAAACCCGAGAAGTGCACCGATGGGGCCGCCCATAACGAAACCAAGTCCTCCTCCTATCCATTTTGCAAATCTGCCCATAACTTTTTATTGTTTCACCATTTGCAGGATTTCATTATGCACTTTAAGGACGGCGGGCACAATCATGTCATTATCAGAATTATAAATAAGAAAATCTGAATTCCTGATTCTTGTTTCATCGTCCATCTGGTTATTAATCCGCTCAATGACCTGCTGCCTGGTAAACTTCTTTCCCCTGATCATTCTTTCTATTCTTTCTTCAACCGGAGTGACAACCGTAAGTACTTTGTCAACAAGTTCCGACGCTCCGCTTTCAAACAGGATTGCAGCTTCCATAATTACGTAGGGTGCTGCCTGTCCGGCATACCAGTCAGCGAATCTGTCAAAAACTGCCGGGTGCACAATTGAGTTTATCTTGCCAAGAAGGATCTCGTCGTTGAATATCAGCTTCGCCAGTTCAACACGGTCAAGCGAACCGTTCCTGTACATGTCCCGGCCAACTGCCGAATTTATTTTCCCCATTATGTCCGTATCATTATCCATAATCACCCTGGCTTCATGATCAGCATAAAAAACCGGAACACCCAGTGCGCAGAACACTTTGCATACGGTAGATTTGCCGCTTCCTATGCCTCCCGTGACTCCTAGCCTGAAGACGGTATTTACCGGCTTTTTCATTTTTTGTTTTTCTCTATAAGAAAATCCACATCTCCAGGAGTGATCCTCAGTGAGGTCAGAAAAGGGGGCACATTGCGTATCTCCAGGGGAATCCGTTCAGATGACCTCAGATTGACCTTGTCCATATCAAGAATCACCTCAAATGGTATTTCAGCCAGCTTCTTGAAATCATTCACCGCAACAAGTCCCTTTACGGTAACAACATCCGGAAAGATCTTGAGGTCAATGGAATCAGGCTGATTCAGTATTTTTACCGGAACCGTCAGTTCTGCTTCCGTGAACTGCTCCACCGGAATGGTTACTGATACTTTCTTAACAGATGCCGAGTAATAATCAGGCAGATCAAGGCTGATACTTTTTTTTAAGGTTTCGTTCACCCTGGTGAACTTCCTGTATTTTGTCCGTACTTCGGTTATGGTATCCAGAATGCCTGACGGCCCTGAAATTTTTATGGTTTCCGGTTCAATTGCAATACCGCCCTTTATAAAGTATTGCCGGTCAGTAATCACTTCAACAGCCGATACGACAGGCACCTTTTTGCTTACTATCCTGTCGAATCTGAAGAACAGTGTATCCGGCTTGATATAAAGGATCTGGCATTCCGAGCGAAGATCATTTTTGAGCTTCGGAATGATGCCCGAGGTCTTCAGGTAATAACTAAGGTCCCTGCTTCCCGGCACCCTCCTGTAATTAAGCGCTGAAATATCCAGTATGACGGGAGCCCTGCTGCCTGTTAATTTAAGTTTGAGAACCGCGTACCCCGGACCCTTGAGGTATAGATTGAGCCGCGACGGAAGTTCCTCAGCAAGGGTCCTTTCTTTCGGCAGGTTTACATAACGTACGGGATATCTTATTTCCGTTTCTATTTCCTTACCGAGTGAATTAAGATACCAGAAAATAAAAGACAGCAGGAGAAAAAAACCAAAAATGGTATAATCCCTGTTTATGTTACTAATCCCCCTGCCTGCCTTGTTTCGGAGCCATATCAATATTTTGCCGTACACGCAGCAGATAAATGAATTTTTTAATCGTTGGCGGTGGGATCCTTGAGCAAGGCATTCTTATCTACCTTGAGTTTCATATCTCCTCCGACTTCAAGCATGACATAATTATCCTTAACTTCATAAACCCTGCCATAGATGCCACCGGTTGTAACAACCTTGTCTCCCTTCTTCAGGGAACTCCGGTAATTGTTCATTTCCTTCTGCTTTTTCATCTGTGGTCTTATCATGAAAAGATAGAAAACGACGAAAACAAGCAAAAGGGGCAGAAAGGTGACAAATGCATTGCCCTGTCCGGCAGCTCCGCCAGCCGGCTGGCCCATCAAATACAAGAAAGCATGACTGATCATAACATAAATTTAATTAGTACTGACTCAAATAGAACAACATATTTTCATTCCCGTCATCCGGGTGATGAATGTCACTTGCCGGCCGAAGCAATGTTTTCACCTACCAGTCCCCTGCCTGATTTATTAAATCGGCCTTTCTCCCTTATCTCCCTGACTATATTGTCAAGGATCCCATTGACAAATGTACTGCTTTTTGAAGTACAATAGTATTTGGTTATTTCAATATACTCATTGAGGGTGACCTTGACAGGGATCTCGGAGAATTCGAGGATTTCCGTAATTGCCAGCTGCATAACAATAATGTCCATCATTGCAATGCGTTCCACCTCCCAGTTGGTGGTATTGTTGTCAATCAGTTCCCTGCATTCGTCAGCATGAAGTATTGCCTTTCTGAAAAGATGCCTTACAAATTCCTCATCTTCCCTGTTCTTGAACAATGGCATGAGTTTGGTATCATTACCCGAATCAGGCTTGAACTTCTTCAGTGTTTTCTCGATCATCAGGACGACATATTCTGTATCATCGTTCCAGTAGATGCTCTGCTCCTCGAGGTTTGCCTCTAGGTCTTCAGAGGCCGCAAAAAGTTCGGTCACCAGGCTTATTATGAACTTCCTGTCGCCCGAATAACCGTATTCCTCAGAAGACATGTATGAATCATATTTCTTCCAGGCTATCATACTTGCGTACATCAGCCTGGGAATATGCTGATAGTTTGCCCAGGAAAGCTTCCTTGAGGAAATATAATCATTGAATGGCTTGTTTTTCCGCAACTGGGCGATGACCAGATTATCAATAAACTTTCTTTTCGGGTTCAGATCCTCGTGAGTGGGTATATGTTTCTGAAGGGCCTGATCGATTTTGCCGGCAGCAACATCGGCAACCTCAAGAATAAGCAGCAGCAGAAGATGGTAGAGATCGTATGTTTTATCTATACTGAACATCAGCTCCTTCTCAGCCTGTTCAAGATTTCCATCCTCTCTCCTGTTAAACGCATACAGGGCCATCATGGCTTTGATACGCAAAAGTCTACGGCTTATCATCAGTAAAGAACCTCAAATTTGTGCTGCAAAAATAATCTTTTTCCATTTCCGTTAATACCGCACTTCTAAAATAAGACACAAATGATTGAGCTTGTTTTTATTTTAAAAAATATTTTTACATTTGACAGGGATAACACCAGCCTAACCTAAACTGACGCAGAAATGGAAGAAGAAGCCGGAATTAAAGAAGCTACAGTTGGTACTGAAGAAAAAGCCAACAAGGAAGAGATCTTTACCAGGGTTGTACGAGCAGGAAAAAGAACCTATTTTTTTGATGTCAAGGCTACAAGGAAAGATGATTATTACCTGACCATTACGGAAAGCAAAAAACGCCTGGGCAAAGAGGGCAAGGTTTTTTACGAAAAACACAAAATATTCCTATACAAGGAAGATTTTGAAAAATTTACCGACGGACTCAAAGATGCCGTAAGCTTTATTGATAATGGTTATGGCGAATTAAAACAACTGGAATCCCAGCCCGGGAATGATACAAAACAGGAATCCAAAAACATCTCCACCGAAGAATTTACCAATATCGACTTTGACGATCTTGGAAAAAACAAAGAAGTATCATTCTGAATGTCTGACTATATACTCTTAATACTTGCAATTATTCTGATGATCCTTGGAATAATCGGGTGTCTTGTGCCGATACTTCCGGGCCCTCCCCTGAGCTACCTCGGTATGATTCTCCTGCATTTTTCGAGATTTGCCCATTTTTCGTCCAATGTTCTCATCATCATGGCTGTTATTGCAGCTCTGGTAACAGCGCTGGACTTCATTGTACCGGTCTGGGGTACGAAGAAATTCGGAGGTTCAAAATACGGGATCCGCGGAGCTACAGTCGGATTGATCATCGGGCTTTTCCTCGGTCCCCCCGGGATAATAATAGGACCATTCATCGGTGCCTTCGTGGGAGAGCTGATCTTCAAGGATGACATCAGATATGCCCTTAAAGCCGGCTTCGGAAGCCTTCTCGGATTCCTGACCGGGATTGGACTGAAACTTGCAGCATCATTTATAATGACCTTTTATTTCGTTAAGGAGCTGATTACCTGATGGCAGACGAAACATTGTAATCAGGGCTGTTTTTTCGCTTTCAGTCCGTCAATGTTGCAACCATCACTGCCTTAATTGTATGGAGTCTGTTTTCAGCCTGGTCAAATACAACCGAATTCTCTGACTCAAAGACCTCCTCAGTAACCTCCATGCCGTCAAGTCCAAATTTCCGGAAAATCTCCTCTCCTACCTTTGTTTCACGATTATGAAACGCAGGCAGGCAGTGAAGGAATTTCACATCAGGGTTTCCGGTTTTTTCAATAACGGCGCTGTTCACCTGGTATGGCCTCAAAAGCCTGATCCTCTCTTCCCATACTGAATCAGGCTCGCCCATAGATACCCAGACATCGGTATAGAGGAAATCCACTCCTTTTACAGCTTCATCAAGATCATCAGTGATAAGTATTCTGGCACCCGTCTGGCCGGCAATAATCCTGCAACGGTCAACAAGGTTGCTCCCCTGCTGAAATTCAGGCGGAGCGGCAGTCCTGAAGTCCATTCCCATTTTAGATGCCCCCACCAGTAGCGAATTACCCATATTGTACCGCGCATCACCCAGATAACAGAAAGAGATGCTGTCAAGAGACTTATTGCAATGCTCGGCCATTGTCATCAGGTCAGCCAGAACCTGCGTGGGGTGAAATTCATTGGTCAGCCCGTTCCAAACCGGTACACCGGCATATGCCGAAAGTTCTTCGACAATTTCCTGTCCGAACCCCCTGTATTCAATACCGTCAAACATCCTTCCCAGTACCCTGGCAGTGTCGCGCATAGATTCCTTTTGCCCTATCTGGGAACCGGTCGGCCCAAGATATGTTACATTTGCCCCCTGATCATAAGCTGCAACCTCAAAGGCACACCGCGTACGCGTTGATGTCTTTTCAAAAATAAGCGCGATATTCTTCCCTTTAAGATATTGCTGCTCGGTACCCGATCTTTTGGCTTTTTTCAGGCTGGCCGCAAGATCCAGGAGATATTGTATTTCTTCCGTCTCAAAATCAAGCAATTTAAGGAAGCTGCGGTTACGAAAACTAATTGTCATGAATTTACGTGTTTATGATTCATATAATGATTGGCTGATCAATTGAAGGGATCAAATGTAATTGTTTTTTTACGATGATTGAAATATTCGCAACCGGGGAATGAAACCTGAATTGAATTTTCCCGAGGTTCAGGCAAGCATCGTAATTTCCGGACTGAATCAGCCATCAATATTCAAGAAGGAAGCCAAAGGTTAGTAAGATCAGTTGCAGTGTGAGTCACAAATCAGTAATAAGTTTAATTTATGATACCTTTGCTGTCCGGAATGAAAAAAAATATCTACATTTAGATGCTTAATTCAAGTCAGAGCGTGATCAGAGCCGGATATATTCATCTTTTTATCTTTTTTGCAATATCCTTGAACATTTCCTGCAAAAAGAACGGATCCGGTAATCTGGATCAGGGTGAAATCCACTATCATGTGGAATATCCCGAGAATTCAACCATCCTTCCGCCCGAACTTATGCCCAAAACGATGGTGGTTTCCTTCAAAGACAACAATCTCCTGTTTGAACTCATTTCTCCCTTTGGCAATTCAGGAATAACAAATCTTTCCAATCCGTCCAAGAAAATCTACGATACCTATTTCAGCCTTTTCACCATAAAATGTTTCTATCCTGCAAAACCGGGTGAAACTTATCCGGGCTTTGAGTCGATGGAAGGCATGCAGATCACCAAGACCCCGAAAACTGCAATTATCTGCGGCATGCATTGTAAAAACGCCGAAGTTACAGTACCTTCCGTTCCCGGACGTAAATACAATATCTGGTATACAAATGAAATCCCGGTGAGCAATCCCAATGCATCAACACCTTATGCTGAAATAGATGGTGTTCTTATGAGTTTTTTCTATCTTATGGGAAAATCGGAATTCCATTTTGAGGCAGTGAATATTTACAGGAAGAAAATCCCCGATGAAGCATTTGACAGGAGATCCCGCTTCAACGAGGTTTCAAGAACCGATCTGATAAAGTTCATAAGCAAAATGGTGAGCCTCTGATAGTGAATGTCTCAATACTAAGGCATTGTGTAACTGAATCTGGAAAAATCCGCCCTTTTTCGAAGTTTCGGAAAGCCTGTCATGCAGGTTCCTTTTAGTCATTCATTTTGTTTTGCAACCCCTGCCGCGATAGTTCAAAATTATTACCTTTGTGATGCTTTTCCGGGGAACCAAGGCATTTGAACAACTTTGTCCCCACAGAAATCATAAACGGCAATGAAAAAGGAAAAGGAAGAAGCAGCCAGGAGAAAAAGCAAAAAAGGGGGAAAAACCAGTACTTTCTTCAAAGATGAGAGAATTAAATTTATTCTGGGCATTCTGATCACCGGCTTCGCCTTTTATCTTCTGCTTGCATGCATTTCCTATATAATATCGTGGAAAACCGATCTGAGCCTGCCCGACTCCGAGGTATTTTCGGAACCCGGTGTAAACGTCAGGAACTGGTCAGGGAAAGGCGGGCATTTTCTTGCCAAAATGATAATCGGATTCGGATTCGGATTCGGAGCTTTCTTTATTCCACTGATCATCGGGGTTACCGGATTGTATCTGCTTAATTTCCCGAAGATCAATCTCTTAAAACTTGTTACGAAACTCACACTGGCTACGATCCTCCTATCGCTTATTCTTGGTTTTATTTTCGGGGATGCCAATGGGTATCTTTACGGCGGGCCCGGGGGAGAACAGGGATATAAAGTCACACAATGGCTGAATTCCTTTGCGGGAAAGACGGGCACGGCGATATTGCTCCTGATCCTGACCATTGCATATCTGGTCTTTGCCCTGAGATTCAAACCTGAAACATTTACCGATAAGATACCGGCAACAATCAAAGGCGTTGTTCCGCCAATAAGCTTTGGCAAAACATCGGATAAGATCATTGATGACGGAGAAGGTTCCGGAGGACCTGACGGATCTGATGAAGAAGGCGATGCCGGAGAATTCTACGGAGCTGCGGATCATGATAATTCAACATTTGCCATCAACAGGCCGGGAAGTGAAGACTATGAACAGGAGGCTGGCCTGAAAAAACAAATAATTCATGAAATTGGCAGGAATGAAGTTACGGGAAGGGAACCAGGGCCGGCTCATACTGAAATAAACAGGCCCGGGATCACTGGAATTATGACGGAAGAAGAAGTCCGGCAGATCATGGAAGACTATGATCCAAGGCTCGATCTTTCACGTTATAAATTTCCTCCCGTTTCAATACTTAAAGAGTACAGATCGACCGCTGATTCTGATGACAATGAAGTCCTGGAAAACAAGGAGATTATTACCAGGACGCTTGCAGATCACAAGATCAGTATCAGGCATAAGGCAGCAACCGTCGGACCCACGGTCACCCTTTACGAGATTGTTCCCGAAAGCGGAGTTAAAATATCCCGTATAAAAGCGCTTGAAAATGACATTGCGCTTAACCTTTCGGCGCTCGGAATAAGAATAATAGCCCCGATCCCCGGGAGGGGCACGGTAGGTATTGAGGTGCCCAACAAGAATCCAAAGATCGTTTCCATGCGTTCCCTTATAACATCCAGGGTGTTCCAGGAAACGAAATATGACCTTGCACTCGCACTCGGAAGGACCATCACAAACGAACCTTTTATAGTTGACCTGACGAAAATGCCCCACCTGCTTGTCGCCGGGGCAACCGGACAGGGAAAATCAGTGGGAATAAATGCCATAATCACTTCAATTCTGTATAAAAAGCATCCGGCTGAAGTTAAATTTGTGCTGATCGATCCCAAGCGCGTTGAGCTTCCCCTGTATGCAAAGATCGAACGGCATTTCCTGGCAAAGCTTCCCGGTGACGAAGACGCCATAATCACCGACACCCAGAAGGTGATAAACACACTCAAATCACTGACCTTCGAGATGGACAACAGGCTGGAACTTCTCAAGGAAGCCCAGTCGCGGAACATAAAGGAGTACAATGATAAATTTATATCAAGAAGGCTGAACCCTGAAAAAGGGCACAGGTATCTTCCCTATATTGTTCTCATAATCGATGAATTTGCAGATCTGATTATGACGGCCGGAAGGGAGATTGAACCCCCTATCGGAAGGCTGGCACAGCTCGCAAGGGCAGTGGGGGTCCACCTGATCATTTCAACCCAGAGGCCCTCCACCAACATCATAACCGGTTTTATAAAGGCCAATTTTCCCACCAGGATTGCTTTCAGGGTATTCTCATCCATCGACTCACGTACAATCATTGATGCAACCGGAGCCGACAGGCTAGTGGGACGCGGTGATATGCTCGTTTCATCGGGGGCCGAATCCGTGAGGGTTCAGTGTGCTTATATCGATACCTCTGAAATCGAAGAGCTTACCGAATTTATCGGATCACAGCAGGGATATCCTGAAGCCATGCACCTTCCTGAATACATTGACGACAGTGAAACAGGACAGACTGAGGTGGATCTGCGCAAGCGTGATTCAATGTTTGATGATGCTGCAAGGCTTGTCGTACAGCATCAGCAGGGCTCAACCTCCCTTATCCAGAGAAAGCTGTCAATAGGGTACAACAGGGCCGGAAGGATAATTGACCAGCTTGAAGCTGCGGGTATAGTCGGTCCATTCGAGGGAAGCAGGGCAAGGGAAGTCCTGGTTTCCGATTTCATGCATTTGGAACAGATTTTGAAGGGTCTGGAATAGATCACATATTATGAAAAAGATTCTGTTTCTTGCTTTTCTTCAACTTCTCTTTCCTGCACGGGGATTTTCACAGAATGATCCCGCGGCGCTTGCAGTGCTTGACAGGTTTTCTTCCAGGGCCCTCGGAGCACCTTCCGTATCGATGGAGTTCAACCTCCGTACCGAAAACCTTGCTGACAGGACCAGCAGCTCACGAAAAGGCTCCGTTATCCTTGCCGGTGACAAATACAAGCTGGATCTCGAAGACAATATCATATGGTTCAACGGCACAACCTCGTGGAACCTCCTGCCGGCAGAAAAGGAAGTAACAATCACCACTCCCGGGAAAAATGATGATTCATTCCTGGGCAAACCCTCACAGATATTTTCATTGTACAGGAAAGGTTACAAATCAAGGTTACTTGAAGAAAAGGCAGACTCATATCTCATCGACCTCTACCCGGAGGAGCTAAACAGCGATCATGTGAGGATACGGCTGAAAATAGGGAAGCCCGCCCTTGATCTCAGAAACCTTGAATATAAATACAAGAACGGTACAACCATAACCCTCGATGTCACATCATTCGACCTGAAGAAGAACCCCTCCAGTACTACATTCATTTTTGAACCGGAAAAATACAGGGGAGTGGAAATCATCGACATGCGATGAGGCTCAAAACTCATCTAGCGGGATAAGCAATCCGTGCATGATAGATATTCAGGAGTCTTTTCACAAAAACCCTCTTAATATCAGTCACATCCCTGAATGTGAGAGGTGTCTCGGAAAAAAGTCCGTCCTGTTCCTGCAGATAAATGATTCTTTCCACAAGATCCCTGATCTTGTCTTCCGTGTATTCAGGCAGAGTCCTTGACGATGCTTCCACCGAATCAGCCATCATGACAATCGCTGTTTCCCTGGAAAAAGGCTTGGGCCCTGAGTAGGAGAAGTTCTTTTGCATGTCGGTCCTGTCAGGATTTTTATCCAGGAATTTTTTATAGAAATAATAGGCAACTGAAGTCCCGTGATGTGTCTGAATGAAATCAATTATCTGAGAAGGCAGTTTATGTTTCCTGGCGAGTTCAACACCCTCCTTAACATGGTCGATGATAATTCTTGCGCTCTTTTCCGGATCTAGCCTGTCGTGGGGGCTGAATCCTTCCGACTGGTTTTCGATAAAGTATTGTGCATTGACAATTTTCCCGATGTCATGATAAAGGGCACCTGTCCTGGCCAGGAGATTGTTAGCGCCTATTTCCCTGGCGGCCTCCTCTGCAAGATTTGCCACCTGAAGGGAATGCTGGAAAGAACCCGGGGCATTTTCGGAAAGCTTTCGCAGAAGGGGCTGGTTAGTATCTGCCAGTTCAAACAGTGTTGCATCGGAAAGGAATCTGAAAGTCTTTTCAAAAACAAAGATCAGCGGATAAGAAAGCAGAAGGAGAACCCCGTTTCCCGCAAACCATATGTAATTTCTCCAATTCATGTTCTCAAGACTGCCTTCCTGCATTATGCCAATACCAAAGTAAACCACCGAGTAGGCAAGGAAAACCATGAAAGCGGTAAAGAAAAGCTTTGCCCTCCTGTTGATATTGGTCAGTGAAAAGATCACAATTACCCCGGCCAGGTAGCTTATAAAAACGAATTCAAACGAGTTTGGTACAATGAAGCCAGCAAGCATGATTGCAATCAGGTAAACAAAAAGGGCGAGCCTTGAATCATAGAAAGTCCTGATCACAATGGGTATGATTGGCAGGGGTACAAGAAAAACCACGTCGGAAGGGGCATAGAGCATGAGCCTGATAATGGCAATGAAAAGAAGGATGATAAGGATTATGAAAAATGTCTTCTGGGTTGAACTCAGGACATCAAACCTGAAATGGTACATGAAAAGGTAAAGCGCCATATAACATGAACATACCAGGATAATTCTTCCCAGTACCACGAGCCATTTGTCGTACATCCCCAGGCGTCTTTCCGATTCATCCCTGAGCGATTCAAGAATCAGGTATTTTGCATCATTCACTATCTCACCTCGGCTGATTATAAGTTCCCCTTCCTGGATCATTCCCCGGTTCGGGCTTACCTCACTCAGCATCTTATCCCTGACTGCTGAAGAAGTCTGTGGATCAAAGATCAGGTTCGGCCTGATAAAGTTGTAAAATGCAACATTTTCAAGAAAATCACGAACCGGTTTATCGGCTGCCGCTTTGAACCCGTTCATCAGTTCTTCCTTTTTTTGTTCAGCCGCGAGGTATGCTGTTTTTTGAAGATAAAAGGAACCAAATGGTTTTTTTTCAGCAATTTTACCGTTGATTACGGTAACATCCCTGAAATTCTGACCGTAGGAGGATCCTATTGCATCTGTTTCAAGAATTCCCCTGCGGTAGATCTCCGACAGTATTTCCAGCAGATCTTCATGGAGTTTGTTTTTCAACGATGCCGGCACTTGTTTGTGTACTGCCAGGTAATCATTCAAAGAAGCATCAAGATATTCCTTAAATTTTTCCAGCTCCAGTGATGATATTTCCGGACTGGTCCTGAAATATGGGGTGAAGTTCCTGGAAATGCTGTCACGCTCCCTTGCAATTACTGAGGCTGGTTTCAGCACCGGGAAATCCCAGGGAGCAATGAGTGATGAATTCAGCCATGGTTTTCCCTTTTGGAATTCATACCTGAATTTGCCTTCGCGCGGGGAGATGAGCACCACAATAATTGCACTTGCAATAAAAAAAGCCAGGTGAAAGAGATATTTCCTGTCCGGTTTAATTTCGGGAGGCCTCCTTGATTCAGCCATTACACGCTCATTAAAGACTTAACCGACAATCATTGGCAAAAATATGCTTTTTTTATTTATCCCTCATCAGCCGGAACCATTTAAATCCGGTCAGCCGGCTTCACGCGGGAAATCATTAATTTGTTAATTTTGAGAAAAATCAAAACCAATGGAAAAATATATCTGCGAGAACGTTTTTGTTCCTTTGCGTTCGGCTCCCTCACATAAATCAGAAATGCTCAGCCAGGTTCTCTTTGGAGAGAAATATTCGATTATCGACAGTGCAGGTCACTGGTATAAAATAAAAACCTGCTTCGACGACTATTCCGGCTGGATCGATATGGATCACCTGTGCCATTCACCTGATACTGACGGTTCCGGGGGCAATGTCATCACCAGGTCACTGTCCTGTTTCCGGCCTGACGGGACCAGGCTTGTCCTTGAGCCGGGTTGTGAGATATATCATCCTGATTTTGAACGGAAGACTTTCATGCTATCGAGGAAAACCTATACTGCCGGTGAAGAATTCACCGAAAGCATCATCAGAAATGATCTGTCTTTATCCGATACTGCAATGAGATTCCTTAACAGCCCGTACATCTGGGGTGGACGGATACCTTCAGGAATTGATTGTTCAGGGTTCACCCAGCTGGTTTATAAGCTTCTGGGCAAGGCAATTCCGCGCGACAGCAGGCAGCAGGCAGAAAAGGGAGAAATCATCAGTTTTCTTGAAGAAGCAAAGGCAGGCGATCTGGCCTTTTTTGACAACGAAAGAGGGGTGATAACCCATGTGGGACTTATACTGGCCAAAGGACTCATTATTCATTCATCGGGCAGGGTGAAAATTGACATTATCGACCAGCAGGGCATATTCAGGCAGGGTAAATACTCACATCACCTCAGGCTGATAAAAAGAATGCAATCATAGAAAACAACATATGGTAATCTGAGGCATGTTAAGCAATTTACCCGGATTGAATAAAAAAGGGTGTTTCCGTTGAAACACCCTCAGCTTTAATTATTTGATAATTTATTCCTTTGTGAGGTTTGCTGTCAGGATGGTTTTGCCCCCGAGGTAACTGGGTCCGTATTTGGCTGCTATCCAGATGCCATCTTCAGGGAACCAGATATCATAATCAATTTTCATTGTTGGTTTGGCCCCGCAATTATCCCATGTACCGCTTCCCTTGATCTTGTATCCGTCGATATAGTCGGTTTCGCAGAAATACTGCTCGGGGATGACCAGCGTTCCGTCAGGATTGACGGTAACCTTGCAGCTGCCGCCGGCAATAATGCTCTCTCCCCAGAAACCATCCATAAAACCTTCATTGAGTCCTGTAAGGACAACTTTATCTCCTTCCAGGACGGCAGTAACCGTACTTGGATAGGTTTCATCAGCCGCCCCGTCCGTTCCTTGCCATGTTCCGGCAAAATCTTCCACAGGAAGGGGGCAAAAGGGATTCACATTTACTTCGATCACTTTCTCAGGCGATTTAACCCCGCCGGCAGTTGTCTCAACCACTTTAATCTGGGCCTTTCCGCTGGCCGGAAGCTTATCGAACAGTACTTTTGCGGTTCTTGTATCCTGGCTAACCGAAGAAACAGTAGCATCAACTGCACTCCAGCTCCAGGTTGATCCTGCCCGGAAATAGTCGACAGAGTAATCATAGCTGAAGGTCTGAAGCACAAGTGACGGACCTGTGGTGCTGAGGACGACGGGAACGACCTGGGATGCATCATAAGCATCCTGTGCTTTCTCCATCGGGGTTTTTTCACAGGCGGCCAGGAGTGAAACAGCCACCAGAAGTGATGTTAACCTGATTAATATTTTTTTATTCATAATCTGTTATTTAATAATTAAGGTATTAAGTGGGGCTAAAACCATCCGCCATTTGAATAATCCTTGCCTGCAACACCCTTGGTTGCACCGAAACTGTAGGATTCCATCAGATTGACCTCGAGCTGCTGGCCAGGGATCGGGAAATGAAGGGGAGTACCCTTCTGAAGCTTGTCTGCCTTGCGCATTGTGCAGAATTCAACTCCAAGACCGCTGCAATAAAGTTCGATATTGCGTTCATGGAAGATTGCGGCATCCACCTCGGCGGCAGTTGCACCTATTGGCGGAAGGCTGCCTCTGGTTACTCTTTCACCGGCGTTGATTATATCGGCTGCACCGCTGTAGTTGTTTTGATGCAACATTGCTTCGGCTTTCAGCAGGTCGTTCTCGGCTTTTCTGAAAACAGGTGAGGGAGTGATCCATGTGGCAAGGTAATCATCCAGCCTGCTGTATCTGTAGCAGGAATAGTGATAGTAACCCCTCTCCACCCTGAAAGTACAGGATGACAGATACTGGAAATCGGTAAAAATGCGGTCATCAACACCATCCTTATGAGCCGTGGTCGGAGGAGGAAGGGCTGCCCACTGATCGGCCCCGAGTGTCCAGCGCTCAGGCATTGCAGGGTCCATCATATGGGCGATCCTCATGTCCGTTCTGCCCCATCCGGCATAATTTGCATAAGTGTGATATAAATCATACCAGTTGATATCATCCATCTTGGGTGCAAAATCGTAGGTCAGACCCTTGTTGGCATAGGCGAGTACCTTGCCCCAGTCAACCGCATCATTTTCTGCCTTGTTCCTCGGTGAATAGGAAAGCAGCCTGGCAGCCATAGAATTGGCCAGCTGGCCTATCTCCACCTGTGTATAGGTCTTACCGGGTATCCAGGGGCCTGGGAGTGTAAACGTGCTGCTTTCACAGACGGCAATGCATTTATCCAGGCTTGCAATAGCTGCGGTGATCAGTTCAGTGTAAGAGGATACCGGAATAGTCTCTCCAAGGTCGGTTTCATCCGTTACGACGAATCCCTTGTCGAAAAACAGGCCCACGTAACCCAATGCAAGTCCCTGACCAAGGTATGCCATTGCCTTAACCATGGGAGTTTCATCGCTTCCGTCATCGGCAGTGATCTTCATATTCTCACCCACAACCTTTTCAAGGATTTCATTTGATGAGGAGAGAAGGGAATACATGCCCTTGTAGAAGTTTTCTGTAATCACGGCATAACTGTAAGACGGGGTATTATCCCATGCAATTCTGGGTTCCATGCTGAAATGCCACATTGCGGCATTACCATGGGAGCAGGTACCGGCATCAGCACCGACCCAAAGGGCAAGCGCCGGTCCATTATACTCCTGGGTATATTGGAACCAGGTATTTATGAGACCTCCTGCAACTCCCTTCACATCAGAAGGTTTGGAAAATGCCGTGGCAAAATCCGGGTCGTTCAGGTTCTTGACATCCAGACTTTCGCAACCTGTCAGAATTAATCCAGTAAGAACCGTTAAGAGGAATAGATATTTGTATGTTTTCATAACCATAATAGTTTAATAATTAGAACTTCAGTTCAAGAGATGCGGCGAACGACCTGTAGTTCGGGTATCCCATGAAATCGTAGGAGAAATACTGCGTGCCGTCGGTTGTAGCAACCTCCGGATCATAACCTGAATAATTTGTCAGGGTCCAGATATTCTTGCCAAGAATAGAAAATTTGACTCCCTTAACAAATCCGTTGAATATATTGTTAAGAGCTGCTGACCTGACAGTATATGACAGGGATATTTCCCTGAGTTTAAGGTAGCTTCCGTCCTCGACCCAGAAATCGTTGAAGTCGTTGACATCATAGAAAGTCTTGTAATATGTAAGTGTTTTCTTCAGGTAGTCGGGTTTGCCGTACTGGTCCATCATACCATGCCTGTCATCCCTGGTGAGCCACTGCGCCGATTTATTATAGATATCACCTCCGTTCTTCCATTCAAGGAGGGCATAAAGCCCGAAGCCCTTGTAACTTAGATTGTTGGTCATTGCCAGTTTGAACTTCGGATTTGAATCGCCAGTTTTGCCATACCATAAAGCTCCTTCCTCATCAAGCTTCTTGATTGCTTTTTCGGATGTTGTTCCTTCCGTACCTTTGAGGATCACATACCCATCACTGTTGACTACGTAATTGCTGATATTGTCTGTTTCGCCAAGCTGCTGGGCAAGCTCATCGAGTGATCTGACGAATTTGTAACCGTACATTGCTCCGAAAACTTCACCTTCGCGGATATAGAAGCACTTATCGGCTTCCTGACCCTGAGGACCGGTCTGGAACGGGGGAACGGTCAGTTTTGTGATCTTGGTCCTGATCCTGTCAAAAATAAATCCGACATTATAGCTGAGATTGGTCTGTCTTACAACAGCTGCATTCAATGATGCTTCCCATACCTTTGAATTAAGGGAACCGGCGTTCTGAACCTGGCTGGGCCATCCACCGTACTGCACCGGAAGCGGAACCGCAAGGATCTGGTCGGTGGTATTGGTTTCAGACCTGATGAGCTCAAAACTGAACCTGTTGAAGAAATCGAGATTCAGACCGACCTCCCATTCCTTGGAAAGAGAAGGTTTAAGATTCTTGTTGCCAAGCTGTGATTTTGAGGTCAATCCCCCGCTGATGGCCATCACTTCATACTGATCGGCAAAAGCAGGTCTTTGTCCTGCAGTACCGTAAGCGACCCTGAGCTTGAGTTCCTGTACATCCGGTATATGAATATCCTCGGTTATCCTCCATGCAGCCGAAACCCTGTAATACGGATTCCATCTTGCTTCCGAGCCGAAAAGGGAAGAACCGTCGTAGCGGTACATTCCGTCGAAAATATACTTGTCTTTATAATCGAGGTAAAGGATGGCGAAATAGTTCTTTGCAATAATTTCATCCTGGTAGCTGGTAAGAGATTTGTTTCCTGCAATGGCATCGAAGGAGGGAACTCCGCCGAGGCTGAAGTCATAACCCGTTGCAGTGTGACTTTTGTATGTTTCCTTTTCAATGAGATAACTCAGTTTGGCCCTGGTATTGAACTCCCCGAACTTCCGGTTGAAATTAAGGGTAGCCTGGAAATTCTGGGAAAAGTCGGCCCTGCTTGACCTGTAGTATTCTCCCTGTGAATAGACCGGGCCTTCGCCGCCCCGCGACCAGGTATCGTAAGGACTGTAACTGGTCAGATCGCTAAGCGAATATTCAAAGGCATATTTTCCTTCGAGATTAATCGAATGAGAAAGGTTGTATTTTGCCGAATAAGTACCCAGGATCCTGTCACGCTTTGTAAAATCCTCAATTTTCCAGAGATTGTAGATCGGATTTTCCTGCTCATCCTGCCAGATGTTTGGTATAAACAGGTAAGGCTGTCCGTCGGGATTTACTCCCTTGAAGTCAACATCGGGTTCAATAAGCAGGGTGTTAAAGAACACTCCTCCGTTGTAATAGTTGGCACCACCGGGGTCCTGAGTCGTGGATTTCACATACAGGTTCGAGGCGGAGAGAGTAAGTTTTGGCGACAGCCTGTGGTCGACATTGAGCCTGAAACTGTTACGCTTGTAGCCGTCCGTCTCGGCAACAACACCAGTCTGGCGGTTATTCTCGAAAGAGATCAGGAAGTTCGTCTTTCCCAGGTTAGAACCGACTGATATATAGTTGGTAAAAAAATTGCTTCCGGGAAATACCTCTGCTTCATGATCATATAAACGAGCATAAGGATTGTCAAGATACTGATCCGGCTTTATTGATCTTGATCCCGAGACTCCCACGTTGCCATAACCGGGATAATTGGCCGGGTAGGTAACCCCCTTGTAACGGGTATAAGGGAAATTGGCCTGATCATCTGCCAGCTGATACTGATGATGTGTGGCAAGATTATACTTTTTTGCAAGGCTGTTCATGCCGTACTCATTCCTGACAATTACTTCCGACTTTCCTTCGGTCAGCAGGTTGCCCCGGCGGGTGGTGACGGCAATGACCCCGTTCCCGGCACGTGATCCGTATAGTGCCGATGCAGAAGCTCCCTTTACGACTTCTATTGATTCAATATCGTCAACATTGATATCTCCAAGGGTACCTTCCATAATGGCACCGTCGAGAATAATGAGGGGCGCCTGTGATCCTGTTATCTGGGTTGCGCCTCGCACAAGGATCGTTGCTGCACTTCCGGGCTCGCCGGTTGTATTGATTACCGTAATACCGGCAACCTTTCCCTGGAGTGCTGATGATGCCGACCCGGCATAAACCTCCTTGATCCTGTTCTCATCAACCCTTTCTACAGATACAGCCAGCTTCTTTTTCGGAGTACCTGCGGCAACACCGGTGACAATCACCTCATCGAGGTTCAGAAGGTCCTGCTCCAGAACGACATCAATGACACTTCTGCCTCCGATGGCTTCATCCACGGTTTTCATCCCGATAAAGCTGAACGTAAGAGTAGTCGCTCTCGGGGGTACCGTCAGACTGTATTTTCCATCAGCGCCTGTCAGGGTACCCAGGGTGGTCCCTTTCACAGAAACTGAAACGCCGGGTATCGGAAGGCCGTCATCCTGGCCGGTCACTGTACCCGAAATTTGCACTGTCTGGCTCATGACAAGAGTTACTGTCAATAGCAACAGTGAAAAAATCATAAAGACTTTTTTCATAGAATACTAAGTTTAGGTTAAAATTCTGGTGTAAATGTATTTAAATATTATGTATGACAAAAGTCATGTCCTGTTTTTTTCTGATATTTTAACATTAAATGTCAAATAACCTTATACATACCAATCCTGAAGCTTCCAGATAAACAAAACCAGGAATGAATTTGTTCGATTGACGAAAGATGGTTTAACTCAAAAAATTCGCTTTTTAGTAAGATCAAGTATTAATTTTTCTTCTTCAATAGCCTTTTCTGCAATCAGACGGCCTTTACTGACAAGCTCATCCGCAAATTTTACATCTTTTAAACTTTTGGTGTTTATCCTTACATTCAGAAAAGCCCCTGTAATACATGTACGCAATGCCATCGCCCCCACGGCAGCATCGGTCACCGACTGGGCATTTCCCTCCTTTACCATTTCCCTGATAAGTTCAAAACCAGTAAAAGCAGTCTCCATCACCCGGAAAGGGACCAGCGAAGCCTCCCTGGTTGCATTCTCAATCGCTTCCTCACGGTCTTTTTTATCGGTGTCAGTTTTTGCGGGCATTCTGATTGCAGCCAGGATCATGTTATAGGCGCCAGTATCTTCATCCACCAAATCAAGGAGCCTGTTCTGGATCACCTTTCCTTTCTCCGCCCATACCGAGAATTCCTTCCATCTGTCGTCCCAGCCTCTTTTATGGCTTGAGATATTGGCCACCATGGTACCCAGTGCCGTACCCAGCGACCCGACATATGCCGAGACCGAACCACCGCCGGGAACCGGCGATTCCGAAGCGGTTAGATCCATAAATCCACGCAGGCTCATTGAAATAAGATTCTTTTCATCCTTTTCCTCCATGACGAATTCAATTATCTTTTCCTCGGGCCTGAACTTCCGTATTTCATCGAGCCCCATCGATTTAACGGCAATCTTAATCAGTTCTGCATCGGAAACACCCGTTGACCTCTGCTGCTTTTCAAGGAAGTAACGGCCGGCATCGAGCATAGCCCTGAGCGGGATCATTCCCACAAGCTCCGACCCGGTTACCCTTATGCCGCGAGCCTCAGCCTTTCTGCAGACCTCATCAAAGGCAACATGGACCGGGGTCACGGAGATATCAACCAGGTTCATCGTTATCTGGGCAATTCCGTATTCTTCAATATACCATCCCATGGCCTTGACTTTCTTCAGTGACCCTGGTATATTCACTTTTTCTCCATTTTCATTCCTGATCATTCTGCCCTTTTCCCGCACATCATATGCAATTGCATTAGCCCGCCGGGTAGATGTTGTGTTGAGATTGATATTAAAGGCCACCAGGAAATCCCTTGCTCCGACGGCAGTGGCACCGGATCTCCTGTTGAAAACTGCCGGTCCGAAATCCGGTTTCCACCCCGGATCTGCAAACTTTTTCTGCAATCCTTCGTACTCGCCTGCCCTGCAATTGGCAAGATCCCTCCTTTTTTCCTCAAATGCGGCATTTTCATAGCAATACACGGGAATTGCAAGCTCTTCCCCTATCCGTCGGGCAAGCTTCCGGGCATATTCCACTGTTTCCTCCATGGTGATCCCCGATACGGGAACAAGCGGACATACATCTGTTGCGCCCATCCTGGGATGCTCCCCATGATGTTCCGACATGTCAATCAGCTCTGCCGCTTTCCGGACAGCCCGAAAAGCTGCTTCAACCACCTGATCTGGCTCACCCACAAACGTGACAACTGTACGGTTTGTGTCCCTGCCCGGATCCGTTTCAAGCAACCTGATTCCCTCAACTGATTCAATTTCGTCGGTAATCTGCCTTATGACAGCCATATTTCTGCCCTCACTGAAGTTGGGCACACATTCCATAATTCTTCTGTTCATATTATTATTGCGAATTAAGAGTTGACTTAGAATAAGTTATTAACATATAAAATACAGATTGTCAATAAATTACGTGTATAATATTTGACTAAACATTGGGAATCAATATATTATGATATAATTCCAAAAAATATCATAATTATGATTCCCAAGGTAAAAGATCTCAAGTTAATCGCTACCCACATGTATATCTG
>WXFD01000035.1 GCA_009877105.1 Bacteroidales bacterium
GGGTATAGTTTTCCCTGTCCTCGGGGCGATAGACATTTTTGTCGCCGATCATTCCGGGATATTCCCAGTCAATGTCGACTCCGTCGAGATCGTATTTCAGGACAATATCGACCGAGCTCTGGGCGAAATTCCGGCAGGATGTATCGGATAACACGGCATCGGAAAAATTCTTGCTCCAGGTCCATCCTCCGACCGATATGAGGATTTTCAGGTCGGGATTGATCTTCTTGAGTTCATTCAGCTTTCTGAAATTGATTGTGTCGGTTGCACCGTTTGTCAGCCATGCCCTGTTGTCCTTGACATCGACGAAGGCATAGTTAATATGGGTGAGCTGGGTAGGATCAATCTGTGAGGTTTCGACAATATTTCCATTGAATCCCCCCACGTAACCAATGATCACGGGCTTTTTCCTTTTCTGTGCCATTGAGTTCATGCTGCCTGCTGTAAAAATGATCAGGCATGCAAGGAGTGCCGGAATTAAGTTTCTGTTAAGCATTATTACAGGTTTTAATGATTTTGAGATATTGGCAGGATAATTTCCGGGATAGCCGGGATAACCGGCATTCACCACGTATTTAAAGCACGATCTGCCAAAGGTCCCGGATTCAGACCCCTGGCAGAGTCGCGGCTTTGTTTGTTGTTTCGCTTCAGCTTTTTACCAGCGTGATCAGTCTCTATATGATTTAAAAACTAAAGTCAACACCTACGGCTAAGATCATGGTGTCTTTGAAGTAGGTCTCCCTGGCCTGAATATTCGTGGCTGTTGCGGAGAAAAGATGATCAATGGTTTTTTCACCGGTGTCATAGAAAGTATATCCAAAGCCCAGGTTCACCCTGAAATTCCTGAGAATATTCACTGCGCCGCCCAGACCGACGGTTGATGAAGTGAGGCTGTATGTCAGATCGCTCTGGTAGTCTGAGTTTACGCCGGTTTTCGCATAGAGGTAACCGCCGCTTACCAGTAAAAGATCAGATATCCTGTATTCAAGTCCGGCAGCAAGCTCAAAGAAATTCTTGTCAATTATTCTGTCGTTATTAACATGGACGCCATTCAGTTTCCTGCCGTAATCAGCGCTCTTGTCAAAATAATAATGTCCGCCGGCTGAAACATTCAGTTTTTTTGTTACTCCATAATCAATTCCGACAGACAGCATTGCAGGCATATCATTCCTGTTCTTTTCACCGTCGGGAAACATTGTGACAGGGTTTCCTTCCGGGGTGAAGCCGGTTCTGAAATCCTTTGCTGTTTTATTTTGAAGTTCAAGCTTGGTGGCCAGTTCGTATTTGATACCGATATTGAAATTCTCGGCCGGTGACAGATTAACACTGAGGAAAGGTGTTATGCCTGAGCCCACCTGTTCCACATCTGCTTCCTGGTTGCCAAGCAGGGATGCAGTAGCAGTATATTTTGCTGCGGCTCCCTTGAAAACGGCATCAGCCTGGGAAATACTGATTGTTGTTGGTGATCCGAAAGCTGCAAGAGCCCCTTCGAGCTGAAGCCGCTGCGCATGAGTTATGATCGTTGCCTGTTCGGCCTGTTCAAGGGTATAACTGCCGGCACCTGCGGAAACAAGTGCAGAAGTGCTGGTTGCAGCGGCAGTTGCATTGCCTGCAATTCCGGTCATGATGGCATCTGCCCTCGTCCATCCTGAGGGCATATTGATCTCGATGTTTCTTAAGTAGCCATTGTAGGTATTTTTTGCTGAAACATACCTTAGTCCGGCAGCTACCGAGATAAAATCATTGATCTTATATGAAATTCCTCCCTGGAATCCAAAATAAACAGAAGTGCCTTCAAAATATGGATCGAGCCTGTAACCTGTCGCCCCCTGGGTAGCCAGGGAAGGAACGAGATCGGAGGGGGTCATTTCAAATGATGGCAATCCTTTCTCGAATACTGCGCCGCCACCGCCACCGATGGGGTTGAATCCGATTGAGAATGCAAGCTTGTCGAGTTTATAGGCAGCATATATACTTGGGAACAGCGGAGCTTTCACCTTGCCTTTGTACAGGCTCTGATTCAGTCCGAATGATCCTCCCGGCCCTTTATAAAAATTTTCAACTTCCTTGTTCTGGAAGATGGTCTGGTTGGAAAGTGATAAATGCAGTCCATTATCCAGTTTCATCAAACCGGCAGGATTAAAGTAAACGGCATCGATGCCGGTTGATGCATCCCTCGCAGGAAGCCTGACCCAGGAGGCACTCTGGTTGGTGTTGGTCACCAGTCCGCCGGCAAAGAGACAGACGGTGAAGAACGAAGCAGAAATAAGAGTAAAAATTTTTTTCATCGGATCATTTTTAAGTTTGTAACTAGGAAACACAGTCACTTTTGACCGTTACTGTTATTTTCCTGATTTTTAATATGATTTGTTTTCAGGTTCAAAGAACAAAAGCAGGGCAAATGTAGAAAAATATTTGAATTATGCAAATAAGTCCAAAATACCAAATTGATATTAAGATATTTGTGACCCCGATTTGATGTTGTTCGAAAAATAACACTGCCGGTACTACGGCACTATACCGGAATCAATCACTGTGAACTAAAATGAACTCTTCCATCAGGCCATAATCATGAAGCTGGTATTCATTACCGGGAGGGTAGATTTTTACATTTCTCCAGTGCCAGGGCGAGGCCAGGCCGGGAGCCGGATTGTTGAAATGCGGTCCCAGCAGGTTTTTAAGGCTTCCTGTTACTGTAACATCAATGGTATTGGTTCCTGGTACGAGAAGGTCTGATATGTCTGACCTGTAGGGAGGAAAGGCTATTAGGGGTGCTTCCCGGCCGTTAACTTTTACCTCGGCAATGGTTCCGTTCCATTTTCCCATTGAAACAAAATATTTTCCGGAGATTTTTTCAATATCATATTCTTTTCTGTAGGTTATTCCCCACGAATAGAACGGAAGTCCCTTATCTTTCCAGCTGCCGGTTGTTAAATTATTAACAGGAGCCTCAAGGTACCATCCCTTTGCTCCGGGCTTTACGGAGAAGTCACCCGTCAGGTAGACAGGTTCAATCTCGGCATGTACTCTCATTGGTGATGCAGTAAGGGTAATTGTATTCTCTCCCTGATTAATCATTGGTCCTATTTTAAAAACACCAAAGGATCTGTCGAGCCACCATCTGCCCGGTTCAGGAACTATTTCCTTACCATTCACTGTAGTTTTCCATAGGTAGGGTCTTTCAATGATTGCCATTATTGATGAACAATCGAAAGTTCCCTTAACTTCAAACCGGTATGTGGCGATAAAGCCTGATGTAATCCCGAAGGTGTCCCGGTCAACAATGTTAGTTTTAAACTGAACCGATGTGTTCCAGGGATTGCCGTTGGCGAAGCCGTGGATCCTGAATATTTTATCGGCTGCATCATAGGTGTTGAGATCTGTTGCAGATTCGCCACCTGCAATAATATCACAGAATTCAATCGGGAAAGCATTGTCTTCTTCCCTGATGACTTTCATTTGTGAATCAGAAGGAACAACTTCCGGATTCCCGGGTGCCGGAGGTGCGGAAAAACCATCAGGCTTCATGGCCGGAACAAAAAGGAGAAGGCTGCCTGCAGGATAAAGGTTAAATGGGAGCCTGATATGGTCGCCATCGTCTGTGCAGGGATATCCTGTTATTTCACCTGAAAGGGTATTGAATTCGATGGCACCTTTTCCCCTTATTTTCAGTAAACCGGAGGTTGATTCGGTGAGACTTGAGTTTGTAAGAAAAACAAGTTGTCCGTCGGATAATATTCTTCTATGGTGATAGAGATTACCTCCCTTAACATTCAGGAAAGAAATCTCCGGATCTGAAAAATAGGTTTTGATCGTTTCCTGATCGGGTTTTTTAACAGCTGAAATATTAGCAGTCCCGGAGAAGAACCCTGCCAGATCATTGTTTGATGATCCGGCTACCAGGGTCGGTATGGAAAAGGCTACGAGTTTTCCTCCTTCCGAGACGAATCTCTTCAGGATCCTGAAAGTTGTAAGATCCAGATTTTCCATCATGGGCGGGATCACAACAACCGGATAGGCCCGATGACCGATTACCAACTTTGCCTTTTTTACCGATCCGAGGTTTTTAATCATATTTTCCGATCCGAGATCATATTCAACCTGCTCCTTCTCCAGTCTTGTAATAAAGGACTGGAATGATTGTCCGATTTCTCCCATTTTTGGATTTTTATTGGTATATGAGTCATAGAGCCAGGCAGATGTAGTGGGTTCGAGAATAAGGATCTTGTTTACTTGTTCGCCGGAGGACAATGCAACTGATAATCTTGCAAAATGGTCATTGATGTATCTGTAATTGTTCCACCATGGTTCATGATAGGTGAAAGTGGGCGGATAGTCATATTTCCGGGCCCCAGCCAGGGTTATATGGGAAAGGTGCTGATTCATGAAATTGACGCCGAGCACATACTCCCAGTCTCCAAGTCTTTTCATATCGGTGAAGGTGAGGTCCCACCCTGCGCCGCCGTATGTTTCGCTCAGTTTCCTTTGCCTGCCGGTCTGATTCGCGGCGCTTGCGAGCTCTTTGACCGATCTTACATTGCCGAACTGCCCCCTGGGTGTTGAATCGTTCCACTGGTTGAACAGCATATCGATCGCAGGCACCTGGTGCCACGCATACATTGCCATATTATCCCCGCCGTTGTTCATGTTCGGCCACTCATGCTCCCAGTAATGCCCTGTGAACTTGAGGTTGTTCTTTTCGCAATACCGGAAGTACGGTTTTGCCCAGCGGTCAATAAAAAGGTTCAGAAGAGTCTGGGTATAATTATGCCGTACCTTTTTCCAGTCTCCCGTCTCCTCAAAAAGCGAGGGCAGATGAGTACGGAGATCATAATTCCACTGTTTTTCGAAAACATCAAACAGATCCGGTGTCCATCTTATACCACCCGGAGACTCAATCTGTGGTTCATCGGTAAAGATGCCGGGAACGATCCGTCCGAATTCCCTGCCGAGATGTTTTTTATACCCGGTCATTGTTATTTTAATGAATTCCTCAGTTACTCCGGGACAGAGGAGGTCGACGTAGGAGAAGCCTCCGTACCAGTCGCTTTTCCTGTTGTAAGTTTTACTGAAAAGCAGATAGCTGCCGGTTTTACCCTTTTCGTCACCAAGGCGTGATGTAATATCTTCAAACTGACCCGACTCCTCTTTCAGGCACAGGAAGAACCTGTCGGCCGTATCCGGAAGACTGGTGAATCTGGTCATGGCCAGTCCCTGTCCCTGGTTATATGATTCCGGAACCCTGTCAGGAACATGTCCGCCAGCAAAACCGCTGGGATAAGAGTTTTCATCATATAACCAGACTTTCATTCCCAGCTCCCCGGCTTTATCAACCGTATGGCGGCAGAGTTCAAACCATTCATCAGAAAGGTATTCGGTTATCAGGCCGGGCCGCGGATGAATGAAAACCTGTTTGCTGCCCTGCCTGTTGAATTCATTCAGGTAACTGTCGATCTCTTCTTTGGTGATCTTATAGTTCCACACAAAAAAAGGAGCTGTTGTATATTCTGCGGCTGGCTGCCTGAATTCCTTTGAAAGAGTAGCAAAATCATTGATTGTTATTTCATTAACACTTCTCTTTCTGCAAGAATCAAGACAGGTAAAGGTAACAGGGAGAAGAATGATAATCAGGCTGGCGGATCTTAATTTCATCACTGACAGGGTTTGATTTGATAATGTTTGTATTTTGTTAAAGGTTAGTCATTCAGATGTTTAGCAAGATATTGCAGAGTGTGGCAATTATTGTTATTACCGATAGTTTGCATTTGATTTCCCTGGCACCTGGTTCCTTTCAACCGGTATACGTCAATCTCAGCATATTTTCACCACTTCGATATCCAGCAGCTCTCCCAGCTTACTGATCTTTGAGGCAATATGTCCGACACCTGCCGCACAGTGATGAGCCGGTCCGTATTTGTTCCAGTCATTAACAAAATTTTTCAGGCCTGTCGGGAATCTGTACCTGCTGTTGGTATTGCCGATTTCCAGAATCGGCCCCGGTACCGATTCGCCCTCAGCGACAAGGAACATCAGCCTGCCGTCGGGTTTTTGTACAAGTGACAGCAGGGTGATCTCCCCGTGTTTCACTGACATCTCTACCGACAGGCCCTTCCCGACCTTCCCGTGGTACACTTCAAGCGGTTTTACCTTTATCTTCCCTTCGGCGATGGCCAGATGTCCGGGACCGTCGTGCCCCATGAGTATGACGTCATCATTGAAATCGAGGGCGTAAAATTCGGTAAACGATCCTCCTGCTCCAAAGCTGTCCATTATTTTCATTGCATGGATATTCTTTATCTCATATTCACCTGCAACCGGAACGCCCCTGGCCGTAAGCAGGGAATTGGCAAGAATAATGGTGCTTATTGATTCTTCATTTTCCCTGATGCCTGAGCCGCTGTAAAAATATGCCAGGGAACCCAGGTCATGAGCCTGAACCATTTTTCCCAGGGCCACGGAAGTGCGTGCTGCATTTTTCAGGTCTTCTTCCGGGCATCCCCTGTCGATCTCGAACTCCTTATGGAACATACTTACCCGTTCGCTGATTTCAGCATCAGTTACTTCCTTGCGCAGTGCGGAGAGTTCATCCACCTCAAGCATCTCGATATGACCTCCCAGGACTGAAAGGTGCAGGGTGAGGTCAGTGTACACATCCAGCATTCCTCCATAGTAGTGGCCCATGCATCCGAGCCTGTTATGCGCCATTATGTTTGCAACCGAGGCTGCCTCTATCCATTCTCCTGCTTCCTTCCATACATCTTCATCGCCCTGAAGTACACCCGTTATCTGGTGAAACTTAATTCCCGACCTGAGGAATACGTTTGCTATTTCCGGAACAGGGCAGGCAGAAACATTAGCCAGCCATTCGCCTGTCATTTTTGTCCGGTCGCCCAATTTGTTGAAAGCACTGTAATCAATTGCCTTTTCGGGTGACAGATTCAGTATTATCACCGGCACTTTTGCTCTTCTAACCACGGGAAGTACGGTTGATGAAAGGGCATAGGTGGTGACGTACAGAAAGATAATGTCAACATCAGCTTTCCGGAAGTCATGACCGGCGCGCAGGGCATCAGCAGGATTATCAATAAGCCCCAGGTTGATTATTTCACTGTCATATTTCCTAAGCCTTGAGGCGACCAGGGCCAGGTATCCCTCGAGTCTTTCTTTCAGCCCGATGAACTGGGGCCAGTATGTATCCAGACCAATGCCAAAAAGACCGATCTTCAGCCTGTAAATATCTTTCATGTTTCTTTGTTTAATATTATGATCAGGCTTCGCCTGTATCAGTTCAGTTCATTAATAACAGCCCCGGATCCCGGAAATTCCATGAAATAAAAAATATGCCCGTTGTTTGATTTCAGCCGTTCCGGAAATATTCATCAGTAATTCCCCGTCAGTCTCACACTGAAATTCCTGTGCGGCTGAATATCTCCCGGACGTCCCATATACTCCGTGTTTGTGAAATTTTTAACAACAAAAGAGAGGCTGAGGCGGGGAGTGATTTTATATCCCAGGCTCCCATCAAGCGTAAAATATCCTTTGTTGTTCCGTGTCCAGTAATCATAAAAACCGGGCAATATTTCTTCCCTTGTACCAGGATCGAGGAAAACATCGTCGATGTTGAGGATTTTCGACTTTGCATAAAGGCTCAGTCCGAAATCAAATTTTTCCCATGAACTTGCGATATTCAGGCTTGCCGAATGTTTCCTCCTGTACTTCAGATAGACGCCGGTGGTTTTATGGGTGATCCTGTTGTACCCGACGGGGGATAGCCAGGTGTAACCTGCGGTTACAGTGGTATTGACATTCCCGGCGGGGATATTAAGGAGGAATTCGGTTTCAAATCCCAGTATCCGTGATTGTTCCACATTGGTTGCCATGAAGCCGAAATCAGGGATGCCTGTGACCGGATCCTGGTAATATGAAAAAATATACTCAATGAGCCTGTTGTTTCTGGTGAGGAAAGCTGCAAAATCAGCCTGCCCGCTGATATTTCCAATACTTAATCCCTGTTTTATTCCTATTTCCGAGTTCCACCCTGTTTCAGGCTGAACGCCGGGGTTCGGGAAGATTTTAACCGAACCGAGTGTTGTTGATGCAAATTTCTCTGCTATTGAAGGGAAGCGGTAACCCTGTCCAAATGATAACCTGAGGAAAGTATAACTTGCTGCCTGAAGATTCAGACCTGTACGGAAAACAGGGACCAGTTTGTCTGCAATGCCGTCGAGAAAATAATTTTCAAGTCTGAGTCCTGCTGCTGCCTTAAGCCGGTTAACCGGCCTGTATTCAGCCTGGGCATATCCTGCAAGGTTCAGGCTTGTATGGTCGCCGAAAAATTCAGAATTGATCTTTCCGTACGATTCGCAGATGCCAAATGTCAGACCTGTTTTTTCCCCGGGTTTCAGTGACCCCTGGTACTCGGAGTAGAAGGAAACTGCGTCACTGTTGTTTTTTTCGCTGTCGGGGAACCTGTTCCTTGTAGACTGCAGCCTGACTTTCAACTCGTGACGGGTCCGGCCCGATCCGGAATAGGAGACAAACGGGTCGACGGACAGGAAATCCCCGTGAAGCGTGATTGCGGTTGACTCACTTTGCTTAAGGGCTCCCGTGTACCCGTCTTCCCACAGGACGAAATCCTGCGCTTTCGTGAATCCCGAGTTCAGGTTCACTCCGTAACTCAGTCCTTTCAGTTTTGAACTGTTGTGTTTCAGCCTTATGCCGATGCGGGCAAGCTTTTCGTCGTTAAGACGCCTGTAACCGTTATCGTAAAGAACAGATGCACTTAATCCGATACTGGTGTTTCCGAGCTTCCTCAAATGGGAGAGGGAAGCTGACGAAGAGAATCTGGGCGAGTTCCACCATTTCCAGTTTCTGTTTCTCGGGCTGCCATAAATCCCTGTTTCGGTGTAGAATCTTGTTTCAGGGATGTTTGTTGCGTCGGCCTGGCGGAAGTTGATTATTCCGTTCAATGCTGATGAACCATAGAGAACAGATGAGGCGCCCTTTATAATTTCAACCTGGCTGATGTTTTCGAGCGGCAGGAACTGCCATTTTATGTTGCCGGCATCGGCAGAAAGGAAAGGCAGCCCGTCGATAAGTGCCATAACCCTGCTTCCTGCTCCATAGCTGAATCCGCTGCCGCCCCTGACGGAAGCCTGACCGTCCATGACTTCAATGCCCGGGGTCTTGTTCAGCATCTCCTGTGCGTCGGTAATATGATTTGAAGTGAGAAGAGCAGGCCTGATTACATCCATTGAAACAGTAAGCTCAGATATCTTTTGCTCATATTTTCCCGCGCTGACAACTATCTGATCAATTTCTCTGATCTTCATTTCGAGACTGACGTCGAGGGTAACGGTGTCTCTCCTTGAAAAGGAGATTTCCCTGGTCAGGGCTCCGTAGCCGACGAGCTGAAACACTATGGTAAGTTTTTCAGCCTGAGTGGAAAAAATATAATAACCTTTATCATTACTTGTCGTTCCCTGGTTTTTGCCATACAGGACATAGACACCCGGCAAAGCTTCACCAGTACTTTTATCGGTTACTTTTCCCCTGACAACACCATCTGATACAGCCGCTTGTATCGCTGATGCAGTCAAAAGGAAAATTGCCGTAATGATGCACCGGGTCATTTTGCCTTGAATGTCATTCTGATCCTGTAAGGATTCTGAATATCCATAGGGTTCGGCATCACGGTTGTCAGTTTCAGGGAGACTTTTGTGAGCTCTTTTATATCTGCTGTTACCGGAAAGGCAATAGCGTTGGTTTTTATTACAAGCTGGGTTTCATCGCTGCTGAAACTCCACTCTCCCGTGTAATTTCCGAAACTTCCCGTTCCGTCCTTGTTGAACCTGGCTTCACCACTAAAATCGGCAAGCAGCTGACCGGGTCCACCAGCATCCTGTCCGTTTGCAACCAGGCTGTCGGTTACCCATATGGCGCCGGTCAGAAAAGTGAATCTTTCCGATTCCGTCTTTTTGCAGGAGAAATTCACGAGAAGTCCCGTTATTACCAGTAGAAAAAACAAATTTCTCATCGCAGTGTGATTTTACTTTTTAAAAAGATCAGTCAATCATATTAACGGGATAATGCCGATTGCATTCCCTCAGTATTTTCTTATAAGGTCGAGCAGTTTACTGTCGAGCTTATGGCCGTACCAGTCGGTATAGTTTATATCCGATCTGTCAGAATCCATTATTCCGAAGGTACCCCTGAAGTTCCACAGTGCGAAGCCGATACCGTGTGACGTGAGAATATCGATCACGTCGGTGAACCAGGCCAGAAAAACCTCATGGGGTGTTTTGCTGTAGCATCCGCACTCACCGCAGTGAACACCCACCCCTTTTTCCAGGAGTTCTATCCACGGTGCATAGAAGTCTTCAAGCGACTTGCGTCCGAACTGTTTTCCGTCAATGATCCCGGGCCAGACGGGTCTGGGTGCCATTGCAGGATCTTTCCACACCCACGAGGCCTGGTAGTGGGAAATATAATGGGGATAATATCCCCGGCAGCTTTGGGCAATATTAAGATCAATAAGTTCAGGAGTTACATAGCTCCCTCCGCCGTTGCCGTCGGCAACAATGAGACGGTCGGGGTCAACGGCCCTGATTGCATCAGCTGCCCCTTTGGCAACCTTTCTGTAAAGCTCGCCCGGAAGGGGAGAGCTTTTTGAGAACTGGTCATTCATATCCTCCCTGTATAATGGCTCATTCAGCAGATCGAAGCTTAACTTTCCGGAGGGGATTCCCTTATATCTCTTTGCCCACATGCTCCAGTGGAAATTAAAGGCATCCTGTGCCTCGGCATCCTTCCAGAGGTTAAATGGTTCATGAAATCCCGCGTTTATACAGAAACCCGGTCCGCGATGCAGGTTGAGGCTTACATGCATATTATACTTGTGGGCTGTGGAAATTAGTTTGTCAATTTCTTCCAGCACCTTTTCATCGAACTTGTAAACCTCGTCTTTTGTTATGTCCCTCGATCTGTCAAACAAGACATATCTGGGATAAGCCATTGGTATTCTGACAAAATCAAAACCCCAGTCTGCCATCCATTTTATATCGTCTTCGGTTGTCTTCGACGGATCGGGGCCTTTCGGCGGATAAGGTGAGAAAATATCCAGCAGGTTAAAGCCTTTCCATTTCGGCAGCTTATTTCTGACTGCCCCGGTTCCGGACGGGAATGCATTTGCGGCACCGATGGAAAGACCGGCGGCTGTCAGTGCAGTGGTTCTGACGAACATGCGGCGATTGATTTTTTTCGTGCTCATAATATGACGGATTATTTATTTGTCAGTGAATACTTCTCCCAAATTAACAATTATTTAATAAATTCATAGTCAAATAATGAATCGATTTATCATGAATTCCAGGGAAAGGCTTGTCACAGCCATATCGCACAGGGAGCCGGACCGGATACCTGTTGATCTGGGAGCCACTCCAAGTTCAGGTATTTCAGCTGTGGCGTATCATAACCTGATCCGGCATCTTGGCCTTGGCCTTGAAAACCATGTTTATGATGTTGTTCAGGAAGTCACCCAGCCTGAAATGGAGCTGCTTGATCTCTTCAGGGTGGATGTGCTTGACATAGGCAGGTTTTTCAACAGTCATGAAAGTTACTGGCACAGGCTAGAGCTGATCAATGGCATCCCTGGCCTCTATCCGAAATGGTTTAATCCTCAGCGTCAGGAAGACGGAAGCTGGCTCGCATCCGGACCCACAGGTGAATTCATTGCAAAAATGCCTGCCGGGGCCACTTTCTTTGATCAGACCATCTTCCCATATGCTGACGGATATCCTGACAATTTCTATGATCTGGAACATGCCATGTCGCGGGTAAGCTGGGGAGGCTTCGGTTTTCCGCCCTTTGACCGGATTACCGAAGAGGATTTCTGGAGCAATCTGAGAACCACATTGAAAAAGGTAAGAGCATCAACCGACAGGGCTTTGGTGTTGGGAGCCGGATGCAATCTTTTCGAGTGGGGAACCTTTTTGCGGAGGATAGATAATTTTCTTATGGATCTGTACCTTGACCCGGACAATGTCAATAAGCTGCTGGATGCCCTGATGGAGAGGCATATGGACTTCCTTTCAAAGGTGTGCCAATCGGTAGGGGATATCGTTGACATAATAAAATTCGGAGATGATCTGGGTACCAATACCGGTCCGTTCATGCCGCCGGAAATTTATGACCGGTTTTTCAAACCCCGGCACAGAATGTTATGTGAGTATGTAAAGGCGAACAGTACTGCATACACAATGCTTCACTGCTGCGGCGGGATCTATGAACTTATACCGGGTCTGATCGATGCAGGATTCGAGATCCTGAATCCCGTGCAGATAAACGCCTTTGGAATGGACCCTGCCCGTCTCAAGAAAGAATTCGGGAGCAGCCTGACATTCTGGGGGGGCGGAGCAAATACCCAGTCGGTGCTCAATAAAGCCTCTGCCGTTGAGGTTAGAAAACATGTAAGGGAGAATATCAGAATCCTGTCGAAAGGAGGAGGATTTGTTTTCAATACGGTTCACAATATAATGCCTGATGTTCCTCCAGGGAATATTGTGGCAATGTTCGAAGCTGTCAGGGAGTTTGACCGGTAAGCAGCCGGGCTTGCTGCAATAATTGTCCGGGGAGGATATTCCTCTTGATTTCATCGGGGACTGAACGAAGCAGGCAGGCCGTTTTGGGTCATTATACTTTCAGGAAGATCTTCTTTTTATAAAGGAAATAGAGGAACAGCCATCCAATGGTTGTCAGTCCGATCCCCCCGATCAACCCATGCCATGTTTCAGGCAGGATCGCAGTGAATCCGCCGAAGAAGAAATCCGCGGCATGTCGGAAGTTAATGATCCTGTTTGCAAGGTAGATCGTGATGGGATTCAGCCCGATAACTACAAAGAAGAAAGCCCATTTCCGAAATTTCCATACATCAATCACCAGGTAGAAAATTGCGAAAAGCAGCAGGCTCAATCCTCCTGCAAAGCACACGAATGAACTGCTCCAGATGTTTTTGTTTATCGGGAACACTGTGTCCCAGATTTTTCCCAGTACGATTAAAAAAACTGATGCAATAACCATGATCGTTACTTTGCGGATCAGTTTATCGGCCTGGTATCCGGATCTCATGAAGTCGCCGGTCAGCATGCCCAGAAGAGCTGTCCCGATGGCAGGGACTGTACTCAGTAGTCCTTCCGGGTCGTGATTGTCCAGTAACAGTTTTCCTGGCATCAGCAGGCGGTCGATATAACTGGCAAGGTTTCCCGTTTGAGAGAAAGGATCTGAAGACCCGAGATCATGAGCGGGGAAAAGCAGGAGCAACAGCCAGTATCCGGCAAGGATGACCCAGAACCAGACAATCCTGAGAGTAAGTTTTGTGTTCATATAGATGATTGCGGCAAACATCCATGCAAGCCCGATCCGGCCAAGGACACTCCCATAGCGGAGCCCGGCCAGATTGAACCTGACGGCATTATTGTAAAGGATACCAAGAAAAACAAGAATCAGTCCCCGGAAAATCACATGCCGGTAAATTGATTTCCGGCTCTGGTTCAATGCAGTCCTCTTTGCCAGTGAAAATGGGAATGAAATTCCGGCTATATACAGGAAAAGCGGAAAGATCAAATCATAAAACCTGAAACCTTGCCATTGCACATGCTTAAGCTGGTCCGCCCACCAGTTTAGCGGAGCCCAGTTTGTAAGGGTGGCAAGACCGGTGAATATGCCTGCACCGCCCATGATCCAGAACATATCAAACCCGCGTAGTGCATCGAGGGAATAAAGCCTTTCCGAGTGGATATTGTGTCCTTTTTCCATTTCTGTGTTATTAAGTTCAATTATGTTGAAATGATGATGCAATAATCAGAAAACAAAGGAAATAATATTTTAAATGAATATTGATACTGCCTTTAAAAGAAAATAGGAAAAGAATACTAACTTTGAGATCAGGCGCATTTGTATTTAATTCCAGCCTCAGGCTGACATAAATACTGCGGATTGATTTGAATGCATGATTGGAGAATAATTTCCAGGGGAGCCGTGCCTGCACTTATTTATTTTATTGTTAATCCTCAAAAAAAATCTTAATGCCTGGACCCGGAGCTTTTTGGTTTGGAAAGGAAGAAACTGATGCCGTGATTGAAGTAATCAGGAGCGGTTATCTATTTCGTTATGGAAGCGAAAATGACCCGTCTTTCCTTCATAAGACAGCGACTTTGGAAAGAGAATTTGCAAGATACAGCAATGCCGGTTATGCCCTTGCCACATCGTCGGGAACGGCTTCCCTGCTGGTTTCACTCCTGGCCGCCGGTTTAGAGCCGGGAGATGAAATAATTGTTCCTGCCTATACATTTGTTGCAAGCTATTCATCAGCAATTTTTGCAGGGCTGGTTCCGGTCCTTGCTGAAATAGATGAAAGCCTGACCCTTGATCCTGTCGATATTGAGTCGCGGATAACCCCGCGTACAAGGGCGATAATGCCCGTACACATGCTGGGTAATCCGTGCAATATGGATGCCGTAATGAAAATTGCGGAAAAGCACGGATTACTTGTTATTGAAGATGCATGCCAGTCGGCGGGCGCCTCCTACAAGGGTAAAAAGGCCGGAACGATCGGCAATATCGGGGCTTTTTCACTGAATATATTCAAAACGATCAACAGCGGGGACGGAGGTATTGTTATAACCAGCGACAAAGATCTGTATGAAAGGGCATTTGCAATTCATGATCAGGGACATAAACCGATGAGATTCGGAGTGGAGGTCGGTTCACGCAATATCCTTGGACTGAACTTCAGGATGAATGAACTGACAGCTGCCGTCAGTCTTGCACAGCTTCAGAAGATAGACAGAATAATATCCACGCTCAGGGAGAAACGAGAGAAATTCAAAAAACTCATTTCCCCGGCAAAAGGATTCAGATTCAGAAGGCTCAATGATCCAGACGGCGACTGTGCAACACTGTGCAGCGTGATATTCGACACAAGGGAACAGGCGGCCAGGGTTGCCGGATCACTGGGATCCAAAACAGTCGATCAGAGCGGCTGGCATGTTTACTCAAATATGGAACATGTGCTGAGCCATCTGAAGAAAATCGGACAGCCACATACCAGGGGTGCCTATCCGCGGACCGATGATATTCTGGGCAGGACTATTAATATAAGCGTGGGAGTTGTTGACGGGGGGCTGGGTTCCGGATGGGGCATAAACATAAATTCAACGGATGACCAGATAGAAGCTGCTGCAGAGCAGTTTATCGCTGCCTGTGAAAACTGAATCCATCACCTTTTCTGGTTTACGCTGGAAATAATCAATGCCGGACTGTTATTGCCCGTATATTCCCGGATTATTATATTTGTTTCCGTCAAATTCCGGTATTGTTATTTAATTAACGCATAAAACAGGGTTACAATAAAAAAATTATTTCTCATGGCAACACGCAGGGTATTTGTTAAAAAAGCCTCACTGGGCGCTGCATCGATTGTTTTCAGTGCAAAGAGCTATTCCAGGATCGTCGGGGCAAACGACCGGGTCAGGGTCGGGATCATTGGTTATTCCGACCGTTTCAAAGGCTCATTGTCTCCTTCTTTTCTCAGCCTGTCAAAGGAAATGAACTTTGAATTTACCGTCATTTCCGATATCTGGAGGCTTCGCAGGGAGGAGGCAGACAGATTTTACAAATCAATGGGTATCAATCTGCGGCTGGCACGAAACAATGATGAGCTGTATGAAAAGAATGACACTGATGCAGTCATAATAAGCACAGCTGATTTTCAGCATGCTCTCCACTGTGCCGAAGCCGTCGGGGCGGGACGCGATGCATATGTTGAGAAGCCTTTTGCCGAAACGATGGCAGACAACCGTACAGCACTGAAGGCTGTCCAGAACTCGGGGAAGATTGTGCAGATAGGCTCACAGAGGCGGAGTGCACCCAATTATATCGCTGCAAACGAGTATATAAAATCGGGGAAATTCGGCAAGATTGTGATGGTTGAAATGACATGGAATGTCAACCAGCCAGGGAGATGGAGAAGGCCAAATGTGGTCCCGACACTGAAGGAGGCTGATACCGACTGGAAAAGATATCTCATGAATCGTCCTTTAACAGCTTTTGATCCAAGGAGATATCTCGAGTTCAGGCTTTTCTGGCCTTATTCATCAGGTATTCCCGGCCAGTGGATGGCACATCAGATTGATACCGTTCACTGGTTCACCGGGCTGGGGCATCCCAGGAGCGTGGCTGCAAACGGTGGTATTTACCTGTGGAAAGACGGCCGCACTAATTTTGACACAATGACGGCTGTTTTTGATTACGGGAATAATGCCGACCCCAATTCAGGCTTCCAGGTAGTATATTCGTCGAGATTCACCAATTCTGCAGGCGGAGTCAAGGAGCTATATTTTTCAAACGGCGGGATGCTGAACCTCGATACAAACAGGATCACATCAGAAGGAGGACTTGAAGAATCTGATGCAAGTGCAATGAATATGAAGCCGAATCTTCTTAAAACATTTGAACTGCCTTCTGTATCAATTGAGACAGCAGCTGATACCGGGGGCGATACCATGACAATTGCACATATGAAAAACTGGATGGAATGTGTCAGAAGCCGTAAAAAGCCGAATGCTGACGTTACGGCAGGATATAATCATTCCATTGCGAACATCATGTGCACTGCAAGCCTTCGCACGGGAGAAAAGGCAACTTTCGACGAGAAAAACCAGGAGGTACTGGCTGGTGGCAAAATTTTTCAGTATTGACAAGGCGGGTAAACAAAAACATGTGTAAATGAAAAGATCAGTTTTATCAGTGGCATTTGCGGTATTGGCAGCCGGAACGTTATTGTATTCATGCAGATCATCTGCTACTCCCGATGAAAAACAAATGTATTATGAACTGAGAATTTACAGGTTAAAGGATCCTGGGAAGAATGATCTCGTTGACAGGTATTTGAAAAATGCTTTTATTCCAGCCATGCGTAAGGCCGGAATACAGGCAGTTGGAGTATTCAGACCCGTGGAAACGGATACAGCTTACGGGAAGATGGTATATGTCTTCATTCCATATAAAAATATGGATCAGTATTCCGGGGCATTGGAAATACTTGAAAAAGATCCCGACCATCAGAAGGCGGGCAGGGAATTTTTAGATGCACCTTATAATGATCCTGCATTTATACGGTACGAAAGCATATTCATGAAAGCTTTTGCTTTTATGCCGGTATACCGTAAATATACCTTCGACACCCCTCCGGAAGAAAGAATATATGAACTGAGGAGCTATGAAAGCTGGACGGAGGTCAAGGCAATGAAGAAGATCCAAATGTTCAACGAAGGAGGCGAGATTGCCATCTTTGACGAGATAGGTTCAAATGCCGTATTTTACGGACAGGTTCTTTTTGGCAGCCTCAAGCCGCGGCTGATGTACCTGACAACCTATTCAAATATGCAATCGAGGGATGAACATTGGAATGCTTTCAGGGCTCATCCCGTGTGGAAGAAGATCTCAGTTATGGAGGAATATGCCAATACGGTCATCAGACCGGACGCCTACCTTCTCCATCCGGCACCTTATTCCGACTTTTGACGAAAGCCGGATTCGGAATGAAAATTAACCGCAAAGCTGCCAGTACCGGCTCATTGCATACAAAATCCTGATATCCGTAATCAGTCTTTGATGAACATGGCCGGTAACACAGCCGGCTTTGCGGTTATTGGTTTTCCGGTCCTGAATAATCACGGATTAAACTGCGTTCAGTCGGGGAGCTCAATTTTTGAAATTGTAGCTTCAACTTCGGCAGTGGTCATTTCATGATCGGGGAGATTTCCTTCGAAGTATTTCTCGTAAGAAGAAATATCGAAATGACCATGGCCGCTAAGATTAAACAGGATCGTTTTTGAGATTCCCTCAAGATCTGCCTTTCTGGCTTCATCGAGTGCACCTGCAATGGCATAATTTGATTCGGGAGCCGGAAGGATACCTTCGGTTCTGGCAAAAAGCACTCCGCCCTCAAAACACTCTCTCTGCATTTTTGCCTTGGCTTCGATGAATCCGTCCTTGAGCAGCTGGCTAACCAGTACCCCTGCACCATGGTACCGCAATCCTCCTGCATGTATTTTTTCAGGAACGAAGTTATGTCCAAGGGTGAACATTGGCAACAGGGGGGTCATTCCTGCCGTGTCGCCGAAGTCATACATGAATTTTCCCTTTGTAAGCTTAGGGCATGATGAAGGTTCCACCGTAACGAACCTGGTCTTCCGGTCATTTACAATATTTTCCCGTATAAATGGAAATGCAATTCCCGAGAAATTTGATCCGCCTCCGAAACATCCAATCACTACGTCGGGGTAATCCCCGGCTTTTTCCATCTGCAAAAGTGCTTCCTGTCCGATTATTGTCTGGTGAAGGCAGACGTGATTCAGCACACTGCCAAGTGAATACTTGGTATAGGGATCCTGGACGGCGATCTCCATTGCTTCGGAAATTGCAATGCCCAGGCTTCCCGGTGAATCGGGATCCTTTTCAAGAATCTTTCTGCCCGCTTCCGTCATTGTACTGGGCGAAGGCACCACTTTTGCATTGTAAGAGTTCATGAGAAGCTTTCTGCCGGGTTTCTGGGTATAGCTGACCCTGACCATGAAAACCAGCAGTTCAAGTCCGAAATGATTGCATGCGTAACTCAGTGCACTTCCCCATTGCCCGGCACCTGTTTCGGTGGTGATCCTCTTTATCCCTTCCTTTTTGTTGTAATAGGCCTGTGCAATGGCAGTGTTGGTCTTATGGGAACCGGAGTAGTTGCCTCCCTCGTACTTGTAGTATATCTTGCTCCTGGTTCCTATTGCCTTTTCCAGATTGACCGCCCTGAACATCGGACTTGGCCGGTATACCTTGTACAGATCCAGGACTTCGTCGGGTATATCAATATACCGTTCTGCAGAAACCTCCTGTTTGATCAGTTCCATTGGAAAAACCGCGGCAAGTGCATCGGGTCCAATGGGCTCGCGTGTCACCGGATGAAGAGGCGGCAGCGGTTTATTGGGCATATCTGCCACAATATTATACCATTGCCGGGGGATTTCTTTTTCACTGAGCGAAATTTTTGTACTTTTTTTCATGACTTTATTTATTTTGGTTAATGAGTTTTAAATAAAAAAGGCATGCTGTGAACAGCATGCCTTTGGCGGGAAAATATCTTTGCGAAGATTATATACAGGCCTTATTCACAGCTTGCTGATTGATGCTGCGCCAAGACCAGATATATAACATTCCATGGTTCATGGCTCCAAAATTATTTAATTTTTTTAAATTCCAATAAAAAAGTTCTTTTTTTTAATGATTTTCAGAAAAAATATATCTGACCGGGAAATCTTATAGCTGCCTGCAATTATTATTCAATAACAGAAACACCTGCTTTCATGAGGTCATTGAAGAAATCCGGATACGATTTTGCCACACATTGCGAATCAGCTATTGACACCCTGCCTTCGGCCCCTAGTGCAGCAACAGCGGCTGCCATTGCGATCCGGTGGTCGTTATGCGATGATACTGCGGCTCCCATTGTCCTGCCTCCGGTAATCAGCATCAGGTCATCCTCGAGTCTTATTTCAATGTTCATTTTACCGAATTCGCTTATAAGGGCTGCTGCCCTGTTGCTTTCCTTGTGGATGAGCCGCGATGCACCCTTAATCCTTGAAATGCCGTTGCAGTAGGCTGCCAGGGCGGCAAGAGGGGGAAACAGGTCGGGCGCGTCGGTGGCGTCGAACTCGAAAGCTTTCATATCGGATTTGGTTACTGAAATCCAGTCCTGGCTTATTGTGATCATTGCTCCGGCTTTTTCCATGGCTTCCAGGATTGCCCTGTCGCTCTGGCAACTTCCTGCCTGAAGGCCCCTGACAACCACGTTGCCGTTTATTGCTCCCGCAACGAGCAGGAAAGCTCCGCCGCTCCAGTCGCCCTCTACTTCAATGTTTACCGGGGAATAGGCCTGCCTGCCCCTGATAGTGAACAGTTTATAGTCTTCATGGCTTACCGTTATGCCAAAATCCCTGAGAACTTTCATTGTCATGTCAACATACGGCTTGCTTTTAAGGTTGGTCACGAAGATCTCGGAATCTTCAGCGGTAAGCGGCAGGGCCATTAGGAGCCCTGTAAGAAGCTGGGAACTCACCGATCCGTCAATTTCGCACCGTCCGCCTTTTAACGGCCCCTGAATTGTAAGTGGAAGAAAACCGCCGGTACTTTCAAACCTGGCTCCCAGCTGGATTAATGCATCCCCTATCATTTGCATCGGCCTGTTTCTGAGTGAGCCTTTTCCAAGCATGACGATCTTTTCGGGAAACAATGCCGCAATCGGAGAGAACATCCTGATGGCAAGACCTGACTCTCCGCAATTGAGAGTATTGTCCGTCACCCCGGGCCGGCCTGTGACATACATCAGACTCTCTTCCGGCACTATTTTTGCTCCAAAACCCCTGGCAATACTCATAGCAGCGAGAGAGTCATTGCAATACGAAGGATTCTTTATTATACTGCTTCCTTTTGCAAGCATTGCTGCTGCAATGGCTCTCTGTGTCATGCTCTTGGAAGATGGTGATTTTATCTCCCCTGCGATAAAGGATGGATCAACAGATCGAACCATATCACTGCAAAATTAATGTTTATCAACGGCAAGATTCATGACACCATTATTCATTACTCTCATCTGGTGGTTGATCGATTCCTGGTGAATGGCCTTAAAGACGGTATCTATCAGTTCCCTGCTGAGTCCCTTGGACTCTCCGTTGATCATGACCTTGCTGATGATCTCATCCCAGCGGGTTGACTGCAGGATAGTGATATTGTTTTCCTTTTTGTACTGGCCGATTGTTTCTGCGACTTTCATTCGCTTCTCCAGAATATCGAGGAGGTAGTCGTCGAAAATATCAATCTGCTGCCTTAATTCTCCGAGAATATCGAGCAGTTTCGGATCGGAAGGTACCGGGCTTCTCAGGATCAGCCTGCTGAGAAGTTCCCTGAGATCATTGGGGGTAACCTGCTGTGCTGAATCACTGAGAGCTTTATCGGGATCGATATGAGATTCTATCATTAAACCATCAAAATTCAGGTCGAGGGCTTTCTGTGCGATTTCATACAGGTATCTCCTGGCCCCGGCAATGTGACTTGGGTCACACAGTATTGGCAGATCCGGCATGCGTCTTCGCAGCTCAATCGGCAGCTGCCAGTTGGGCTGATTACGGTAAACTGTTTTTTCGTATGTTGAAAATCCGCGATGAATTGCCCCGAGCCTGCTTATCCCTGCCCTTGCAATACGTTCGATGGCACCGATCCACAGATCAAGATCGGGGTTGATGGGGTTCTTTACCAGTACCATGACATCCACACCGTTGAGTGCATTTGAAATTTCCTGTACGGTGAAAGGATTGACAGAAGTCCTGGCGCCTATCCACAGCATGTCAACGCCATATTTAAGTGCTTCATAAACGTGTTTTTCGTTGGCAACTTCCGTACCGACCATCAGGCCTGTTTCCTGTTTCACATTTCTCAGCCATTTGAGTCCTTCAATACCTATTCCCTCAAATGAATTCGGCCTGGTTCGGGGTTTCCAGATGCCTGCCCTGAAAAGGTTGACTTCTTTGAGCTGGGCCAGTTCCTTTGCAGTTGCCATAACCTGTTCCTCGGTTTCAGCGCTGCAGGGGCCCGATATCAGGAAAGGTCTGCCCTTGTAGCCTCTCCAGTCCCTGATGTGTGTTGTTCCCGTTTCAAGTACCATGTTATTGTTTTTTAGTGTAATATTTTCCTGATCTTGTTTGCCTCTTCCATTAATGCCATCAGGCCCTCTTTATTCCTTTCCCTTATCATTTTCTTGAACAGATTCATTTTTTCGATATAATTATCCATGACTTCCAATATGAATTCGGAGTTTTCCAGGAAAATGGGAGCCCAGGTTTCGGCACTGCTCTTTGCCAGCCTGACGGTGCTTTCAAAACCGCCGCCTGCAAGGGTTGTAATGTGCTCTTCCTCCTTCTCCTTGTCCAGCACGCTCAGGGCCAGGGAGAAAGAAGTGATGTGGGAAATATGCGATACATAGGCCACATGTATGTCATGATCAGCAGAATCCATGTATATCCTCCTCATGTTAAGAGTGTCGAGCATACTTTCGACTATCCTTCTTGCATCAACATCGCTTTTTTCGGCATCGCAGATTATTGCGATCTTGTAATCAAACAGCTTGCCAATGGCCGCAAGCGGTCCGGAAAACTCTGTTCCGGCCATTGGGTGCAGGGCAACGAATCGCCCCCTGCCCGGGTGATGTTCCGATACCCTGGCAATACTTGCCTTGGTCGATCCCATGTCGCTAACCACCTTGCCGGTACCCTGAATTCTGTCGAGGATTGACGGGAGCATCATGCAATTGGCATCGACCGGGCTGCTTAAAATGACCAGGTCGCTCCTGTCAACGGCATTTTCAAGCGAATCGGTTTCATCCACAATGCCGCAGAGCTGGGCTATGTTCCGGTGCTGCATATTTAAATCCACGCCAATTATTTTCTGGGCAAACCCTCGCTTGCGAAGATCGATCATCAATGATCCTCCGATGAGCCCTATTCCTACAACAGCTATTGTCATGAGAGTAAAGTTGAATGCGAATGACCGTGTTTTGCAGATGTCAGCCTGTCCCGGGCTTCTGAAAGCCGGTCCTCGCCGGCACATAGTGAAATACGGATATATCTCCGTCCGTTCTTTCCGAAAATAAATCCCGGAGTAATAAAAACATGCGCTTCTGTCAGTATTTTTTCTGAAAGATCTTCGGCGCTTACAGCGTCGTCCGGTATTCTGCCCCAGAGGAACAACCCTGCCTGGTCAGTGTCGAAAGTGCAACCCAGGATTTCAAGGATTGATTCTGCTATTTTCCGGCGACTGAGATACAGACTGTTCAGGCCTTCATACCATGAATCCGGATTACTGAGCGCAGCAACGGCAGCCATTTGCATTGGCATGAACATCCCTGAGTCCATGTTGCTTTTCACTTTCAGAATAGTGTTTATATACTCCCTGTTCCCTGCTGCCATTCCAATCCTCCATCCGGCCATATTATGGGATTTACTCAGGGAGTTTAGCTCGATTGCCGTGTCCATTGCATTTTCGGCACTCAGGACGCTCATGTATTCGGTGTTCAGGATGAAACTGTATGGATTGTCGTTGCATAACAGGATACCATGGCTGGAAGCAAATGAAACCATCTCCGATAATTTTCCAGCTGAGGCTTTTGCTCCGGTTGGCATGTGAGGATAGTTTATCCACATGATTTTGGTCCTGGACAGATCGCTTTTTTCAAGCAGATCAAGATCAGGAAGCCACCTGTTTTCCTCTGTGAGATCATAGTACCTGACCCTGCCGCCCGCGAGACTCGTTGCCGATGAGTAGGTTGGATATCCGGGATCAGGCACCAGAACTTCATCACCGGGGTTTACAAAGGCCATGGTGATATGCATAATGCCTTCCTTGCTGCCAATGAGCGGCAGGATCTCACCTTCCGGATCAAGCCTTATCCCGAAGTACCTCATGTACCAGTCGGCAAATGCTTTTCTGAGTGCAGGGATACCAGTGTAACTCTGATAACCATGAACATTGGGTTTTGCAGCCTCAGCAGTAAGGCGCTCAATCGTGCCGGCTGACGGAGGCTGATCGGGGCTGCCGATACCAAGATTTATAACATCGGCCCCTCCCTTGCGCATTTCCTCAATCTGCTTCAGTTTGCGGGAGAAGTAATATTCCTCGACCAGTAAGGTCCTGTCTGCAGGTTCAACTTTCATGGATCATTTCTCCTTTATTGTAAATACCCAGTATTTCCAGATTGCTGGTATCCTTGTAAAGAATTTCCTCAATAGTATCAAGCGAGATTCCCGAAGGAAGCTCCAGATCGAGATAGAACATGTATTCCCATCCTCCGTTGAGCCGTGGTACCGACTGTATTTTTGAAAGGTTGATGTTCATTTGTGCGAGCCTGACGAGTACTGTTGCAAGTGACCCGGGCTTATGGCCTGTGGCAAAGCAGACTGACATCTTGTTGCCGTCCTTTTTCCCCATTTGCTCATTACCGATAACCAGGAATCGTGTATAATTCTTTTTATAGGTTTCAATGCCGGGAGCAATTATCTCAAGACCGTACATCTCGGCTGCCTTTGAAGAAGCAATGGCTGCTATCTTTTTAAGCTTGTGTTCCGAGATTAGTTTTGCACTTCCTGCAGTATCACTTGCCTCAACGAGTGTTATATTCGGGTAATTGTTCAGGAAGGTCATGCATTGAGACAATGCTATCGGATGCGACCTGATCTGCTTAATGTCATTAATTGACTGTCCGGGCAAAGCCATCAGATTCTGGACTATCCTGAGATTGTGCTCTCCAAGCATTTTCAGCCCCGATTCCCGGATAAGGTTGTAGTTGTACAAAATGCTTCCGGAGCGGGCATTCTCAATTGCCATCATGGCCAGGTCAGCGTAACCTTCCTGCACGACTTTAAGCGTCTGGTCAAAAGTTGAACAAGGAATCATGTCAATGACGGCATCGTTGCCGAAATACTGTCTTGCCGCTACTTCGTGAAAACATCCGGGTTCTCCCTGCATTGATACTTTCATTTCCTATGGTATTAAAATTAAGAAGGGTCCCTTTTGGGGACCCTTGCTTTCATATTGTCTTTTTATACGTATACAAAAATCCCCTTATCTCTTTTTGAAATAAAAAAAGAAATAAAAGAAGAAATAGTTGTATACGAAATTCATTGTCATTTGCTTTACTGGGTGACAAAATTAACTCATAAAACAATAATTCCAAAAAAAATAAATAAAAATAAAGAATTACTGTAATTTTTTATGTTTTGAGCGGGATATCGATAAGAGTGAGTCTCACATGGAGCATCTTTTCTTTTATTGGTTTGATGGCATTTTCTTTTTCTTCACCATAAGAAAGTGACATCAAAAAGGGAGGTTCCGCGCCGCCAAATCCAGGATTTGCTGTTGCGAATCATGTAAAATGCGCAATAACCAGGCTGAAATAAATTAATAACTGCTGTCAGGATATAGAATCTGAATTTTTAGCGGGTTTGTGTCTTGAAAGAAGTACTTTTTCCACGTCGGAAAACGACAGTTTTTTGGCTTTAAGCAGTATCAGCAGATGGTAAAGCAGATCAGCTGCTTCGTTAATGAACAGGTTATTGTTATCATCTTTTGATTCTATGATCAGTTCAATGGCTTCTTCACCCACTTTCTGGGCCATCCTGTTTATTCCCTGCCTGAAGATCTTGTTTGTGTAGGAATTCCCGGCATTATCGTCAATCCTTTGATTTACGATTTTTTCAAGCTCGTATATGAATCCCTTGGGAACTTCACTGCCAAAACAAGACTTGTTTCCCGTGTGACACACAGGGCCGGCGGGATTGACCCTGACAAGCAATGAATCCTGGTCACAATCTGCTGTTATTTCTCTAACATACAAATAATTGCCGGAAGTTTCCCCTTTTGTCCACAAACGGTTTTTGCTTCTGCTGAAGAATGTAACCCTGCCTTCAGCCACTGTCTTTTTCAATGCTTCCTCATTCATGAACCCTACCATTAAAACCTGGAGGGTGTTGTAGTCCTGAATGACTGCTGGGACCAGTCCGTTTCCTTTACTGAAGTCAATTGATTCCATAGCCTGTTTTTCTGTTGATCTGTATCTTGTTTTTATTTATTTCTGATTATCTGTGAAATGCCCGGTTGCTTATTGGATTTCCGCAATTGCTACCGGGGGCGGAACGGGTGTATTATATTCTTACCTGGATATTTCTGGCGGCAAGATATTTTTTCAATTCAGGGATGGAAACTTCCCCGAAATGAAATATACCTGCCGCCAATGCGGCACTACAGCCGGTTTGACTGAAGACATCCACGAAATGATCCATATTTCCAGCTCCGCCGGAGGCGATAACCGGTATCTTTACAGCTTCAGTTACCATTCTGGTAATTTCGATGGAAAATCCCGATTTTGTACCGTCGGCATCCATCGAGGTCAGAAGGATCTCCCCGGCTCCCAGTTTCATGACCTTCACTGCCCACTCAACTGTTCCCAGGGTTGTCGGAGTCTGGCCGCCATCGACAATAACGTTCCAGTTTCCGTTTATGCGGTCAGTGTCTATTGCAACCACAAGGCACTGGCTCCCGAATTTCCCTGCAATTTCTTCTACCAGGCCCGGGTTCCTGACTGCAGCTGTGTTTATGCTTACTTTATCTGCACCGGCGGCAAGGAGTAACTCAACGTCTTCTGCAGAGTTTATGCCTCCGCCGACAGTAAATGGAATGCTTATTTCTCCTGCAATCCGGCTTACCAGTTCCGTAATGGTCTTCCGTTTTTCCACGGTGGCGGTGATATCGAGGAAAACGAGTTCATCGGCTTGCTGTTTTACATATTCCCTGGCAAGTTCAACAGGATCGCCTGCATCCCGGAACCTCACGAAATTAACCCCCTTGACTGTCCTTCCGTCTTTAATGTCGAGGCATGGAATGATTCTTTTTTTCATTATAATATAATTTTGATTTTAATGGTATGATGCCCGCCTGACCCGTCGGGCAGGGAACCGCACATGATTGACTTTGTCGAGCTCGCAAGCCCGGTTGAAAATTACATTCTTATCGTGTTTGTGATTGTGGTCAATCATGTGGGTTTCATCTGTATATCATTTATGTTTTAAAGTCCGGATGCCTGTCTGAGCCCCGGGCAGGGGACCACACATGACCGGATGAGTTTATATCCATCCGGGTTTATGTTTTTGGTTAACCTTGAGGGTTTCATAGCAGTTTGCTAAGTTCATTTAAATCCATTAAACCTTCATAAAGTGCTTTTCCAATTACAGCTCCTTCACATCCCATGTCCGAAAGCATTTTCACATCTTCAATTGTCGAAATACCACCACTGGCAATAAGGTTTATTCCGGGGATCTCCAGGATTTCCCTGTAAAGGCTTACTGAAGGACCGTTAAGCATACCATCCTTTTCAATGTCGGTGCAGAGGGCATACTTCACGCCACGTGCGGCATAGCCGGTTAAAAATTCAATGACCTCAATATCTGAATCCTCCATCCATGCTCCTGATGATATCAGCCTGTTCCTCGAATCAGCACCCAGGATTATTTTTTCCGGTCCGAAAATTTCAATCCAGTTCATGAAGAGTGCTTCATTGGTTACTGAAATACTTCCAGCGGTAATCTGATTTGCCCCGGATTCAAAAAGAAGCCTGAGGTCGTCGGTAGTTCTGATGCCTCCTCCGAAATCGATCTTCAGGGATGTGGCGGATGCGATCTTCCTGAGAATATTGTGATTGATGATCTTTTTCTCCCTGGCGCCATCCAGATCGACCAGGTGCAGGTAACTGAAGCCGTGATCCTCTGCCTGCCTTGCCACTTCAAGGGGGTCCGAACCGTAAATCCGGCGTGTCGAGTAATCGCCCCTGGTGAGCCTCACACATTTGCCGTCAATAATATCCATTGCAATAATTATCCTCATAGTTCGGGTAGATTATAAAATATCCGTATGCCCGGCTCCGGGTATGATCATTTTCCCGGCAGAAATAATTCCCCCGGGATCGCCGGCGATCCGGTTCCCAGGGCCGGGTTGCTTGGATGCATTGCATCCCTGCCAGAGAATCTTCGCATTACACTTCAGCACGGCTATCATAATGTACCTTTGGTTGACGGCAGCTGGTTGTTTCCTGTTTTTCTCACTGCCATTCCGAGAGCCCTGGCAAACGCCTTGAATACAGCTTCGATCTTATGGTGATCATTTTCACCTTCTGCCCTTATGTGCAGATTGCATGCAGCACTGTCGCAGAATGATCTGAAGAAATGGGGAAACATCTCTGTAGGAACATCACCGGTCTTTTCGCGGCTGAAGCTGACATTCCAGGCAAGCCAGGGCCTTCCCCCGAAATCAATGGCTGCCTCGGCAAGGGAATCGTCCATTGGAATGACGAATCCGTACCTTTCAATGCCTTTTTTCCTGCCAAGGGCCTTTGAAACACATTGCCCGAGGGCTATTGCAACATCTTCAACAGTGTGATGTTCATCCACATGAAGATCGCCTGCGGCCCTTATGGTTAGATCAACCGTACCGTGCCTGGCTACCTGATCAAGCATGTGGTCAAGGAAGCCGAGCCCCGTACTTACTGAACTTTTCCCGGTACCGTCAAGATTGACGTAAACGCTTACTGAGGTTTCATTTGTCTTTCTTTCGATGATCGCAGTTCTCGGAATATCTTTCAGGAACCTGTAGATATCATTCCAATCCCTGGTACACAGGACTGCGTCAGGTTGATTTGGGTCGCCTATAAATATTGCCTTGCATCCCAGGTTCTTTGCAAGCTGGATATCTGTCACCCGGTCGCCGATAACGTATGATGATTCCAGGTCGATTCCCGAGGCGAGATATTTTGTAAGCATCGCGGTTCCGGGCTTCCTGGTCGGGGCATTGTCTTCGGGAAATGTCCTGTCGATAAAAACCTCTGCAAACCTGACACCTTCTCCTTCAAGGATCTGAATGACTTTGTTGTGAGGCGGCCAGAAACTTTCCTCCGGGAATGATGCTGTTCCCAGGCCATCCTGATTGGTAACCATTACCAGTTCGAAGTCTGTTTCGGCTGCTATTTTCGACAATGCCGTGATCACTCCGGGTAAAAACCTCAGATCTTCAAAAGTGTCAACCTGTTCGTCAAGGGGTTCGGTGATTATTGTTCCGTCCCTGTCGATAAACAATACCTTTTTCATGTGAAAATTAATTTATATACTACTGTAGATTAAGTGGTTCACATGGAATCCACATGAATTTTATTTTCATGCTTGTTTGTGATTTTGTATCATGTGGATTTCATAGATATTCATCTTGTCTTACGAACCACCCGGTGCATGTAAGTCCTGTTAGTCTCATTTTTTCCTTTTTTCATTTAAGGCAGTAGCAGGGTCATATGCTGATACGCTTCAGTGCAGCAATCAGCCTGTTGTTCTCAGGTTTTGTACCTATGGTTATCCTCAGACAGCCCGGAACGACCCGGCTTCTGTTACGCACAATTATATTACTGGCTGCAAGTGACTTATAAATATAATCAGGATCTTTTACCCTGACAAGAAGGAAATTTGCATCAGAGGGATATATTTCCTCAACAATTTTCAGGCTGCCCAGTACCGTCTTCAGTCTGTCCCTCTCGCTGATTATTTTCCTTACCTGGTCAAGTGTTTTTTCATAATGAGTCATCTGACCGGCAGCAGCTTTCTGGTTCAGGGAACTTATATTGTAGGGAGGTTTAAGTTTATTGAAATACTGAACTGTTTTCTGATCTGTAAAAGCCATTCCGATCCTTGCAGCAGCCAGTCCTGATGCCTTGCTGAAAGTCTGCATTACGATAAGGTTGGGATACCTGGCTATCATAGTATTGAACGATTGTTTTCCTGAGAAATCATTATAAGCTTCATCGATCAGCACAATACCCCTGCTGTGTTCAATGATATATTTTATATCGCTGGAATTAAGCAGGTTGCCGGTCGGATTATTCGGACTGCAAATGAATATCAGTTTCAGATGCGGGTCATCAAGTAAAGGAACAGTCTTTTCCATGTTTATCTGGAATTTGTCTGTCAGCGGTACTTTAATGACAGGAATATCGTTAATTCCTGCCGAGACCTCATACATACCATAGGTGGGAGGAAATGTGAGCACCTTGTCAATACCCGGCCTGCAGAAGGTTCTGAAAGCCAGATCAATTATTTCGTCACTGCCGTTCCCCAGGAATATATTTTCGGCTGGCATCTGTTTTATCCTGCTGATCTGCAATTTCAGTTCCTGCTGGTACGGATCGGGATACCTGTTTAATTTTCCGTAGGGATTTTCATTGGCATCCAGGAATATGCCATGTCTGCCCCGGAATTCATCCCTTGCGGATGAGTATGGGATCAGGTTCCTGACATTGTCCCTGACAAGTAAGTTGATATCAAGCATTTTTAAGCGAATTAAGACGGATTGTAACAGCATTCCTGTGTCCTTCAAGTAATTCAGCGGCTGCCATTTTCTGAATGACCGGTCCCAGGTTTAATAATCCTTCCCCGGAAAGTTCCTGGAACGTTATTTTTTTCATGAAACTGTCAACCGAGACACCGCTATAGTTTCTTGCGAAGCCATTTGTGGGAAGGGTATGGTTCGTTCCGCTGGCATAATCACCTGCACTTTCACAGCTGTATTTTCCGATGAATACCGAACCGGCATTGGTTACGCATTCTGTTGCAGCAGCGGGATCAGAAACTGAGATGATTAGATGTTCCGGGGCGTACAGGTTACTGAATTCCATACATTTTTCAATAGAATCAAAAGATATAAGCAAGCTGTTTGCAAGTGCTTTTTCTGCAATCGCTTTTCTGGGAAGTGCCGGAAGCTGTTTGTCGATTTCCTTACTGACTTCAGACAAAAGTGCAGTGCTTGTGGTTACAAGGAGAACCTGGCTGTCAGTTCCGTGTTCGGCCTGGGCGATCAGGTCGGAAGCTACAAATGACGGTTCCGCGGAATCATCGGCTATGACAAGAACTTCACTGGGACCTGCAGGCATATCAATCGGGACACCGTCGAGCTGCACCATTTCCTTTGCTTTTGTGACGTACTGGTTTCCCGGGCCGAAGATCCTGTCGGCTTTTGGTATTGTTTCTGTTCCGTAGGCCATGGCTGCAATCGCCTGGGCTCCGCCAACCCTGAAAAATGAAGTTACTCCGGAGATCCGGGCAGTATACAGGATCAACTGGTTTACTTTGCCATTTTTGTCGGGCGGAGTGCACATTATTATTTCCCTGCATCCGGCAATTCTTGCCGGAATGGCCAGCATCAGGACAGTGGAAAACAGCGGAGCCGATCCTCCGGGGACATATATTCCGGCTTTTTCTACAGCTACACTTTTTCTCCAGCATCTGACCCCCCTGAGGGTTTCAACGATAATACCATCATCCGGAAGCTGCGTTCTGTGGAATCTTTCAATATTTGAACCGGCAACGGCTATTGCGGATTTCAGTTCATCGGGAATCTCTTTTTCAGCTTCCGATATCTCTTTTTCAGAGATTCTCAGGTCATCTGTTGCTGCCCCGTCAAACTTCAGGGTGTATTTCAGCAGGGCTCTGTCTCCGTTGTTTTTGACATCAGACAGGATTTTCCCAACCTGCACGGCCAGTTGTGACTGATCTTTGACAGGCCTTCTGCAAAGATCGTTCCAGGCTGAGGAGGGAGGATTTACAATCGTTCTCATCAGAGTATCATTTTTTCGATTGGTATCACAAGTATCCCTTCGGCTCCGGCCTCCCTCAGCTGGCTTATCCTTTCCCAGAACTCATCTTCCTTGACCACTGAGTGGAGGCTGCACCATCCTTTTTCAGCCAGCGGCAGAACCGTCGGGCTCTTCATGCCCGGAAGGATTTTGCAGATTTCCGCAATTGCCGGTTCAGGAGCATTCAGAAGTATGTATTTATTTTCCTTCGCGTTTTTTACAGACCTGATCCTGAACAGCAGCTTGTTCACGATGCCGATCCTTTCGGGATCCAGATTTTTGTTTGCAATCAAAACCGCCTGGCTTTTTAAAATTGTCACCACCTCCTTCAGTCCGTTTGTCATCAGGGTGCTTCCCGAGCTGACAATATCGCAAACCGCATCTGCCAGTCCGATTCCAGGGGCGATTTCAACGCTGCCGCTCAGCTCTTCAATTTCGGCAGTAATATTGTTTTCCTTCAGGTAATCGGTCAGAAGCTTGGGATAACTGGTGGCTATCTTCCTGTTCATAAGATATTCCGGCCCGGTGAAATCATGCTGCGCCGGTATTGCCAGACTGAGGCGGCAATGGGCAAATCCCAGCTGTTCAAGAATTTCCACATCCTTGTCTTTTTCAAGAACCATGTTCTCCCCGAGGATTCCAATATCGGCAACCTGCTGTTCAACGTACTGCGGTATGTCATCATCTCTCAGGAACAAAATCTCGACAGGGAAATTCACGGCTGAAGTTTTCAGTACATTTGCTCCGTTTGAGAATTTAATACCGCATTCTTCCAGGAGCTTTTGTGAGTTTTCACTCAGTCTTCCGGTTTTCTGGATTGCAATTCTAAGTTTCTTCATACTCCATGTTTTACTAATCTGGCCGGGAATGGCAGAAAAAAACCCGCCTGTTTTCTCAGACGGGTTCATGATATTTTTGATGCACTGACATATCATTTCAATCTCGCCTGAGAGCAAGTAAGAAAATGATGATGCAGTTTAATCAGATCCATTTTTTAAAAATAATGATGCAATTATAGAAATTTTTTAATAATTATCATCAATAAACCCCGGAAACCTTTTCTTCAGCCTAGGTTTGTTTCATTTGAAACGGATCTACCTGTGGGGTTGAATCTTTTCAGGTTAGCAGGGATTCAGGCGGCAGTGATCAGATCCTTTCTGCAACAAGGTCACCCACCTCGCTGGTTGAATAACCCATTTTTCCTGCGGCCATGTCTTTCAGTTTATTTGCTGTAACATCCATGATGGCGATTTCAATTGCACGGGCTGCGGTTTCTTCCCCAAGGTGCTCAAGCATCATTCCGCCGCATGCAATGGATGCGAGGGGGTTTATCACATTCTTTCCGGTGTATTTTGGTGCTGATCCGCCAATGGGCTCGAACATTGAGACCCCGTCAGGATTGATGTTGCCTCCTGCTGCTATTCCCATGCCGCCCTGTGTTATGGCTCCCAAATCGGTTATGATGTCGCCGAACATGTTTGTGGTGACAATAACATCGAACCATTCGGGATTCTTGACCATCCACATACAGGTTGCATCAATATGGTAATATTCCCTTTTGATATCAGGGAATTCTGCACTGCCGATCTCATTGAAGGCTCTTTCCCATAGATCAAACACATAAGTGAGTACGTTTGTCTTGCCGCAGAGTGCAAGGGTTTTTTTCCTGTTTCTTTTCCTGGTGTATTCAAATGCATACCTTAGACATCTTTCCACCAGGAAACGGGTATAAACCATATTCTGCATGGCAACCTCATTAGGGGTCCCCTTCATGGTGACCCCGCCGCTACCGGTATACACGTCGCCTGTATTTTCCCTCACCACTACATAATCAATGTGCTCCGGACCCTTGTTTTTTAATGGTGTTTCAACTCCGGGGTAGAGCTTTATCGGGCGAAGATTTACGTACTGGTCAAGTTCGAACCTGAGTTTAAGCAGGATCCCTTTTTCAAGGATCCCCGGCTTCACATCAGGATGACCGATTGCTCCCAGGAAGATGGAATCAAATTTACTGAGTTCTGCAACAGCTGAATCGGGTAAAATCTCACCTGTCTTAAGGTATCTGTCACCTCCGAAATCAAACTCAGTGAAATTTATTCCGAATCCGAATTTCAAAGCGGCAGCCGAAAGGGCCTTTTTTCCCTCCCTCACCACTTCCGGACCCGTTCCGTCACCGGGGATTACTGCAATATTGTAGGTTCTGGCCATAGATTGTTTATTTGTTAATGATTGACTTTTCTGAACAGGTTCCTGTTTATTGCCAGGACTCAGGCTGATAAGTGATTCTTTTCCGTTCCGTTGATTCCTTCAACAATGTTAAGCATTTTCTCGGTTGCTTTTATTGCCGATTCGGTTTGATCGGCATCAAGCCCCCTGGTTCTGAATTCCCTGCCCCTGAAGTTCCAGGATATTAAAGTCTCAACGAGAGCGTCGGTTTTGCCTCCCGGTGGTATTGAAACTTCATAGTCGGTCAATACGGGAAGTTCTTTGCCCAGCTTGTCATAGATCTTCCTGAGCGCCTTCATGAAAGCATTGTATTGTCCGTCTCCCGGGGAGGTTTCCTGGTAAAGCTTGCCATCAATATCGATCAATACGCTTGCTGAGGGCTTTAACCCGTAGGACAGGGACAGGGAGTAATTCTTAATGAATATTTTGAATTCCGACCTGTCGCTTCCAAGTACGTCTGAAATAATAAAAGGGAGATCCTCGGTTGTTACATTTTCTTTTTTGTCACCCAGTTCGATCACCCTTTTTGTAATTTTGGCAATGGATTCGGGACTGAGGTTCAGTCCGAACTCTTCGAGATTCTTTATTATTGTGGCTTTGCCTGATTGTTTTCCGAGGGCGTATTTCCTTTTTCTTCCGAATCGTTCAGGAAGAAGGTTATTGAAATAAAGATTGGCTTTATTGTCTCCGTCTGCATGCACCCCTGAAGTCTGTGTAAATACATTTTCGCCCACAACAGGCTTGTTGACAGGGATCCTGACCCCGCTGAAAGTTTCGACAATCTTGCTTATTTTGATGATTTCCGACTCATTGATATTGGTCTCAATATTCAGCTGATCGTGCAAGACCCCGATAACGCTGGAAAGCGGTGCATTCCCGGCTCTTTCCCCGAGCCCGTTGACTGTGGTATGCACGCCCCTGGCACCAGCTTTAACGGCAGAAAACACATTTGCAACTGCAAGATCGTAATCATTGTGGGAATGGAAATCAAAATGCTGTCCGGGATAACGTTCAACCATTTTTCCAATGAAGCTGTAAGTCAGTTCCGGATTAAGTATTCCCAGGGTATCGGGAAGCATGAATCTTGCAATTGTTTCATTTTTAAGGTTGTCGATCATGTAATATACATAATCCTCCGAATGGATCATGCCGTTTGACCAGTCCTCGAGATAAATGTTCACCTGGATATCGAGCTTTTCAGCCCTTGCTATGATCTCCCTTATGTCATTTACATGCTGTTCAGGGGTTTTCCGCAATTGTTTCTCAAGGTGACGCAGCGATCCTTTGCAGAGAAGGTTTATTACCTTGCCGCCTGCATCGTGTATCCAGTTCAATGAAACATTTCCGTCGACAAAGCCAAGTACCTCTACCTTTCTCTGTATATTGTTCTGCCTGGCCCATTCCGTTATCTTTCTAAGAGCCTCGAACTCGCCAGAGGACACGCGTGCAGAAGCCACTTCAATGCGGTCAACCTTCACATCCTTGAGGAGAATCGAGGCAATCTGAAGCTTTTCAAGCGGTGAATAAGATACACCTTGCGTCTGCTCACCATCCCTCAGGGTGGTATCCATTATTTCTATTTTCATCCGTATGTAATTTTTTAAATTTCGGATGCCCGTCTGACCCTTCGGGCAGGGAACCGCACATGACTGAACGCGACTGTATTCATTTGTGTTATTGTTTATGGTCAATCATGAAGGTTTCATTTTTTATTCTTTTCTTCGAATGCAATGATCTCGTCCTTTATACTCAGGAGGTAATCGATATCATCCAGTCCTCTCAGCAGGCAATCTTTCCTGTAGGGATTTATATCGAAACCGGCTGACCTGTTTTCTGACGGTATGGAAATAACCTGGTTCATGAGATCGATCCTTACTATGGTTTGTGGTTTTTTCCGGACCAGATCGATCAGTTCACTGAGGAATTCTTCGGGAACGACTACAGGGAGGAGTCCGTTATTAAGGGCGTTGTTCTTAAATATATCTGCAAAGAAGCTTGAAACAACCGCCCTGAATCCATAATCATAAATTGCCCAGACAGCATGTTCTCGGCTGGATCCGCTGCCGAAATTCTTGCCGGCAACAAGAATCTTACCGCCGAACTCCGGATTGTTGAGAACGAATTGAGGATTTAGGTTACCTGCCTTGTCAAATCTCCAGTCACGGAACAGATTTTCGCCGAATCCTTCCCTTGAAGTTGCACTCAGGAATCTGGCCGGCACAATCTGATCGGTGTCAATGTTTTGCAGTGGCAATGGGACACAAGTTGATTCCAGTATTTCGAATTTTTCCTTTGACATTTCTTATTTATTACTCAAAACATTCAGTCGATAAATTCCCTTGGATCGGTTATTTTTCCCGTAATTGCGGCAGCAGCAGCTGTAAGAGGGCTTGCGAGCAGGGTCCTCGCACCGGGCCCCTGGCGTCCTTCAAAATTCCGGTTTGATGTTGAAACCGCATATTTCCGCGGGGGTATTTTATCCTCGTTCATGGCGAGGCATGAAGAGCATCCCGGTTCGCGCAGCCTGAAACCTGCGTCTTCAAGTATGGCTTCAAGGCCTTCTTCCCTGGCCTGCCTTTCAACCATCTTGGAACCAGGAACGATGAGTACGGTGACATTTGGGGCCTTCTTTCTGCCCCTGACAATATTGGCGAAAGCCCTGAGATCTTCTATTCTTCCGTTTGTGCAGCTTCCAAGGAATACATAATCAACCGGATGTCCCAACAGTTTCATGCCTGGTTTGAATCCCATATAATCGAGCGATTTCAGGAATGATGCAGAAGCATCACCGTTTATTTTGTCAATTGATGGAATTGATTCCGTTATTGCAACACCCATTCCCGGATTTGTTCCAAAGGTAATCATGGGACTGATGAGATCAGCATTAAATTCCAGTTCGCGGTCAAATACGGCATCCGGATCGCTTTTCAGGTCTTTCCACTGCAGAGTCATCTGGTTCCAGTCAAAGTTTTCAGGAAATGCCCCTGAATTTTTATAATAGCGCAATGTTTCTTCATCGGGGGCAATCAATCCGCCCCGGGCACCCATTTCAATACTCATGTTGCATACGGTCATTCTGGCTTCCATGCTGAGCTTCCTTATGGCCTGTCCGGCATATTCAACAAAATATCCTGTTGCCCCGCTGGTTGAGATCTGCGATATAATGTACATAATCAGATCCTTAGAGGTAACTCCCTTCTGCAATGTACCGTTGATTGTGATGCGCATCCTTTTCGGTTTAAGCTGAAGAATGCATTGGGTTGCAAGAACCATTTCAACCTCGCTTGTACCGATGCCGAAAGCTATTGTACCGAATGCCCCGTGGGTGGATGTATGACTGTCGCCGCAAACAATTGTCATTCCCGGCCTTGTAAATCCAAGCTCCGGCCCGATGACGTGCACGATACCGTTCCGTTGATGATTGAGTCCGTAAAATTCTATACCATGTTCTGTACAGTTTTCGGCAAGCTTTTCCACCTGCTTTCTCGAAAGCAGATCCCTAATCGGCTGATCCTGATTTATTGTCGGTATGTTGTGATCGGCAGTCGCCAGGGTCCTCGCGGGCCGGAATACCGGAATCCCTCTTTTTTTCAGACCATTGAATGCCTGCGGACTGGTAACCTCATGTATGTAATGCCTGTCGATATACAGTACGTCGGGACCTCCCTTTATGGAACGTACGACATGAGAGTCCCATATTTTGTCAAAAAGTGTTTTTGGTTCCATTAAGTACCTGTGAAATATTTAACACATAAAAAGCTGTTCTTCAACGTTTTTATTCTCCTGATAATTAAGTATGCAAAACGTCCTGGCTGAATCATTTTATGACAGGGATTCACCTATTTTATCTTTGAGATTGCATCGATGAATGCTTCAACCGAAGCTGTGACTATATCGGTATTTGCTGAAAATCCATAATAAATTTTGCCCTGGTGGTCAATCTGGATATGGACCTTGCCGATATCGTCACTGCCTTTGGTGATTGCCTGGATCAGAAACTCCTCGAGATGGACGGTTTTGCTTATCAGCTGTTTTACTGCAGTGAATGCAGCATCGATGGGACCGTTGCCGGCAGCAGTTGAGACATGAATCTCACCCTTTATTTTAATCCCCACGGTGGCAACGGGCAGGGCCGATTTACCGCAAATTACCTGCAAAGACTCAAGTTTGAGTGATTTTTCCCCGGAAAATACTTCACCTGAAAGGATCCTCAGGTCCTCGTCATTTATTTCCTTCTTCTTATCTGCAAGCAGCAGGAACCTGTGATAGATATCGTCCAGTTCATCTTTCCCGAAAGCGAAACCAAGCATTTCAAGCCGGTGGCTCAGTGCCGCCCTTCCGCTGCGGGCAGTCAGGATGATTGAAGAATCTTTTATTCCCACTTCATGGGGATCAATTATCTCATAATTTTCCCTGTATTTCAGGACTCCATCCTGGTGGATGCCCGATGAATGGGCAAAGGCATTTCTTCCCACAATGGCTTTGTTGGCCTGAACGGGCATGCTCATGAGGTTCGATACAAGCCTGCTTGTACTGAAAATGAGCCTGGAGTTGATATTGGTTTTCAGATTCAGGCTATGATGACTTTTTATGATCATTGCCACTTCTTCAAGTGAAGTGTTTCCGGCCCGTTCCCCGATTCCGTTCATTGTCACCTCAACCTGCCTGGCCCCGTTAATTACACCCATCATTGTGTTGGCTGTCGCCATTCCAAGATCATTATGGCAATGAGTTGAGATGATTGCCTTGTGGATGTTCGGTACATTTTCTTTCAGGTATCTGATCTTTGCGCCATATTCCTCGGGTAAACAGTATCCTGTTGTGTCAGGTATGTTTACCACGGTTGCTCCGGCTTTGATAACCGCTTCAACGACCCTTGCAAGATATTCATTTTCACTTCTTCCGGCGTCTTCGGCATAAAATTCAACGTCGTCCACAAACTTTTTTGCATATTTTACTGCATCAACAGCCCTTTTGATAATTTCTTCGGGAGTGGTTTTGATTTTATACTTGATATGTACAGGTGAAACGCCTATTCCAGTATGGATCCTTTTATTCTTTGCGTACTGAAGAGCATCGGCAGCAACTTCAATATCTTTTTTCACAGCCCTGGTAAGTGCGCAGATCACCGGATTGGAAATAGCCTTTGATATTTCAACGACGCTGTTGAAATCGCCGGGGCTGGAAATGGGGAAGCCTGCCTCGATTACATCAACTCCCAGTGCTTCAAGCGCCTGGGCCACTTCGATTTTTTCGATTGTATTCAGCTGGCATCCCGGGACCTGTTCTCCATCTCTGAGAGTTGTGTCGAAAATAATGACTTTTTCTTCCATTTTGTCTTCTATCATTTTTCTGTTAACTGTTACCTGTTTCCCGGGCGGAGTTTCCTTACTGCTGCACCGGCTTTCCAGAGCTCTGAATTTCCAAGTTCATTGAGCTCTGCATTAAGGAGTTCCTTGTAATTCGGAGCGCCTGTGGACTGCAGTACCCTTACACATTCCTCCCCTGACTTTACCCTTTTGTAAAGTTCCTTGAACACCGGCATTACAGCCTCCTTGAATCTTGGACGCCAGTCAAGCGCACCGCGCTGTGCGGTGGCGCTGCAGTTGGCATACATCCAGTCCATGCCTTTTTCATCTACAAGCCTGATAAGGCTCTGGGTGAGCTCTTCAACTGTCTCATTGAATGCTTCAGAGGGGGAATGGCCATTTTCGCGCAGCACCTGGTATTGTGCATCCATTATGCCGGCCAGGGCTCCCATCAGAACCCCCCGTTCACCAGTCAGATCACTGTAAACTTCCTTTTCAAATGTTGTCGGAAAAAGAAATCCTGACCCGATTGCTATTCCAATAGCCAGTATCCGGTCAGTGGCTTTCCCGGTATAGTCCTGAAATACCGAATAGCTTGAATTGATGCCTGCGCCGGCAAGAAAGTTCCTTCTGACACTTGTTCCGGAGCCCTTCGGGGCACACAGGATCACGTCAATGTTCGAAGGCGGTACCACTCCGGTATGTTCCTTGTAGGTTATTGAAAATCCATGAGAAAAATACAAGGCGTCCCCTTCTTTGAGCTGAGGTTTTATTCTGGGCCAGAGCATGCGCTGTGCTGCATCTGAAACCAGGTACTGAATAATTGTGCCCTTTGATGCAGCTTCTTCAATATCAAACAATGTCTTGCCGGGCACAAAACCATCTGCCACTGCCTTGTCCCAGTCAGCCTTGAATTCAGGAGCCTGCCCTATTATGACATCTATTCCGTTGTCTTTCATGTTCAGTGCCTGGGCGGGACCTTGAACCCCGTATCCGATTACAGCAACTACTTCGTTTTTCAAAATTTCGCGTGTCTTCTCAATTGTAAATTCATCTCTGGTCACAACATCTTCCAGGATGCCGCCAAAATCTATTTTTGCCATGATTTTAAGATTGGTTTTTAAGTCTGTTATTAACTGGTTTCATGATTTTTCTCAGGCAGACGGCCCCGGGCATTGATCCCTGTGAATGGCCTGGTTGCCTGTTGGTTCAATTAAAAGATTCCAGGATCTCCGATGTATATTTATTGGCTTCATCCATTTCTGCCAGGTAAGCGTTGAGTTCCTTGACCTGCTTGGTGATGGCCACTCTTCCTGATCTTACAAACTGAAGCAGGCCGCATGGCTCAAGCTGATGCAGGAGTTCGCTTATCTCGGCTTTGTGCCCTGTTTTTTCAATTACAACGTATTCGGGTGAAATTTCAAGAATCCTGGCATGGTTGGCCCGGACAATATGCTCGATCATATTACCTGACATGAGACCTTTTGTCGCAACCTTGTAAAGTGCCAGCTCCTGATAGATGATTTCATCCGGAGTATGGACGAATACCTTTAAAACATCGATGAGCTTCTGTATCTGTTTTGCCACTTTCTGGACCATTTCAGCAGTGGTCCTGACCACAATGGTAAGCATCTGAACTCCCTTGACGGCGGATTCCGAAGCAGTTATGCTTTCGATGTTTATCTGGCGGCGGGTAAGGATAATTGTAATCCGGCTCATTATTCCAATGTGATCTTCAGTGAACAGGGAAATTGTAAATTCTTGTTTCATGAATATTTGTTTTTCTCAGATGTCGTGTTCGTTTTTATACTTTTTGTTCATATTGCTGCCCGGATATGTTTTACCCGGGCCGTTCCCTTCGGCTCTCAGGTCTTACCTGGTGGTTCACCGCTTATATGTCAGGGTAATGTCAGAGACGGCTGATCCGGGTGCAACCATTGGCAGAACATTTCCTTCCTTATCAATGGTAACCTCGAGCAGGAACGGTCCATCTGACTCAAGCATTTCGGCAATTGAGCTTTCCAGGTCCTCTCTTTTATCAACCCTTTTTGCCGGTATCCCGTATCCGCTGGCTATTGTGATAAAGTCGGGATTTTCCAGTTCCGTTGCTGCATACCTTCTCTCGAAGAACATTTCCTGCCACTGACGGACCATTCCAAGGAAATTATTGTTGAGAATGATCAGTTTTACGGGTATCGCAAAATGCATAATGGTACCAAGCTCCTGGATTGTCATCTGGAAGCCGCCGTCACCGATAAAGGCAACAACCTGTTTCTCTGGTCTTCCTATCTTGGCTCCAATTGCTGCTGGCAGCCCGAATCCCATTGTGCCCATTCCACCGGAAGTGACAAGAGAGTTTGGTTCGGTAAATTTGTAATATCTTGCCACGGACATCTGATGCTGGCCGACATCCGTAACAACAATTGCTTCTCCCTTTGTAATTTCAGATACGATACGCACAACCTCACCCATGCGAAGCTTTCCTTTTTCAGGCCTGGTCTCTTCCCTGATTACCTTGTCGTATTCAATTTTGTCACATATCCTGAATTCACGTATCCATTTTTCGTATGATTTTTCCTGCACCAGCGGAGTGAGATGCTTCAGTGCCACCCTGGCATCACTGTTAATTCCGACATCAACAAGAACATTCTTGTTGATCTCAGCCTCGTCAATCTCAATATGGATAATCCGGGCGTTTTTTGCATACTTTTTAATATTTCCTGTAACACGGTCATCAAACCGCATTCCTATTGCAATAATAAGATCAGCTTCATTTGTCAGCAGGTTTGGTCCGTAATTGCCGTGCATTCCAAGGAATCCCGCAAACAGCCGGTGCCCCGACGGGAAGGCAGAGAGGCCGAGGAGGGTTACGGCAACTGGTATTCCGGTTTTTTCTGCGAACTGCAGAAGTTCCTTTTCAGCTCCCGAAATCAGGATACCATGTCCGGCCAGGATAAGCGGTTTTTCTGCATGGTTTATCATTATTGCAGCAGATTCCACAGATCTGGTATTCAGTGCGATAACAGGATTGTAACTTCTGATGTAGTTGCATTTCTTATATGTAAAGTTCAGAGTGTCAACCTGGGCGTCTTTGGTTATATCAATCAATACGGGGCCCGGTCGCCCGGTTTTTGCAATATAAAAAGCTTTGGCAATGGTTTCAGGAATATCCTGGGCTTTTTTAACCTGTGCATTCCATTTCACGACAGGCATTGAGATGCCAAGAATATCGGTTTCCTGGAATGCATCGGTGCCTATCAGGTTAGATGCAACCTGGGCAGTAATGAAAACAACCGGGATGGAATCGAGGAAGGCATTTGCAATACCGGTTACAAGGTTTGTTGCTCCGGGTCCTGATGTTGAAAAACATACGCCCGGCTTTCCGGTAACCATTGCGTAAGCCTGTGCCGCGTGTGCTGCTCCCTGCTCATGTCTTGAGAGGTAATGCCTTATATTACTGCTGAAGTCGAGCATTTTGTCATATACAGGCATTATGGCACCTCCCGGATAACCGAAGATGGTGTCAACGCCTTCTTCGATCAGGCATTTCAGCAGGGCTTCGGCCCCTGATATCGTTCCATTTCCGTTCTTTGCTTCAATAACCGTAATGGGTTCTTTTTCTGTTTTCATAGATTCCAAAACAATAATATTGTTAATTTTTTCCAATCTTTGCCCTTTGCAATTTGTATGGTTTAATGCACTCTAAATTATTCTGACAGCTCCGAGATCGGCTGAGCTGACCATTGAGGCATACACCCTCAGCGATGCGGAAATGGTTCTGTTCCTGGTTGCCGGCCTGAAAGCCTTTTCCCCTTTTGATTCTTCCGTCCTGCGCCTTGCTGCCAGCTCGTCGTCTGAAAGCAAAACATTCATTTTCCGGTTGTTAACATCAATTTCTATCATATCTCCATCCCTGAGGAGGGCCATTGCGCCGCCTGCTGCTGCTTCGGGTGATACATGTCCGATCGAAAGGCCTGACGTGCCGCCTGAAAAGCGGCCGTCGGTAATCAGGGCACATTTCTTGTCAAGCAGCCTGGATTTCAAATAGGATGTGGGATAAAGCATTTCCTGCATTCCCGGTCCTCCCTTCGGCCCTTCATACCTGATAACCACAGCATCTCCTTCTTTCACTTTGCCGCCCAGAATGCCGTCAACGGCATCTTCCTGCGATTCGAACAGCACGACCGGCCCCCTGAAGTAAAAGCATGACCGGTCAATGCCTGCCGTTTTCAGAATAGATCCCTTTGGTGCAATATTTCCGTAAAGCACAGCAAGTCCACCCTCCTTGTTATAGGCGTTTTCAATATTCCTTATGCATCCTTTTTCTCTGTCGGTGTCAAGGGCTTCATACCTTGCGTCGTTGGAAGCCAGTACCAGGTTCCTTCTCATGGAAGGGGCACTGTGGTACACATCGAGGGCTTCGTCCAGGGGTTTCTCACTCATTATATCCCAGTCGCGCAAGGCATTGCGGAGAGTCGGGTAATCAATGCGCCTGACATCCGGATCAATAAGGCCGTTCCGGTCAAGTTCTCCCATGATGGACAGAATGCCGCCTGCCCGGTTAACATCCTGAACATGATATGAGGAACTGGGCGCAACCTTGCAGATATTGGGTATTTTCCTGGAAAGTTCATCTATGTCTTTCATGCTGAAATCCACACCAGCCTCATTTGCCATGGCCAGAAGGTGCAGTACGGTATTTGTTGATCCGCCCATGGCGATATCGAGAGCCATGGCATTCATAAATGCCTGCCTTGTTGCGATTGATCTCGGGAGCACTGAGGTATCGCCCTCATAATAGTATTTCTTTACTATATCAACCAGCAGGGAGGCGGCTTTTTCAAAAAGCCGGAGGCGGTTCGTATGAGTGGCAATAATTGTACCGTTGCCCGGCAGCCCAAGCCCGATAGCCTCAACGAGGCAATTCATTGAATTGGCTGTGAACATTCCTGAACATGATCCGCATGTGGGGCATGCAGACATTTCAATCTCCCGTATCTCATCATCCGTGACTGAATTATCGGCAGCAGCTACCATTGCGTCAATAAGGTCGAGGAATCTTCCCTTGTTATAGCCTGCTTCCATCGGTCCTCCCGAAACAAACACAGTTGGAATATTCAGCCTCATTGTTGCGAGAAGCATCCCCGGGGTAATCTTGTCGCAGTTACTGATGCAGATCATTGCATCAGCCTGGTGTGCATTGCACATGTATTCCACGCTGTCGGCTATTATCTCCCTTGAGGGCAGGGAGTAAAGCATGCCCTCATGGCCCATGGCAATACCGTCATCAATGGCAATTGTATTGAATTCAGCAGCAAAAAATCCGGATTTCTCAATCTGTTGTTTAAGATGCTGGCCAATGTCGTGAAGATGCACATGCCCGGGAACAAACTGAGTAAAGGAATTGACAATCGCAATCACCGGTTTCCCGAACTGGTCCTCCTTCATGCCGTTGGCACGCCACAGAGCCCGCGCCCCGGCCATGTTTCTTCCGGTGGTTGTCTTTGAGCTTCTCAAATTGATTTTTGTTTTCATGCTTCAGAAATATGTTAAAAAAAAGCTTTCCGGTTGATCCGGAAAGCTTCTGTACATTAATCTCCTATACATATTATTCCCGGATCATTCACTTCCTGTGAGAATAAGTACGAGGACAATAATATATATAATAGCTTTATGCACTTTTTGAGATAATTTGAACGACAAAAGTATATATTATTTTAATAAATCAAATAAAATTTCTCTTTTTTTTGTTTTTTGGGAAAAATAAATAATAACACAATGAGCAGGGAATGAATCCGCGGCTGAAAAAGGTTGCTTCTACCGGTTAATGGCACCAACCAGCCGTTGCCCCGTGACGATCCTAAGTATTCAGAGAAGCTTTAAACCGTTTTCCATCGCACCTGTCATGATATCGTCGGGCCAAATGCTCGACTGAACTTCCCCGATGTGTGATTTCCTGAGGAAAAACATACAAAGCCTCGATTGTCCTATGCCTCCGCCAATGCTGAGGGGAAGCTGATCATTCAGGAGCATGCTGTGAAACATCAGTTTCTCCCTTTCCTGGCAGCCGCATAACCGTAACTGGCGTTTCATCGAGCTTTTGTCGACACGGATTCCCATTGAAGATATTTCGAAAGCCGAATCAAGCGTTTGGTTCCAGAAAATAATATCGCCGTTCAGGCCATAATAACCGTCTTCATTTACTGAGCTCCAGTCGTCGTAGTCAGGAGCCCGTCCGTCGTGCGGCTCACCGTTGCTGAGTTTGCTGCCTATACCTATAATAAATACAGCGCCATGAACACGGGCTATGGCATTTTCGCGCTGCTTTGGATTCAGATAGGGATATTGCTGCAACAGTTCCTCGGAATGGATAAAAGTGATCTTTTCGGGAAGCTGGGGAACCAGCCATTCATATTTCCGGTACAACTTCTCTTCCGTTTCCCTGAATGTTTTATAAATATCTTCAATAGTGGACTTCAGATAATTCAGGGTTCGCTGATCCGGACGAATGTGCTTCTCCCAGTCCCACTGATCAACATACAGGGAATGTATGGGACTTAGTTTCTCATCCGGCCTCAGGGCGCGCATGTCCGTAAGGATCCCCCTGCCGGCCCCGATATTAAAATACTCCAGCCTGATCCTTTTCCATTTTGCAAGTGACTGGATAATAACGGCATTTGTGTTATCCAGCGACTTAACCGGGAATCTTACAGGTTTTTCTATTCCGTTGAGATCATCATTAATTCCCGTACCGTCCGGCACGACCAGCGGTGAGGATACCTTCACCAGATTCAGATTGCGTGCCAGGTTGTTCCCGAAATCAGATTTGACGAAATCAATCATCTCCTCTGTGAGAAGAACATCAGTTCTTGTTGCGGTTTGCGCGGTGGCTGCATGAAATATCATGGTTTTATTTATTATCAGTTGAATTTAAATTTTGAAGCAAAATAAATAAAATAATTACAATAATATACAAAAAACATACAAATGTAGAAAAAATATTATTAAATCCAATAATAAAGATGATTTTTATTATCCGGGTGCCGGTTTCCGGGAAGGTCCTTACGGTCGGCACCCTTTTTTACCATTGCCATTCGTGAAGATGATATTTGTCAGAGGTTTTGATTTTTCTCTGCTGCACATCACAGGGAAAATATTTATATTTGGAATAGGGTATAATAAAAAATACTGATCTGATAATGAAAAGAAGTGAGATTAACAGTATAATTGAATCTTTTGCCGGCTTTCTTGCGGACAACAGGTTTTTTCTTCCGCAATGGGCATCCTGGGGTCCCGCCGACTGGAAGGGGAAATATAATATCTGTTCAGAGATCGTTGACAATAAGCTGGGCTGGGATATTACTGATTTTGGCAGCGGCGACTTTTTCAGGACAGGCCTTTGCCTTTTCACGATAAGGAACGGAAGCTGGGATAAAAAGGATAAACTGTACTGTGAAAAGATAATGATGGCCAGGGAGGAGCAGGAAACACCGATGCATTTTCACCGGAATAAATCGGAAGATATAATTAACAGGGGCGGGGGTAACCTGGTAATGGAACTGTATGAATCAACTTCCGGTAGTAAGCTTTCAGACGCACCGTTGACGGTCAGTATCGACGGAGTACTTACCACGGTAAATGCCGGCAGGGCCCTTATCCTCAGGCCGGGCCAGAGCATATGCCTGAAGCCCGGTGTTTATCACAGGTTTTATGGCCAGAAAGGTAAGGGCAGTGTGCTGATAGGTGAGGTCAGCCTTGTGAATGATGATGCCGGTGATAACCATTTTTATGAGGAAACGGGAAGATTCCCTGAAATAATTGAAGATGTGATGCCTTCACATCTGCTTGTGAATGACTATGAAAAATTCCTCTGACCCTTTTCATTTTTCGCTTCCGGCAATTTCACATGCTGAATCATGATGCCTGAGCCTGTAATCCTCTGGGAAAGGATATTTCAGATGCTACGGATTATCCGGTTTCTGGTCTGTCTTTCTAAACTGTAACATATTATGCCGAAAAAAATCATAGTCTCAGGTGCGGGTTGCTGCCTGGTTGATTTGCTTTATAATGATATTGATTTCACCGGCCAGTCAATTGCCCCTTTCTTGTCTGAAAAGCGAGGAGATGGCGGACTTGTGCCGGGAAACCTGGTTTTTACCGAAGAGTTTGAGAAATTTACCGGCATTCCTGTTGGAAACGCTGTCGGAAAGATTACGGGAGGGAGGAAACATGATAAAATCAGTATCGGGGGTCCTTCAATTGTATCGTTGATAAATGTCACACAAATAGTTGATAAACATCAATGTGAAGTGAGATATTATGGGCTCGGAGGAAATGATGACATGGGCCGCTTTCTGATCTCCTCCCTTGGCAGGACAGGCATTAAGCTTCGTAATTACAGACTGATTGATCGCAGCACGCCTTCAACGATAGTATTGTCTGATCCTCTTTTTGAAGGCGGGCACGGCGAGAGGATATTTATAAATTCAATAGGCTCAGCCTGGGAGTTTGGCCGGGACAATCTGGATGATGATTTTTTCAGCTCACACATTGTTGTATTCGGAGGAACGGCACTCGTTCCCCGTCTTCATGATGATCTTTCCGTTCTTCTGGAAAAGGCTAAGAACAATGGCTGTATCACAGTGGTGAATACTGTTTTCGACTTCAGGAGCGAGAAGGCTGATCCTTCACGGAAATGGCCATTGGGGAAAGATGACAGGAGCTACGGGTACATTGATCTCCTGATAATGGACAGGGAAGAAGCTCTGCGGCTGAGCGGTGAAAACAGCATCGATGATGCAGTGACGTATTTTGAAAGCCTGAAAGTATCATCGATCATTGTAACTAATGGGCCCAGGAATATTACATTACTCTCCGACGGCAGATTATTTGCCCACACGCGGAGAATGGAGCTTCCGGCCTCTGCCCGTGTGATTGACGAGCTTAAACAGTCCGGCGGAGGAGATACAACAGGTTGCGGGGATAATTTTGCAGGAGGGGTTATTGCATCCCTGGTTAACCAGATGATCAGGGGCACGCCACAACCAGATCTTGTTGAAGCCTGCTGCTGGGGAATTGTTTCAGGGGGATTTGCCTGTTTTTATATTGGAGGGACCTACTTTGAAGAATACGAAGGAGAAAAACTTTCCAGAATGAAACCCTACTATGATTCCTACAAAGAGCAGATTTCAGGTTGACAATCGGAAAATAGTAATTTTCGGCGCGGGGAAAATTGGTCGTTCCTTCATAGGGCAGCTATTCGGAACGGCCGGGTACAAGGTAGTTTTTGTCGATACTGACCGGCTGCTGACAGCCCTTATCAATGAAAGGAAATGTTACAGGGTGGTTGCCAAATCGGAAAGGGAAGAAACAATAGTTGTGAGAAATGTCAGCGCAATTGATGCCGCTGATGTCCCGGCCGTAGGGGAAGCAGTTTCCACTGCCGGCATCGTCGCCGTAAGCGTGGGAAAGAATGCCGTTGAAAAAGTTGTTCCCATGATTGCTGATGGTCTGAAGCTGAGGCATGACAGGTTTCCCGGCCAGCCCCTCGACATAATTATCGCTGAAAATATGATTTCTGGAAGGGATTTTATGGAGGAGAACCTGAAGAAGTTTCTGCCTCCGGAATTTCCATTAAATGAAATGACAGGCCTTGTTGAAACAAGCATTGGCAAAATGGTTCCGATCATGAGCCAGTCGGATCTTGAAAAAGATCCTCTCCAGGTTTTTGCCGAGCCCTACAACATCCTTATTCTCGATAAAAAAGGGTTTAGGACTCCCATCCCCCAAATTAAAGGACTCGCCCCAAAGGAAAATATTAAGGCATGGGTCGACAGAAAAGCTTTCATCCATAATCTTGGACATGCCACTGCGGCATATTATGGTTATTACCTGCACCCTGAATCAGCTTACATGTACGAAGTGCTTAATGACGCAAAGGTGTCAGGGTTTACACGCGAAGTCATGATGCAGGCGGCAGAAATCCTTATCGAAGCATACCCCGGAGAATTTACGGCAACAGATCTTGCGGAGCACATTGAAGATTTGCTGTCGAGATTCCGGAACAGGTTTCTCAGAGACACCGTTTTCAGAGTAGGTCATGATCTGGGCAGGAAACTCGGCTCTGGTGACCGGTTCATGGGAGCCGTAATGCTTGCAGTCAGACATGGTAAACCATACCAGAAGATACTGAAGGCAATGTCGTATGGTTTTGTTTTTAAAGCCACGGACGAAAGCGGAAGCAATTTTGAAAGCGATCTCCAGCTTATTGATGCCTTACAGTCAGACTTTGAGAATACATTGGTTAATTTACTCAGATTCAATCCGGAATCTGATTCTGCCATAATCAGGGATCTGAAAAATTATATGAATCAAATAAGCGAATGATTATATGTTACTGATAAGTTGTATCTTTAGAACTCATTATGGAAAGGCAGACCTGATTATTTTATAATTTCAACTTAAAAACCGGAAAAAATGAAAAAACCAAGCCTGTTTTCACTTCTTGTTGTCCTTGCCTTTTTCGGTCTTGTTTCCCTGCCGTTTAATTCCTGCAGGGAAGCTCCTAAAAAGAATATCGGATTACAGTTATATTCTATACGCGATTCAATACGCAGGGATGTTCCCGGGGCCATTGCAAAAGTAGCAGCAATGGGTTACACTTTCGTGGAGCCTGCAGGTTACAGGGACGGACAGTTTTACGGTATGGAACCAGTGGCATTCAGGAATTTATGTGCAACTAACGGCCTGGGCCTGATAAGCTCCCATACCGGTCAGGTACTGCCGGATGAAGCCAGCCGCGAAACAACCATGGCCTGGTGGGATGCCTGCATTGATGCACATGCTGCCGCAGGTGTCAGCTACCTTGTACAGCCCTTTATGGGTGCCAGCGCCTACAGGTCGCTTGACACACTGAAAATGTATTGCGATTATTTCAATCTGATCGGAGAAAAATGCCGGGCAAAGGGGATCCGGTTCGGGTATCATAATCATGATGCGGAGTTTTCAACACAGCTCGATGGCACCACGGTATATGATTTCATGCTTGAAAACACCGATCCGTCCAAGGTTATTTTCCAGCTCGACCTTTACTGGTGCGTGGTAGGAGGTAAAAATCCGGTTGATTATTTCAACAAATATCCCGGACGTTTTGAATTATGGCATATCAAGGATAAGGAAGAGGTGGGAGCAAGCGGAATGATGGATTTTCAGGCAATATGGGCCGCAGCTGAAAAATCGGGGCTCAAGTACGGAATAGTTGAGGTGGAAGAATATAATTTTGACCAGTTTACAAGTTGTGCAAAAAGCCTTGAATTTTTAAATGCAGCCAATTACGTGGTTATGCCCAGGTGAGCATTTTAACCAGGTGCTTTTATTCCGGCAACTGTATACAGACACTGGCTCAGGATGAAATAAAGAGAAAAAAACAAAGCAGCAGCACCGGGCCTGATTGCCGTTTTAATCAGTGGTTTTTAACCAGTAACCTGTTGAATAAATCCGGGCCGGTATATGCCGGAGGGGTATTACCGGGAAATGAGATCAGGGGATCCGATAATTTAAATATGTTTCATAAAAGGATGAAATGATGAATCCCGCATGACTGACGAGGAACACAAGCGTGATTGACAATGTTCGCTTTCACTCATATGTGGTTCCCTGCCTCGGAGGAGCATGCAGGCATCGACCATAAAAAATATACGAATGAAAAATCGAATGACTAGACGAAGTTTCGTAAGGAACAGTGTTATTTCAGGAGCAGGATTGGCAGTCTTGGGTTCAGTGCAGGGATGTTCAGGCAGAAACCCCGGTAAAATGAAATTTGGGCTGGTGACATATCAATGGGGAAGGGACTGGGATCTTCCGACCCTGATAGCAAATTGCGCAGAAGCGGGTTATGAAGGTGTTGAGCTCAGGACACAGCATGCTCACGGGGTCGAAACCAGTCTTAGCTCATCCCGTCGGCTGGATGTCAGGAAAATGTTTGAAGACAGCCCTGTTAAATGCGTTGGCTACGGTTCAAATTTTGAGTATCACAGTCCTGATCCGGATCAGTTGAGGGAAAACATTGAACAGACGAAAGAATATATTAAACTATGCAGAGACATAGGTGCAACGGGAATAAAGGTAAAGCCCAATTATCTTCCACCCGGGATTCCCCGTGAAAAAACGATAGCCCAGATTGCCGGATCTCTTAATGAAGTAGGCCGGTTTGCTCGTGATTTTGATCAGCTTATAAGAGTTGAGGTTCATGGTGAAATTACACAGGAACTGCCGGTGATGAAGGCAATTTTCGACCAGGTTACGGAGGATAACGTAAAAATATGCTGGAACTGCAATGACCAGGATCTTTTACCCCCTGGACTTGAAGGGAACTTCAACATGGTGAAGAAATGGTTTGGTGACACTATCCATGTCAGGGAGCTCGATTCAACGGATTATCCTTACCAGCAGCTTTTTGATCTTTTGTCGGGTATCAGGTACGAGGAGTGGATCCTGCTGGAGGCACGTACTGAACCCGCTGACAGGGTTGGGGCTATGAAGGAGCAGCTGAAGATCTTTAACAGGCTGGCAGGATATTCAGTTTAGTTTACTGGTTGCTTGTATAATTAATAAATAATGATAATGACAAAAAGAAGAGATTTTATCAGGAAAAGCGCAATAGGTTCAGCCGGTATGGTAATAGGCGGCATGGGGTTTGGCACTAAAGCCTATAGTTCGATAATCGGATCAAATGAAAGAATCAATATTGCTGTTATCGGGATCAGGGGACAGGGCGGAGGCCATATCAACAACTGGTGTACCCTTAAGGATAACCGTAATGTAAGGCTGAAAGCCATCTGTGATGTTGATGAACAATATTTTGAAGCGGCTGCAAAAACAATTCTCGAACGAACCGGAGAAAAAGTCGTTACCCCGTGGGACATGAGGAAAATCTTCGACGACAGGGATATTGATGCTGTTTCGTTTGCTACTCCCAATCATTGGCATGCCCTTGGAACAATCTGGGCCTGTCAGGCCGGGAAGCATGTTTATGTGGAGAAGCCGGCCAGCCATAATATTTTTGAAGGACGTAAAATGGTGGAAGCTGCCCGCAAGTACAATGTTAGGGTTCAGACAGGTTTCCAGAACCGTTCTATCAAAAATGTTGTGAATGCTATCAGGTTTCTTCATGAAGGAGGAATAGGTGATGTTTTCATGGCCAAAGGACTTTGCTACAAACCCAGGGATTCGTTCGGCATTGCCCCTGACAGCGCTGCCCCTGCTTCACTGCATTATGACATGTGGTTGGGACCGGCTCCTTACCGGCCGTATAATGAAAAACGGGTTCATTACAATTGGCATTGGTTCTGGGATACCGGAAACGGTGATACCGGAAACCAGGGCCCTCACCAGTTCGATATTGCGAGGTGGGGTCTTAATAAAAATGAGCATCCCGTTTCAGTATTTTCCGTGGGAGGACTGTTCGGTATCGATCCTTCGGAGTGCGCTCAGGAGACTCCGAATACGCAGACATCGCTTTTCAGTTACAGCGATGGGAAAATTCTTGAGTTTGAAACCAGGGGTCGTTATACGAATGACGAAGCCAGCCTTGGAATCAGAATAGGAAATATTTTTTACGGTACGGAAGGTTACCTTGAGCTTGACGGGAGTACGTGGAAAGCATTCAGGAAACGTGAAACGGAACCTTTTGCCGGTTCTGCCAAAGATGAACCCAGGGTAACGGAAACCGGCTATCTGGCGGCACCAGGCGGTACTGAACATTATGCCAATTTTATTGACGCGATCCGTTCCGGCAGGGATCAGGATCTTAATTGTCCCATTGTGGAGGGATTTTTATCATCAACCCTTCCAAGCCTTGCAAACATATCCTACAGGCTTGGCAGAAAACTCACATTTGACGGGCAAAGGGAGAAATTTGTCAATGACAGGGAGGCCGACCTACTGCTGACCCGGGATTACAGGAAACCATATGTCGTCAGCGATGTGATATGATTGCTAAGGAAAATATCAGGATATGAATTTTGTTTAATATGAGATTTAATGGAACGCAGGAATTTTATCAGGTCGGTTGCAGCAGGAAGTGTCGGACTGACCATGACGGGAAATGGTTTTTCAGCAGGACATCTTAAAGGTTCTTCCGGAAAGAGGATCGGTATAATAGGTCTTGACACATCACACAGTGTTGCTTTTACACAAGCTCTTAACGAACCTTCAGCGGGGCCGGAATTCGGAGGCTGGAAGGTTGTGGCCGCCTATCCAAGGGGAAGCAATGATATCAAATCGAGCGTTGAAAGGATCCCGGGATATACGGAAGACGTGAAAAAACTTGGTGTCGAAATTACAGGATCGATCGACGAATTATTAAGACAGGTTGATGCCGTTTTACTGGAAACAAATGACGGCAGGATCCACCTTGAACAGGCTTTGCCGGTTTTCAGGGCTGGAAAAAGGATGTTTATCGATAAGCCGATAGCTGCCTCATTGCCAGACGCAATTGCAATTTTTAATGCCTCAGGGTATTATAGGGTGCCGGTTTTTTCTTCATCCTCCCTGAGATATCTGCCTGGTATAAAAGAAATTAAAAATGGCTCTGCTGGAAAAGTGATAGGTGCCGACACTTACAGTCCGGCTACAATCGAAAAAACCCACCCCGATCTGTTCTGGTATGGAATTCACGGGGTGGAGGCACTGTTTACAGTGATGGGAACAGGATGCAAATCTGTTACAAGGATATTTACTGAAGGAACAGATTTGGTGACCGGATTATGGAACAATGAACGGATTGGGACCTTCAGGGGGATCAGGGCAGGCAGGGGTGATTACGGGGGAACGGCCTTTTGTGAAAAAGCCGTCGTGGATCTTGGAAAATATTCGGGATATAATCCCCTGCTTGAACAAGTTGTGAAATTTTTCGATACCGGGATTCCGCCCGTGAGTCAGGAAGAAACAATTGAGATATTTGCCTTTATGGCTGCAGCTGATGAAAGCAGGAAAAACGGCGGCCGGCCCGTTGAGATCAGCACGATACTTCAGAAAGCAAGGGATGACGCCGGAAAGATCAGAATCCAGGGAAGTTGAGTCGGGTAATTGCATTCCGGTCAGATATGTAATCTGCAATGAAATTGGTTTGATGTACCCGGGCAATGCATGCAGGTATCCAGTGAAAGGTTCAGAAATAGAGAATCGTTTAAATCATCAGTAGTAAATTTTAAAATATTAATCGTGTATGAAAGTATCAGATTTGTTGAGAACCTTTACCGTCCTTTTTCTTGCCGCTTTTTTGGTGATTTCCTGCTCATCAGCCGGAGGAGATAAAAATCAGGCTGTTGATTTTATAAAAAAGGAGGCAGAACGTAAAGTTGATGTTCTTATCGGGGGAAAGCTTGTTACATCTTTTTGCTGGCCGGTCAATGTTTATAAGCCGATTTTCTATCCGGTTTATACAATCAGCGGCACGGAGGTTACCCGCGGTTTCCCTTTGAGGCCGCGTGCCGGAGAGCGTAATGACCATATTCACCAGGTGGGTATATGGTTCAACTACGGTGATGTTAACGGAGTTGACTTCTGGGGTAATGGGTCAGAAGGACATAAAAGTGAAAGCGGTGGAGAAATCAGGCTGCTGAAAATTGATAATGTGGAGGGAGGAAATGGCAAAGGGACGATGAATATTTCGGCAAGCTGGCAGGATCCGTCAGGAAAGGAATTATTATCCGAAAGAACGGAATTTAACTTTTTCGCCCGGGGTAAATACTATATAATCGACCGGATAACCGTTCTGAAAGCAAATGATATCCCTGTCAGCATGAAGGATACCAAGGAAGGCATGTATGCGATACGGGTTGCCCGCCAGCTGGAAATGCCTTCAACGGATGACGATTTGCTGCTGGATCAGTCTGGCAGCCCAGGAGCCGAGAAAGCCGGTGAAAATATTGGAGTAACCGGTAATTACAGGAGTAGCGAAGGGAAGGAGGGAGATGCGGTTTGGGGAACCAGGGCCAGATGGATGAATTTGACAGGACTTATAAACAATGATGAGATTTCAATAGTGATGATTGATCATCCGGATAATGTATCTTATCCCACTTACTGGCATGCACGCGGTTATGGATTGTTTTCAGCCAATCCGCTTGGTGCTGTTGATTTTACTCAGGGAAATGAAAGGGTCGATTTCTCGGTTCCTGCAGGAGGGGAAGTGATTTTCAGGTACAGGATGGTTATTAATTCCGGAATGCACCTGACGGATGATATTATCAATTCAATAGCTGACGAATTTGCTGCAGAATACCGGCAGGAAAAAGGGGATGGCCGATAAGCGATAAAAATGTGATAATCTGCTGTCAGCCGGTTCGCAGTTTCTTCAGTTCGTTGAAATGCGCCATCGACATCTTTTCACGAGCTTCACGCGAGGCTTTGCGGTAAGCTTCAAATTCTTTTTTAAGATCCTCGAATTCCTTCCTGGTATTGTGCGTTACAATACGATTCCTTTTATATGAGAGGAAGCCACTGATAAGTATGATTGACAGTATTGCGATCACCAGCCACATTATCCCCTTGTAGGTCCGTTTGTCCACCTCAATACCAAATAACCGGATACTGTTCCTGAAGGTTGTCATCTCCTGCAGTTCCTTTTCCCTGGCTGACAGGGTAGAATTCAGGGAGTCAATCTCTCTGTTCTTTGACTCAGCAAGCACTTTTAAACGGGTAATCTCTGTTTTCGATACCTGCAGTGAATCAAGTGAATTTCTCTTTATCTGCTGAAAAACATCTTCCCTTATAGCCCGGTAATTGTCATAAATCCTGGTCTTCTCCTGGACATAATTCATCTGATCCCTCAGGGTACTCTTGGGGAGTATGTCTTGTACAGGTGCCTGACATACAACAAATGACCGCAGCCCAAAACCCAAAACAACAACACCCGCAAACCTCAGCATATTGATTTTGATTTTTTCCATTGACGTAACTTTCATTTCAAGAAATCTTCAATATTTCTTAAACGTAATTAACTATTAATTATTTTTAGGTCAGGCAAATGTTTGTTCATCTGAAAATATTTCCTCAACGGATTGCTTTTTAATACTAAAACATGTCCCGGAAAAGAATTAAATCTGATAATATTACAGCCTCTGTCAGGCAAATGTATTTCAGCTGACCGGGAGGCCGCAATGAAGGTTTGGTAATAAAATAGCTGATTATTATGGAATCGGGGAAGAAAAATGGAAGTTGGCAATGTTTGGATGTAAAAGTATTTGCTGCCACGGTAATTGCACTAATGCTGCCTTGTAAACCCGTCGGGGCACAGGAGGATCTGAATGTTGTGAGCAATAATTGGCTGGAATTCAGTGATGCAAGGAATTCCCTTTATCATTACCTGTCAGAAAGGGCCTACGAGCTGCTCGAGGAACGTGCATCCCGCATTGCCGGGATCAGAACATTGGACCAGTGGCAGGAAAGGCAGAATTTTATCCGTACGAAATTGAATGAGCTCATTGGGCCATTTCCTGCCAAAACTGATTTAAATGCAAGGGTGACCAGGGTGATCGGGAAAACAGGCTACAGGATTGAACATATTATATATGAATCACAGCCAGGATTTTATGTAACTTCATCACTTTTTATTCCTGCGGGGGTTTCAAAAGGAAAGAAAGCTCCGGCAATTATTTATTGCAGCGGTCATACAGTCGAGGGTTATCGAAGTCCTGTATATATCCATGTTATTCAGAATCTTGTTAAAAAAGGATTTATTGTCTTTGCTTTTGATCCTGTCGGGCAGGGTGAAAGGCTGGAATATTATGATCCTTCCACCGGGAAATCTATGGTCGGAGGGCCTACAAAGGAGCATTCATACCCCGGGGCACAGGCGTTCTTGACAGGCAGTTCGCAGGCTTTCCATATGATCTGGGATGGAATAAGGGCAGTTGACTACCTTCTCACAAGAAAGGAGGTTGATCCTTCACGGATTGGGATTACTGGCCGTTCAGGAGGAGGGACCCAGTCAGCATATATTTCAGCTGTTGATGATCGTATTTACGCTGCAGCACCAGAAAACTACATTACCAACTATAGCAGGCTTTTTCAGTCGATCGGCCCCCAGGATGCAGAACAGAATATCCCTAGACTGATTATAAGCGGATTGGATCATCCGGATTTTCTGATTATCAGGGCTCCAAAACCGACTTTGCTGATAACAACCACCAGGGATATTTTCAGTATTCAGGGAGCGAGGGAGACGCGTAATGAAGTTTCCGCGATTTTTGAATCATATGGAGCAGGCGAAAGTTTTAACATGGTCGAGGATGACGCGCCGCATGAATCAACTGTAAAGAACAGAGAAGCAATGTACGCTTTTTTTCAGAAGTTTCTCAATAATCCCGGCAGCCCTGCCGATTTTGAAACGGAAGTTCTTACAGAGGAGGAACTGCGGGTCACTGCGGCAGGCCAGGTGTCTGAATCTTTTGCGGGTGAAACGGTTTATTCGCTTAATCTCAAGCGCTTATCCCGATTGACTGCGGAGCTAAATATCAGGAGAAAAGATCCGGGAAGCTTTTATCCGGAGGTTATCAGATCAGCTGAGCGCCTGTCAGGTTACATTAAACCGGAGAAGCCACTTGACCCTGTCTTTACCGGACGTATAAAAAAAGATGACTATTCGATTGAAAAATATTTTATTGAACTTAAGGAGGGGTATATTATTCCTTATCTCATCTTCAAACCTTCAGTACCTGGCAACAGGGTAATGTTATTCCTGGATCCGGAAGGAAAGAACCACGCTTTCGGTAATGACGGGAGCCTTGAAATGATTGTAAAGGAAGGAATTACTATTCTGGCTCCTGATCTGCTGGGTGTTGGAGAAATGGGATCGGGCGATTTCAAGGGGGATGCCGATTTTAACGGCGCCTCTCATAACCTTTGGTATGCATCAATCCTGACAGGGAGAAGCATATTGGGAATACATGCAGGAGATATTGCCAGGCTGGTCAGACTGATTCTGAAGGATAATCCGGAAGCTGAAATCATTGGTTTTGCCAGGGGAGCAATGTCCCCGGCACTTCTGCATGCCGCAGCTTTCAACAATGAAATAAGAAGCATTATTCTCGAAGGGCCTTATTCATCTTTCCGGTCCATCGCAAACTGCCGGTTTTATCTTCCACTATTTATTCTCAGTACAGTATCGGAAGCCCTGAAAGAATATGACCTCCCTGACCTGGCTGCTTCCCTGGCTCCCCGAAGGCTCATACTGATTGACCCGGTTGATGGAAACGGAAAAAGGGAACATCCGGGGGAAGTCAATCGGGATATTGATCTGATAAAGGCAGGATTTCAATATTATAAAGCTGATTCCCAGTTAACTGTTATCTCCTCTGCAGATAATCCCTCAACCCTGCCTGACCTGCTTCGGGCTATGGATTTTTAATTGTTGCATACTTCCCGTTTATGTACGATTTCGTCTAATTGGTCAAATTAAATAGCCGGATAAGTGGATTATTAGTTAAATTAGCATAAAGTTTGGATTTAATTCGGCATAACCTTTGTTTATGATTGGTGTCTGAAGTCAGTGTTATCCATATGTTAAATCAGATATTAAAAATACAACTTACCAGGATCATTATTTGTTAACTATAGGGGATGCTGACCTTTTACCCTTTAATGTTCAACAAAAACCATTTAAGTAAAAGCACAAAATTTTCTGCAGATTGAAACAGGAAAAACATCAAGCCTAATGAAAAGAATATTATTTTTAATCATACTTGTCTCTTTGTCAGCTGAGACCATTAAGTCTCAATGTATTGCACTGAGTTCCGGGCCAGGAACAGATAATCAGACGGTATGCATCAATACCTCCATTGCAGCAATAGTTTATCGAGTTATTCCCGGGGTAACAGGTGTAACCCCAACTAATCTCCCCCCCGGGGTGACAGGTTTATTTAATCCAACTGCGCTGACATATACAATAACAGGTACACCTGCGACAGCAGGTGACTATACTTATAATTTACAAACCTTAGGAGGCTGTATAGGCGTGATAAGCGGATCAATAAGAATATTGCCTGACCAGGTTATAACTTTAACCTCACCGCCAACTCCTACACCTCAGGCCGTATGCGTTAACACACCGATTACCAGTATTATCTATTCTGTTTCCGGAAGTGCAACCGGTGCAACGGTTACCGGCCTGCCTGCAGGAGTCACGGGATCATACAACGCGGGAGTTTTTACCATTAGCGGAACGCCAACCGTTTCCGGGGTGTTTAATTATACGGTAACAACCACAGGTAATTGTAAGCCTGCCACTGCAACAGGCACGATAACGGTTAACCCCCTGCCTGCCGTCACAGCTGCAAACAACGGACCGGTTTGCGTGGGCGACAGGCTTATGCTTACGGGAGGCCCTTCGGGATCGCAATACGGTTATTCCTGGAGCGGTCCGTCAGGCTTTTCTTCCACACAGCAAAGCCCCCTGGTGTCAAATAGTGCAACACTCGCCATGGCAGGAGAATATACTTTAACTGTTACCAATAACACTACCACCTGTAATAGTTCAGCCTCAACCATAGTTGTCGTGAATGCAGCTCCTGTGCCGGTGGCTTCAAGCAACAGTCCCGTCTGTGTCGGGTCCCCTATAAACCTTAGCGGGGGTCCATCAGGTTATACTTATTCTTGGTCAGGTCCTGCAGGTTTTTCTTCCAATCAGCAAAATCCTGTCATACCGTCTGCATCCGCGGCAATGGGCGGTACCTATACTCTTACCGTCTCATCCGGAAGCTGCGCGGCGTCGACAACAACTACTGTAATAGTCAATGCCTTACCAGCTGCTACTGCTACTAGTAACAGTCCTGTTTGCGCAGGAACAACCCTAACTCTTACCGGCGGGCCTTCCGGTTCGCGATACAGCTATTCCTGGACCGGTCCGCAGGGATGGAGTTCAAATGTGATGAGTCCGATAGTTTCAACAAGTGCAACCTCCCAGATGGCAGGAACATATACTCTTATCGTGACCGATAACAATACCGGTTGCCGTGGGACAGCATCCGTTTCGGTAACGGTTAATCCTCAGCCAGTGGCAACTGCATCAAATAACGGACCCGTCTGCATTGGCTCGCCTTTGAATCTTGCAGGAGGACCGGCAGGAATGATCACTTACAGCTGGACTGGACCGGGCGGATATTCATCAAACCTTCAGAACCCTGTAGTTTCAAGTTCTGCAACAGCGGCTATGGCAGGGACATATACCCTGACCGTTACGAACAGCAACGGATGTCTTGGTACAGCGACAACAACCGTGACAGTAAACACCCCGCCGGTGGCTGTTGCGTCAAATAACGGACCTGTTTGCAGCGGTGCACCCCTTATACTTAACGGAGCGCCCGCAGGAATGGCTTCCTATCGGTGGACAGGTCCGGGAGGATTTTCCTCAAATCTGCAGAGTCCCATTGTATCAAATGCAGCGACAGTTTCAATGGCAGGCACATATACACTTACGGTGACCAATGCCGCTAATTGCAGCAGCACAGTCAATACAACAGTTGTTGTTAATCCGGCACCTGAGGTTGTAGCAACGAATAACGGACCACTCTGCGCGGGCTCCGCCCTGACATTAACGGGAGGCCCTGCAGGTATGGCTTCATATTCGTGGACGGGACCGAATAATTTCACGTCGAATACAATGAGCCCCGTTGTATCTCCAGCCGCTACCACTGAGATGGCCGGGACCTATACGCTTACCGCTACAAGTACCAATGGCTGCAGTGGTGTTGCCACAACAAATGTTTTAATTCATGCTATTCCCGTAGCCAATGCAGGAACCGGCGGAACCTCATGCAGCAGAAGTTTTGTTCTTACTGCGGTGCCAAGCGTGGGGACCGGAACCTGGGCCATGGTAACCGGACCCGGGACGGCATCATTTGTTCCAAATGCAAATACCCCCGGAGCAACAGTTAACATTACTGAATACGGGACATATACCTTCCGTTGGACAGAGACAAACGGTCCTTGCAGCAGCAGCGATGTTGTGACGGTTAACTTTTATCAGCAACCGGTTGCAAATGCGGGAGCGGATGGGAATGCATGCGATCTTAATTTCACATTAAGCGCGGTGCCAACTACTGGAACGGGTACATGGACAATGACAAGCGGAACCGGTACAGCAACGTTCACGCCAAACGAAAACAGCCCAAATGCCACAGTGACTGTTTCAACTTACGGGACCAAAGTATTCACATGGACGGAAGTGAATGGCACATGCACGAGCAGCGCAACGGTAACAGTGAATTTCTACCAGCAGCCTGTAGCTCGTGCCGGCACCGGAGGGAATAATTGCGGAAATACATTTTCACTAAATGCTGTACCAAGTGCCGGAACAGGAACCTGGTCAAGGGTTAGCGGACCGGGAAGCGTCACTTTTTCTCCAAATGCCCAGACCCCTAACGCAAAAGCGATTATCTCAGCTTATGGAACATATGTTTTAAGATGGACTGAGACCAATGGTACCTGTTCAAGTTTCGAGAATATAACTGTAACATATATCCGGCAGCCATCGGCAAATGCAGGGAATGGCGGCAGTGTATGTGACTTGTCTTTTGTACTTGGCGCAACTGCCGCGACAGGAGGAGTATGGTCGCTTGTGAACGGACCCGGAACTGCTACATTCTCTCCCAATGCCGGTACGGCAAATGCCAGGGTGACAGTTTCCCAGTATGGGGCATATGATTTTGCCTGGACGATTTCAAGCAGTGTATGTACTTCATCTGATATTGTGAGGGTTACTTTCAATGCCCTTCCTGAAGTTAAAGCAGGTCCGGATCTCGCAGTATGCGAAGGAGGCAGCATACAGCTGAACGCTGTAGGATCGGGAAGCTTTCTCTGGTCACCCGCCAACCTGTTGAATAATCCTCGGATATCCAATCCGGTCGCTACGCCTGCAACCACTACAAGGTTCATTGTCAATCTTACGGATCAGAACGGTTGCAGAAACTCCGATACTGTTAATGTAGAAGTAAGACCACAGCCTGTCGCAGATGCTGGACCTGATCAGGTTCTTGATTATATGTTCGAGACAACAATGCAGGCATCCGTGCCGGGATTGAACGAAACCGGTGAATGGACACTGCTGTCAGGCAGGGGACAGTTATCTGATATTAATGACCCTGAAGCGAAAATAACCAAAATGGATATCGGAAAGAGCATATGGATATGGACCGTTTCAAACGGCGTCTGTCCTGTTGCTTCAGACACGGTTTACATTGAAATAAGAGATCTGCTCATACCAACATTGATAACGCCGAATCAGGATGGGAAAAATGATCTGTTCGTAATAAAGGGAATTGAAACCCTTGGAAGAACATCGCTTACTGTTTTCAACAGGTGGGGAGCCAGGGTCTTTGAAAGCAAAGATTATGACAATACATGGAACGGGGTTGATGACAATGAGAATCAGCTCCCGAATGACACATACTTTTTCGTTTTAAAACCTGAGAAAAGCAGGGCCCTGAGTGGTTATATCGTGATAAGACGCTGAAAACAAGGATATTGAGAAAGTTTTTTAAAATATCAGTTACCGGAGTTATCGTTCTGCTGCTGATGACTGACATTAATGCCCAGCCCCGGTGGGTAACGGGAACACCCTCCGTAACTTCCACGGGGTATTTAAGCATTAACCTCAATTATGGCATTAATGTGGAAGGTACTATATATATAATAGTGTTCAATTCTGATAATACCTCACTCCTTTCCTCATCTTATGTAAGAAATCAGGCTATCTTCAGAACAAATCGTGAAATTATTAAAACTGCAATTCTTCAGGTAAACAGAAATAATGTGAACAGAATTCTTGAGACCGTGCTTGATGTGATTGATCCTGATCATGTTCATACCATTTACATTGTTGCAGTGAACAAAAGGAATGTGCTGCAGCCTGCTCCGGTGAGACTGACCGCAAGGACCCAGCCCTGTCCCGAAACCAATGCCGGGAATGGAGGAGATGCATGCGGACTGACTTTTACACTAGGCGCTGTAAGAGTATTTGATACAGGCATCTGGACAAGAGTTTCGGGTCCCGGCAATTCATTCTTTTCACCCGCTGCAAGTAATCCCGCAGCTACCGTAACGGTTTCCGCATACGGAACATATGTTTTCCGCTGGACGGAGACACGCGGTGCCTGCACATCACACGGCGACATAACTGTTAATTTTTATAGGCCACCTACTGTAGCAGCAGTTTCAAGGGGAAGAACCTGCGGAAGAGTTTATGAACTGTCGATAGCTGAACCTGCTTACGGAACCGGCACGTGGACAATGACAGAGGGTTCAGGAACAGCTTCTTTCTATCCGGATGCAAACAGCAGCAAGGTAACAGTTACCGTTACAGAATATGGTCCGAAGGTCTTTACCTGGACAGTTGTCAATGGGCCCTGCACGGCAGTTTCAAACGTTCCTGTCATCTTCCTTGAGCAACCCGAACCCAATCCCGGTACCGGCGGAAATATTTGCGGGCTGGAAATTAATCTGGGAGCCGTCCCTGGTCATGGATCTGGCTCGTGGTCCAGGGTCAGCGGCCCCGGGCAGGTCACCTTCAATCCGGGTCCGAATGTCCCCAACCCCCGTGCCATTGTCTCAGCTTATGGTACCTATGTGTTCAGGTGGACCGAAACAAACGGTGAATGTACAGGCAGTGCAGAAATCAGTGTTACATTTTATGAACAGGTTTCTGCCAATGCAGGGAACGGAGGCAACGTATGTGGCAGGAATTTTAACCTGAATGCTGTTCCGGGAACAGGTGCTGGTTCATGGTCAAAGGTTACCGGTCCCGGAAATGCAACTTTCTATCCTGATGCCAGTCATCCCAATGCCAGGGTTACGGTGACCCAGTTCGGAGATTATGATTTTGCGTGGACAGAAATCAGTAATATATGCTCCTCAGATGATATTATAAGGGTGATTTTTCATGCTCCCCCGGCAGTCAGCGCAGGCGATGACATTGTCATATGCAGGGGAAGCAGCACTCAGCTGACGGCTAACGGAAGCGGTTCGTTTCAATGGTCTCCCGCCAGGTACCTGGATAATCCCGAAATTTACAACCCGGTTGCAACTCCTGTATCTTCAATGATTTATACGGTAACTCTTACCGATAACTGGGGATGCAGCAACAGTGACCAGGTAAATATAGAGGTGAGGGATGCTCCTGAATCCTATGCTGGAGAAGATCAGATATTGGATTATTTGTTTGAATCATTCCTTGAAGCGGATCCTCTGAAGATGCATGAATCGGGTGAATGGTCAGTTTTGTATGGAAGTGGTGAATTCGCCGAGAAGAACAATTACCAAACCAAGGTTTCAAATCTTTCAATTAATAAAAATGTTTTTTTATGGACCGTGAATAACGGACCTTGCCCGGTATCAACTGACACAGTGGAGTTGATTGTGAACGATCTCAAAATTCCCAATCTTATTACACCAAACATGGACGGGAAAAATGACCTCTTCGTTCTAAAGGGGATTCAAACAATGGGGAAAACCAGTCTTGTCGTTTTTAACAGATGGGGAGTACTGGTATTTTCAGACGAAGATTATTCAAACAACTGGGATGGGAAAGATCTGTATGGGAATCCCTTACCATCAGATACTTACTTTTATATCCTTCAGCCCGAAAGAAATAAAGCTATCAATGGATTTGTTGTAATTAAACGCTAAAATGAAATACATCGTTAAATTGCTATCCGGACTATTAATTCCGCTGAGTTTGTCAGGACAGTTAACACCAGTGACGAATCACTATGTTCTGAATCCCCTTACAATTAATCCTGCTTATGCGGGTAACAGGGGAGTTGTGAATATTGCAGCATTTTATCGCCGGCAGTGGGTTGGGATCAAGGGAGCTCCTGAAACAGCTTCCTTTACCGTTGATGGCCTTTTTGCAAATGAAAAACTCGGATTGGGTCTGATTGCCATCACTGATAAGATAGGGGTAACTAAGGAAACGCAGTTTAATACAAATTATGCCTACAAGATTGAAATGGACAAAGGGGTGCTCTCACTGGGTTTGGGCGCCGGTATTCTGATTACAAACACGGCATGGTCGGATCTTGTTGTCCTTGATCCGGGAGATGAGTATTACCTGGCTGATTCCAAGGTATTCGCTGTACCCAATTTCAGTTTTGGTTCTTATTACTCAAACAATAAGTTTTTTGCTGGTCTTTCAATTCCAAAACTTGTTGGACAGAGATTCGACTTTGAAAAAAACAAATATGTTCTCAGGAATAATTTCAAAGAGTATGTATATCTTTTGAATACCGGGTACCTCTTTGACCTGTCTCCAAGGGTCAAGTTTCTGCCATCAACACTGGTTGCTCTTTCAATCAACAATAAGATCCTCTATGATCTCAACGCCCATTTCAGGGTTATGGACCGGTTATGGCTCGGAGCTTCATACAGGAATAACCGTTCGGTTACCGGAATGTTCCAGTTTCAGCTGACCAATCAATTGAAATTTGCCTATACCTATGACTATGATTTCAATAAGTTGAGAACATTCAGCTCCGGCTCACATGAAGTAATGCTCAGGTTTGAGTTTCGTTACAAGATAGACGCCATAAGTCCATTGAACTTCTAAAATGTTATTATGAAAATAAAACTGTTTTCAGGCATTATTGCTTTATTTCTGATCAATTCCCTTGCAGAGGGACAAACTGAAACCTATTCCGTCAGTCTTTCCAGATTGAGTTCAGATAAATATGACGAATTCTCTCCTGTTTATTATAAAAACGGACTCGTGTTTTGTTCCAACAGAAAACAGAGTCTGTTTTCGGATTATTTCACTCCGGACAACAAAAGACCTTTCAGCATAAACTACGTTGAAACTTCAGCATCTGGCAGCTGGTCGAAACCAAAAGTATTTTCAAAAAATCTGAATTCTAAATTCAATGATGGTCCCGCGTCATTTTCCCGTAACGGTGATACTGTTTATTTTTCACGGAATATAAGGACAACGGGTTCGGTCAGGGAAAATTCAAATCCCAGGAACAAACTTGGTATTTTCAGTGCAGTGTTTGAAGACGGAAAATGGATAAAAATCCGCGACCTTCGATTTAACAATGAATATTATAATATTACTACTCCATGTATTTCACCCGATGGCCAAAGACTTTTCTTTGCATCAGACAATCCGGCAGGATATGGCGGCACTGATATTTACTACTGCCAGTGGAAAGGTGATTATTGGGATGAGCCTGTAAATCTGGGCCCCGATATTAACACCATTGGAAATGAAGGATTTCCTTTTGTGAGCCGTGGAGGCGGATTGTTTTTTTCTTCTGATGGTTATCCTGGTCTGGGCGGAAAGGATATTTTCTATACCAGACAAAAAGATGGAAAATGGATGCCACCTATTCGTCTTGACGAACCAATAAATTCACAATATGATGACTTTGGGTTTATTGCCGATTCAGTTATGAGTGAAGGCTATTTTTCATCAAAGCGAAATAATTCAGTTGACATATATCATTACAAAACGAATATTCACCAGATTTTTTACTGCGATAAGCAAAGGTATAATCATCGCTGCTTTAAATTCACAGATGCAGGTAATATTCAGATCGATGAACGTTATGTACAGCTTGTCTGGAGTTTTGGTGACGGTGAAAAAGCCAGGGGACAGAATGTAGAGCATTGTTACAAAAAGCCTGGCAAATATGTTGTACGCCTTGACGTTCTGGACAAAAACACGGGTAAGTTGTTTTTTGCCAAGTCCGTTTTCGATATTGAAATCAAAGATATTGAACAGCCTGTGATTAATATGTCTAAATCAGCCATGATTAAAGAACAGGTTGTATTCGACGGATTGCAATCGATGTTCCCGGAATCTGATATTCTTAATTATACATGGGATTTTGGGGATGGAAACCGATTTGAAGGCGAAGCTGTCAAACATGCATTTCAACAAAAGGGTGACTATGAGATCCGGCTGGGCCTGATAGTCAGGAACAGAAAAACCGGTGATATACAGGAAGCCTGCGTATCGAAACAATTAAGGGTGTTTGATAATAATCTTCAAAAAGCGGAATTTGACAAAATCCCGGAAAAGCCTGTACCGAGCGTTGATATTTTTAGTTACGACCATGCCTTTACCCAGACCATTCTCAATGAAGAGGAAGGATACAATCAGGATGTTGTCTTTCATGTAGAAGCATTAACATCGAAGATCAGGCTGAATCCCGATAATAAAATATTTGACAATATTCCGAAAAAATATTCAGTCAGAGAAATATTCCTGCCATCAGAAAGGACCTACAGTTATATAATAAGTGAAGAACTTGACCTGATGGCTACACGGCCGGCACTGGACGAGATATCCGGACTCGGCTACAACAACGCAAGGATAAGGACCTTTAAACTGGTGGATCCTGCTGCAAAAGAACTTAACAACCTGAAGAAGGTATTTGGCGTATCGGCTGACAGCTTCTTTAGAAGGAATGAAGCCGTTCTGTCCTCTGAAGGCACACAGATACTGGATCTTATCCTGGGGTTTTTAACCAAATATCCCAATCTGAGACTTGAAATAGCTTGCCATTCGGATAACTCTGGTAATGTTTCATCAAGCCAGCTGATGACACAGAAACGTGCAGAAGCGATGACGAATTATCTCATTCTGAATGGAATCAGCCCACTGAGGCTAACAGCAGCAGGTTATGGGGGCACAAGGCCTGTGGCCCCGAATATCACTGAAGCTGACCGGAAGAAAAACAGGCGGATTGATTTTATAATCATCAAGTAATCAATCGGCTGAATAAAAATGAGATTTCTTACTGGTTTACAACGAGTTTCTGGCTGAATAAGGTAACTTTTCCTTCACCCATCTGAAGTACATATATACCTTTCCTCAGGTTGATGGGCATTGTGAACTCACTGATGCCCGGATCAAGTTTTTCCTCGTGCAATATCTTGCCTGACAGGCTAATGATCCGTATAAAATCAGGAGAAACATTTGTTTCTTCAATTCTTACGTTCACATAATCACTTGCCGGGTTAGGGAATATTTTAACAATCTGGTTTTCATATGATGACGGATTCCTGTATCTGTAACCCAAAATCCTGCATTCAGAAATATAATTCCATGTGTCTTCCGAATTACAATGTCCCACCAATTTGATGTATTTGAACTCTTTTCCGGTTTTTGACGGAGGAAAGTCAAATACCTGCATGTCTCCTGAGAATGCACATGAATTGGACTTAATGAGTATAGGTTCCCAGTTCTCCTTATCATTTGAGCCCAGGATGTCAAAATATGATTCTTTTTTCTGGCCGGTATGGAAAGCAAGTTTTACATGCTGAACATTGAACATGTCCTTAAGTTCAAGGATCAGCCATTGGTTGTCTCCATTTACTGCCCACATGGTAGCCAGATTTCCGTCCAGTATGTTATAGGGATAATTCGAACCCTGATAACTGCTTGCTTCAACATTCAGAACCTCGGCAACCTCAAGTTCGGGTTTATAGGGCAGTATCTCGACAGGGATGGATTTTGATTTACTGGTTTTACCATCGCTGACTGTCACTGTGAATACTACTTTCTGATTTTCGGTTACTACAGGGCTCAGATACTGGATCTTGGATCCCTTGGTAGCTGAGACGGGAATGTTGCCCGGTATCTTCCATGTAAATGTCAGGTTATCTTTATTGGGATCATAGCTGCCACTGGCATCAAGTTCATTTACAAATCCCGAATAGCTGCTGGGATCATAGTTGACTACCACAACAGGTGGTGAGTTGGAGTCTTCAACACGGTTGGTTACCGTTTGTGCATTGATCGATGCTGCCACTCCTCCTGCTGTGGTCTGAATCGGATTAGCTGAAGGTCTTGTATACGACATGGTGACTACATCACCATATTTAACCGGGGATTTCAGGGTAAGAAATACCTTGGAGTCCGAAATGCTGACATTGGTGACATCAACAGCAGCAGAATTAACAGTAACCCTGAAAGCTGAAGGCGGGGGTATGATATTTGCCAGGGCAAGACTATATGTAATGCCAATCCGTGATGGAGAAGCATTTTCAATGACTGAACTTGAATATACCGGGATGGGAGCCTGGAGGTTGTTTTTTACAGACTGTGCTGATAAAGATTCCGCCTGCATACCGGTAGTTGCCTGTAAGGGGTTGGAGGATGGTTTTGCATAGGCAACGGTAATAATATCACCATGAGCTACCTGGCTTGATAGGTTCAGGTTCACCGTTGTCCCGGAAATTGAAAGGCTGCTTACAGTTCTGTTAACGGAGTTTACCGTTACCTTGAAGGCTGATACGGCTGGTACTACGTTGGCAAGAGTAACATTATATCTCATTACAATCCTTGCAGGTGCAGAATTTTCAACCGATGCCCCAGTAAAAACAAGTGCGGGGGCACTCAGCCTGTTTGTAACCCTTTGGGCCGGAAATGAGGCGGCCTGTCCTCCGGATGTGGTTTGAAGAGGATTGGATGATGGTTTTGTATAGGCAACGGTTATAACGTCACCATATGCTACCTGACTTGAGAGATTCAGGTTTACTGAAGCACCGGAAATTGAAATGCTGCTAATCGATCTTACGGCAGAATTCACTGTTACGGTGAAGGCTGACGTGGCAGGTACTATGTTTGCAAGAGTAAGATTAAACTTCATTACAATCCTTGCAGGTGCAGAATTTTCAACCGATGATTCCGTATAGACAGGTGCGGGGGCACTTACCCTGTTTGTAACGGTTTGGACACTGAGGGAAGCAGCCTGCATTCCTAATGGACATTGTAAAGGGTTTGAGACTGGTTTGTTGTATGATACAGTTACAACATCACCATAGGCAACGGGGGAGGCAAGGGTGAGAATAACCTTTGAACCTGAAATCGTAACGGCATTTACAGCCCTTGTTGATGAATGAACAATTACATTGAAGGCAGAAGCGGCCGGTACAATGTTTGCAAGTGGCATATTGTAAGTTAATTCAAGTCTTGTGGGGGTGGTGTTCTCAATTACCGAACTCAGGTAGACAGGTTGTGCAGCCGTTATATTGTTGGTTACCGGCTGGGCGCTGAAGGAAGCAACCTGACCGCCCTGCAGGCTTTGCAAGGCATTGGATGAAGGCCATGAATAGGCAACAGTTACATTATCACCATAACTGACAGGGCTTGAGAGAATGAGAGTAACTGTCATATCTGAAATTGAGATTGAATTGACAGTTCTGACTGCAGAATTAACCCTGACACTAAATGTTGAAGTTGAAGGGATTATATTTGCCAGAGGAATGTTAAATCTCACATTAAGTCTTGTTGGAGTTGCATTCTCAATAACAGAACTGACATACACTGGACTGGGTGGATATACGTTATTTGAAACACTGACTGCACTGAAGGAATTAACTTCACCTCCGGATGGTGTTTTCAAAGGATTTGCCTGTGGTTTGGTATAAGCAACGGTTAACCGGTCGCTGTAGATGACAGGACTTGATAAGGTTAGATACACTTTACTTGCAGAAACAGCCACAGTATTTACTGATCGCTGTGTTGAATTAACAGAAACAGCAAAAGCAGATGCTGGGGGGGGGACGTTGGAAAGCCCCATGTTGAAACTTAATTCTATTATTGATGAGGAAGCGTTCTGAACAACAGCACTGACCAAAACCGGTGATACCGGAGTACCCGCTGAACTTCCATATTCGAATGCTCCGAGATCAGGACCGTTACCTTCAAATGGCAGGGATACATATATGCCTGCATCAATAAGATCAGACCCGGCTGCAAGTCTGAGAAAATCAGTAGAGGGAAGCGAGCCATCAGATTGCCTTGGTCCAGATGCGCCACTCGGATCAAGACTCAGGAAATCAGAACTTGTAACAGTAACACCTGAATTCCAGCTGTTATGATCCTGAATATAATTAGACCCAAATTGACTGATATTTGCATTGATATTCGCCCATGAAATATTATTTCTAAGAATATGCCTGAGGTTTTCGGGTGACCATCCCTGAATTCCCGCCTCCCATCCACCTCCAACCTGGTTCCTGTAACAGGTGTTATTGTACAGAACGCAAATGGCGCCATTCATTTGTTCCAACGTGATACCACCGGCCTGATTGTCCCAGGCAAGACAGTTGGTTACAATCCTCTGAGGGCTGGAGGTTACATTTCCGTTAGTGGTTCCAAGTTTGAAACCATTTCCATCGCCTGTGGGAGTGCTGCCTCCCTTATCAAAACCATTATGCCATGCCCAGCAACTTTCAACATTGAGATAGCCATTATTGTTATAGAAATCATAACCGTCATCACTATTGTTCCATGACCTGCAGCCTCTTATTGTGTTCGTGCGCTTCGGATTTCTGTCTGTGATAAAAGAGATCTCAATTCCGTCGGAATGAATACCTCCTGTATAATAATCATAGTTATTGTATGCATCACAATTCAGGATCAGATTGTTCTCAGACTCATTTACAAGTCTGAAGCCTGACCCCCCGTTATCATATGAAACACACTGCTCAATAACAAGATTATTGCATGAAACAAGATCGAATCCAAAACCTCCTCGGGGTGTGGAATTCTGATCCACTCTCCTGACAGTTAATCCTTTTAAATGCCAGTAGTTGCAATTGTAAAGAGATATCCCGCCTCTATCAGTATTGATAGTAATGTTTCGGCAATCAAGTATTGGAACTTCTCCCGGGTAAGCAAATATTCTTATCGGATTTGAGGCTGTACCGCTTTTACCTATTATTCCAACTCCGGCGTTTACGTTCCAGACTCCGGTACCAGTCGGATAATAAATTCCTCCCCTGATGTAAGCTATGTCCCCGGCAGTTACAACTGAAAATGCTTTCTGCCAGGTAGCAAACGGCTGAGAAATGGTGCCCGGATTATTGTCGCTTCCGTTAGTGGCAACATAATAAGTAGCACCAAAAACCGATAAACCTGCAAAATAGAATACTACGACTAGGAACTTCTTCATCAAATTCACATACTTTGACTAAAGGCAAAAAAAACTTGACAAATATACGAATTTTAACGGTGAATAAATTAAAATGTTGTTTCAATCAGGTTTTTTTTTATCTTAATGTAAAGAAACCTTGAAATTCTTAAAATAATGGTGCCGGTTAATATAAATATGTGGCCGCAAGATAGCTTTTTTTAAGTACTCCACTTGAATAATGTTGATAAATTGCTTATAAGTATACTTACTTAATTGCCCTAATTGTCTGGCCGGCTATTCTGTTTTTGATGATACATTGTATACTAAAAATAAAGCGGCCAGATAAGAATCAGGATTTTAATCCATGTAATATATTTCCCAGTTTTATCTTTATTCTTAAACAACTGTAATGAGCTGTTTTCAACGGATGAACCTTGTTTGAAATAATCCGAAACCGAGGCAGGTCCTGACTCATCACAGATAAAACCTGAACCTGGTTTAAGGCGAAGGAACTTAATTTCTGGAAGATTTCCGTCGGATTGTCTTGGTCTATCAACTTCATCAGCCCAAAGACTTAGAAAGTCTGTATCCTTTAATTTCTTTTGCCTGTCCCAACTGTTACCCTCCCTGTATTGATTTGAAAGCAGGATATCTTTTTCTCCGTTCTTATAGCTAATATTGCAAATCAGGGAGTCTCTTACATTATGCCACTGGAAATTGTAACCGTAAGTTCCGTTGTTGTAGGCAATACAATTGGTCAGCTTCATTAAAACATTCGCAGTATTTTGATCAAACCCTGTTTTGCTGTTCCGGAATGACAGGCAGTTTGTCAGGATCCTTTGTGGAATAATCTCCGGGGTTCCTTTTGTTGTACCCAGTTTAAATCCGCTTCCATCGCCATTGTCATAACCGTTCTTCCAAGCCCAGCAATGATCCATAACTATAATTCCTTCGCATTGATAGAAATCATAACCGTCGTCAGAATTATTCCAAACCCTGCAACCAATAAGCGTATTAATTCTTTCGTTTCCCGGTCGTTCGAAAATATCGGAGATCTCAATTCCGTCTGCATGACCACCGTGGTATGGTTTGTTGCCTGACATTGAATGCGGATCGTAACAGTTGAAAGCATCGCAATTCAGCAACAAATTGTTCTCGGAAGCATACCCGATTCTGATACCGGAGCCTCCATGAGAATGTGAGACTACCTGTTCAAGCAAGCTATTGTTGCAGCTGTTCAGGTATATTCCAAATGCCCCAAATCCTTTTACCTGATCTGCCCTGGTAACTTCCAATCCCTTGAGATGCCAGTAGTCGCAATTGACCAGGACAATTCCGGCCCTGAATGCTGGAACTGAGAAATTGCTGCAATCCAGAATGGGTTTTTCTCCCGGGAAAGCTATTACACTAAATACTTTATCACTGCTGCCTTTTTTATTTTCTATACACACTCCGCAATGAAAATCTGATCCGAAGATGTTGATGATATGTCCTTTGGGAGGTGCATATCTTCCCCCTCTAATATAGATAGTATCACCGGGATTAGCAGATAAAAATCCCATTTGCCAGGTAGCAAAAGGTTTATCAATCGTGCCGGGATTTTTATTATCTCCATTGACTGCTACATATAAAGTCCTCGCCCTGGAATTTTTATAAATTCGTGCACCAACTTGCCAGGGACCATTTTGAATTGCTGTTTCTGGATCTCCTTTGCCCCATACGGCATGTACAGACAGACCTTTCTCCCAGTCGGATCCCAGATTTTTCCCGAAATTCAATCTTGATGCAGGAACAAATTCAACAGTATTATTGAATCCGGGATTTAAAATCCGGGAATGAACGTCATAGCCCAGCTTTTGCCATTCCCTGAATGAGAGAATCTTTTTCCCTACCAAAAATCTGGGTTCCCCTTCTTCACACCAGTATATATTATAATCGCATTCAAAACCCGGGAGACAACTGTCTTCTATTGTTATATTAAATATCTGGTACTTCGTATAAAAAATATTATTGAATATTTTGGTTCCTGTTGATGGCGCAACTGGATTGTCATTTGCATAAATATGTACCAGTGGTCTCCATGTTTCTGAAAAGGTTCTTGCACTGTAAAATGTATTGTTGAAGATCCTGACATTATTCATTCCCTTGATTGCAACTGCGAGCTTCGTCGGGTCATTTATTATGTTATATGCAATGCCGCCAGAATCATCACTCATACCGTCTGATTTCCTGATTAGTCCCATTGGAGTTCTTTCAAGGTAATTATACCTGATGGTTACATTTCTATTATAGCCGGTGAAAACTGCATGTGTAATGCTTGTACCGTCGTTACCCTTCCAAATTAATTTGTTACCGGTGATTAATTCACCATCAAGATTGTTATTATAAACTTCCGGGTTTTCATCTCCGGCTTTTAGCATGTATCCGGAAGAATTGGAAGAAATGATTGTATTATTTCTGAATATCAGATTGATCCTGACCTCCCTTGGTATGTCATAACCATTCCAGGCATCCGGATCGGAATTTATAATTGTCTCACCCTCCTTGATTAAGGTGATTACCTGATGTTTTTCCCTGAGAGATGCCTGGCATGGGAAGCCCATATTTCCGGATGTGATCTGAAAAAGGCCAGGAACACTGGAAATGAATAAAACAAATCCAAAAAGGAATACTGATAGGCGATTCATTTACATTGTGTTGTTTATGAAATTGTTTTCGCGGAGTACATATCTGAAAAATCATTGTCTTGCTCAAAAGTAACTTATTAAATCCAAAACTGCATTTTAAATAATTCTAACGACCCGATTTTTTATCCTGAATATATAATTATTGATTTACATTGCCGTTTCATCCGTGTATTTGTTTTTCATTTTAATACAGATTTTTGAAATGGTATGCTCATTACTTTGTTAAAAGTGTTAATCAAATTATTTTGATCCGATAGTTTTTTACTACATAGTTTTACATATTTGAGCATATTTAACAAATGTTTTTCAGCAACAATCCCTTTCCGTACAGGATCGGTGAAAGTGTTCTGGAGATGAAGCACAGACTTTATTTCGTTGACTCGGTCCATGTGACTGACGATGCGGAAGCATTTTAAATAAAAAAGAAAAGGCAACAGGAATGGCCAGAGATAAGCAGAAAGCGAGAATAATAGATTTGCCCAAAATTGAGGATGACAGGGGCAACCTTTCATTTATAGAGGAGGATGCCCATTTGCCCTTTAAGATTATGAGAGTATACTGGATTTATGATGTTCCGGGGGGCGAGTTCAGGGGTAGTCATGCATTCAAGAATACTGAGGAACTGATCGTGGCCCTGTCTGGTAGTTTTGATATTGTGGTTCACGATGGAAGAGAAGAGAAAAAGTTTTCCTTAACAAGGTCCTATTACGGACTTTATCTTCCTAGGCTGGTCTTCAGGCGTATAGAGAATTTTTCAACGAATTCTCTTGCCCTTGTTTTATCATCAACGCATTATGATCAGTCTGATTACATACGTGATTTTAATGATTTTCTATCCCTGGTCAAATGAAGAGTAGTTCGTCCATATATGATTGCCATATTATTGAACTGAACAAGATACATAACCGGTCGGGCAATATTACGGTAATTGAAGGAGGAATTAGCCTGCCTTTTAACTTAAAGCGTGTTTATTATCTCTATGACGTTCCAGGAGGGGCAGAGAGGGGAGGTCATGCACACAGGGAACTTCACCAGCTGATAGTTGCCACTAGCGGCAGCTTTGATGTAGTTTTATCTGATGGAAGGAACAGAAAAGTGATTGAACTTAACCGACCGTATTATGGTTTATATGTAATTCCGGGAATCTGGCGGGAACTGATAAATTTCTCCTCCGGCGCAATCTGCCTTGTTCTGGCTTCTGAGAAATTTGATAAGAATGATTATATCCGGGATTTTGATGATTTTTTAAGATTTAAGGGAAATGATTAAGATTCATCCTTCAGCTGAGGTTTTATCAAAATCAATCGGTGTAAATACATCGGTGTGGCAGTTTGTGGTAATTCTCCCCGGAGCCATTATAGGTGAGAACTGCAATATTAACTGCCACGTCTTTATTGAGAATGATGTTATTATCGGAAACAATGTTACTGTAAAACCCGGAGTACAGTTATGGGATGGACTCAGAATCGGTAATAATGTGTTTATTGGTCCGAACGTAACTTTTACCAATGATAAGTTTCCCAGATCAAAGCAGTATCCTGAAAAATTTCAGTCTACTATTATTGAAGATGGTGTCTCCATTGGTGCAGGGGCAATTATCCTTGGCGGAACAAGAATTTGCAGAAATTCGATGATCGGTGCCGGTAGTGTTGTGACCAGAGATATACCTGAAAATGAGCTGTGGGTCGGGAATCCTGCAAGATTCATGAGAAAAATAGAAAGATAATGATCAAATTTTATGATTTAAAGAAAGTAAATGACAGCTTTGAACCTGAACTCTCTGCTGCTGTTAGGAGGGTTCTTGACTCTGGCTGGTACCTGTTGGGAGAGGAAGCGGAAAGTTTCGAGAAAGAGTTTTCTGAATTCATCGGGACAAAACACTGCATAGGTGTTGCCAACGGACTCGATGCATTAAGACTCATCCTTCGGGCTTATATGGAAATAGGCATCATGAGGCCCGGTGATGAAGTGATTGTACCGGCCAATACATTCATTGCATCCGTCCTGGCTATCACCGAGAATCATCTTGTTCCGGTTCTGGTCGAACCGGATATTGCAACATACAACATTGATCCTTTCAGGATAGAGGAAAAAATCAGCTCCCGGACAAAAGCCGTCATGATAGTCCATCTTTACGGGCAGAGCTCCATGCATGAGGAGATCCAGGGGCTCGCAGACAAGTATGATCTTAAATTAATTGAAGATAATGCACAGGCTCAGGGATGCATGTATGGCGGCAGGAGAACTGGATCACTAGGACATTCTGCAGGTAATAGCTTTTATCCTGGCAAGAACCTTGGTGCTCTTGGTGACGGGGGTGCAGTTACAACAAATGATGATGAACTAGCCGAGGTTGTAAGGACAATTGCAAACTATGGGTCGAAGGTAAAATACCACAACCAGTACAAAGGACTTAACTCTCGCCTCGATGAAATACAGGCTGCAGTTCTGAGAGTCAAACTTAAACGCCTTGACAAGGATAATCGCAAGAGGAACGAAACAGCTGAATACTATATCAACAATATTACTACGCCCGGAATCACATTACCTGTTCAGCTTTCTGATAAAAAAGCTCCATCAGGATTGAATTCCCATGTCTGGCACCTTTTTGTGGTGCTTCATCCTTTCCGGGATAAACTGCAGAAATTCTTATCGGATAATCAAATCCAGACTCTTATACATTATCCTGTACCGCCTCATAAACAGCAGGCTTACAAAGAAATGAACAATATGAGCTTTCCGGTGACGGAGAAAATTCACAGGGAAATAATTAGTCTGCCCATCAGTCCTGTCATGGAACCTTTTGAAAGGGAAAATGTTGTTGAGGTCATGAATTCATTCCGAATTTGATCTGCCTTTCTCAAAGCGCTTAAACTACGGATGCCATTTGTAATTGTAAAGTCATATGACTGAAGAAAAAACATCATATCGGCAGATAATGAAGGCAACCTCAATATTTGGAGGCGTCCAGGTGTTTAATATAATTATTTCGGTTGTCAAGTCAAAATTTGTTGCAGTTCTTCTTGGTCCTGCCGGTATGGGGATCGCAGGCCTGTTAACATCCACAACCAACTTTATCGGGACAATAACAAATTTAGGGCTGAATACGAGTGCCGTCAGGAATATTGCCGGGGCAAATGCAACAGGAGATGACAAGAAAATAAGCGAGGTTGCTTCGGTACTCAGGCGGCTGGTATGGTTAACGGGTATTATTGGCACACTGGTTACACTGGTGTTGTCGCCCCTGCTGAGTGAGCTGACATTTGGCAACAGGGATTATACCGTTGCCTTTATGTGGATATCAGTTACCTTGTTCCTGACACAGATAAGTAACGGACAGTTGGTTGTTTTGCAGGGAATGAGAAAACTTCAATTCCTGGCCAAGGCAAATCTGGCGGGTACAACGGCCTCCCTGTTTATTTCTGTGCCGTTATACTATGTTTGGGGAATTGACGGAATTGTCCCGGCACTTATCTTCAGTTCTTTCGGCACTTTGTTCTTCTCATGGTTTTTTGCATCAAAGCTTAAGATTACAAGCGTAAGGATCAATAAATCACTGCTTTTGTCAGAGGGGGGCGATATGATAAGAATGGGTTTTATTCTTAGCATCAACAGTTTGATTGCAGTGGGTACCTCATATATCGTAAGGATTTTCATAAGCCGGGTCGGAGGGATTGAACAGGTCGGACTGTATAATGCAGGATTTACGATAATCAACACCTATGTAGGCATGGTATTCACGGCAATGAGTACCGACTATTTTCCCAGACTGTCAGGCATTGCCCATGACAACAACATAGCCAGGAACATAATCAACCAGCAGGCCGAAGTGGCGCTGCTCATTCTTGCTCCTATCCTGACAGTGTTTCTTGTATTCATTAATTTCGTTGTGCTCTTGTTTTATTCATCACGGTTTGTTGCTGTTGACAGTATGATACACTGGGCCGCGTTGGGCATCTTTTTCAAGGCACCAAGCTGGGCAATAGCATTCCTTTTCATTGCCAAGGGACACACGAGGCTGTTCTTCTATAATGAACTGTCAGCCAATATTTATATGCTGGCATTTAACATTATCGGATACAAATTAGGAGGCCTTGAGGGTCTGGGCATTTCATTCTTTGTCGGATATCTGATATATCTTACACAGGTTTATCTCATTGCCAGGGCAAAATTTGGATATTTCTTTACCAAATCTTTCCAGAGTATTTTTTTGATCCAGTTTCTGCTGGGTTTAAGCTGCTTTGTCGGTGCCAGATTCCTGAATGAAATTGTATTGTACGTTGCAGGAGCCATAGTAATAGCGGGATCTGCACTGTATTCCTTCAGGGAACTAGACAAACGTATCGGCATAAAAAACCTGATTGCCGACCGATTAAAAAAAAATAAGCAGATCTGATGAAAATCCTTTTATTCAATCTTGGGTCAGTCTTTGAACGTATAGTATCCTGGGACACGGAAGGGTACAAAACGTTGTTTGAGCATGATGTCATTCTATGGGGACCGATTCCTGACTCGCAGTTCTCATTCAACGGAAAGGTGATTCCCATTCTGAATCTTGAAGGACCGTCCAGTATAGGTGAAGTTTTTGCGAGATTACCGGAGGGATGGGTTCCGGATGTAGTCACCTGCGATACCTCAGTGTTAAACTATATTACGGACATATACCTTTGCCCGGTCAGGACCATATTGTTTACCCGTGATGCATGGGCAGATACCATTTACAACAGAAATCTTGTTGAGTTCTTTGATTTCGTATGTCATAGCGTAATTGATCTGGCCGTTTATAATAATTATAAGATAAACATTTTACCCCTGGCTGGTTTCCCTGTTTCCCTACCCGGGCCCGATCTCAGAGAAACTGAATTTAGCAAGCGCGAAATAGATGTGATCTGCATAGCAAATTTCTATGAGGGTTTTTACCACGAACGCTATAGAATCCTGTATAATCTGGCAGAATCAAACAAGGATAATCTGAAGATACATTATTACAGCGGCCTGACAAGAAAAGAGATACATGCATATTACAGGAAAAGCAAAATAGTAATTGATTGGGCACATACCCTGTCAAACAGATCATACGAGGCCGCACTGAATGGTTGTTTGCTTTTCAGCCACAGAGACAATAATGTAATGAAAACCTTTTGGATGCCTGGCAAGGAATATGTGCCATATGTTGAAAATGATTTATATGATCAGCTGGTATATTACATTAATCATCCCGACAAAGCAAGGGAAATAATAGCACGAGCAGCAGAAAAGATCAGGACTCTTCCCGTTGGTTTCGGACAATATATCCTGGAAAACGTAAAGCAGGCCATAATTGCAGATGTTGATATCACTGAAAGGACAGAAAGGATAAGAAAACTTTCTCCTGGCGAGCTGGCCTACAGGACCGCCACACCGCTGATGTATAATTATAGGTATAATACTGAGTACCCCCTTTACTGGAAGGAGATCTACTTTGAGAGGATTGAGAAGGCAATAGTTGCAATTACCGATTGGAAATCGGGAGTACAGCCCCTGATTGAAGCTGTAAGGGTATCATTCCTTCTCGGGAAATTTGAGATCTGCTCTGGCTACCTTGAAAAACTCCGCGGGATAGTTCCTGATTACGGTTGGATATATTATTTGCAGGGACGTATATATTATAATGAGAAAGAATATACACGGGCGCTTGATTCACTTGCTAAGGCAATTGATTGCGCAACAGGATTTCCGGGTCTTCTGCAAAATTATGTACTCCCTTTTGTGGATAAGGATTTGAGTTGTGACGGCCGGAGAATTGCAAATTATTTATGGCAATCCGTGTATAACCATGGAAATGAATACCAGGTGAAAGCATTACTGCATTATTCCCATGATCTGTCGGGAGATATTTTGATCCGGAAAAATCTGCCGAATGAAGCAAAAGCCGCTTACTTCAAAGCAATATCCTTCATCCCTTCTCCAGAATCCATAATCAAGGCGGCACCCCTGTTTGTTCAATCAATGGAGTTTGATAAGATCCTGGAGATAACCGAAAACGGTACGCAGGATTCTCCATATAATACCATTATAGTATTTTATAAAGTATTTTCATTATTAAGCCTGAATAAAGTAAGTCAGGCCATAAGTGTACTTAAAAGGCACAGGAAGGCGCTGAGTTGTTTTAAAGGAATAAGAAGAATGAGAATAATTCAGTGTTTAACCATCCTGATATCAGTTGTTTCCCTGATAAATGGGAAGTTAGGTTCAAAATTTATCTTGAAAATAATCGGAGTTTTATAATACTACCCGAAATTCGGACCACTGGTTTAGATGAAAATTAACAATTAAATTTACCAGTGCGTTATGAAGAAAACAAGAAGGAAATTTACAGGAGCCTTTAAGGCAAAAGTTGCAATTGAG
>WXFD01000036.1 GCA_009877105.1 Bacteroidales bacterium
ATCTATTAAGTTATTGATTGTCAGGGACTTTACCAAATTATTTCAATATTATTTATTAACTATCTTATTGACATTCAAACAATTATATTAATATTTAACGAAGTATTGTTTATTAAAGATGCTTTTAAATGAATCAAACGGCTATTTATCAAAATTGAAAAATGAGAATTAATAATCCGTAAAAAAATTTCAGTCAGAAATTAATAATAATATTACTTTTACCGGCTCATTTAAATTCCGATGGACCTTCTCCGATCGAATCCGATGTACAGGTATCTTATGATACTGGGGATTTGCGCCAATGCGGGCCTCCAGGGATGGACCTCCCTTTTCACGAATTACGCCAAGGAGATCGTGGGTGTTAACGGATTCCAGTTAGGAGTATCGCAGGCAGTAAGGGAAATTCCGGGCTTTCTGTCTGTTGCAGCCATTTTCCTGCTGTTCTTCTTCAAGGAACACAGGCTTTCATCATGGGCAGTGATACTGCTGGGGATAGGGACGGCTTTCACAGGTATTTTCACATCCTTCACCGGATTACTGGCCACAACCTTTACAATGTCGGTCGGATTTCATTTTTTCGAAACCACCAATAAATCACTGACGGTTCAATATTTCAACACAACCGAATCGCCCGTAGTCTTTGCCAGGATGAGGGGATACACGGCACTGGCAAATATAGCGGTCGGGTTTGCAATTTGGCTTATGTCGTTCATGCTTCCCTACATGCAAATGTTCCTCCTGCTGGGACTGATAATAAGTCTGACTGGAATAAGCATGCTTTTCAGCAACCCTGCAGGAAAAGAAATGCCGCACCAGCATAAAAAGCTCATTATTAAGAAAAAATACTGGCTTTTCTATATGCTGAATTTCCTTTCCGGAACACGGCGCCAGATATTCACAGTCTTTGCCATATTCCTTCTTGTGGAACAATATCAGCTGAGTTTAAGGGTGGTAACAGGTATCTATGTGATTAACTATGCCCTTACATACCTGCTGAATCCACAGATATCCAGGGCATTGAACAAATATGGCGAACGGATTGTGCTTTCACTGGAAAGTGCCAGCCTTATCGTGCTTTTTCTCGGATATGCCTTTATAAATAATGTCTGGGTGATAATAGGCCTGTTTGTAATGGACAGTATATTTTTCAATTTCTCAATTGGTCTAAATACATATCTCCAGAAAACTGCCGATCCGGAAGATCTGGGACCCTCCACTGCCGTAGGCTTTACGATAAACCATATTTCCGCAGTAATAATTCCTGTTTTCGGAGGTGCGCTTTGGATGCTTAACTGGAGATTACCATTCCTTGTCGGGACAGGATTTGCAATCCTCTCTCTCTACTTCACTCAGCTGATTACAACCGACTACCACGAAAAAAGAGCTCTTTCATTCATTGCAAGGCTGAGGTAGAAAAGGCTCCCTGTCCTTTCCAAAAGCAATATCACGGCCACACATAATACCAAACCATCCCGGAACTGTAAACGGATGATTCAACATCGTCAGAAATCCCAGACTCAGGGAAAAATTTCCATTATTTTTGTAATTTAGCTCCTGATGAACAGGGTTTTTTTAATAGCATTTCTTTCTGCATTTTTCTATTTTCAGCTTTCTGCCCAGGATTTTACTGACAGCAATCTGCCAATTGTAATAATCAATACCGATCATGGGATGGAAATACCGGATGATCCGCGGATCCTGGCTGACATGAAGATCATTTACAGGGGCCCCGGTCTGAGGAATTACGTTTCTGACCAGAATACTCCCGGATACCTGAATTATAACGGAAGGATCAACATAGAAATACGGGGTTCTTCAACCCAGGTTGCGGAAAAAAAGCAATACGGACTGACCACTCTTAAGAATGACGACAAGAGTAACAATAATGTAAAACTGCTGGGCCTTCCCAAGGAAAATGACTGGATCCTCAACGGCATGGTATTCGATACGGCGCTCATCCGCGACTATCTCTCATACAACCTTTCAAGGCAGATCGGTGAATACGCCTCCCGAACAGTGTATTGCGAGGTTATCATTAACGGCAATTACCGCGGCTTGTATGTTCTTCAGGAAAAAATCAAGGCTGATGAAAACCGGGTAAACATAATCAAAATAGGGGTCAACGATAATTCGTACCCTGAGGTCACCGGTGGTTACATTACAAAATCTGATAAAACGACCGGCGGTGATCCGGTTGCCTGGACCTTGCCTTCATGGTTTGACACTCCGGTTGATTTCATTCATGAACTTCCCAAACCTAAGAATGTAACTTCACAGCAGAATGATTATATCCGCAGCCGGTTCCGGCTTCTTCAGGAAACATCAATCGCCGGTGATACTTCGCCGTTAACAGGATTCCCTTCCATAATTGACATCACATCATTCATTGATTTCATACTTCTCAATGAACTGGCCTCCAATGCCGACGGATACATGTACAGTACATTCTTCCACAAGGACCGGAACGGCAAGCTGAGGGCAGGTCCCATATGGGATTTTGACCTGACCTACGGGAACGATCTTTTCTTCTGGGGATATGACAGGAGCAAGACAAATGTATGGCAGTTGTCAAACGGGGAAAACGACGGGGCAAGATTCTGGAAAGAGCTTTTTGAGAACCCGTTATTCAGGTGCCATGCGGCAAAAAGGTGGAACAGCCTTACCAGGCCCGGACAACCTTTTAACCAGGAGGTCATTGAATCATTTATTGACCGTACGGTTGAAACGATAAGCGAAGCCGTTGGCAGGGAATATGCCAGATGGGGTCAGAAAGCTGATCATTCCAGGCTGATAGCAGACCTTAAATTATTCATTTCCCGCAGAATTGCCTGGATATCGGCCAATATCGGATCTTCCACCGCATGCGAAAATACACCGGTTCCGCCCCTGGTGATATCAAAAATCGATTATCATCCCGAATCATCATCCGAATTCCCCGACAGTAAAGATCTTGAGTTCATTGAGATCAAAAACAACGGAAACAGCAGGGTTGACCTTACCGGTATTTATTTCGGCGGAACAGGGCTGGTTTTCCAGTTCCAGCCATACTCATCCCTTGGTCCGCTTGAATCGATAATAATTGCCGGAAATTCAGCAGCATTCCGCCTGAAATACGGATTCACACCATTTGCAACGTTTTCAGGAAGTCTGCCTGACGAAGGAAAGGAACTGGTGCTTGCCGACGCTTTCGGAAACATCATTGACCTGGTGAGTTATTCGAACAAGGCCCCATGGCCCGATGCTGACGGCAACGGCAGTTACCTGAAACTCACAGACCCGGATCTCGATAACAACGATCCGTCAAACTGGATTGCAACAAGGGAAACCCTGGTCAATGAAAATATAATTTCTGCTGATCCGGCCACTGTATTATTCCCAAATCCAGTTGCAAATATCCTGAATGTAAGAAACAATACCCTGATCATCTCACTGATGCTGTATGATGTTCTGGGCCGTCCTGTTAAAATATCAGAAGTAAATTCACTTGAATGTCAGCTTGATGTTACAGGGCTTCCATCCGGAACTTACTTCCTGAAGATTGTTACCCTGTCAGGAACACTTACTGAAAGACTGCTTAAACACTAAACGGCCGGCAGGGCGCCGGCATTATTTTTTCTTCAGCGGATCCTCCGCCCTTCTATAGAATTCCTCCTGCAACTGTTCAATGCTGTTGTTGTTTTTGAGGTACCTGATCAGTTCCACGATCTGGTCCGACCAGATTTTGAAAATCAGTTCCCCAAGTTCTTTGTCAGGCACAACAACGTCGCCTGCGAAATGGTTGGGAAATTTTGCATACCACCAGATCCCCGTATAGCCAAAAGGCATCTTTTCAAGCCGTTTCTGATCAAGTCCTGATTCTTTTGTTATGGCTCCGACATCCACCAGGTCGGGCCTGATAGAGTACATCATTGACGTTTCTTCCTCGCCTGCATGTCCGTCGAGTTTGGCCTTCCTGAGTTTTTCAATCTCTTTTGAATGAACGGGATCGTCTTCCTGTCGGAATAAAACAACAACATAATCTTTTCTTGAGGCGAGCTGCGACTGGCAGAAATATTCCAGGAAACTTGTGCTGCCGCCATGTCCGTTGACCAGGATGATTTTTTTCAAACCATTCCTTGCCAGTTCTTCACAAGTCTCTTCCAGCATTTTCCACATAAGCTCACTACTATAGGCTATTGTGCCTGGCTGGTGTTTGGCTTCAAAAATCTGTCCTGCAAAATACGGTGGAAAAACCACTGCATATTCCTTTTTTGCTGCTTCCGTGGCAGCCTGCCTGGCTTCAAAAAGATCTGTTCCCAATGGCAGATGCGGTCCGTGCTTTTCAATTATCCCCAGCGGAATGATGCAGACCCCTTTCGAAAGTTCGAGCGCCTGTACAAAACGGGGTGAAGACAGCTCTTCCATTTTATACGGCAAAGACGGATGAGGTATCTGCTGCCCCCATAAGAAGGCAGCAAACAGCAAGGAAGTAAAGGTTATCGTTATTTTTTTCATGGAGGATAAAAAGGATTAATTATGGTTCTGTCAAATTAATTTCTATTCGATGGCCGCAAGCCTGAAAGGGTGAATTTCAATCTTCTGCCAGACGCCCCCGGTTATATAGGGCTCTTCCTTCAGTCTTTTTTCAAGAGCCTCCCTGTCAGGAAATTCATAAACCACCATTGAACCGATCATCCGGCCATCATCGTCAAGAATGGCTCCGCCGAAAAGCATCTCCCCGGTTTTTTTCAGAATCGCAATTTTCCCGAGGTGCTCCTGGCGTATTCTCATCCTTCTCTCCAGGGCATCCGGATCATTTCCGTCGTAAGCTACAAGTAAAAACTGCATATTATCCGTTCACTACTGTTAATTAATTCACATTGACTATCAAATTTAAGTAATTTGGAATTGGAACAGCAAACCACCTGCACAAATTAATGATCCGTTTTTTATATTTGTTCCAGGTTTCAGGATAAATTTCCGGTTTTCAGGATATAACAAGGTATTTAATGTCAGGACTCGGAACAATGACAAAACATTTCCGGTTTTTGAAGGAAAGGAAGAAAAAGGTTCATAAACCGGTATTTGGTGCTCTTGATATTCTCAGGTATATCGGGCCTGGAATGCTTGTGACGGTAGGCTTTATTGATCCCGGCAACTGGGCTGCAAACATAGCGTCAGGATCTGAATTCGGCTATACCCTCCTCTGGATAGTAACGCTGTCGACAATTATGCTGATATTGCTTCAGCATAATGTTGCCCATCTGGGAATAGCCACCGGTCTGTGCCTCTCCGAGGCTGCAACCATTCATTTCAGCCCGAAAATATCCAGACCCATCCTTTCATTTGCAGTTCTTGCTTCAGTTGCCACGTCGCTTGCGGAAATACTTGGCGGTGCCATTGCCCTGAACATGCTCTTCGGGATGCACATAAAAGTGGGTGCTGTTCTGGTGACGGTTTTTGTGATCATCATGCTCTTCACACATTCCTACAGGAAAATTGAAAAATGGATCATAGGTTTTGTTTCAGTGATAGGCCTTTCATTCCTTTATGAAATGTTTCTGATCGATGTCGACTGGGGTGCTGCCGCAGTTGCCTGGGTAAAACCTTCGATACCCGAAGGTTCCGTCCTGCTTATCCTTAGTGTTCTCGGCGCCGTGGTTATGCCCCACAACCTGTTCCTGCATTCGGAAATTATCCAGAGTCGCCAATGGAATATACAGGATGACAAAGTGATCAGAAAGCAACTAAAATTTGAATTTGCCGATACTCTCCTGTCAATGATAATAGGCTGGGCAATCAACAGTGCAATTATCATCCTTGCTGCCGCAACGTTTTTCACAAAAGACATCAGGGTTTCAGAACTTCAACAGGCCGAAAGCCTGCTGAGGCCCCTTCTGGGTTCAAATGCCTCGGTTGTGTTTGCCGTTGCGCTTCTTTTTTCGGGAGTTGCATCCTCCATCACCTCAGCCATGGCAGGAGGATCGATCTTCTCAGGGATTTTCAGGGAACCTTATGATATCAAGGACAGTCACTCCCAGACCGGGGTGCTGATTTCCCTCCTGGGGGGTCTTACCGTGATTTTCTTTATAGGCGATCCATTCAAGGGATTAATACTTTCCCAGGTTTTCCTCAGCATCCAGCTTCCTTTTACTATTGTATCACAGATATATCTGACTTCTTCCAGGAAAGTAATGGGCAAGTATGCAAACAGCAGATTCCTCAATTCAATACTGATCATTATTGCAATTGTGGTTATTTATCTGAATCTAAGGTTGTTATTTGAATTTTTCTGATACAGCAATACCATGCCTGAAAAAACCTACGATACAGGTCTGGTTCTCAGCGGCGGTGGAGCAAGGGGATTTGCTCATATAGGTGTTCTGCAGGCACTGAATGAGACGGGCATTTATCCTGATGTAATTTCCGGTACAAGCGCAGGAGCACTGGTGGGCGTTTTGTATGCAGACGGTTTTTCACCCCGGGAGATCATGAAAATGATGAATTCAACAAGCCGGCTTCATTATATACGACCCACGATCCCCAGGGAAGGGCTGCTGCAGATTTCGGGAATCGAACGGATACTCAGGGAAAACCTGCGTGCCAAAAGATTTGAAGAACTGAAATTGCCGCTGTATGTTACCGTTACCGACCTCAACAACGGGAAAGCTGAGTATTTTTCCAGGGGAGAACTTATTGAACCGGTAATAGCTTCTGCAAGTATCCCGGTTCTTTTTAAGCCTGTAATAATAAATGATATTCATTATGTTGACGGCGGGGTGCTGGATAATATGCCAATAAGGCCGCTTGAAAACAGGTGCAGCAGGATAATCGGGTCATTTGTAAATCCTGTGGGTTACGAGGAAACCGTTGTAAGCCTGACTCAAATCGCTGAACGGGTCTTTATGCTTAATATGTCAAAGGAGGTCCTTGAAAAAAAGGAAAGGTTTGATCTGTTTATCGCACCGCAGGAATTGAAGAATTACAAGATCCTTGACCCCGAAAAAGCTGTAGAGGTCTTTGATTTAGGATACACGGCCACGATTGAAAAGCTCAGGGATCCGGTTATCAGGCAGATTTTTGGCATCTGAATGGTTGATGGCTCAAAAAGCCGGATATTCACCCGCTTCAATAATAACTTGATGCATCCCAGCAATGTGTGCAGAGTTTTTCCTTTGGTAATCCGATGGCATTAACCATGTCATCCAGACGTTGATACATCAGGCTGTCGAGTTTAAGTGTTTCAGCAATTTTTTTTACCATGTTCATATACCGTTCAGAATCAGGGTCAGTGTATTCGCCCGGGTCGGCATTTTCTCCGTCAAGCTGGAATATTGCTTTACGCCCGGCAAGGTCCATCGGGGTCCTTGACTGGGAGAAATTAAGGAACTCGCATGGAAAAAGTAACGGGGGGCAGGCAATTCTCATATGCACTTCGGAAGCACCGGCGCTGTGAAGAATACTGGCATTGTCCTTAAGCTGCGTTCCGCGGACAATGCTGTCATCGAGGAAAACCATCTTCTTCCCTTCAATAACCGCCTTGTTTGGAATCAGTTTCATTTTTGCAACCAGGTCGCGCTGAGCCTGGCTCTGAGGCATGAAACTCCTGGGCCAGGTCGGAGTGTATTTTGAAAATGCCCTTTTATAGGGAATGCCCTTCTCATTACCGTAACCCAACGCATGACCAACACCCGAGTCGGGTATTCCGCAAATGAAGTCAACTTCCACATTATCCCGCCTGGCAAGCGCTGCACCACACCGGTAACGGCATTCATCAACATTTATCCCTTCATAGTAAGAGGGAGGATATCCATAATAAACCCAGAGAAATGCGCAAATCTGCATTTTATCTCCGGGCTTCCTTAAAACGGTGTAATTATCGGACGTGACGTGAACAATCTCGCCAGGCCCTAGATTGTATTCAATATTGAAACCTGTATTCGGAAAGGAACTTGACTCAGTTGCCATGGCCAGGGCATTGTCTTTTTTCCCGACAATCACCGGGGTTCTTCCAAGTTTATCCCTGGCAGCAATTATCCCGTCTTCGGTAAGTATCATAATTGAACAGGAGCCCCTGATGCTTTCAAAAACATTTTCAATTCCGGAAACAAAACTGTCTTCTTCACAGATAAGGTTGGCAACCACTTCTGTGGGATTTATATTTCCTTCAAAATTTTCGGTGAAATGATACCTTTTTTTCAGGAAACGTTTTTCCAGGTCATCAAGATTAAGTATCCTGCTTACGGTGACGATGGCAAATCGGCCAAGATGGGAATTGAAAAGAATGGGCTGGGGATCGGTGTCACTGATGATTCCCATTCCTGAATTACCTGAAAACTCATGCAATTCATCCTCGAACTTGTTCCTGAAATAGCTGTTACTTATATTATGAATCGATCTTCTGAAGCCTTTACCCGGTAAAATAAATACCAATCCGGCACGTTTTGTTCCCAAATGTGAATGATAATCGGTCCCGTAAAAAACTTCCTCAACACAATCACTTTTGGAAACAACACCGAAAAAGCCACTCATAAAGCTGAAAATTAATTACTTAATAAATTACAACCGATTTGTAAATTTAATCATTGCCAATGATTTATTAAATATTTGATTGTTATTATTACTTTTGCAAAAGTTATTGTTTTAATATCCACAAGTAAATGGCAGACACAAACACAATTACACCGATTGAACAACCAAAAAAGAAAAGCGCACCCATAGCCATGATATTCACCACGGTTATCCTGGCTGCAGCTTTGATATTCCTGGTTGTCATGTATTTTGACCAGAAGAACAAGATGGTCGAAATGGAAACAGTTTTAACCCAGGAGAAAGATTCACTTGCAAACGAATTGCGGTTAATGATACACGGGTACGATACCCTGAAAACCAACAATGATACCCTTATGGCCAGCCTTCAGAAGGAAAGGGCAAGGATTGTGGATCTTCTAAAGATTAATGCATCCAATGTTCAGCTGATTAAAAAATACAGGAGCGAAATAACAACCATGAGGGAAATAATGAAGAGCTACATCGTTCAGATTGACTCCCTTAACCAGCGGAATAAACTGCTTACCGCGGAAAATATTGACATGAAGCAGCAGATAACCAGGGTCCAGAGCACCAATGTAGAACTCACAAAAGCAAAGGAAGAACTCGGGGCAAAGGTTGAAGTCGCTTCAGTTATCCTGGCAAAAGATATTAAGGTGGTTTCACTCAAGGGTTCAAGGGAAAGAGCCAAGGAAACCACACGCATAAAGGACATCACCCGTCTCAGGACCTGCTTTACATTAAGGGAAAATGCAATTGCCAGCGCCGGTGAAAAGGAGGTTTTCATGAGAATCATCAGACCCGATTCACTCGTGATCACATCAAGCCCCGACAACCTGTTCGACTATAAGGGAAACAAGCTCATTTATTCGGCAAACAGGCTGGTTGACTACATGAACCAGGATATCGAGATGTGTATTTATCTGGAAATAATGGATAATTCTGATCTGATCATCGGCACCTACAGTGTTGAATTATATCTTGAAAACAGCATCATTGGCCGTTCAACATTCACACTGGCCAAGAGATAATCAATCTCCGACAGGTAGCATCAACTCGGAAATAATATTATCTGAAATCATCTTACCCTGGTTCGTAAGGACCAGGGTTTTCATATTCTGTTTCATCAGTCCGTAATCGATTAGTTTTCCTGCGAGATTCATTATATAATCATAACCTTCCTTTTCAAACTTCATCTCCACGTACTCCAGATCTATTCCCCACATGGTCCTCAGGGAAGTCATTATATATTCATTGAACTGTGTTTTTCTGTCCAGCTCTTCCCGTTCGAACAAAGGCTTTCCTGAATTTACGGACTTGATGTATTTTTTCAGATCCCGGACGTTCCATTGCCTTGAGTATCCGTTGTATGAATGTGCTGATGGACCCAGGCCAATGTAGTTTACCTGTTTCCAGTAATTTGTATTGTGTCGTGAAAAGTATCCGGGTTTTCCGAAATTTGATATTTCATAATGGACAAAACCCATGGATGCGGTTTTCTCAATCAGAATGTTAAACTGGTGGCTGCTTTCTTCCTCATCAATTTCATTGAAAGCCCCCCTTTCCTTCATTTTCCACAATACGGTACCGGGTTCAATGGTAAGATGATATGCAGATAAATGCTTTATATCGAAAGCCAGGCTTTTATCAAGGGTTTCGGACCATTGTCCCGATGTCAGCATGGGAATCCCGTATATCAGGTCAATTGTCACATTGTCAAATCCTGCCTTTAATGACCTTTCAAGTGCCATAGCTGCCTGACGTGCATCATGCCGCCTGTTCAGCAATTTCAGTATATTATCGTCCCACGACTGAATGCCCAGGCTTATCCTGTTAACACCAAGTTTTTTCAGGTCAGTCATATATTCATATTCCGCATCGTCGGGATTAATTTCAATTGTTAGCTCACAATCCCGGTCAACTGAATAGTTCTTCCATATACTTTCCAGAATCAGGCCTAAATACCTGACGGGAAGAACAGAAGGTGTGCCTCCTCCAAAATATATACTCGAAATACTTTCATTACCAATGTACCCTTTCCTTATTTCCGATTCCCTTACAACTGCCTCTACAAAATCATAATTATCGGATAATGTCATTACATGATAGAAATCACAATAGGTACAGAGTTTTTTACAAAATGGTACATGAATATAGATCCCGGCCATCTTAGAGTAATGAATTTCTTAAAATTAAAAATAAAATGTAATTAAATTATTTAAATTTGCCACAAACCGGTAAAATGATAAAGAATAATAAATTTTCAATTTTAATTGCTCTAATTATCATCCTTCTAAGTTTTTCCAAAGCCAGTTCATTTCAGGAAATCAATTTTATCAACATACCCTATTTAGATAAATTGGTTCACTTTGGACTTTATTTTCTGCTTATGATGGTGATAATCCTTGAACATCAGAAATCACTTCAGAATACCCGGACACTAATACATATAGGTCTGATACCAATTATTTTCGGAGCATTTATAGAACTGGGCCAATCCGGTCTTACAGTATCACGTGAAGCCGATATACTGGATGTTTTATCTAATTCGGCCGGAGTTGCATCTGCATTATTGCTGTGGCTTCTTATTAAACCTTACCGGGCTTAGGATACCTGACCGGAAGATCCGGCAGCAAAAGCAATATCAATGTAGGATCTAAATAGCTATTTTTTCGGAATAGCTTGCTTTTTTAACGATTTCGGCAATTGTTTTTCCCTTAAACATATTGATGAGATCTGTTCTTATCCTGGTAAAATCATCATGTACGGGGCATGGTTTCATGCTTTTCTTTACACTGTTGCACGAGCCGTTATGAATGATGCAGTTTGTAAGTAATTCTTCGCCATCTATTATTCTGACAATATCCAAAAGTGTGATTGACTCTGGTTTTTTGAGAAGTGAAAAACCTCCATTTGGGCCTTTGGTCGAACTCAGGATCCGGTGCCTTACCAGGTTCTGAAGGATCTTAGCCAGATACGGTGTCGGAAGCTTAAGATCTTCCGATATCTGCCTGATACCGATTTTGTTGTTCCTGCCATCCTTGCTGGCAAGGTAAATAACGGCCCTTATTCCGTATCTGCAAGAATTCGATAGCATATTAATGTGTTTTTAGTGAAACCTTTTCAATTCTCCTTTGATGCCTTCCGCCTTCAAAAGATGTTGAAAGAAAAGTTTTTACAATCAGATAAGCCTCTGACTCATTTATGAACCAGGCAGGCATCGCACATATATTGGCATCATTGTGGGCGCGTGCCAGACGTGTAATTTCTTCCGACCAGCAAAGCGCTCCCCTTATTCCTTCATGCTTGTTGACGGTCATGTTAATCCCGTTTCCCGTACCACATATGGATATACCAAAATCAAAACCACCTTCAGATACCGATTTGGCAAGTGGATGACCAAAATCGGGATAATCCACATTATCAGGGCTGTAAGTTCCCAGATCCTTCAAATCCACGTTTTCTTTGATAAGAAACCCCTTGATCTTTTCCTTCAGATAAAAACCGGCATGATCTGATGCAATTGCTATTTTCTTCTTTTCCACTTTTAATTTCTTTTAAATTCATTGGATATTACAAATTAACACATTTGTAATTTCAAAAGAAAAAAACTGCCCTTATCCTTTTTTTGTAAATGATGCACATATTCAATCTGCTTTTACCGGTTACCGCAGTCAGTATCAATAGTATATTTTTTTAGCGATATTTCTAATCTATTCAACATCAATAAAGCACATTTGTTCATTGAGATTGTTTTTTTACAATTTCACAATCATATAAACAACGGTTGATACTGTTGAAAACCGGTAAATAGCAACTAGAAACTTTTTAAAAAGTATTTCTTTGAACATAAAAAAACTCAATCTGATGAATTTTCAGGATGAAAAAAATATTTTGACAGGATTAAATCAATTATATGAACTTATAATGAACATCATTTTGCAGATTTCCTTATTATTTAGGCTATCAGCAAATGTCCCTTAACAATTGTTAATTATTTCACTAATCTGCTGATTTTTAAAAATGGTATATTTTTTGATTTGTTGAAAAAATGTTTATGGCCATATGATTTTCATATTTAAAAGAAAAATCTGATTAAAATTTCAACCATATTAACAGCATATTATTACCATCATATAAAAACAAATCTTGTAAATATATTTTATTAGTGTTGTTGATAATATTAATTTGCATTCATAATTGACCAGCTTTGGTTTTACCTGAAATAAATGGTTATGAAGGACATTCCAAAAAACGATATTGTTTCTGAAATAAACATATTGAAGAAAGAAAAGAATGCAATCATTCTGGCTCATTATTATCAGACCGGTGATATTCAGGATATTGCTGATTTTGTTGGGGACAGCCTTGCACTTTCGCAAAAAGCCGCGGCAAACTATGCTGACATAATATTATTTGCCGGTGTCAAATTCATGGCCGAAACCGCAAAAATCCTTTCACCTTCAAAAAAGGTGCTGTTACCCGATATGGAAGCAGGTTGCTCCCTTGCCGATTCCTGCAACGAAGCGGATTTCAGGAAATTCATTGAAGACAACAAGGGAAGAACCGTAATCACCTATGTGAATACCAATACTGAAATAAAAGCACTGTCTGACATTGTATGCACTTCATCCAATGCTGTCAGGATAGTTGAATCTCTTCCTCCTGGTGAAAAAATCATTTTCGGTCCCGACAGAAACCTTGGCAATTACATACTAAACCAGACTGGAAGGGACATCCTGGTATGGGACGGCGCATGCCATGTTCATGAGGAATTTTCGCTGGAAGCAATTCTTGATCTGAAGGAAAAAAATCCTGATGCGAAAATAATAGTGCATCCCGAATGTGAATTGCCCGTCAGAATGACAGCCGATTTTATAGGATCCACATCTGCACTACTTAAATTTACAAAAACTGATTCGGCAAACAAATATATCGTAGGTACGGAACCCGGTATAATACATCAGATGAAAAGGGAAAGTCCGTCGAAAATATTTATTCCGGCTCCGCCTCGCGACTCTACCTGCGGTTGCAGTGAATGCAACTTTATGAAACTTATAACAATTGAAAAAATCCATAAATGCCTTGTTGAAGAAAAACCGGAAATTATTATAGAAGAGAAGATTCTTCTAAAAGCAGTCAAACCGATAAGAAGGATGCTTGAAATATCAGAAAAACTTGGATTATGAACAGACTTCTTTTCATATTAAGTTTTTTATTTTTAACTTGTTATGTTTTAGGTCAGAATGATCCCGCAATACAGGACGGCTATCAGGTATTCAGGTATCCCAACGGAGTAATCTCAAGCGAAGGATTAATGAAGAACGGAAAACCGGAAGGATTCTGGCGGAGTTACTACGTGACGGGCATTAAGAAATCAGAAGGAAAAAGAACAAATTTCATGCTTGACAGCATCTGGGTTTTCTATGATCAGGCAGGAGACACCCTGGAGAAAATCAATTATCTGTTCGGGAAAAAAAATGGTTACTATTACAAGTACAAAAAAGATCCCTCTGTCGGCCTGTATGTTGAGTCAAGGGAACTTTTTGCCGGTGACAGGAAGGAAGGTACGGCATATTTTTATTTTCCCGACGGTAAAATTAAGCAGACAATATTATTCAATGACGGAAAAAAGGAGGGACTGTCGAGAGAATATGATAATGAAGGCAATATTATCACCTTGTATGAATACAACAACGATTTTCTCATCAGCAGGGAAAGAATAAACAGAACGGATGCCAAAGGCATGAAACAGGGAAGCTGGAAGGAATTTTATCCCGGAGGAGGAATAAAGACTGAAAAAACATACAGGGACAATCTGCTCCATGGCTATTACAAGGAGTATGATTCCAGGGGAAAACTCGTGCTTACAATGCTTTATGACAATGGTTCGATTGTCAAATCAAGGGTTGAGGATAAACCGGATATTGAAATAGAAAAGAAATATGATGATAACGGAAAACTGATTTATGCAGGACCATTCAGGAATAAAGTACCGGTGGGCGTACACAGGGAATACGGAAATGACGGCAGGGTAATTAATGCATTTGTGTACAATGATAATGGCGTTTTGCTTTCAGAAGGTATTATCGATGATTCAGGAATCAGGAACGGAAAATGGAAAGATCTGAATTCTGATGGAAAAGTGGTAGCCGAAGGACAGTATGCGGAAAACAGACGAACTGGTGTTTGGAAATTCTATAATAATGCTTCACGGCTTGAACAAACCGGATCCTATAATAACGGCAGACCCGACGGCATTTGGAAGTGGTACTATGATAACGGTTCACTGCTGAGGGAGGAAGAATATTTTCAAGGTCAGCGTGATGGTCCTTTTACTGAATTTTCACAGGCAAATGATATAATTACACAGGGGCAGTATGCTGACGGTGAAAAGAATGGAGAATGGAAATACAGATCTGAAAACAACAGTGAAGAGGGAAAATACATTCTTGGGCTTCGTGACGGGATTTGGAAATCATATTACGCTGACGGAAAACTGCGATATAAGGGAAACTATATACAGGGAATGCCTGACGGTCTCCATGTAAATTATTATGAGAACGGGAGAATAAAGGAAGAACAGTTCTACAGAATGGGGATCAGGCAAAGGACCTGGAAAAAGTATAATGAAGAAGGTGTTCCTGTTTTGACTGTTACATACAGGGACGATGTTGAAATAAGTATTAATGGTGTTAAAATCAATCTTCCGGAAACTGACGTAAAGCTTATTAAATGATATATTTGCGTCATGGAATATGATTTTAATATCAGGAAGGAAGAAATAACATCGGGAGATAAGGAATTTGAACGACAGCTTAGGCCCTTGTCTTTTGCAGATTTTAAAGGACAACAGCAGCTGATTGACAACCTCAAAGTATTTGTGACAGCTGCAAAAAACAGGGGCGAATCGCTTGATCATGTTCTTCTTCACGGACCTCCAGGACTGGGAAAAACAACCCTTGCTGCAATAATTTCTAATGAACTTCAGGTAAACCTTCGGGTCACTTCAGGTCCGGTTCTGGACAAGCCGGGAGATCTTGCCGGCCTGCTTACAAACCTGGAAAAGGGAGACGTGTTGTTTATAGATGAAATCCACAGGCTCAGCCCGCTTGTTGAAGAATATCTGTATTCAGCAATGGAAGATTTTCAGATTGACATAATGATTGACAAAGGGCCAAGCGCCAGATCAATACAGCTTACTCTGAAGGAATTTACCCTTATAGGGGCTACGACAAGATCGGGTCTCCTTACAAGTCCGCTAAGGGCAAGGTTTGGCATTAAGTTTCATCTTGAATACTATGATCATAAAGTTCTGACCGGAATAGTTAAAAGATCAGCCGGCATTCTCAATATTAAGATTGAAGAGCCTGCCGCGGTTGAAATAGCGGGACGGAGCAGGGGAACTCCCAGGATTGCAAATGCCCTGCTCAGAAGAATTCGGGATTTTGCCGAAGTTAAGGGATCGGGAATTATTGACCTGGATATTACAAAATATGGTCTGAAGGCATTGAATATTGATCAGGAAGGACTTGATGAAATGGATAACAGAATATTGACGGTGATTATCGATAAATTCGGAGGGGGGCCTGTCGGTCTGAATACAATATCAACTGCGGTGGGGGAGGAAAGCGGAACTATTGAAGAAGTATACGAACCTTTTCTGATAAAGGAAGGTTATCTCAAAAGGACGCCACGGGGCAGGGAAGCTACCGAACATGCCTATCGTCACCTGGGAAGAAATTTCAGACCGGGTGCGGCACCAACATTATTTTAATGCAGAAAATTATTAACCCGTTTCAGGCTTTTAACAGAATATTACTGATCTTTTCCAGGCCCTTTTTATCCAATATCCTGATCTTCCTGCCGTTAAGTTCAACCAGCCTGTCTGTCTTAAATTCAGACAGAAGCCTGATAACCGATTCGGTTGCTGTTCCCACAATGTTGGCCAGTTCTTCCCTGGTAAGGGAAATTTTGAGATAATTCTGATCGTCAAGTCCAAAATCATGAACAAGGAAAAGCAGGATTTCTGCGAGACGTTCCCTGACTGTCTTCTGTGCAATATCGGTAATGATGGAGTTGGCCTCCCCGAGCTCATGGCATGCAAGCCTCATGAGTTCGAGTGCGTAGGTGGGATTTGTTTTGATGAATGATACAAGGATTTCAGACGGAAGAAAGCAAACTTTACAGTCTGCAATGACTTTTGCCGATGTACAGGCTACCTCATTGCTCAGAACGCTCCTGTAGGCAATTATATCTCCGGTTTTTGCAAATTTTATAATCTGTTCCTTGCCGTCAAGTCCGGTTTTGTAAACTTTAATAATTCCACTGTGTATGCAAAAGAATCCGCTAATGCGGTTACCTTCCTGGTATAGTACATCTCCCCTTTTGTATTGCCTGTACTCCTTCTGGTAATTTAGCATTTCAATCTCCTCGGCCGAAAGATGCCTGAAAATTGAACCCGTCTCAGATGCACACTTGTCACAAAGCGGAACATTTATTTCAGTGTTTTTCATTTTACGGGTAGATGTGTTAATTAATTAACAATGAATAGGCCCCAATTGTTCACAGTTTATATTGCAGATTTGAACTGTGAAAGAAATCTCAGGTCGTTTTCAAAATATAATCTCAGGTCATTTATCTGATATTTGAGCATTGCAGCCCTTTCTATTCCCATGCCAAAAGCGAAGCCGGTGTATTTCCTGCTGTCGATGCTGCATGCTTCGAGCACGTTGGGATGAACCATTCCGCAGCCAAGCACCTCAAGCCAGCCGGTATTTTTGCAGACCTTGCAGCCTTTACCTCCACAGATGAGACAGCTGAGATCCATTTCGGCAGAGGGCTCGGTAAACGGAAAATATGATGGACGAAACCGGATCCTTGTTTCTTTTCCAAACAATTCATGTGCAAAATAATACAAAGTCTGCTTAAGATCGGAAAAGGAAACATTTTCATCAATGTAAAGCCCTTCAACCTGGTGAAATATGCAATGAGCCCTTGCAGAGATGGCTTCGTTCCTGAATACTCTTCCGGGTGAAATAGTACGTATGGGCGGTTTCATTGACTGCATTACCCTTACCTGAACCGAAGATGTGTGGGTACGTAACAGAATATCGCCCGGATTTGAATCTTCCGCGGAGATCCTTGATATATAAAAAGTATCCTGCATATCCCTTGCAGGGTGTTCAGGCGCAAAATTTAACTTCGTAAAAACATGATCATCGTCTTCAATTTCCGGACCCTCGGACACTATAAAACCAATTCTTGAAAAAATATCTATGATTTCTCTTCGCACAATCGAAATAGGATGGCGGGAACCTGAAACAAATGAATAACTTGGTTTTGTGGTATCAACGTCCCTCCTGGTTTCTTCACTGGTGTTTAATGAAGATTTCAAAGAATCAAATTTTGCCTGTGCTGTCTGCTTCAGTTCATTGAGTCTCTGACCGGTTTCCTTTTTTATTGTATTGGGAATATTTCTGAACTCTTCAAATAATGATGAGATAATTCCCTTTTTGCTCAGGTATTTGAGGCGGTACGATTCAAGCTCCTGGCGGGTATTTATCTTGAGGGATGTTATTTCAGAATGCAGTTTTTTGATTTTATCGAGCATTTCCTTGAATATTTTAGCTTCATGTTTATCTGGGAACAACTTTCATTTGAAGTATTTTTACAACGGTTAATGGTTTGTCGGAGTTGTCCGTTGGCACTCCGGCGATCCTGTCAACAATGTCAAGGCCTTCGACAACTTCCCCGAATACGGTATAAGTGCCATCAAGTCGAGGTACGCCGCCGATTGTGCTGTAAACATTTCTTTGCTCATCCGTAAATTTGTAATCACCTTTTGAATTAAGATAACTGAACATTTTTTCGGAGACTTTTTCCTGCAGTTCACTGTCTGACAGACTGATCCCGGTTTTATTCACACTGTCTGAAATTTCATGCAGGAATTTCAGGAAATAGCTCTGCCGTATCTGATTGTTTATCATAATCTCTGCTGCGTTCAGCTCCTGCTCATTAAGCCTTGTTCCCTGGACTATATAGAACTGAGTGCCGGAAGAACGCATGGACGGATTGACATTATTACCCTGACGGGCTGCAGCCAGTGCGCCCTTTTTATGGTAGAGCGCAGGGTTGAATTCAGCCGGAAGGGTATATGACTGTAAAGAGTCAGGCAGTGTTTTTCCCCGGTCTTTCCGTGTGTTCGGATCGCCAGTCTGAATCATGAAATCCTTGATAACCCGGTGGAAGGATATATCATCGTAAAATCCTGAATTGACAAGTTTGATAAAATTAGACTTGTGTAGCGGGGTCTGGTCGTAAAGCATGACTTTTATGTCGCCAAGAGTCGTTTTGATAAGAACATAGGAACCCTCAGCGTCCCCGGGAGCCTTGCATGAGATGAGAAGTAACAGCAGGATTGTATTGAAAACCTGTTTTATGCGCATGTTCATGAAATTGGGCTATTAGTTAATAATGTTCTTAAAATGCGGATGTAAAGATATTTAACTTTGAACGATTCAAAAAATAATGGAGTTTTAAAAGTGAATCATTTTGGAGAACTAATCGGCAACTTCAATGAAGTGAGACTTAAAAACTATCTTTGTTATTTTCTCTGCTGATGAACGAGATCAGAAAACTTGCGGGGCAGACGGTTATATACGGTATGGGGACCATTATTCCAAGGTTCCTGCACTATGCAGTCATGACTCCGTTTTATACAAGGATATTCTACGACAGTACCAGCGGATATGGTGTTATAACGGAATTATATGCATGGATGGTGATTCTGCTTGTAATTCTGACATATGGTATGGAAACAGCCTTTTTCAGGTTTGCACAGAAAAGTGACGACCCGGATAGTGTTTTCAGCACTGCACTGATCAGCCTTTTTGCTACTTCTCTTTTGTTTGTTAGCCTGGTTTTCATTTTCATCGAACCAGTTTCCCGCTTTATGAATTATGAAAATAACAGGGACTATATAAGGTTGTTTGCGGGCATTGTTGCTGTAGATGCCTTTTGTGCAATCCCGTTTGCGAAATTGAGAAAGGAAAACAGGCCGTTATTGTTCAGTTCGGTCAAAATTGCCAATGTCAGCATTACAATTATACTGGTAGTTTTTCTATTGAAGATTGCGCCGGAAATATGGGGAAGGAGTACCGGGCTTTTTCACAGGATCTATAACCCTGACTATAAGGTTGGATATGTTTTTATTGCAAATCTGGTTTCTAGCTCAGCAACCATGGTAATGTTGCTTCCGGTCATTTTAAAGACTAAACTGAGATTTGATCCAGGATTGTGGCACAGGATGGTAAATTACGGGTTTCCGCTTATGCTGGCCGGCGTCAGCGGAACAATTAATGATGCCCTTGATAAGATCATAATCAGACGGCTCATAGGTGAAGCTGAGGGGTTATCGGTTGTAGGAAAATACGGGGCCGGTTATAAAATTGGAGTACTGATGGCATTGTTCATTCAGATGTTCCGCTTTGCGGCAGAACCCTTCTTTTTTGAGCGGGCCAGGCAAAGCGATGCAAAGGAGACATATGCCTACGTGATGAAGTATTTCATTATTGTCATGCTGGTCATTTTCCTGGGTATCAATTTATATATTTCAGGGTTAAAGTATATTATTGCCTTGCCGTACAGGGAGGCTATTGTTGTGGTTCCTATGATTAGTATGGGATATCTTCTTTACGGAATTTATATAAATCACAGCATCTGGTACAAACTCAACGATTTTACTGTCTTTGCTGTTTATATTACTCTGATAGGTGCAGCTGTTACTGTTCTGATCAATGTTATTTTTGTTCCGGTATATGGTTATATTGCTGCTGCCTGGGCGCATGTGGCATCATATGGAGCAATGATTATTGCATCGTTTGCCATGGCAGAAAAAAGATATAAGGTAGAGTATAAAATGAAACAGTACATTCCTTATTTTATTCTTGCATCTGGAATGGTTTATTTCGCACAGAATTTCAGGTATCCCGGAATTGTTGTTGAATTGCTCGTTAATTCGGGTATGATTGTTTTGTTTATAGCTTATGCCCAATACAGGGACAAGGTACTTACTGTTTTCAGTGGAAAGGGAAAATAAGGGATATAGAAAATAAAAAGATTTTCGAAGAGAAGAAAAGCATTTACCGGGCTAATTTCAGAAGAATATAAGGGAAGGCTATTTTTGTAAATGTTAAGTTAATAGAAGTGGAAGAAGTTGATTTGTTTAATATTTCAAGAAAAAACAAGAGAGATTGGAATTTAAAGAATTATCGGTAAAAAGTTTTAGCATGAAAAAGGGAGTTTTGGCGGGGGTGTGTTTAATAATTGCATTATTATTATTAGAAGGTTGCAGTAAGAAAATTATTCCGGGATTAAAGAGGGAGACAGGAGAAAAATATGATGTTGCGACCTTTAATTACGTGTATGGAGAAGCGTTACGGCAGAAATTGCTGGGCAACAATGGGGAAGCCTTAAGGTTTTTTGAGCAATGCGTTATGATAAATCCTGCGAGTGACGCTTCATATTTTCAGATTGCCCAGATACTGCTTGGCAGCAATGATACCGAGAATGCAAAAAAGTACCTGAGAAAAGCTATCAGAATACAACCAGGTAATTTGTGGTACCAGTTGTTGATGGCAAATATATTTTATCAGCAGGGAATTGTCGACAGCGCAGCCGTATGTTATGAAAATGCTGTAAAAATTGCTCCGTACAGAAGTGATTTGCTTGTTACACTTTCAAATATTTATGAGGAAACCGGAAATGTGTCAAGATCAAGGGAGATTTTAAAGGAGTTAAGTAAAAAAAACGAAATGAATGAGAATATTTCAGTTGCTGTAATTAGAAGTCTTATTCGTGAAAAGGAGTACGGAAGCGCAAAAGAAAAGTTACAGGAACTTTTAAAGGAAAACCCGGATGAAATTGTCTTTAATGCGCTACTTGCGGATATATATCAGAAAGAAGGGAACAGGGACGGGGCAGTAGAGGTTTATAGCCGATTACTTGAGCGTAATCCGGATGACCAGCTCATCCAGGTTAAGCTCTTTAATTTTCTTCTGGATGAAAAGGAATATGATGATCTGTTTGCTATAATTAATAATTTCTCGCTTTCAGAGAAGATCGCCAAGGAAGATAAGATTGCCTATTTTGACCGGCTGGTGAAAGATACAACTGTTGCACGGAAATACGGGAAAAAGCTTGAAATGGCACTGGTTATTCTGGAAGCGTGTTATGTCAATGATGATTTGGTTGTTCTGCTCAGACCTGACTATCTCGCAAGACAGCAAAAATTTGGGGAAGCGGCTGCCAGATTGGAGGAAATTGTGAAAATTAATCCGGATAATCAGCTGGCATGGGAAAAACTTCTTCTTACCTATTACGAATCCAGGGATTTCAAGAAGCTGCAGGAAGCCGCCAGGGAGGTATCCACTAGATTTAACAGATCAATACTGGCTAAGCTTCTGTATGCAGATGCTGCCAGAGAAAACAGGGATTATGAAACGGCAATGGAGGAGCTTAGAAAAGCTCAGATTCTTGCTGGAGACAACCAGGAGATTTTAATTCAGATACTTACATTGAGGGCAGAGATCAATTACAGTTCGGGTAATTATGAAGAGGCATTCAGGAATTACGATGACGTTTTGAAGAGAAAGGAGGATGATCTTACTGTTTTAAATAACTATGCATATTATCTTGCGGAAAAAGATTTAAGGCTGAAGGAAGCGGAAAAAATGGCAAGGATGGTTATAGAAGTGGAAAAGGATAATCCGACTTTTCTCGATACTTATGCATGGGTGCTTTATAAAAGGGGAAAAACAAGGGAGGCAGCCAGAATTATGCAGGGAATTATTGAACGGGTTAAAAATGAAAATGCTGAATATTTTGAACATTATGGTTTTATTTTAAAAAAACAGGGAAAGTGCAGGGAAGCTGTACTGATGTGGGAGAAAGCCCTTCAGATGGATCAAACAAAAGAAAACTTAAAGAGGGAAATTAGCAAATGCAAAAAGAAATAGTTGCAATTCTGATTAGTATCGTTTTTCTCGGAGGCTGCTCTACAATCAAACGTAGGAGCGGAATAGTGGTGGACCGGACGTATACAGCTGAAAATGTGTCTGATATTGTGGGGAGAAATATTTCAGGTTACGATTTTTTTATTCAAAAGGCTGATATTACAGTTCTGGAAAATAATTCGACTGCCCGGTTTTTAGCTCTTGTCAAATACAAAAGACCAGATTCACTGTCGCTTAGTTTCAGAACAAGACTGGGAATTGAAGCTGCAAGAATTCTCATCACTGCCGATACGCTGATTATTAGTGACCGGATCAACAAGAGAACCAGGATTGGAAAACCGGAAGAATTAAAGGAAAAATATGGAATTGAACCAAAATTGATTTTTACCGTACTAGGAGATATCATTGTGGAACAAAGAGACGAGAAAAGACGTATTAAATGTAGCAACGGTATTTTTGAGAATGAGTATAATGTAGGGGGACGTCAGGTTAATTATACAATTGATTGCAGGAATGCCAAACTGGTAAGGACGAATTTCTTTGAAAGCCGTGGTCTGGGGATACTCGATCTCGAATTTGCTGAATTCATTCAGGTGGGCCCGGTTGTTATTCCGGGGCTGGTAAAGGCAAAAAGTGATTTGAATAATATTGAGGTAACTGTTAAAGTAGAAAAAGCTGAGATTGGTTACAAGGGAGTAATAGGATTTAAAAGCCCTGCTAATTATAGGATCATAGGTTTGAAATGATTAGAGGATTATGGATATTAATCTCTATTTGGTTGGTATTACCTGATACTCAGGCGCAAACTAAAGCTGAACTTGAGGAAAAGAGGAGAAAGGCCTTAGAGGAAATTGCCTATGTGGATAATATGCTGCAGGCAACTTCAAGGGAGAAAAAGGAAAGCCTGAATGAACTTACCATCATTGGAAATAAGTTGTCATTACGGGAATCAGTTTTATCCGGATTAAGGCAGGAGATGCGCCTTATTGAAGAGAGGATAGGATTGAACAGCCTGGCAATAGATATGATGGAGAAAGATCTTGTTGTACTGAAGAGAGATTACAGGAGTGCCGTGCTTAATTCGTTCAGAGTTTCAAAAGGTCATTCTGAGACTACATATGTTTTATCGGCAAGAGATTTCAACCAGGGATATAAGCGGCTTAAATACCTGCAGCAAGCTGCAAAATTCAGAAGAAGAGAAACAGAATTGATCATGGAACTGAAAGGGCAGATTGAAGTTGCCAGGAAAAAACAGGAAGAAGACCTGAATAGAATTTCTGATCTGCAAAGGAGAGAGGAAAGACAGAAAAGCTTGTTACAGGAGGAGCAAAACAAGAAGCAGAAAATTGTTAAAACGTTGAGCAGTAAAGAAAAAATGCTTCAAAAAGAGCTCGAGGATAAAAAAAGAATTGCGAGAAAAATTGAAGGGGAAATTGCTAGACTTATCGAGGAAGAGAGAACAAAAACACGAAAAGTTGAGTTGTCACCGGAACTGAAACTGATCAGTGATGATTTCGCCGGGAACAAGGGCAGGTTGCCGTGGCCTGTTGAAAAGGGAATTATTACAAGCCATTTCGGAGTACAGAACCATCCGGTACTGAAATATGTTACTGAAGATAATATAGATATTGAAATTACCAGTTATGGAGATACACCGGTACGAACAGTATTCAAGGGTGAAGTTGCAAGGGTTTTTGCTATACCCGGTGCTAATATGGCTGTTATTATAAGGCATGGAAGATATCTGACAGTATATCAGAATCTCGTCAATATTAAAGTTAAGGCAGGAGACAAGGTGGAAACGAAGCAGGAAATCGGTAGAGTTTACAATGACAGGGATAATGGAAATAAGGCAATTCTGAAGTTTATGGTTTTTGATGAAAAAATGAAAATGGACCCTGAATTGTGGATTTCAAAAAAAAATTAGAAATTGCATTGTTTGAATCGGGAGTTAATTTAAGCAGATTTTGATGAAGAGAGTAACGAGGAGTCTCAGAATCAGGTCAGATATGAAAAATCTGAGAATTATCGAAAATGCTGTTGATGAGATAACTAATTTACTTGGAATTAAACAGGAAAATTACGGAAAAATCCTGGTCGCCGTCCTGGAAGCGGTTAATAATGCGATCACACATGGCAACAAGGCCGATCTGAAAAAATTTGTCGACGTGAGGATTAAGGTTGAAAGAAATGAAATGGAGATTACTGTGACGGATGAGGGAGAGGGTTTTAATCCGGCTGATATTCCCGATCCGACCAGTCCGGAGAATATTGAGGAGATCAGCGGCAGAGGTGTTTTCCTGATGACAAGGCTGGCTGATTCTATTTTGTTCAATGAAACGGGCAACAGTGTTACAATGAAGTTCAGGGAGGTTACAGCTTGAAGATCAGGATTAACTATGATAAAGTAAAATTCAGGATCAGGGATTCAGGGAAAATTAAAACATTTCTCATAAAGGTCATCAGGAAAGAAAACAAAATACCGGGTGACCTTGTTTTTATTTTTACAGGCGACAGAGATATTCTCAGAATAAATAGGGAATTTCTCGGGCATAATTATTACACAGACGTTATCACCTTCAATTATAGTAAAGAAGAAGTCATTAATGGAGAGATTTATATCGGCATTGAAACAGTGAAGAGGAATGCCGGACTTTTTAAGGTCCCGCAGACGGAGGAGGTATTAAGGGTAATGATCCATGGTTTGCTTCATTTGCTGGGATACAATGATGGTACAGAGGAAGAGAGAAAAATAATGACAGTGACTCAGGAAGATTTAATAAAAGTATACAGGGAAGAAAAGAATGGACTTTAATTATGATATTGTTGTCGTTGGAGGGGGACATGCGGGGTGTGAGGCAGCCCATGCTGCAGCAGAGATGGGTGCCAAAACACTGTTGATTACGATGGATATGACAAAGCTTGCCCAGATGTCGTGCAACCCGGCAATGGGAGGGATTGCCAAGGGACAGATTATCAGAGAAATTGATGCCCTTGGAGGCTTAAGCGGAATTGTGACTGACGCCAGCATGATTCAGTTCAGAATGCTGAACAGATCAAAAGGACCTGCCATGTGGAGTCCAAGAGCCCAATGCGACAGGCAAAGGTTCAGTGCTGAATGGAGAAAAAGACTTGAAAATACGGATAATCTGCATATCTGGCAGGAAGAAGCTGAGCGGCTGATTATTGATAACGGCAGGGTATCTGGTGTTGAAACCAATTTCGGGACCAGGTTCCTGGCAAAGGCTGTTATTCTCACAAATGGCACCTTCCTTAATGGATTGATGCATGTTGGATTTAAAAAGATCAAAGGAGGAAGATCAGGCGATCAGGAGTCGGGACGTTTAAGCGACCAGCTGAGAGAGCTTGGGTTTCAAGTAGACAGGTTAAAAACTGGAACCAGTGCCCGGATTGACGGGAGAAGCATTAATTTTTCAGTTATGCAGGAACAAAGGGGAGATATGGAAGGCAGATCCTTTTCCTTTCTGAATGATCAGTTTAATATCGAAAATCCGAAAAGCTGTTTTATTACTTACACAAACAGAGAAGTTCACGAAGAGTTAAGAAAAGGACTTGAATTCAGCCCGCTATTTACAGGAAGGATTAAGGGAAGGGGACCAAGATACTGTCCGAGTATAGAAGATAAAATAGTTACTTTCAGGGATAAGGAATCACATCAGATGTTCATTGAACCGGAAGGATGGGATACAGTGGAATATTATATTAACGGGTTTGCAAGCAGCCTGCCGCTGGAAGCACAGCTCGGTGGAATGCGAAAGATACCAGGACTGGAAAATGTACAGATTTTCAGGCCGGGATATGCGATAGAATATGATTTTTTTCAGCCGACTCAACTGAAGGAAAGCCTGGAAACGAGGCGGATTGAGAATTTGTTTTTAGCAGGTCAGATTAACGGAACGACCGGGTATGAGGAAGCTGCGGCGCAGGGATTAATTGCAGGAATAAATGCAGTGCTGAAAATAAGAAATAAGGAACCGTTTATACTGGGGAGGGAAGAATCATATATCGGTGTTTTGATAGATGATCTCATAACGAAGGGTGTAGATGAGCCATACAGAATGTTCACTGCCAGGGCTGAATACAGGATCTTGTTAAGGCAGGACAATGCGGACGAAAGAATGACCGAAAAGGGTGTACTGATAGGGGTTGCAGGGAGAAGCAGATTGCACAGGCTCAAAACAAAAAAAGAGAAAGTAGAAGAAATTATCGAATATTTAAAACATAGAAGTGTTGAACCAGGAGAGATTAACGGATTTTTAAAAGAGCACGAAACTACAGGTATCAGCCAGAAGGTAAAGGCTGTTAGTATTGCAACCAGACCACAGATAAGATTGAAGGACTTACTTTCATTTATTAAGGCAGAAGAAGTTGTTAAAATGGATGAACCGGCACGAATTGATGAAATTATAGAATCGGCGGAAATAAGGCTTAAATACGAAGGTTATATACAGAGGGAAAGAATCATTGCCGAAAAAATAAAAAGACTTGAGTCACTGAGAATACCGGAAGAAATTGAATATTCGGAATTATTATCGATATCAACAGAAGGAAGGCAGAAATTAACAAAAATTAAACCGTCTAATATAGGACAGGCAAGACGAATAAGCGGAGTTTCACCATCGGACCTGAATATTCTATTAATGTATCTTGGAAGATAATATGTTCCACGTGGAACAAAATAAAAATGAAAATCAGCGGAAAATTAATTGATATTCATTCAAGGGAAATTTATCCTGCAGAGCTTATTCTTAAAAACGGTAGGATTATGACCGTTACCAGGAAGGATGACTGTGGGGAAAGGTATATATGTCCTGGTTTTGTCGATGCGCACGTTCATGTAGAAAGCTCTATGGTGACGCCGGGATCTTTTGCATCCGCGGCTGTTTCACGTGGAACTATCGGGGTGGTTTCTGACCCGCATGAAATTGCAAATGTTCTTGGGATTGAAGGGGTGAAATTCATGATTGATGATTCGAAAAAAGTTCCCCTGAAATTCTTTTTCGGGGCTCCATCCTGTGTCCCGGCAACATCGTTCGAAACTGCCGGTGCAGTAATAGACAGCAGCGATGTTGATAGACTCCTTGCCCTGCCGGAAATAAAATATTTGTCGGAAATGATGAATTTTCCAGGAGTGATCAATGATGACCCGGTAGTCCGTGAAAAACTGAACAGCGCAGGAAAGTACAACAAGCCGGTTGATGGCCATGCTCCGGCGCTGACCGGTGACGGTCTCAGGAAATATGCTGCAGCGGGAATAACAACCGATCATGAATGTACTTCATTGAATGAGGCCCTGGAAAAAATATCCCTGGGAATGAAAATCCTGATCAGGGAAGGAAGTGCCGCAAGGAATCTTAATGCTCTTAAACCTCTTCTGAAAAGCCACCCTGACAAAGTAATGCTCTGCAGCGACGATATTCATCCCGAAATGCTGGCAGAACGGCACATAAATAAAATTGTTTCGCAACTGCTCAGTGATGGCTATGATCTGTTCGACACAATAAGAAGCTGCACGGTCAACCCTGCAATTCACTATAATCTGGATACAGGCCTGCTCAGACCAGGCGATCCGGCAGATTTCCTGATATTGGAAAACCTTGCTTCAATGGATGTGAAGGAGACCTGGATCGACGGTAATAAAGTGTTTGATTCGGGTAAAGTCAACTTTACCTATAACGGGGCAGCGAAAAGAAATAAATTCAACTGCTCCCCAATAAGCAAGGATATGATTAAAACCAGCGGAATCGGGGAAAAAATCAGGGTGATTCAGGCTTTTGACGGGGAACTTTTTACAAGGGAACTTATTGTAAATAACACCCATGCTGGTTTTTCCGGATATGATCTTCAGAATGACATATTGAAATTAATTGTGAAGGACCGCTATAACGACCTGCCGCCAGCCATCGGATTTATCAGGGGATTCGGATTGCAGAAGGGCGCCTTTGCCGGCTCGGTTGCTCATGACAGCCATAATATTATTTGCGCGGGTACAAATGATGAGGACATCGTGACCGCAGTAAATGAAATAATCAGGATGAAAGGGGGTCTGGCCGTTGCAGATTCAGGCAGTGTCAGTTCGTTTCAGCTTCAGATCGCAGGCATCATGACAGACCGGCCGCTGACTGAAGTTGCCTCAGGCTATAAACAGCTTTCCGCAAAAGTGAAATCCCTTGGTTGTGATATGTCGTCTCCCTTTATGACCCTCTCATTCATGGCACTGCTTGTTATCCCGGAATTGAAGCTGAGCGACAGGGGACTGTTTGACGGACGTAATTTCGGATTCGTCACTTTGTCGGCCGGCAGATAGCTCCCGTACAACCATTTGCAGTGAATTCCATCAGCCCGTTTGATCAATTAAACAGATCCACTGGTTTATTCAGGAATAGCTGCCCCGGATAACATACCGGATCCGCTGATCATTACAGCCGTGGGTAATTCTTTCATTTAAACTGGCCCGGAACCTAAAATAATGCCCGAAAAACATTACAACCCCGATAACTGTTACTTTTGCAGAAATGCAAACGCATCTGTTACTATCTTTGCATAGAGGTGGATAATGTCGGTGAAAACAAAACATAAGGAAATAATATCTTCCCTTCCTGATAAACCTGGAGTGTATCAGTTTCTGGACGCAACAGGGAAAATCATTTATGTTGGCAAGGCAAAAAACCTGAAAAAAAGAGTCTCATCTTATTTTGCAGGCAGCCAGTCGGGCAAAACAACAGTCATGCTGGGAAAAGCTGAATCCCTGAGCCATATTGTTGTTGAAAATGAATCGGATGCCCTGCTTCTTGAAAATAATCTTATTAAAAAGCATCAGCCCCGCTATAATATACTATTAAAGGATGACAAAACCTTTCCATGGATTTGCATTAAAAACGAACCATTTCCGCGCGTATTCAGTACGCGGAACGTAATAAAGGACGGATCTGTCTATTTCGGACCATATACCTCGGCCCTGATGGTAAAAACCTTACTGACCCTCATCCGGCAGCTGTATAAGCTGAGAACATGCCGGTACAACCTGACGGAAACAAACATAAAAGCCGGAAAATTCAAGGTCTGTCTCGAATACCATCTTGGGAACTGTAAAGCTCCGTGTGTTGGCTTCCAGACAGAGCCCGACTACAGGGAAAGCATTGTTCAGATTAGGGATATCCTCAAAGGCCATATAATTGCCGTTACCGATCATCTGAAAAATAAGATGAATGAATACTCGAACCAGCTGAAATTTGAAGAGGCCCAGATCATTAAGGAAAAAATCGAGATCCTCAATAAGTTCAGGAGCCATTCAGCAGTGGTGAGCAACAAGATTAAAAACATCGACGTATTCGCTATTACACAGGACGGTGACAAATTCTATGTCAACTATCTCAAGGTTGTTGAAGGTGCTGTGATCCAGAGCTATACTCTTGAATTAAGAATGCAGGTGACTGAAGAAAAGGAAAGCCTCCTGGGTTATGCGATAACCGAAATACGACAGCGGTATTCAAGCGATTCTCCTGAAATTATAGTCCCGTTCAAACCCGATATTGAAATGGAGGGAATCAGGTATACAATACCAAAAATGGGTGAAAAGCTCAAACTGCTGCAGCTGGCCGAGCGGAATGCCATTTACCATAAACTGGAAAAAAAGAGGAGAACTGCCGAAATCAGGTCCGAAAACCGCCCGGGCAAAAACCTGGAAAAGGTGAAAAGAGATCTTCATTTACCATCATTACCGGTCCATATCGAATGTTTTGACAATTCGAATATCGGTGGCTCCAGTCCGGTTGCAGCATGTGTGGTTTTTCGGAACGGCAGGCCGTGCAACAGGGAATACCGTCACTTTAATATTAAAACCGTTACCGGTGCCAATGATTTTTTATCAATGGAGGAAATTGTTTTCAGAAGGTACAGGAGAATGCTTGATGAGAACCAGAATCTTCCGCAGCTGGTAATTATCGACGGCGGTAAAGGACAGCTGTCGTCTGCCATGAAAAGCATAGAACATCTCGGTCTAAAGGAAAAAATCACAGTAATAGGAATTGCAAAAAAACTCGAAGAAATATATTTTCCCGGCGATTCCGTACCCATTTACCTTGATAAGAATTCATACACCCTGAAACTTATTCAGCAGCTCAGGAACGAAGCACACCGGTTTGGAATAAACTTTCATCGTCACAAACGCTCTTCAGAAATGCTGAAATCAAAGTTTGACGATATTAAAGGCCTCGGACCGAAAACAAAGGAAAAACTGCTGAAGAACTTTGATTCTGTCGAAAAACTTAGAATGGCAAACAGAAATGAGCTTGACAGAATCATCGGCAAAAATAAGGCTTCAATTCTTCTGAAATACTTGGAAAACGAACCTGCGGTAACACCTGAAGCACAACTTCCATAGAAGCAGATAAATAATTGATTATTTGATTTTTAGATATTCCCGAATGAATGGTTAACTCCATCTGGCTGCAATATTCCGGACTTATCTGTGCAGATGCCTGAAATTTTCAAGGGAAAACAAGGAAACCCTACCTGCCCATGACAGAATAACCCCGGATAACTTCCGGTTTCAATCAGTAAGGTTTTAAAGAGTGTATATACCCTGCTATCTGTTAAGGTACTTATTTGAATCCAATTTACTGCAGAAACGAAAATGAAATCAAACCGGGATGATCTGTGCAGTTATTCCTTCAGTTGGTCTAATGACCGATCAGCAGGTACGCACCTTCCCCCGGCCTGTTTGAATATCCGCACGCGACATTTATAATAGACGGGCGTACTGGTTTTATGGCATTATTGCAGCCTGATATTTAAAAAACGTTCAAGCTCAGCTGCGATATTAACCGATCCGGATGTGGGAAATGATTTTATTCCGGCCAGTGTTGCTGCGCTTGTATTTTTTTCAATATCATCAATGAATATTGATTCCCAGGGAATCAGTGAATATCTGTCAAGAAGACAATGGTAAATACGCACGTCAGGTTTTGACATTTTTACTTCCGAGGAAATTATTCCTCCGTCAAAATACCGGAAGAAGTAATAATCATTTTTTATCTCTTCAAAAATGTCAAGGGGGAAGTTCGACAGATAATATAGCTTAAAACCATGTTTTTTAAGCACAGGAAGGAGTTTTACGTTCTCCACGAGGGGAAACATTATCTCAGTGCGAAAACTGAACACAAGGGCTATTTCCTCCCTTTTCAGGGATGATTTAAGGGAGAGTGACTGAATCGCTTCGCCGGTGGTTATATCTCCGTTGTCGAGCATCAGCCATTCTTCACTTTCGAATATTTCAGTGACAATTTTGCTGACAATAGTTTCAGGATAGTTCTTCTTTCTGAAAAATTCTGCGGGACGGAAGCTGATCAGCACATTTCCCAGGTCAAAAATAATATTCCTGATCATGTCAGGGATTTTTCATACTGATGGGCTGACCCGTTGCCTCCAGCACGTTCCACCACAGCTCATCACCCTCAACATCGATCTTTTTTCTTTTGGCCACGGCCCTGGGTATAGGAAGCAGTGTAAATTCATTGTTCCAGTACCCTATTACAAAGTCAGTTTTTCCGGCCAGTGCTGCATGTACGGCATTCTGGGCAAGGAGGTTGCAGAATTTGCTGTCATTGGCATTGGCCGGCGCGCTCCTGATAATGTAGCTGGGATCGATATACTTGATTGAATGAGGTATGCCTTTGGCCTTGAACTCTTCCCTGATCTTTTCCTTCAGGTAGATGCCAATGTCCTTGTGCTTGATATTTCCGGAAGCATCGGTTTCAAGTTCGGATGGTTCGAACAGATCCTGCCCTGCTCCTTCGGCTACCACAACCACGGCATGGTGCCTTTCGTCGAGCCTTTTCCTGAGAAGTTTGAGAAATCCCCTGGGACCGTACAGGTCAAAGGATATTTCCGGAACCAGTACAAAATTCACTTCCTGAATGGCAAGTGTGGCACTTGCAGCTATAAAACCGGAATCCCTGCCCATCAATTTGACCAGTGCGATCCCGTTGTATGCCCCCTGGGCCTCATTGTGGGCACTGCTGATTATGTCGTTGGCGATTGAAAAGGCTGTTTCAAATCCGAATGATTTCTGTATAAGATCAATATCGTTGTCAATGGTTTTCGGGATCCCGGCAACTGCTATCTTGAGATTCCTTTTTTCAATTTCCTCGTAGATGGCGTGGGCACCTCTCAATGTACCGTCACCTCCTATGCAGAAAAGGATATTTATATTGAGGATCTCCAGTGTATCCACCATCTGGCCGACATCCTGGTTGCCGCGTGATGTTCCGAGAAAAGTACCGCCCGATGTATGAATCTCACTCACCATTTCAGCGGTCAGTTCCACAACCGGATGGTTGTATTTCGGAACCAGGCCTTCATACCCGTACCTGATACCGAGTATCCTGCTGATGCCGTACCTGTATGTGAGCTGATTTACAATGCTCCGGATCACATTATTCACCCCGGGGCAAAGCCCGCCGCAGGTAACAATTCCCACTTTCGTCTTCGCAGGCTCGAAAAAGATATTTTCCTTGGGCCCTGCTTTCTCGAATGACACCGGAATTTCACCCGTTTCACGGTAATTCTCAAAACTTTCTGCCCTTACATCATACAGGATCCTTTCGTTGTCCTGAACAAAGGTATACACCGGACTGTCTTCACGCTGGGTTGTTTTCAGGGGGGAAATCACTGCGCATTTCCCAAGGGTTTTCACCAGAAAATCTTCGTATTTCATAATATTGTTCTTGAAAATTTGCCTATGCCGTCAATGCCGCTGAATAACTAAAATTCCTTAATGGCGCGGCATGTTTTTCCGTTAAAGGTAAAATAATAAAACCCAGAAAAAAACATTTAAGTATTCCAGAAGAAAAAAAACTGCAAAAATCACGGTTGCACTGTCCGGATGACTTATACAGATCCGACCTGTATTTCCGGCACATAAGGTGGAAAAACAATGATTCCGTGAGTTTTGCAGGACAAGCGCGAAATAAGGATGATAATGAATCAGTTCGATTCGATTATCTCTTTTATTCTGCCGATAAGTCCGTTTTCCAGCTTTACCTTGATCCCGTGGGGATGGATTGGAGCGGTAGTAAGTATTTCCTTGACTTTCCCGCCTGTAAGTCGACCTGTCCGCTTGTCCTCCGTTAATTCAATCAGCACATCAATTCCCGGCTTTATGTCAGCCCTGCGTGTTCCTTCCATTATACCTGGTTTTGAATTAAACTAATATGAACCCCAAATGTTTTTCAAACCCGATAGGGATGAAAGTATTTCCAAAAACATATGAGACCCGTTTAATCTTGAAAAAATCTATTAAATATTGAATATAAATTCTACGATCTTCAAATATTGTTACAATTTTAAATATTTTATTTTATAACAAGCAAAAATTTTAATACTTTTTGTGTTAAAGTATTTTAATATGCTCCTTTCATTTTCGTCTTTAGCCTGTAAAGGCTTTTGCTTGCCGTAATAAATAATGATCTGTGATCCTTTCCTCCAAAACAGACATTGGCTGTCCAGTTTTCAGGAATTTCGATATTTCCTATCAGTCTACCCCTTTTGTCAAAAACGCTTACTCCCTTTCCGGTCAGATATATGTTTCCCTTCCTGTCTATTGTCATTCCGTCAGAGCCGAGCCCGCAGAAAAGCTTTTTATCTGAAAGGGTTCCGTCGGATTTTATCGTGTATGACCAGGTCTGGTTATTTTCAATGTCAGCCACATAAAGGATCTTACCGTCAGGGGTGCCGACAATACCGTTAGGCCTGCCAAGGTCATCTGCTACGCTTATGAGAGTCTTGCGGTCGGGACTGAGATAATAGACACATTCTTTTTCCTGAGGCATTGAGGAATGATCCCACCAGGTCCGCCTGTAAAACGGATCGGTGAAATAGACTCCTCCGTCGGGAGCAACCCAGAGATCATTTGGTCCGTTCATCGGCTTCCCGTTGAATCTGACGGAAATGATCTCTGTTTTTTTATTTTCTGTGCTGATCTTCCATATCTCGTTCTTTTCATCGGCACATGACCAAAGGAATCCCTGCCTGTCGAAATACATCCCGTTCGATCTGCCGGAAGGCTGCATGAAAACAGACAATATGTCATCGGTACTCCATTTCATGATCCTGTCGTTTGGCTGATCAGTGAAATATACGTTCCCGCGGGGATCGGAGGCCGGGCCCTCGGTAAAGGCAAATTCACCGGAAAGCTTTTCAGGCTTTGCTCCTGCCAAAATAATGGATGACAGTCCGCTGACCTGGGAATAGATATTGCCGGTGAAAAGGACAAAAACTGCTATATGCAGATATCTTACAGACATACGGATAATGTTATTCTGACATGGTTTATCCTGTACAGCTCATGTTAGCTGAACCTTCCTTATCCTTGCAATGTAATCATCTATCTGGCCTGTGTTTTCAAACCCGATGATAATCATATCGACAGTTCCGAGACTGAGAACATATTTGAGGGCTTCGTCAATCTTTTCGGTGCTTTTATTGTAATTTCCTCCTCCGATCAGTTTCATCCCTATCACTCCCTTCCCCGATCTGTGAAGCTTTTCAATTACCCCGGCAACAAGGGAAGGATCCTTTTTGTCCATAGCTTCCCCGAAAGGATTGATCCGCACATGTATTACATCAACCCACTGGCTTTCTGCGGCCGCTTCAAGTGCTTCAAAGGAGTGGACTGATACCCCGTGGGCCCGGATTATTCCTTTTGCCTTGAGGTTCTCTAGGTCATCCATGAATTGCCTGTGTTCGGTTGTCCATCCTGGGCTTGTCAGGCAATGCAGCTGGACGAGGTCGATATAGTCGGTTTCAAGTTCCCTGCGGAAGCGATCAACCAACACCGGTGCACTACCCTTTTCATTGTCAGGCACCCCTCCGGGAAGGATCCACATTTTTGTGCCAAGGGTGTAATTTTCCCTTGGAATTCCTTTAAGTGCGGCCGCGGTATATGGATTGGTTCCATACGAATCTGCACAATCAAAGAACCGAATGCCTTTTTCATACGACTGCCGTATCATCTGTTTGGCATTCCCGGCCCTGATTATTGCCGAACTACGGTTATAGCCGTTAAAACCTGTTCCCAATCCAAGGAAAGTGGTTTTTATGCCCGTTTTGCCAAGTACGATCTGTCTGAACGGATCGGATATCAATGGAGCCGCTGGTGAAGCAAGGCCCTGTCTGAAGTTTCCTATCAGCACACCACCAGCACCGGCTGTCAGTGTGGTCATGAATTGTCTTCTGGAGAGTCTCATCTTTTCAATTTTCTGAAATGTGATTTATATGGTCCTGTAAAATAACAAAAAAAATGTAACCTGGGTTCATGGTTCCTTTTATTTAAAGCCCGATTTTAATTTCTGGAATAACAGGCGACCTGCGCTCAGGGTACTTACATCGTTCCTGGGCAGACCACGAATTTATTTCCCTTCCCTTATGAGGCTGCATCTTAAAGGCCAGATTGGTATCATTGTTTAAACACGGGATTCATCAGCAACAGATGATATTCATAACTGCTTAAGATGTTCAGCGGAAAAGCATTGCAGACCTGATATTTGTGGAGGATGCCATACAGATGGATAATAATCTTAATGAAACAGGTAAGTTTTTAAGCAAGTCCCAGTTTCAGCAGGAGATCCTGGCCGGGAAAAACCGGCCTTCCATTATGTGTGGCGGCACCGGTTATTTTTGCACTGGCTATCAGCTTGCCGTCCGGTATCCTGAAAATTCCCTGGTAAAAAACAATCCGGACGTTTCCTTCCTTCTGCACATCCACCTTCACTTCAAACATGTCGCGGCTGCGAAGGGGATAACGATAATCAATCTCTGCCCTTGTGACGATCAAATCAATGCCCTGCTGATGGAGATCGGAGAAACTGATTCCTTTCGAAAGCAGGAATTCATGGCGCGCATGTTCAAGATAGTGCTGATAATTTGCGTTATTGACCACACCCTGCAGGTCACATTCATAGTCCCTTACCTTAAGAGCCAGACTGAAGCGGTATTCCCTTTCTCCCTGGGATTTTTTGATATTGCCTTTGACATTGGCCATACTCTTCCTGAATTGAATTTTTATCTCATTTATTTTGGGAACAGTCCGAAAAACTTTCTCAGCTTCAGGTGGAATTTATGAATACCTGATGGTTTGTAGTGCATGAGGATGCATTCCCCGGTAATGCAGTTAATTCCAGAACCTTCAAGTTCATCCAACGCTTCCCTGCTGGCGGCCATCTGCTGGATCCAGATCTGTTTTATACCTTTTTCCCTTGCTTCCCTTACTATGCCCGCAGTCTGGTCCTTCCTGGTCATTATGATCAGGCCCCTGATATGCTCAGGAAGGCTTTTCACATCGTGATACACATCAATGCCCATGATCTTTTCAGCGTACGGATTGACGGGAACAAGATTCATACCTTTTGTCCTTAGCTCCCTGAATGCCACGGCTCCGAACTTTGCGGGATTCCTTGAGACCCCTGCAAGTGCCAGCGATTCAGTAGCCAGAAATTCCTCTATCTGTTCCAGGCTTGCCATTGTTTTCCGAGAATTAAAATCAAGAAAATAAAACCTTCAGATTCAGTTTCAGCTAAGTATAAAGACTTAAAATTAAAATAAATTCAACAACAATTATAATTTTATATTTACTTGGCGGGAATAAAACCTGAAATATTAATGAAAACCAACCGGGAGCAAGCTGGATACCTTTTTTCAAAAGGCTATTCCAATTATGTATTCATACTGCTGTTTCTCCTGTATATGTTCGATTATATCGACCGTACCGTAATCACCTCAATGTTTACCTCCATTGAGAGGGACTGGGGTATTTCCCATACACAAAGCGGGATGCTCATGTCGGCAGTATACTGGGCCATTGTGATCCTGACCTTTCCTGTATCCCTTCTTGTTGACAGGTGGAGCAGGACTAAGACCATCGGGATAATGGCCATTGTATGGAGTCTTGCCACTGCACTGTGCGCCCTTACAGGCAATTACGTCCAGTTGTTCATGGCCCGGCTTCTGATTGGTGTGGGCGAGGCCGGTTATGCTCCGGGCGGAAGTGCAGTGATCTCAGGTCTCTATCCCATTGAGAAACGCTCAAAAATGATGGGGATCTGGAACGCATCAATACCGCTTGGAACAGCGATTGGAGTTCTTCTGGGAGGTGTCATCGCCCAGAAACTGGGATGGAAACATGCCTTCGGACTGGTTGCCCTGCCGGGTTTGCTGGTAGCAATACTGTTCCTTTTCGTTAAGGATTACAAAACAGTTGATCTTTCATTCCTCGACCGGCAGAACAGGAGGATTAAGATGGAAAGAAAGGATATGATAAGGGAGTTCATTTCCAGACCTTCAATAATCTACACCTACTTTGGGATCACTGCAGTCGTTTTTGTAACAACATCACTTATTACATGGCTCTCAACTTATTTCCAGGCCATGAGAGGATTGCCGCAGGACAAGGCCGGGACAATGGCAAGTGCCGTTATGGTGCTTGCCCTGGTGGGAGCCCCCCTAGGTGGTATTATTACCGACAGGTGGAGAAAAAGAAGGATCAATTCCAGGCTGCTGGTACCCTCAATTTCAACATTGATCTCGGCCCTGCTGTTATTTGCCGCCCTGTTCTTTTTCAGCGGACTTATTCAGTACATACTGCTTCTCATTATGGGAATCACCATAATGGTATTTATTTCAGGTGCTTCTGCAGTGACCCAGGATGTGATTCATCCGGGACTGCGGGCAACTTCATATGCAATTGCCGTGGTTATCCAGAATCTCCTTGGATCATCAATGGCACCACTGGTCATAGGCAGGTTGTATGACAAATCTTCAATTCAGCATGCCCTGTCGGTTCTGCCCTTTGTCCTTTTATTGGGCTCGGTACTGTTTTACCTGGGCTCAAGACACTATGAAAAAGACATGGGAAAGGTTGTAAAGATCAAACTGGAGGCAGCCTGACAGTCAGGATGTCATTCATGGGTCCGGATATCCTGAAAGGAACATTGCTCTAACCCGGCTTCACCGGCAAAACGGGGTAACCTAAACAATGAGCTGAACAAATGACCTAAAGTCCTTCATTATATCATTTATCCCTTGAAACGGTATAATAAACAAAATCCCTGAGCGATCTCCTGACTTCGGATTCAGGATAAGTGTCGAGGATTGAAAGCGCCTGATCGCGGTAATAATTCATTTTCCGGCTTGCGGATTCAATCCCGTCATATTCCCTGACAAATGCAATTACTTCATCAATGTCAGCCCTGCTCTTATGCTTGCGTCCGACAACATTAAGAATATGCTTCCTTTCTGAGCGGGAAGACTTTTCAAGAGAATAGATAAGAGGAAGGGTTATCTTTTTTTCCCTGATATCATTCCCATTGGGTTTTCCGGTAAGTCCGTTGCTTTCATAGTCAAAAATATCATCCCTGATCTGGAATGCCATTCCAATCTGTTCTCCAAATTCCTTCATAAGCTGTATTGTCGGCAGGTCATCGGTAACCGATCTGGCTCCGCAGGCGGTGCATGCGGCAATAAGAGCCGCGGTTTTGCAGCTTATGATTTTGAAGTAGTCCTCCTCCCTGATATTGAGTTTCCTTGCCTTTTGAAGCTGAAGCAGTTCTCCCTTGCTCATTGACTGGACAGCTTCTGATACTATCTCGAGCATGTCCACGCTGTTTTTCTGAATGCCGATCAGCAGGCCCTTGGACAACATATAATCTCCTACCAGGACGGCAATTTTTGAATTCCACAGGGCATTGATTGACAAGGCGCCGCGTCGCTCTCTGGAATCATCAACGACATCATCATGGACTATTGAGGCAGTATGAAGAAGCTCAATAAATGTTGCTGCCACAAATGTGGATTCCGTAATTGTTCCGTTGAGTTTTGCGGAGAGGAAAACAAGCAGGGGCCTCATCTGTTTGCCTTTACGCCGGAATATATAATTAAGGATTATCTTCAGTAGAGGGATCTCGCTTTCCATGGTCTTTCCGAAGTAAGCTTCGAACCGGGCCATCTCCTCCCTGACAGGTCTGCTGATATTCCTCAGATCAGGCATGAAAATTAGTTTGGTCAAATATAGGATAAATAATCAATGAGAAACCGGCAATTGATTTTTATCTGTTTTAAGGCAACTGCTGAAACTTAATGCTTTTTCGTGCCGTGATGAAATCATTTTATTTCCGGAAAACCGCTTGTAATTTTTCCATCCGGGCATGACAAATTTTTCTATGACAAAATATCATATATTTGCTTAACGAATCTGTATTAAAATAAATGGAGATTGAATATTTAAAACCTGAAGATCTGGAAAGGGCATCAGGTATGCTGAAGGCAATTGCCCACCCGGTTAGAATTTCAATAATCAGCTTTCTTGAAAACAATAAGAATAAAACTGTGACGGAAATTCACAGTCATCTGGGGATTGAACAGTCAACTGCATCACATCATCTGGGAATTATGAAGGATAAAGGTGTTTTGTCATCGCGCAGGGAGGGTAAAAACACTTATTACTGCCTTAAAAATGAAAAACTGACAGCCATTCTTCACTGCATCTCCGAATGTTGTCAGTCCAAACCAACCGTAATCCTTTAGGGTTGAACCTATCCAAGATCCCTGAAAAGCTTTTTCTGAAACAGTAAAATCGTCAGAACTCCGCAGGTTATTGCCGAATCGGCTATATTAAAGACGGGTCTGAAGAAAATCAGAGGTTCACCTGGTCTGAAAGGAGACCAGTCAGGCCAGTGAGTATCAATTATCGGGAAATAAAACATGTCTACAACTTTTCCCATAAGAAATGAGGAATAACCTCCGGAAGGAGGAAACAATACTGCGGGACGCAGATGACTCTCGCTGAATATCATTCCGTAAAATGCACTGTCGATGAGATTCCCTATTGCTCCTGCCAGTATTGCACTCACCGTCAGGATCAGAGCCAGGTTAACTTTTTTCCTTATCAGGCTGTTGAGAAACCATCCGATCGCAGTAATAGCAACTATTCTGAATGCGCTTAAAATAAGCTTCCCCGTTTTACCGCCCATTTCCATTCCAAAGGCCATCCCGTTGTTTTCAATGAAATGAAGCCGGCCCCAGTTACCGAAGAGATTGATTTCCTCCCCGATTGTCATATGTGTTTTAATCCATATTTTAAGCGCCTGATCGGCAACAAGAATAACAAGAATAAATAAAACTGCCTTTTTTCCTGCTGACATTTCCGAATTATTGTGGGCCGCAAAATAGTAAAAAAATCAGAGCGATAAAAAACCCCGGTTATTTTGAGAAGAGAAAAAAACTGTATTGGATTCCTGATTCGTTCGGGAATCCAATACAGTCATAATTGAAATATTATTCTTTAATCTTTTGTGCAGGAGACGTTTGAAAAATGACTATCCCAGCAGTGCCAGTCCGTATCCCCGAACTGAGCCTGGCATCTGACCCTGCCGTTATGATTTGTTGTGCTCCATTGTACATCCACATCATAGAACTGGAGAGAAGTTGTATTGTAAATATGTATTTCATAAAATGCGTCCAGTTCGCCGGTGACCAGGCCAAATTTTATATAACTATCCTTGAATGGATTGCCGGTCTTTATATACGTATATTTTACCTGGCCCACCTTGTTGCCGGTTACTGCCCAGTCAATCTGTAAAACCGGAACCTTTTCCAGATGGCTTTCATAGAAAGTCCACTGACCCTGGGAGCCATCTTTTTCAGAGATACCCTCGAACCACAGGAACTCTTCAAAACCGCCGGCACCCTCCCTTGAGATAAACATCTTCCAGCGTACATTATCTGCAAGGATCTGACCGGTCAGACGTGCAGAGTAGGTCACATTCAGAAGACTCACACTGTATTTCCATTGCCAGGTATTGTCGTCAAGATATACGGGGGTGTTGTTCTGATGCACCAGCTGGAATGAATAGACCGGTACTGCAAGCGTTGTGGCGATAATTGCTTTCCAGATTAATGCAGTTCCGGCAGCAAACTGCCAGTTGGTGATGGGATTCGCTTTGACCCCGGAAGGTAGGGAACCATCTTTGGTTTTAACTTCAAAATTGCTGAAATCCATTGTCATTGAACCGGCAGGAGGTAAAACCGGAGGTTCTCCCTTGTCTTTCTTGCAGCCTGAAAATACTGTCAGTGCAAGCAGGGTAAAAAGAACAAAAATATATCTCTTCATTGTCTGAAAAATTAATTGATGATTATATGCAAACGGTAAAACTGTCATAAAATTATCGAACGTCAATCCGGATATTTTTGAGAATAAAGCCAAACCTGTGGCTACCAGGTATTCTCAGCAAGAATTGTACCGGAAATTCTCCGGATAACTGAACATTATCATAATTTTGTTGTTTAAACAAAAAATAAACAAAAATGGAACACAAAAGTACAATGAGAAAAATCGGAGCGGGGATCATTGCATTACTGATTGTTACAGGATCGTTTGCAACCCCTCCGGAAAACTTAAAAAATTCTGCCATGGAGAAATTTGATATTCATGTATTCCCGGCTTTGCCATATGCCTATGACGCATTGGAACCATACATTGATGCACGGACAATGGAGATACATTATGACAAGCACCATCGTGCATATTTCAACAATTTTATTGCAGCCATCAAGGACACGCCGTACGACAGTAAAACCATCCTGCAGATATTTGCCAGTGTTTCTGAAGCGGGAGATGCCATAAGAAACAATGGCGGAGGTTTCTACAATCATGTCTTTTTCTGGAACAACCTCTCGCCAAAATCAGGCAAGCCGTCTGCCGAACTGACGGAAGCCATCAATAAGGCATTCGGTTCATTCGACAAGTTCAGGGAAGCCTTCAGCAATTCCGCAAAAACACGATTTGGAAGCGGCTGGGCCTGGCTGTATCTTACATCCGACAAGAAGCTGGCCGTGGGAAGCACACCCAATCAGGACAACCCTCTGATGGATGTATCCACGATAAAGGGGATCCCCCTGCTGGCTCTTGATGTTTGGGAACATGCCTATTATCTTAAATATCAGAACCGCCGGCCCGAGTACGTTGACGCTTTCTGGAATGTTGTCAATTGGGATGAGGTAAACAGGAGATACGCCGAAGCCATTAAATAATACAGGAAGATATTTAATCGATTTAAGGGGAGCTGTCCTGATCTGATTTAATACCTGAAGCAGATCATCATGGCTCCCTTCTTATTTTAATCGATGATGAAGCGCAAAGGGCTGCCGGGTAACCTGGTTCCGGAGGATCAGGTATACAGGTATCTTTTAATTTTCAGTGTGGCAGTTTTCTGAAAAGGTACCGGCTGCAGCACAACCTTGTTTAGCTGACTGAACTTATTAACCTGGGAATTAACCCGATCCTTGATCTCGGAGAGAATTTCCGCCTTCTTTAATTCAAACTGCCTCGACATATCCTGTTTAAGATTCTGGTATTTCTTCTCAAACTCCTCCAGATTGAGATGCACCAGTGCAACAAGCTTTCCCTTTTGCTGGATCACGAGCGATTCGACCACAAATCTGATATTGTTTATCAGCGATTCAATCTCCTCGGGGTAAATGTTTTCTCCGCTGGCTCCCAGGATCATATTTTTCAACCTGCCTTTTATGTAGAGGTTGTTATTTTTATCGAATACCCCTAGATCCCCGGTTTTGAACCAGCCATCGGGTGTCAGGACTTCACTGGTGAGTTCAGGTTCCTTGTAATATCCTTTCATTACATTTGGGCCTTTTGCCCAGATTTCCCCCTGTCCGGTCTTTATGTCAGGATCGTTTATTTTCAGCTCTATTCCCTCAATTGCCGGACCCGTGGAGTCGAATACCGACCTGGCGGGACTGGCGCCGGCAAGCAGGGGAGACGTTTCCGTAAGACCATATCCTATTGCATAGGGAAAACGGGCCTCAATGAGGAACCTTTCCACCGTATTATTGAGTTTTGCGCCACCGATTCCATAAAACTTAAGCTCTCCGCCGAAAGTCTGTTTCAGCTTTCTGCCAGCAATTGCATTAAACTTCTTTCTGAAAAACGGGATCCTGTACAGGCTTCTTACTACAGGTTTTTCCCTGAAGGATGGTAGTATTTTGTTGAAGTAGATCTTTTCCATTATCAGCGGTACGGTCAGCATCATCGTAGGCCTGACTTCACTGAGGGCCGGAAGGAGAACAGCAGGTGTTGCCGGCTTTTTCAGGTAATAGACACAGGCACCGGAAAGCATGGGCAGTATTAAACCGAGCGTGTTCTCATATGTATGGGATAGCGGCAGGACAGACAGGAATCTGTCGGTATTGGTTATCGGCTGTATAACCCTGCCCTTCAAGGCGTTGAAAACAATGTTCCGGTGTGTCAGCATTACCCCCTTCGACCGCCCGGTGGTTCCTGAAGTGTATATTATTGATGCAAGATCTTCTTCTTTGACATCATAAACGTTTTCAGGCCGGGAATCCGGGTCGTAACTGCATGATGAATTATCCGAAAAAATAACTGAATAATTCTCGATATTGATGGCAAATGAAAAACCGGGGGCACTGAAGCCTTCCAGTTTCTGAAAAAGGGCAGATGAAACGTAAATGCCCCTGGCTTCCGAATGACTCAGTATATTTGCAATCTCATGCGGTGAAAAATCAGGCAGGATTGGTACTGCAACGGCTCCCATGAAGGTTATGGAAAAGTATGCGGCACTCCATGCAGGCATATTGTGACTGAGTATGGCAACCTTGTCGCCGGGCCTTACTTCCAGCTTTTCAAGCAGCGAAATCAATGCATTTATCTCACCGGCAGTTTCATTGTAACTCCTGGGTTTTTCACCGACAAAGGAATTTGCATTGCAGTTGCCGAATCTTCTGACTGTTTCACTGAACATTGCAGGGAATGTGAGCCTGATGGTACTTTCTTCCATATAAGTTTTTTTGTCAACGGAAACGCAAAGATGCATAAATATATTTCAACTTTTCATTAACATGCGAAATATTAATTCATCGGGAAAGAACGGCCACCCGATTTAAAACTTTTTTGACATAAGTTGGTTAAATTTGTACAACTGTTTACAAAAGAGATGAGCCAGGTAATAAGAATAACCAAGGAATTCACCTTTGAAATGTCGCATGTTCTGCCGGGATATGACGGACCCTGCAGGAATGTTCACGGACATTCATACAGGCTGTTCGTAACGGTGGCAGGAATACCGGTGAATAATGCCCTGAACCCAAAAAACGGTATGGTAATGGACTTCTCCGACATGAAAAAGATCGTCATGAATGAAATTTTAGGCATCTTTGATCATGCAGTGGCAATCCCCGGTGATATGGACAGGGAAAAAACGGAGACACTGAAAAAAATGTTTGGAAATACCATCGTGGTTGACTATCAGCCAACATGTGAGAATCTTGTAACGGATTTTGCAATGAGGATAAAAAACCAGCTCCCGGCCGATGTTAAGCTATACAGTCTTAAGTTGTATGAAACTGCTACCTCATTTGCAGAATGGTTTTCATCCGACAACGAATAACCGGAATTTGATGGAAACACAACCTAAGAAACTTTTCCTGCTTGACGCTTATGCGCTGATCTTCCGCTCATACTACGCATTCATAAAAAATCCCAGGGTTACTTCAAAGGGATTGAACACTTCAGCCATATTCGGATTTCTTCTTACGCTGAGAGAGGTTCTTCAGAAACAAAAACCTTCACATATTGCAGTTGTTTTTGACACTCCCGAACCCACTTTCAGGCATGAGATGTTCAGCGGGTATAAGGCTACGCGTGATGAAACGCCGGAAGATATAAAAATTGCCGTACCATACATAAAGAGGCTGCTGGAGGCTTACAGGATTCCCGTTATCGCCTGCCCCGGGTATGAAGCGGATGATGTGATCGGTACGCTGGCAAATAAAGCTTCTGAAGCAGGGTTCATAACTTATATGATGACCCCCGACAAGGATTTTGCCCAGCTGGTAACAGATAAAATATTCATGTATAAGCCCTCAAGGGGCGGCAACGAATCAGTATTATGGGGTGTAGCAGAAGTAAAAAATGAATTTTCAGTAAACACACCGGTTCAGGTAATCGATATACTTGCATTGATGGGCGATACGGCAGACAATATTCCCGGTGCCCCCGGCGTGGGACCAAAAACCGCAATGAAGCTTATTTCAGAATACGGATCGGTTGAGGAAGTCATCAGGAATACTGATAAGCTGAAAGGAAAACTGAAAGAGGCAATCGGGAACAATATTCCGCAGATCGAACTTTCCAGGAAACTGGCTGCGATAGATGTAAATGCACCTGTTGATTTCATGGAAGAGGGTCTGAGGATCAAAAATCCCGACAGGAATATGCTGAAGTCGCTTTTTGAAGAACTTGAATTCCGGACTATCGGCGCCGAGATCCTTTCCGGGGCAGAATACAGCGATACTCTTTCATTCCCGGAAGGCAATACGGCAGGAGAGTTCACTGCCACTGCGCAGGGAACACTGTTTGACCAGAATGCATCACCCGTTGCGACGCCCGTTGCCACCATTGAAAATACCCCGCATGAATATTTACTGATAGAGGGTAATAATGAGTTAAGGGAATTTGTTGAAAAAGTCCTTCTGCTGAAAGAAATCTGTTTTGATACGGAAACGACCCATATCAATCCGTTTGATTCGGAGCTTGTCGCCCTGGCATTTTCATGGACCAGGGGAAAGGGATACCTGGTTCATTTTCCGGAGTCACGGCAAGAAACAGCTGCAATGATGGAAATCCTCCGGCCCATTTTTGAAAGCGACCGGATACTTAAGATAGGACAGAATATCAAATTTGATATTCAGGTACTTGCAAATTATGGCATTGACGTGAAGGGACCGCTTTTTGATACAATGATCGCCCATTACCTTCTCGAACCTGACATGAGACATAATATGAATCTTCTGGCGGAAACCTACCTTTCATACAGTCCTGTTCATATTGAATCTCTGATAGGCGAAAAAGGCGCCGGTCAGAAAAGTATGAGATCGGTGTCAGTTGATAAAATTAAAGAGTATGCCGTTGAGGATGCTGATGTTACCTGTCAGCTTAAGGAAATCTTCATGCCAGTCTTAAAATCGGAAGGACTGATTGATCTGGCGGAAACCGTGGAAATGCCCCTCATCAGGGTTCTTGCCGACATGGAGCGCAACGGTGTAAGGCTGAATCAGGATGATCTCAGATCAATTTCCGAAGGCCTGAGGGAAGAGATCATTATCCTTGAGAAGGAGATACACTCTCTTGCCGGCACTGAATTCAACATCTCTTCTCCAAAACAGCTTGGCGACATCCTTTTCCTGAAGCTAAAACTCGATGACAAGGCCAGGCTTACAAAAACCAGGCAGTTCGTAACAAATGAGGAAATACTTCAACGGCTTACAGGCCGTCATCCCATTGTCAGCAAGGTTCTGGAATACAGGGGGCTTAAAAAGCTGCTTTCAACTTATCTTGAACCATTGCCCCAGATGATTGATCCGAAAACGGGAAGGATCCATACTTCTTTCAGACAGGCGGTGACTTCGACCGGCAGACTGAGTTCCGATAATCCCAATCTGCAGAATATACCAGTCAGGGATGAAAGGGGCAGGGAAATCAGGAAAGCGTTTGTGCCGGAAGACGGAAACCTGTTTTTTTCGGCAGATTATTCCCAGATTGAACTGAGACTGATGGCTCATCTGAGCAAGGATAAAGGCATGATTGAGGATTTCCTCTCCGGCAGTGATATTCATGCCGCAACAGCCTCAAAAATATTCGGGGTTGAAATCGGGGATGTGACACGGGAAATGCGAAGCAGGGCAAAAACAGCCAATTTCGGGATCATTTACGGTATTTCATCCTTCGGCCTGTCAGAAAGGCTTACGATAGGGCGGAAAGAGGCAAAAGAGCTTATTGATGGCTACTTTCAGTCATATCCCGGGGTGAAAAGGTATATGGACGAAAGCATAAGGAAGGCCCGTGAAAAGGGCTATGTAACAACCATGTTCGGAAGAAGGCGCTATCTCCGGGATATCGGGTCGCGAAACCAGGTGGTGCGCGGCAATGCGGAAAGGAATGCGATTAATGCACCCATTCAGGGCAGTGCAGCTGATATAATTAAAGTTGCAATGGTAAGGATCCATCAGAAGATGAAAACAGGGAATTATAAGTCAAAAATGATCCTCCAGGTACACGACGAACTTATATTCGAGGTGGTACCCAATGAACTTGACCTGCTCAGGGAGATGGTGATCCATGAAATGACAAATGCCGTTAAGCTCGACATTCCACTCAGGGTTGACTGGGGTGTCGGGAAAAACTGGCTCGAGGCGCATTGATAATAAATGCACCTGTTCCGGGAGAAATGAACAGCTGATTGGTTAAGCATTTATCAAACCTCCCGCGGAACAACCGACATTTAATATCCACGGGTAATCGATAGCAGGATAAAATTATGGAGATCACAGTATTGTTTTTTGGCATTCTTGCGGATGCAACAGGCCTGAACGCAAAAAGCTACAATGGCATTGATTCCTTTGATGACCTGAGACACAGGATGGAGGATGATTTTCCGGGAATATTTCATTATAATTTCCGGATAGCCGTCAACAGGGTGATTACTGAAGATAATCCGGTCCTGAAAGATGGTGATGAGGTTGCATGTCTTCCACCTTTTGCGGGAGGGTAATAATATGGCAACCATTAAATTTTATTGATATGCGATTGATAGAAGGTCCGCTTATGCCCGGTCTGATTGCCGAAGTGATCGCCGGAAGCGGGGGAAGTCACGACACAGGCGCTCATGCCCTGTTCCTGGGACAGGTCCGCAGGGACCGGATTGACGGGCGTTTTGTAAAAGCCATTGAATACTCTGCCTATGAGGAGATGGTAATTATGGAAGCCAACAAGATCAGTAAAACCATTCTTTCGGAGTTTGAAGATGTCAGGGCCTTTGAAATACTTCATTCCAGGGGGATGGTAAAGGCGGGAGAAACAGCACTTCTGGTTATTGTTTCTGCGGGGCACCGGCAACAGGCCCTTGCTGCCTGCGGGAAGGCAGTGGATCTGATAAATGAAAGACTGCCTGTTTGGAAAAAGGAGCTGTTTGAAGATGAACCGGATCTGTGAAAGTACAAAAGCGGGGAGCGGGAACCTTAATGATCATTCCCGGAATATGCTGCCTGTCTTGCTGCTGGTTTTTCATCGCTTCTGGTGATGAGTATTGAACCTGACCTGCCCTGGAGTATTGAATTGTATTTTTCACCCTGGTTGAGTATTTCAACGGCCCGGAGTACCTGTTCATCAGTCCTTATGCTCCAGGCAATTGAACCTTCCTCATAGAAATACCTGCTGATTATTTCGTTTTCAAGAAGGCTCGTAAGCTCTTTCCTGAAAATCGTGAGATCATGTTCAAGGGTATGTCCCAGTTCTTTCTGGAGTTGTGCAAAAAGATCCTTGTGCAGGTCGAAATACTTTTCTTTCCTGGCATTTATCAGGAGGTCGTTAAGGGATTCCTCCGTTGCGGTCTGATAACTGAAATTCAGTTTTTTAAGAAAACCGGTGAAATCCGAATAATCTGCGTCACTGAAAGTGAACTGTTCAATGGTTTCTGGTTCGGGATGCGTCCAGTAATAGCGTGTGGCATAGTCAAAAATAAGGTTTCTCAGATACAGTTCGGCAGATATCTGGCTCAGAGGTGCCGGAACAACCTCCACATCGGGTGTAATCCCTCCGCCGTCCTTTACGATTCTGCCGTTTGATGTTTTAAATTCTGAGACCAGAGAGTCGGGTATTGTTCCTACGCTCCCGTCCTCATTGGGATGTGAAAAATCCAGGGCCTGGATGCATCTGCCCGAAGGGATGTAATACTTGGCGGTGGTCAGCTTCAGCTGTGAATTGTAACTCAACGGACGAGTTATCTGAACAAGCCCTTTCCCATATGATCTCTGCCCAACGATTATTCCCCTGTCCAGATCCTGTATTGCTCCTGCAACAATTTCAGAAGCAGAGGCGGACGACCGGTTGATAAGCACGGCAAGGGGAATTTTTTCATCGACAGCAGATCTCGTGGTTTTGAATACCTCATCAAACTGTTTTACCTTTCCCTTTGTTGAAACGACTTCCCTTCCGGGACCAATGAACAGATTGACAATTTCGACGGCTTCATTCAGCAGGCCCCCGGGGTTGCTGCGCAGGTCGAGGATTATCTGTTCGGCTTTTTTGTCTTTCAGGGCGACAAGGGCGTTTTTGACGGCCTCAGAACAATTTTCGGTGAAGTTTGTAAACCGGATATAACCTGTTCTGTCATCAAGCATGCCGAAATAGGGGACAGGAGGGACCATAATTTTCTCCCTCTTCACCGGGATTTCCATTTCCTCCCCGTTCCTTTCAATTGTAAGAATAACCGTTGAGCCGGGATTCCCCTTCAGCTTCTCGCTGACTTTTTCCGTAGGAAAGCCTTTAAGTGAGACACCATCGGCTTTTTTCAGCAGATCACCAGCTTTTATGCCGGCAACATCAGCCGGAAATCCCTTGTAAACCTGTGAAATGACAACATAATCACCGGTACTTCTTATCAGCGATCCGATACCGCCGTATTTACCGGTTGTCATAAACGCGACCTCATCACCTTCTGATTCGGGATAAAATACCGTGTAAGGATCAAGGGTTTTCAGCATATTGTCAATGCCTGCCTTAATAAATTTATCCGGATTTATCTCGTCAACGTAAAACGTATTAAGTTCCCTGAAGAGGGAAAGAAAAATGTCAAGGTTTTTTGCTATCCTGAAATCCCTTGTTTCCTGTGATGCAAGAAATCCCACACTTATAGCGGCTGCCATAAAGAGAACGGCCACTATTGTCAACCTGGCTGAAAACTTCTTTTTCATTCAATTGAAATCTTAAAACCGGAAAGCGAAATTAATATTTAATTCAAGTAACTGGTCTGCTGATGAACAAATTATAACAACATTAACATTTGTCATTCAATTATGTTGCATTGCGGCACAGAAAATCAATCATTTCATCAACTGACTTGCTGACCGAATCATAATCCGGAATATTTTTTCCCCTGAATATAACCATAAATGCAATCTGGATATTTTTCCTGTTCAGAACGCTGTAAAGGTTACTTTTATTCTTTCTGTATGATTCCCTTATTCTGCGTTTAATAAGATTTCTGGAAACAGCCAGCCGGATATTTTTTTTCGGAACGCTTACGGCAATCTGGGCAGGAGGTTTGAATTCACCGTGACACCTGAGCCAGATTACCTTAAAGAGGGATGTATAGAAAACATTTCCGTTTTCAAAAATCTCAGAAATCAGCCTGATCCTGCAAAGCCGTTCATCCTTGCGGAATGTTTGCCTCTCTCCAGTCATATCGGCATTATCTGACAGGGAAAGTGATTACCTGTCATTTGGTTGAAATCTCCGGATCAGTAATAATCATAAAGATCCTGCTACCGGCAGTTCCGGTTGTGATCCTTCAGGAAATCATCAAGGGCCATGGTCATGGAAGGAGCTTTCGGATTCGGGGCATGAATGTCCAGCCTCAGTCCTTCCTGCTCAACGGCACATGCTGTAGTAGGGCCGAAAGCAGCAATTTTGATGTCGCCCTGGACAAAATCGGGGAAGTTCTCTTTCAAAGATTTGATACCCGAAGGGCTGTAAAATACCAGGATATCGTAATCAAAATCGTTGATATTTGAGAAATTGCTGCTTATGGTTCTGTACATTGTGCCGATAGTGTAATTTATGTCGTTACTGTCAAGAAGACCGGGAATTTCGGCATTGTGAGGTTCGGAGAGAGGAACAAGGAAATTGGAGTCCCTGTGCTTGATTATTACGTCAATCAGGTCCTGAAACTTTGCCTTTCCGTGAAAGATCTTCCGTTTCCGGTATACAATGTACTTCTGAAGGTAAAAAGCCACATTCTCGGTAATGCAAAAGTATTTCATGGTATCCGGAACCACTATCCTCAACTCGTTGCATATACGGAAGAAATGATCAATGGCGGTCTTGCTTGTAAAAATAACTGCATTGAAATCCAGAATATTTATTTTTTGCTGACGAAAATCCTTTGCTGATACACCTTCGATGGTAATGAAAGGCTTAAAGTCAATCTTGAGGTTGTATTTTTTAGCCAGGTCGAAATATGGAGATTTCGGATTGTTCGGTTCTGGCTGTGAAACTAAGATCTTTTTAATTTTCAATTTCTTACAGATTTAGTTTTACATAAAAAGCAACACTTCCTTCACCGTTAAACGAGACCTTCAAAATATTTTAAAAAGATCAAAACCGGCAAAATTTCCAGCGCACAAAGGTACAAAATCAAATATAATATTGAAATATTCCGCCTTATAAAAATTAATGACAGCCGGGTAATGCGAAAAAAGTATATCAGCCCCAGTGAGGCAATACCCGTTATAATGCACAGTTCCTTTGAAAGCAATGAAGTAAAGGTCATGATAAGAACCAGGGCAAACAATATCATGGCACTGAAACGGTACGAATGATAAACGTTTACAAGGTATTCATTGAACACGTCGTAATTCCCGCTGAGGTTTCCGGCTGCCGTACAAATGAGATGGCGCATTGTGATGCCAAAAATGACAATGACCAGTAATATCGGGATAAGCAGTGAAGAGTGTACCCCTGCGGGGTTCAGACCGTAAAAAACGAGCGACGTAAACCCGAACAGTGCAATTACCAGAAATGAAATGAAATTAAGAAGGGTTGATTGCCATGTGAAAAGGGAACTTACTTCCCGTGATGAGGGTTCGTTTATGCCCCTGAAAAGGAAAAACCTGCGGACATCATCGGCAAAATTCCTCATCATGTAATGCACCTGAAGGAACATAATGGCTGCAAACAATATGATAATAAGGATCAGGTCGTTGTGGGCGTTATATGAAGACCGGCTTTCACCTTCCCTCAGATATGCGGCAGTCTTAAATTCTGCCTTATCCATTCTCAAACCCCGGTTACCGGCATCCTTGTACCTGATCCATCCGGGCGGGATATAATTCAGATTTTTGAGAAAAACATCCCGGTCGTAAAAGGTTATGTCTGCAATACTGTTCCTGCGGCAAATGGAGATTGTATCCTTAATTATGACCTTTTCAGGTGCCTTTGGTCTTTTTTCCGTCCCTGACGGAGCGCCTGCAGCCAGATGAGCCGGAACCTCATCCATTCTTGTGAATACTGAATCAGGAAGAAGCTTTCCGGCATCTATTCGGATAAACAATCTTGTCCCTGTGGTATCCTGTATGCTAAGGCCGTTGTTCATTCAATTTTTGCGGAGCAATCCACAAAAATAGTGATAATTACCTTAAAAGAATCCTGGTCCTTTTCAGGGGTAATCAGAAATAATCATTCCGTGTTCCGCTGATATCGGCCAGGACGTTGTTTGCAAGCCTGCTCGCACCGATCCTGAAAAGCTTGTTTGACAGCCATTCCTTTCCTAAGCAGGTACTGACAATATAGTAATAGGTTAAGGCATCATCTGTGGTTGTTATTCCTCCTGCAGCTTTAAATCCGACCTTGATTCCCGTTTCAGAATAAAAGTCAAGGATTGCCCTGCACATTACCAGGGCTACCTCCGGGGTTGCAGATATGCTCGTTTTGCCTGTTGAGGTTTTAATGAAATCAGCACCGGCATCCATTGCAATCATGGAAGCCTTGAAAATCTGTTCATAATCAGCCAGCAGACCCGATTCAACAATTACCTTCAGGATCCTGTCCCCGACAGCCTCCTTTATTTCCCTGATCTCATCAGCTACCCGGGCAAAATCATTTCCCAGGAATGATCCTACCGGCATTACGACATCAATCTCATCCGCTCCCGCTTCAACAGCCATTTTGCACTCTGCCAGCTTGACGCTCCGGAAGGTCTGTGAAGCAGGAAAACCTGCTGCAACAGTCGCTATTTTAACGTTTTTGACTGTAAGTTTCTCCTTCACTACCGGCACAAAATTCGGATAAACACATATTGCAGCCACATTTGGTATGTTTGAGAATCTTCCTGAAAAACTGTTTACCTTACCGGTGAGATGGATTATCCTGCTCCTGTTATCAGAGGTGTTTAGACTTGTCAGATCAATAACGTTCAGGATATTCATAAGGAGATGTTTATCCCTGGCTTCCGAGGTAAGGTCACTCACTCTCCTGAGTCCTTTCCTGATCTCATTTTCCGAGGGACATAACTTGATAAGCTTTTGATATAACTTTGTCATACGGTAAACCTGGATTAAATCTTTGGTACTAGGTGTAAAAAGAACGGGTTCAATTTAATGTTTTTTGTTTTCAAAATTAACTGGAGGGGATTTTTTAAATCACGAATAAAAATGCGGAACGGAGAAGGCTTTTAGGATCAGATTACTGTGAAATATTTAACAGTAGCCGGAAGACCAGTTCCTGACAGGAAAATTCCCGTTGTCCCTGCAAGACACCGGAGTAAGCCGTGTCAGTCCTGCAGCTTTGATGAAATACCGTTATTCCTCGCAAGGGAAGCGAAGATCCCCAGTACCGACAATACCGAAAAAATGATGAAGCCTGTTCTCATTCCTGCCAGGAGCCTTGAGTAATTTGCAGGATTGATCTGTTCTTTTCCGAGGTAAACGGAAATAAGCATCATGGCAATTCCCATACTGAACATCTGCCCTGCCATTCTCATTGTTCCCACAACTCCCGAAGCAACTCCGAAATGGCTCTTTTCAACCGAACTCATTATTGCATTCGAATTGGGAGAGCTGAACAGGCCGAATCCCACACCCATGATAACCAGCAGGCTTACAATTATTATCAGGTGACTTTCTTCATTTACGAAGCACAGCATTACCAGCCCCGCAGCCGTTAATCCCATGCCGTATGATGCAATTACCCCCGGATTGTATCTGTCCGACAGCCTTCCTGCAAGAGGTGACAGCAAAGCCATCATTACAGGCTGGGAGATCATTATAAATCCTGCCGTCCTTGCATCAAATCCCTTCAGGTACTGAAGGTAAAGGCTGATGAAGAACCCTGTTGCCGAAGTTGCGGAATAATGAATCAGCGCGGCAATGCCGGAAAAGGCAAATACCTTGTTCTGCAACATCAGGCGGATGTCAAAGACCGGATTGTCGGTTTTCTTTTCATACAGAAAAAACAATGTTCCCAGTATGATACCGGAAAGAATCAATATCCAGCCTGTGACCGACGGCAGTATTGAAAATCCGTATATGAGGGAAAACAATGAAATGGCGTAAAAAATTGATCCTGCCGTGTCGAATCTGTCTGTCCGGGAATCGGCCCACTCATCCTTTATTTTTACCTTTATCAGTACCAGTGAGGCTATTCCGAAGGGAAGAAGAAAGGCGAAAATACTTCTCCAGCCCAGGTATTGGGTAAGAAATCCGCCAATTACCGGACCTGCCGATAATCCGAGATATACTGCTGTGACGTTTATCCCCATTGCCCGGCCCCTTTCACCGGGTTCAAACACCGAAGTAATTATCGCAAGGCTTGTGCCGAAAATCATCGCGCTGGATATCCCCTGGCATATCCTCATGACAATGAGGAAAGCAAAGGATCTGGAAAAAATAATTATTGTCGTCGATAGTGTGAACAATAATAATCCGGCGGAAAACACTTTCTTCCTTCCCACTATGTCAGCAAGCCTGCCGAAAGGTATCAGGAAAATTGCCGACGACAGGATAAAGCTGCTTATTACCCATCCCAGTTCGATTGCACTTGCGCCAAGATCCTTCCCGATTGATGGCAAAGCAAGATTTACAGATGATCCGAGGAATGGGGTCAGGAATGCTGCAAAAGCTGCCACGATCAGAACAGCTTTCTTAAGCTCCTTTTCCGAAGTAGTCTCATGGTTATTATGCATCGGATTCAATACGGACAAATTAAAAAGAACACTATTCCTTTTCCCTGGTGTCAATTATAATAGTCACCGGGCCGTCATTGACAAGTTCGACCTCCATCATAGCTCCAAACTCTCCTGTTGCAATCTCTTTTCCAAGCAGTTCAGATATTTTTTCTGTAAAACTGTTATACAGCGGGATCGCCTTTTCAGGAGGGGCAGCTTTTATATACGAAGGACGGTTACCCTTTTTTGTTTTTGCATGAAGGGTGAACTGACTGATGACCATAATGCTGCCATTAACGTCCCTGACTGAAAGATTCATTATTCCCTCATTGTCGTTAAAGATCCTGAGCTGAACAATTTTTTTGCATAGCCAGTCCGTATCAGTATCACTGTCGTTCTCTTCAATCCCCAGCAGCACAAGCAGTCCGTGACCAATAGAGGATTTCTCAGTATGGCCTATTCGGACCGATGCCCTGCTTACCCGCTGAATTACGGCTCTCATTTTTGATCAGTTAATAAAATTATCTGGAATTTTTTATCGAATTCAGAATGAAATGACAGTCCCGTCATACGGGTTGTTACGGCTGCAGGCAATAATTCAGCAGGCCGGCCCGGATCAGGGTTAACCACCCGGATCCCGGATATTTTCATGTCTGGTGTGCCGGTCAGATTCATCCGTTCCCGGTTCCGGACTACAGCATGAATGCCTGAAGTTGTCATAACCAACGATATTATCAGGGCCGGTACTGATTTAAAACATACCCGCAAATCAATTTGAAGGCTTTAAATATAGTATCTGTTGAATTCCGATGGAAATGAATATGCTATATTTACGGAATTATTTTTCAGGGATGGACTTAATAACAATCGTAGCAGTTGCTGCCGGACTGTCGTTCGATTCATTTGCAGTGTCGCTGTCCCTAGGTGTTGTAAGGAACAGGATTTTGTTGAAGGAGGCCGTTTCCGTTGCTCTTGTTATGGCTCTTTTCCAGGCAAGCCTGCTGGTCGCAGGTTATTTCCTGGGTTCGCTGTTAAGCGATGTACTGACTGCTGCGGATCATTGGGTGGCACTTCTGCTTCTGACATTCCTGGGAGCCAGGATGATCATTGAAGGTCTCAGATCCGAAAAAGAAAAAAAACAAAGAGATTACCACAATCCGTTTACAATAATTACAATAGCGGTTGGAACAAGTATTGATGCATTTGCAGTTGGCATAAGCTTTGCCCTGCTTAATATCCGGATCTGGTGCTCCGCCCTGGTTATTGGCATCGTGACATTCATTGCGTCGATGCTGGCCATCGGAATAGGAAAATCGGCGGGAGCCCATTTTGGAAGGAATGCTGAAATCCTGGGAGGGATTATTCTGATACTGATCGGAATCAAGATCTTTGTCGAGCATATGTTCAGCATATAAAACAGGACTATAACGTAACATAATGCAATCAATCCCCTGACAGGGACTGTTGCGACGCGGAGTTCCCCCTGATCCTGATCAGCGGCAGGGATTTCCGGGTTTTGTCAGAAAGGTTTGCTGACCTGGACAGGGGTTGGAACACTGATCGGCAGGTATCAGAAAGGGATCATGAATCTTTCCCTGTCTTTGAAAACGGCCATTTCGGTATACCCTGTATTTCTGAGCAGTTCATAGGCTTCATCGAAGTACTGGGCCACCCTTGATGGCATATGTGCGTCGGAGTTGACGCATACAGGTACTCCTTCTTCCCGGAAAAACTTTAAATAGCGCCTGTCGGGATAAAAATCGGCAATCGGCCTGTTCCTGCCGTTTGTGTTTATTTCAAAGGCAACATCATGTTTTTTAAAACTGGCAGCCAGCTTTCTGTAAAGGGGCTCCAGGTCGAATGATGGTGTGAAACCATAAATCCTTATCAGGTCGGGATGCGCTATTATATCAAAGAGCCCGGAAGCGGCTGCGGATGCAACCTGTTCAAAATAAACCACGTACAATCTGTCGATATCCTTGCCGGCATAAAACTCCGGTCCCATGTCGACGGTGGATTCGCCGAGGAAATGAACGGAGCCAATGACATAATCAATGTCAGCCTTTTTAAGAAACGAATTGATTTCCTTTTCCCTTCCCTCGATATAATCAACTTCCAGTCCGGTTCGCACAGTAATATCATGGTTATTTTCTCGAAACACCTTCATATGTTCCAGATATCTGTAAGCTTTCCTGGCATTCATGCTCCAGTCAAGATTTTTTTCAAAAAGGGTGAGGTGCTCTGAAAATCCTAACTCTTTCAATCCCGCTTCCAGGGCCGGAGCTATGTAATCCTCTGGCGCAGCCCGCCCGTCGCTGAACCACGAGTGCACATGATAATCTGTTTTGTAAATCATTTGTTACCGGATTTCGAAGTTTTAACAAAGTCAAAGCCGCTCAAGATACTTAATAAAACAAATTCCCGGTAAGAAATATAAATTGGAAAATGATAACTTTGCGAAAAAATTCTTGGAAGTGGCCAAAAAAGACAGATCCTGCGAATGTGAAAAATGTGATTTCAGGGAGGTTGTTTTTGCCAGCCTTGATGAACAAAATATACAGGCTCTTTGTGAAATCAAGGAGGAAAGGCATTTTCGCAAGGGCGAGATCATCAATTATGAAGGTGAAAGGATTACGGATTTCAAATACCTTAAGACGGGACTTGTCAAGCTTTTCAGACGGTCGTCAAACGGCGAGGAGCAGGTAATTACAATTACCAGGCCGTTTGAGTTTGTAAGCAACATGAGTATTTTCTCGGAAGAAAGGTACAAGTACTCGGTTTCTGCTCTTGAAGAGTCAGTGGTCTGTTGTGTTAAACTTGATTTCATCAAGGAATTGTTCATTAAAAACGGGCAGTTTGCAATAAACCTGATGTCAAAAATTTCAGTAATCAATGACAAGATCATAAATCAGACCCTTGATATCCGCCAGAAAAACCTGGCAGGCAGGGTTGCCTATGTTTTGCTGTATTTCACCAAAGAGATTTATAAATCAAGGGTTTTTGACATACCGGTTTCCAGGAAAGAAATAGCTGATTATATAGGGATGAGTACGGCCAATGTCATCAGAACCATGTCTGATTTCAAGAAAGATAATATTATCAGGGTTTTTGGCAAAACCATTGAAATTGCTGACATTGATAAGCTTGAAATCATATCAAAGAGAGGCTGACTTTTCCCCATGGGAATTTTCCGCAAAATACTTATCTTTAAAGCCTTAAATCGAACTTAAAAATGGTATCAAGTAAAAAGCAGAAGAACATGGCAAACATCAAATCAACAAAGGGTTTAATAGCTATTCTTACTGGAGGCGGTGATGTTCCGGGATTGAATCCGGCGATCAGGGCGGTTACGATCCGTGCAAACAGGGAAGGATACAAGGTCATTGGCCTTCGCAGGGGATGGGCCGGTATAACGGAATTAATAAGGGATCACAAGGCTGACAACAGCAACTGTTATCAGGTTCTGACCGACGACATTGTCAACAAGGCCGGACGTACAGGCGGAACCTTCCTCCATACATCCCGTACCAGGCCAAGCCATATGTCAAAGGCTGCAGTTCCCGATCATCTGAAGGATACATACAATGCCGATATGAATGATCTGACCCCTGAGGTGATCAAGAATCTTGAATGGCTTGGTATTGATTACCTGATTCCCATCGGGGGTGATGATACCCTTAGCTACGGCGTTCATCTCTACAAACAGGGAGTTAAGGTTGTGGCAATACCCAAAACGATGGACAATGATGTTCCCGGGACAGATTACTGCATCGGGTTCAGTACCTGCGTCACCCGGACAATTCAGATGACCAACAGCCTGAGGACCTCGGCAGGCTCACATGAACGCTTTCTTGTCCTCGAAGTATTCGGAAGATACGCAGGATTCACGGCAATGCTTCCGACCATGGCAGGTGCAGCCAACAGATGTGTCATCCCCGAGTATGAATTTGATATCGATTTACTTACAAAACTTCTTGTGGAAGACAGGAATCATAATCCAAGCAGGTATTCCGTAGTCCTCGTTTCGGAAGGCGCCATGTTCAAGGGAGGCGAAATGGTTTTTTCGGGAACTGAAAAAGATGCCTACGGACATGCAAAACTGGGAGGAATTGGCGACCTTGTTTCCGAAAAACTGAAAGAGTATTCTCCAAAGTACAATAACGGAAAAACAATCAACATCATTAACCAGAAACTCGGCTACATGGTCAGGGGTGGTGATCCGGACGCACTCGATTCCATTGTACCGATGGCATATGGCAACCTTGCACTCGATCTTATTCTCAAGGGAATGCATGGAAGGATAGTGGTCCTGAAAAACGGCCGGTATGATAATGTTCCCATTGATGTGGTTACCTCATCGAAAAAAATAGTTAAAGTATCAGAACATTACAATACCGAACGACTCAGGCCTTTCTATCACAGCTTCGAGATGAAGCCTTTCCTTTTAATGGCTTCCGACAGTTAGTTATAAAACAAAACAGGAAGAAATATTTCAGATCAGCTGCCTGTGCTGATCAGGAATATCGTAACAGTCAGTTCAGTCAGCAGGCTCGCGAAGTCCTGGCAGATTGTTCAGTATTGATGTCATGGTGCGGGACACCAGCAGTTTCGGATTTTTTAAATAGTGTATAAATCGTTGCATCTGGCAGCATAAGTCCGCCGGGTATAGTACAGTATGCAGTTCAAAATCTGATCTCTTGGAAAAAGGAAAGATTATCAAGTCTGTTGGCAGCCGTTACAAGGTGCTCCTTGATTCCGGACGAACAATTGACTGCCTGCTGAGAGGAAAACTGCGTGTGAATGAGATCAGGAGCACCAATCCCATTGCTGTGGGCGACAACGTTGAAATTGAGCTGTCCGGCACTTCCGGTACGGGAATAATAACCGCCCTTCTTGACAGGAAGAACTATATCCTCAGGAAAGCATCAAATCTTTCGAAATCGTCACAGATAATCGCTGCCAATATTGACCAGGTCCTTTTAATGCTGACAATTGCTCTTCCGCAGACCCCCCTGGAATTTATCGACAGGTTTCTGATAACCGCCGAAGCATATCGGATCCCGGCACGACTGGTCTTTAATAAAACTGATCTTTACGGGAAGGAAGAAATGGAACGCCTTGACCAACTTGTCAGTATCTATACCGGCATCGGATACGGGTGCCACAGGCTTTCGCTCCGCGACGGATCCGGCTTCGACGAACTGAAAACCGTGATGAAGGACAAGATTAACCTGATTTCAGGAAACTCAGGAGTTGGAAAATCAACCCTGCTTAACCTGATCGATCCGGCCTTTAATATCAGAACGGAAGAAATATCGGATTTTCACAAACAGGGAAAACATATTACAACTTTCCCGCAAATGTACCGTTTACCATTTGGCGGTTTTGCAATTGATACCCCTGGGTTGAGAGGTTTTGGTATTGCAGATATGGAAAAAAATGAAATATACCATTTTTTTCCGGAGATATTCAGAAAGTCAAAAGATTGCAGATTCTATAACTGCCTTCACCTGGATGAGCCGGAATGTGCTGTCAGGAAAGCAGTTGAAAAAGAAGAAATTAATTATCTGAGATACAGAAGCTATCTTAACATCATGGGTGACGACAATGCCAAGTACCGCTGATACAACTAAAGGATTCATTCTTTTGCGGCAAACAGGTATATGAAGATGAATAAAATTTTATGGGCTGTATCTGCAGCACTGCTGCTTATTGTTCTTGCATCATCCCTGGTTTTTTCCGGCCTGTATAACAAGCAGATCAGTTATATAAAAAACCTTCTCGACCGTGAGGTCAGAATTGCCGGTTCATCTGTCGACCAGATCAATAATGAATTTTCCAGTGATCTGAATCAGATATTGTTCTCGGTGGACCATTCCCTCTTTTTTACTGATCCTGTACAGCAGATGAAGATAGAGGATAAGATCAAATTTTTTTTCACCAAATATGAATCCGTCATTACCGGTATCAAATTCTTTGACAACAACAGGAACGGCTATACTCTGAAAAAAGATGAAACAGGTAATAACTGGCTCATTCACAATTTTGTCCTCCATGCCCAGGAAGAAATACATTCAAGGGATGAGCTGATTAAGGGTTCAAGAGGATATGAATATTACATGCCGGTGTTAAAAAACGGCACACTGATCGGAAATTTCATTGTATCAATCGATTTCAACAAATATTTCAATGATCTGTTCAGCGGGTTCAATGCAAGGGAATACCAATGGCAATGGGTTATCAGCGATTCGGGATCAGTAATTTACGATAACTCCGGTCAATCCGGGAAATATTCCCGGATTGACCGGCTTACACGGCTTGTGGCTGAGGGTGCTTCGGAAAATATCGTTCATTCATTTGCCATTGAAGGAAATCATAAAAAGATCATTACTTCATTTTATTCGACACAACTGTTTCAGAAAGAAATTGGCCTGATGTTCTCAGCGCCGGCTGACAAATTCAAAAATTACATCCTGAAAGTTACACTGGCAATGGCCCTTCTTGCCATAGCATTGATCCTGGGTATTTTTTGGCTTTTCGTACAGCATATCAGATCGCTGGAGGAGAAATCAGCCAAGCTTAAGTCGTCGGAAGAAATGCTGTTCAGAATGATTGACAGCATTCCTGCCGGAGTGATAATCTATAACGGGAACAGGGAAATCATGATGGCCAACAAGGAGGCTGCGAACCAGTTCTCATACCAAAGCGAATCTGAAATGAAAGGCCGGATTTATCCCGGAAATAAATCAACTGATGAGTCAGCCTATTTTTTAAAGAATCTCGCAGGTACTTTCAGTCATGATCAGTTTGTTATCATAAAGAAGGAGATTGGAGAACTCATTCTTTACAGGAATACCATTCCGGTTTCTTTCCAGGGGGAGGATGCAAGCCTGGATGTTCTTTTTGATGTGACAATGATGGAGTCAGCCCGCAAGCAGGCTGCCACGGCCAATACCGCCAAGTCGGAGTTCCTTGCCCGAATGAGCTATGAATTAAGAACACCGCTGAACGGTATCATCGGTATGGCGGATATCCTTATTAAAAGCAGGCTTTCCGCTGAAAACAGGGCAATAGTCAACCTGCTGAGACAGTCTGCGGAAGTCCTGCTGAATATTGTAAACGACATATTGGATTTTTCAAAGATTGAATCGGGCAGGATGATACTGGATGAGATCCCGTTCAGCCTAAGGGAAGAAATCCTATATTCCTACGACCTGGCCCGGACCAATATAGATGAAAATCAAATAAAGCTGACATGTTCCGTGGATGAGGAAGTGCCCGACAAATTAATCGGTGATCCGTACAGGCTCAGGCAGATCCTTTCCAGTCTTCTCAGCCATTCAGTTGACAATACCGCGCGCGGCAGCATAAACCTGAAATGCAGCCTTGCAGAAAAACATAACGGGACAATGAATCTCAGGTTTGAACTGACCGACACCGGTAAAAGCTTTGACAGGGCTACAATAAAAAAAATCTTTGGGGAACAAATAAATATTGAGTCTAAAGTTCATGGCGACGATGACGGTTCGGGTTTCGGTACGATACTGGCCAGGCAGCTGATCGAGCTTATGGGCGGGAAACTTAATGCTGAAAGTCCGTCAGGTCTTGACGGAGACAAGGGATTAAAAATCAGTTTCACCATTTCCCTTAACCTGAATGAAACGGTAATTAAGGATCTTCAGTTTGATGATATTACCTCTTTCGGGCAAATCAGGACACTGGTGATAAGCGGAGGGCATCTGAAGGATGAGGAGATCCTCAATTCCCTCTACAAGCTCGGGCTGACTGTCAGCGTTACCTCCTACCAGAAATCGACGATAAATCAGTTAATGGCAAACCTTTCATTCCCGGAAAAAAGATACCATCTTCTCGTAATAGCTGACAACGGGGAATTCAGCGGTTTTGCGGTTGCCCAGGATCTGTGGGACAATAACCTGTCGGCCAGGTTCATTATTATGATAATAAGTTCAAATGATGCCCGGGGAAATCTGCTCAAATGCATCAGGCTCGGGGTGGATAATTATATCGTCAAGCCATTCGAGATCGGGGAGCTTTATGATAAGATCAGAATGAAATTCAGTGGGACAGACAGGCAGGCAGACAGGCAGGAAGCTGAAGCCGGCAGCCGCAATATCCGGATACTGGTTGTTGAAGACAATAAGCTGAATCAGAAAGTTCTGGGCACAATGCTTAAAAGCCTCGGATATTCATTTGATTTTGCAGATGACGGATTTGCCGGGCTGATCCAGGCCAAAACCAGGAAATACGATGTAATTTTCATGGATCTTCTGATGCCAAGAATGGATGGTTTTGAAGCTGCCCGGCAGATCCTGGAATATGACAATTCACAACTTATCGTTGCATTCACTGCCGACAACCTGCCCGACTCCAGGAGAAAAGCCGAATTGGCAGGAATAAAGGAATTCATCTCCAAACCGGTCCGGATAGATGAACTTCGCGAATTTTTCAGGAAGCATTTTTTCAAAAACTGATATTACATTTGCATGCTTCCACATGATCCCGGGTGTTTAAGGGAAATGATGGAAATCATTCACCGGATATGACATTTCAGCTGGGGCAGAAACTGGATATCAGCCTTTTCCTTGAACGGGTTGAACACATTCCTGTCGTGGATGTGCGCTCGCCTGCGGAATTCAGTGCGGGTCACATCCCGGGGGCCTTCAATATACCGCTTTTTGATGACGAAGAAAGAAAGGCAGTAGGGATCCGCTACAGGAAGAGCGGCCGGTTCGGGGCAATAAATGAAGGGTTGAAACTGGCCGGCCCCTCGTTCCATCTGAAACTGGAAAAGGCACGCAAGCTTTCAGCAGACAACAAACTGCTTGTTCATTGCTGGAGGGGCGGCATGAGATCGGAAGCCATGGCCTGGCTGTTTTCACTGGCCGGCATTGAAACCGGCATTCTTGAAGGCGGTTATAAGGCATACAGGCAATATATCCTGAACAGCTTTTCGGAAAACAGGAGAATGATTATTCTTGGCGGATTTACCGGGAGCGGGAAAACAGAGATCCTGAGGAACCTCAGGAATGCAGGGGAGCAGGTCATCGATCTTGAAGGGCTTGCAAATCACAAAGGGTCTGCTTTTGGTTCCCTCGGTCAGCCTGCACAGCCCACTTCGGAGCATTTTGCCAACCTGTTGTATGAACAATGGAGGAGAAACGACATTGAAAAGCCTCTCTGGGTGGAAGATGAAAGCAAAAACATAGGAACGGTATTCATGCCGGACGAGTTTTTCCTGAATATGCAGAAAAACCCTGTTATCGTCCTTCTTATCGATTTCAGAATACGCCTTCACAGGCTTGTGAGGGAATATGCCGGATACTCCGTGGCTGACCTTATCCTGGCCATAAGAAAAATATCCAGGCGGCTGGGCGGCGAGAATGCAATGGATGCCATTTCATCGGTTGAATGCGGCGATTTTACAAAAGCCGCCGAAATAATTCTCAGATATTACGACAAAGCCTATCTGTACGGATTAAAAAAGAAGCAGGCTGAAAAAATCGTGTATGTTGAATCAGACTCTGACGATGCCGCGATCAATGCTGAAAGGGTGCTTGAGGCATCGGGGCAGCTGTGCCGTAACTGATAACTGCCGGAGGAATTTCACCTGCCTGCCTTCACCCATTTGTATACCTTGTCTGATCTTCTGAGGTAATCCGGGATTCTGACAGAGCATGATTCTCCCCTGAGGGCTTTTTCTGTGGCCATGAGATCCACCCTGATTTCATCTGCAGTGTATTCAATCACTCCTGTCGTTGGACCCGTGATAAGCAGGAGGTCACCTTTCTCAAGATCTCCGTTCTCAAGCTTTATTTCGGCAACCTTGAGCCTTGTAAAGTAATTGACGACTTTTCCAAGGTAGACTTTTTTCATTGTGGCATTCGATCCATAGCGGGTGTTCCACTCACCCGACTTCTGCCCCAGGTAATATCCATCCCAGAAGCCGCGGTTGAAAACAGCCGAAAGCCTCTCCATCCATATTTCGATCTTTTCACTGCCGTATGTACCGTCAAGCACCGAGTTGACTGCTTCATTGTAGCATGAAGAAACAAACCTGACATACTCCGGCGACCGTGCCCTTCCCTCGATCTTGAAAACCCTTACCCCGGCCTCGATCATCCTGTCGGTAAAACCGATGGTGCACAGGTCTTTGGGAGACATGATGTACTGGTTGTCAATTTCAAGCTGATTCCCTGACTCCTTTTCCGTTACAATGTATGATTTCCTGCAGGTCTGGTAGCATGTTCCGCGGTTCGCCGATTTGTTGTTCTCGTGCAGGCTCAGGTAACATTTGCCTGAAACAGCCATGCAAAGCGCACCATGGACGAACATCTCTATCTTTACCAGCTCTCCTCCCGGCCCGCGGATATCCTGTTTGCGGATATTGTCATAAATTTCCCTGACCTGCCCCAGGTCCAGTTCCCTGGCAAGGACAACCACATCGGCCCATTGTGAATAAAATCTGAGTGCCTCAGTGTTGGCAATATTGAGCTGGGTCGAAAGGTGAACCTCCATTCCTGACCTGAAGGCATAATCAATAACAGACAGGTCGGAAGCTATTATCGCCGAAACACCGCTTTCAGCCGCTGAGCCGACTATCCTGCGCATCTCTTCAATCTCATTGTCGTAAACAACCACGTTTACGGTGAGATAACTCCTTATTTTGTTGTCGCGGCAGATCTCTGCAATGCTTTTCAGATCGCTGAGTGAAAAATTGACGGATGAGGCAGCTCTCATATTCAGCTGTCCGACGCCGAAGTAAACAGAATCAGCTCCTCCCTGGATTGCGGCGATGAGTGATTCATACGATCCGGCCGGAGCCATTATCTCGATTTCCTTTCGATCCATACCTGGTTTAAGTTTGACTAAAGCGGGTGATGATCAGGCACCGCTTTTTCTCATCATGATCCTGATGCACGAACCTTTGCCGATTTCAGAGCTTTTGACGAAAATTTTACCATTGTGGTATTCATCAATGATCCTTTTTGAAAGGGAAAGCCCAAGTCCCCATCCCCTTTTCTTGGTGGTATATCCGGGATTGAATATTTTCTTGTATGCCGTCTTTGACATACCTTTCCCCGTGTCAGAAATATCGATAACGGCGTACTTTTCATCTTCAGTTACCCTGACTGTCACCTCGCCGCTCCCCTCAATGGCATCGATGGCGTTTTTACAGACATTCTCGATTACCCACTCAAAAAGAGCAGGATTTACCGGGGCAAGTATTTCATCATCGGAAGAAAAGGTCAGTACGAATAAAACCTTGTTTGATGATCTTGATTTTAGATAGTCAACGGAATTCTGAACAAGGCTTATGATATTTTCCTCTGAAAGTTCTGGTTTTGATCCGATCTTTGAAAACCTTTCCGTAACCTTTTCAAGCCGCTTCACATCAAGTGCCAGTTCCCTCGTTACCTGGATGTCGGGGTAGTTGTTCTGCAGGATCTCTATCCATCCCGACAGGGATGTTGTCGGTGTACCGAGCTGATGTGCCGTTTCTTTTGACATCCCGACCCATACCCTGTTCTGCTCGGCTTTTCTCGACGAACTCAGGGCCTGGTAGGAGACCAGGATGAACATGATGATCAGGCCAAGCTGAACGTAGGGATAATATATAAGCTGGGTGAGGATGATGCTGTCCTTATAGTAGATACGGTTTATGAATCCGCCTCCAAGATCAATTATTATGGGATTGTTCCTTGACTTCATTTTCTCAAGGCTGACCCCCAGGCTGCCCCTGTCACCTTCCTTACCTAAGTCAATATTCCTGACAGCAATAATGTTGTCATGCCCGTCGGTGAGGATAACCGGCACCGTGTTGTTGTTCTCAATGATTGAAAGGAGAAACTCAAGATTCTGGGTTGAGTCGGCAGAATTGATCAGACGCGTGGCTTCAGCCCACATCTGGACTTTTTTGCGTTCTTCGCTTTTCAGATTTTTTACAAGCGACTGAGTATAGATAAGTGACCCAACTCCCAGGAGAATTGCAAAAAGGAATAAAAACACCTTCCACCTGCTTCTGTTCCAGTAAATATTCAAGAGATGAATTCTTTAATGTAAAATAACACTATTTCTTTCTAAAAAACTTCCTGATTCCTCCATCTTTTTTTTCTGATGAAGTTTTTTGTTCTGTACCGGTTGTTTCGGTACCTTCCCAGGATATCCTGAAACGGGGCTTTGAAGCCGTTTCCTTCTTTACCTGCTCAGTCTCCGAAGGATACCACCCATACTCTTCATTGAGAATGGTTTTCAGCATCTGACGCTCATTGCGCAGGTCATTCTTTATTTTGCTGCCTGCTGCCTTCATGTCATATGTGACATCAACATCCTCCCCTTTGCCCATAAGCTTCAGGAAGACCCGTGTCCGGCCCAGCCCGTCATCCTCAACCTCATCGAATTCAGATGATGTTTTCCTGTTTTTCTTTGCTTTCCTGCTCAGGATCTCTGACAGCAGCATTTCCACATGATACTCGTATGCATTGTCAAAGCTGTGCCTGCCGTTTACCGCCAGATCGACCGCGGATGACCTGATTTGCATCACCGGCACGTAAAAATAATTGTTGCGGATGAAGAAATCATTGTCAAGCTTGTCAAATTTAATATTCTCAAGTTCGGATAATGAAATGAATTTTGACAGGGCTTTTACAGGATCAAAATTAATGAGAGCGCCGTCTGAAAGACTGTATTTCCCTTCAGCCACCAGCGATTTCATTGCCGGATTGAGCATTGAATCAGCCGGCAGGACCAGGGTTATTGTCCCGGAAAGTGAACCGGCTATGTTTTCGGCCTTCAGGAAATTCTGTCCGAAATTGTTGAAGGATATGAAGGATTTTTTTACATCCACATTGCTCACACTGAAACTACCCCTTCCGGTAAAGGATTTATTCCTGTTTTGCACCACTATACCATTTCCTGTTACCGTGCCGTCCTGCGATTTAAACCTGAGTGACCTGAAATTAAGCATTCCGGGTTTGAGGCTGATCTCACCGTGAAGCTGTCCGGCATCAAATTTCTTGTATTTAAGGGAATCAAGTTTAACGGTAAGATCGATCATCACATCACGCGGAAGCGCCAGGGGAGCCCTTGCTTTTACAGTTTCGTCCCTTGTGGCCGGACTGCTGAAAAAATACTCGGGCTTCAGGCAGGGTGAATAAACATAAGCATGGCCGGTAAGATTAACAGGTTTTCCGGCCAGCCATTTCGGCAGATTGTCGAGATTACCCGACAAACTGAATTCCTGGTCGTTTAAATTGAATTCAAGCTTTTCTGCTGAGGTGCTGCCGGCAATTACCAGCTTACCGTTAGTGTTCCTGAGATTGAAATTCCGGCCGGGAACCTCTGTGCCGAATGACCTGAAAATGATTTCCGACCTCGAATTAAGCTCGGCAAGGTCTGAAAGACTGTAATGATCCTTTTTTTCAATGACACCTGAAAGGCTGATATCAAGATCAACTGATCCGCTGCACGGACCGAGAGCTTCCATGCCGGCAAACTCCCTTAATTCGGACGGAATAAGGGTCCCCCTGAATTTCAGTGAAGCCCTGGGTCTGGAGAAATCCGATGCTGAAAATGATCCGCTGAAAACGGATGAACCCAAGCCGGCTGTGAAATCACTGATCCCGAGCGTACTTGTTTCAGGACGGTTCCTGGCCCCGTTCGTCATTGACGCTGTAAACCGGACATCATTCATTTTCAGACCTGACCTGACCCGATGCAGACCGCCGGCTTCCAGTGAAACGGCAATATCGTAATGCGGATCCTCAAATCGGGTTGACTTTCCCTTTATCCTGCAGTCGAGATCAAAAATCCCGTATGGCCTGTACTCAGACACGATGGTTTTGTAATTTCCTGACAGGTAGTGGAAAGCTTTTGAAATGTCGATATGATTGCCGCTGATGCTGAGATCAAGATAATTGTCATCGGGAATAATGAGCCCGGTCATTATTATGTCCTGTTTATCAAAGCTTATTGTACTCTTTCTGAAAAAGATTCCCTTTTCGTTCCTGTTCAGTCCGACATCCATCCGGGCATTGAAACTGCGGTTGAAAACTGTCCGCTTCAGGCTGAAATGTGTGAACAGAACGTCTGAGCTGCCATCAAAATCAATGTTTGCGCCCCTTATCCTGCTCCTGATGCGTCCGTTTTTTAAAAGGCCCCTGATCACAAGGTCGGCCCGGAGATCACTGTACAGGACCCTGACATCGGAAACATTGATCCTGTCAAGGTTCAATCGTACTTCCCGTTCAGCATCACCCTGAGTCTCCCTTTTTGTGAAACTGTAGTTATACCGGCCGGCTGAATCGGTGAAAAGGTTAAGGTTTCCCGACCTGACATTGACTGCCTTGAAGGAATAGACCCCGCGGAAAAGGTCGATCATTTTAAAGTCAATTGATGCAGATGCTGCAGCCAGAAGGGTATCGGTGTTCATATCACTGAAGCCACTCTTCTCAAAACCCGGCGACGAATATACTCTGATATTTTTCAGCTCGAAAGATGCTTTGGGGAATTTTCTCAGCAGTGATAGATGATACGAACCGATCTCGATTTTTGTTGCAAGATTTTTGTTAAGTGCCCTGATAATAACTTCTGCAACCTTATCCTGCAAGGCAACTGAAAGGGCAAAAAGCACTATCACTGCCGATACGACAAGTATTCCGGCTAACTTAAGAATCTTTTTCGGAAATTTCATCTGCAAAAGAATATCCTTCCCCGATGGTAATGTTAACGGAGGACAAAGTTAATTATTTGATGCCAGATTAAGCTATCGGAGAAGAAAGGATAAATCATCAGGTTCACCCAGTTCGGCCGGTATTGTGTCTTTCCTGAATATCCTGGCCTTTCCGGGACCGGTAAGGTTTATCCTGTTGTCAACAACATGCAGCATGGTACCTTCCCTCAGGCCAACGACCCATACATCCGGATTGGCTTCAATGAATTCTGCGATCCGTTGTTCCCTTGTTTCTCCTGCATGTCCTTCCGGACTGGCATCTAGATAATGAGGGTTTATCTGGAAAGGAACAAGATTGAATGACCTGAAAGAAGACGGCCGGGTTATCGGCATATCGTTGGTTGTCTGAATTGTCGGACATGCAACATTCGATCCTGCACTCCAGCCTATGTAAGGTGTTCCTGACAGTACCTTTTTCCTTACCGGCAATATCAGACCGTTCTGCCGCAACAGTTTGAGTAGCATCCATGTATTGCCGCCCCCCACAACTATTGCCGGGGCATCAGCTAAGGCGCGTACAGGGTCGGACCAGTGATGGATTGAAATCACATCATGGCCGATTTCCCTGAATCGTTCCTGTACTTTCTTTTCATAATCATCGTATGAAAAGGTTACTGCAGCGTAGGGTACAAAAAGAGCCCTGACGGGTGCCCGGCCCAGGAAATCCCTGATCCGGTGCTTGGGATAATCGAGATAGGGTTCGCCGGCATTAGTTGAATTGCTGATAAGCAAAAGTCTCATTTCGGATAATGTTCTGTTAATTTGATTGACTGGTCCCCTGGTCTGAAGATTGGGTACTTTTGGCCCTGTTAATAGTTATCATAAAGCCTCGTCAGTTTGCGGTTTTCAGGATTTGCTTTAATGGTGAATATCCCGGACCTGTAGTTTGCAAGGCTGAATATCAGTATTTTGCCGGAGAGTACCTCGCCATAGCCCGTTATGATCTTTATTACCTCATTTGCCATGATCGTGCCGGTAATTCCCGGCAGTACACCCAGCAGCCCGGTTTCGGAAGGTGAAAAAACTCCATTTTCCGCCGGCGGGAAAGGGTTGAAGCATCTGTATGTCGGCCCTCCCATGTAATTAAATACAGCTACCTGTCCCTCATGTTTATAGATGGCTCCGTGTACCATTGGTTTGTCAAGGATAACACAGGAATCGCTGATGATGTACCTTGTCCTGAAATTATCCGTGGCATCTACTATGATATCATAATTCCTGAGTATGGACAAAGAATTGCGGGAATCGATTTTCAGGTTAATAACGACTGTATTTATCATACAGTTCAGTTGTTCAATGCGTCTTGCAGCGATAATTGATTTCAGCTTTCCAAGATCATCGGAACCGTAAAGCACCTGGCGCTGAAGGTTTCCCTCATCAACGGTATCAAATTCTGCCAGGGCAATTTTCCCAACGCCTGCAGCTGCCAGATACTGGAGAACCGGGCAGCCCAGTCCTCCGGCGCCGATAACCAGTACTTTTGCCATTTTGAGCTTCAGCTGGCCCTCCTTTCCCGTTTCAGGAAGCATTATCTGCCTCGAGTAGCGCCTGAGTTCGCGGGGTGTTAAAATGAAATCCGACATTGTATTTTACGATCCGCCCTGAATTATTTGACAGGATCGGTAAGATACAAAAAATAATGACGGATACCCTGGCTGAATATTTGTTTTCTGGCCGCGGCGGGTCAGTCGTTGAAGGTAAATGCCAGTCCGATTTCGAAAGGTTCGAGGTTCATGCCTTCCGGACCCCTGTTTTTCTGGAACCAGGGCGTGGGATAGTATGTACCGTAAATCATGAAATTCCTGTATCCGACCCGGCCGGTGAATCCTCCCCGGAGCAGGTTCAGGTTATAATCACCGTTTACACGCGACTTTTCTCCGTTTTTATAGACGATTTTCGTCCAGGCATTCAGCTTGAGCCCTCCTGTTACCCCTGCTGCAAGATTAAGCCTGCCGTTGTAACCTGCCGGTATCTGGATCTCAAACAAAAGCGGTACATTAAGATAAAGAGTTGAAAACTTCGATCGCCTGACCGGAACGGAAGAGGCCGGAAGTTTTCCGGTTACGGTTCCTTCCTCACCGACTTCTATGGTAGTGTGATTCCTGAAACGGTAATTGTTCCAGTTGAGGCCCATGCCGGTAACCAGACCCGAATATCTGCCAAAACCTATGTTCAGCTGCGAAAAATTCAGATTGAACGACCATGAGTTGCTTGTTTCAGGCGACATATAGTCGATCGGGCCCGGCAGGACCATTGAACCTTCATGAATATAGTTATTTAAGCCGGCCTCAAACCCCGCAAGATGACCCCTGAAACGCCTTGCCTTCAGAAGCCAGCTGCGGTCGTCATCATCCCTGAAATGAGTCCCGCTTTCTTCATCACACTCCGATTCAGTATCGTATTTTTCAAATTCAACCTTTTTCCCTTCCAGGGATTCAAGGATCTTTATCCCTCTGCTTCCCAGCCTTACCGTGACGGATGAATCATTTTCATCAAAACTGAAGAAATCTTTACCCACGGCAATGTTCATGCTGCCATCCGCCTCTTCAATCACTGAATGCTGCCTGCCGGCTTTTGCCGTGTCATCAGCATGAATGCCCGGAGCCTGAAGGAAAGCCATCAGGGCCGGAAATATGAATATGAATGTTCTCATCTTGTTTTTTTTTGATTTCAGTTATGGGACGAACAGGTATTGCAAATAGTTACAGCTGACTTATGGTTTTTTTGCAGGAGCATTGAATTTCAACAACCCTGAAGAGAAATAATAGGATCTTAATTCTCCTTTTCCATCGGTTATTCTGTCGAGAGTCATATCCCATCCGAGAAGCCTGTTGATGCCTGTGATGCTGACAATGGCCAGATCGAAGGATTTTACAGGCCGGTCACCCGGTAAGGTGTCATTCATTATGAAACCATGAACAAGCCTTGCAAGAAGCCTGTCAACATTGCTTCTGTGAACCGGATATTCAGGAACCAGGTTCGAAGGATTGAATTTTCTGAGGATTTGTGAATTGGGATCCGGCGGAGCAACCGGTATTAAAGTTATGCCTGCAGCAAGCGGGGCCGGGGGAGCGGGCAGGGAAGCCGGAATTGCCCGGGATGATTCATCAGTTGTCACTTGTACTGTCTGGTCTGCCGGTGGTTTTTTATCCGCAATTTTTATTTCGTCCGTTTTTGAACCGGTTTCCGCTTGCTGGTTTGACCGGCTGCCTGTAATCAGGCTTTTCTCTTCATTCACTGCGTTATGGCCGGCTGATGTGCCGGATTCGGCAGTTAACGGACTGGTTGTATGGTTTTTAATGACTTCAGCCGAAGGGCTGACCAACAGGCGGACCGTGATCAGGAGAGCAACCATAGCAGCCATGCCGAGGCCGGCAAGTGAATATCTGAAGATCCTTTGCCCTGCTGTTAATTTAATAACAGAGCTTTTTCGCCTGAAAACAGCTGGTTGCGGCCTGACTTTAAGCCTTTTTATCAGTTCAAAGGTCTTTCTCCTGTTATCATCATTACTGATGATATTGTCAAGTTCTTCCAGCTGTCCGGCCGACAGGTCGTTTTCCAGGCCGGCAATGCACATAACGACAAACTGTTCTTCGGAAATGCTGCCGGGGGATTTTTTCAGGACGTCTTTCTTTGCATAGCTTATATCCGGAGGCCTGAGGTTTACCTGTTTCAGTTCGGGCAATGTGGCGGCAAGACCGGGATTTTGTTCGAGAAAGGTTTTTAAAACCTCTTCCTGCCGGGGATCCAGATTCCCTGCAAGCCAGTCAGCAAGGAGGATCTCAAAATCAGATCTTTCAGGTGCGGTTTTCATAAGACTGTTTCTACTTTCCCGATAAAATTCTTCAGGGCCATCCTGCCCCTGTATATATTTATTTTTACCTGTGCTTCCGTGAGGCCGGTAATTTCTCCGATCTCCCTGTAACTGTAGCCTTCGTAATCGCGCAGGAGGATCAGTGATTTCTGTATATGCGGAAGGCGTTCAAGAGCCATGTGAAGGATCTCGTTCAGATCGGAATACTGCGATTCATCAATCAGATCATTTCCGGTTGCGTCTTCCATTGGCGACATTCTGCTTTCCTTGCGGATAATGTCAATCATGATGTGGTAGGCAGTGGTGAAGAGCCATGATTTAACCACGGGATAACTTATTTCCATGACATTCCGCCACAGTTTCTCATACGTATCCTGTACTATGTCACTGGCCTTTTCTTCATCCCTGATGCTGGCCAGGATGAACCTGTACACGTAATCTGAATATTCCTCAACAGATCTGTTATATTCCTTTACTGTCATGGGTTGAAATACATGATAAAGACGGATGAAAACCGGAATAGTTACAGGCATATTAAAAAAAACTGACACGCGGTCATGGCGTGTCAGTGTAATTACAGATGACTGATCGGATTTTAACTGAACTGGTAGATCCTTACCCAGTCGATTTCCATGGTGCTCATTCCGCTCAGGGGTTTTTCAGTACCCCCTGACAGGAGTACATACATGGGCTCCTGGGGAATATTTGATGTCTGGCGGAATAATACTTCCCCGTTTATTTTCCAGACAAGCATGCTGCTGGTCCATTCAAGGGAAAAAATATAAAAATCGCGGGCATAGCGTGAACCGGCCAGGGTTTTGAGTTTAATCTGCGGCGAAGGTGAAAAATCGGCCCATACCTTTCCCCCGGAAGTTCTGCATATATCGATATGAGGTGTCATTTCGCCGGCAAGCATCCAGAATGTATTTCTGGCATCCGGGTTACCAAGTTTTATTTTGGCTGTAAAAATGCCATATTTCTGACGGAAGCTGATACCGGAATTAATGATTCCGGAAGTATAACTGAATTCCCTGGTCCGGAATCCCAGGTCGGGAGACCATACTTTTCCAGTGATCCGCTGGGGTTTGGTATGGATTCTGAGGAGGCTGTTACGGATTTCAAAGTTATCCCTTTCAGTGTAGGCCTGCAGGTCCCCTTCAACTGAATATCTGTCTTTCAACAGTTTGTCGCCCCAGTAATAATTTGTCAGCCATTTATCAGTATCAAGCTTGTCTCCTTCGAATTCATCGGCAAAAGTCAGTGTTTTCTTCTTCAGTACATCAAAGCGGTCCGAATCTTTCATTTTAAAATACCAGACAATATCCTCATTTTTCTGAAGTTTTTCGAACTCACTGATTTCCCTGAACATATCTGTCTTCTCAAATCTTTTTTTATCAAGAAGATAGTTTTTCCTGTCCCTGAACTCATTTGTTGCCAGGTATTCACGAAGCTTGTTATACCTGTCGAGCCGTGAAGACCCGTCGGTATTCAGGAAATTGGCATATTCAGCCGAAGATTTGAAGTTGTAGTATTCCCTGATCTCAATGCTGTCCTTTAATCTTTTATATTCGAGAAGCTTCTTGTATTCTTCGGTATCTTTGAATGTTATGGGCTTCATGTTCTTTTTGGCAAGGAACTCGGGTGTTTTTATGTAGGCTCCCAGTTCCTCGAATTTTTCAACAGCCTTTGATTTAACCGCTTCTCCCTTTGCCGATGCCTTATAGTAAGCCCTGATTTCCGGATCGGATTTGAGGGATTTGTATTCCAGGAACTTCCGATATTCATCAGTGTCCCTGAAAGTGATGGGTTTCATTTTTTTCTTGAGCTTGAAACCGTTGGATCTTATAAAGGTTTCAAGCGCTTCAAAATCCCTTATTTTCTGCGATCCGTCAAGCTCCTTGAACCGTTTGAGCATGTTTCCTGCAGAGGTTTTGAAATACATTACGATATCCTTTGCTTTCTGAAGCGACAAAAACTCCTTTTCCTTGTTGTACTCCTCGGAATCCCTGTAACGGAGTGATTCGATATCTTTCTTTTTCTGTATAAATTCAGAAGATGTCACTTTCTCCCTGAGACCGGTAAATTGAGCCAGAAGATCTGACCTGGTTAATGCCTGCAGTTTTTCGTAATCAGCAATAAGCGCCTTTTCAGCCTGTTCAATTTTTGATGTTGTGGGGATCCAGCCCAATCTGAGTCTGAGACTTGCCATCTGCAAAAATTTTTAGATACAACCTGTTAAAATTAAAAATCTTTCCCTTATAAACGTTTTGGCCAATGCAAATATTATCAAACTGACAAATACGTATTTATGCCGGAATGATAATCTTTGCCGCCGGGGCTGTAAAATGCCCTTCACCGGCAGAACTGCCGCAACTGCTTTTATGTTCAATAACTGAAAAAGTTGTCTTCTCCAATACCAACGTCAAAACGGCCCTGTGTAACACTAACCGGTTCATCTTTAATCAGGGCCTGAAAGGAAAACACTCCCGATAGTATCACTTCAGTCTGCTTTGAATCCACATAGAGAAGCTGAACTCTCCTGAACTCGAGTTCTCCCTGGAGTATATCAGGTTTAATGGTATCACCGTCGAGGAATAATTTCACGGCGCCCGGCGTATTCACCAGGTCAATTATCTTTTTGTCGAGGATTGTAAGATCAGCATATGAATCAGGCATAACCGACGGAAGCAGGAATGTCACCGACATTTCCTTCCTGTTGTCCCAGGAATGGTAGCCGTAGCCGTCTTTCTGACCTTTGAGCACAAACGAGGTGATTCCCCCGGCACGGATTATTTTGGCAGGGATCGCATTTTCACTGTAAAGGAACAATCCTCTTTCATAATATGCGCCGAACGTATTGTAGCCCCATTCTGTATAAGCAGGAAGCTCAGGGAAATCAGGGTCTGGAATGAAAATCGATTTATTGAGTTCATACTCCTTGCTGCATCCGTTTGCAAGGATTATGGCAGCGGCTGCAATGAGTGAATAAACGGCTCTTTTCATGATTGCTTTTTTTAAAACGGGATCCTTGCATTTAACTGTATTCCTGTTCCGGCTTCAGGAGTCACAAAGTCCTGCTTTCCTCCCCTGATCATGGTAACAGGTATATGTATTTCCACATTGACCCCCGGTTTGTCAACCATTCCTATTCTGAACCCCACGCCAAGGTGAAAGGATGAATAAAAGACCCACGGTTTTTCGATTATATTCTCAATCTCATCTTCAAATACTTTCATGTCCCTGTTGAAAAAAACGGTCCTTGCCCTGGAATGCAGCCTGTAATTTACATCACCTCCAATTTTGTAGTATACATTGAATGCCCTTGGCCTGTAGGGATATATCCTTATCTCAAGGGGGATCGCGAGGTATCCTGCAAGCTGGGTTATTTCATTCACTTTCAGGTAATCGGTTCTGGTTTCCTCCTGGCGGAGCAGTAAGTAGAAAAAATCAGAGCTGTTTGACCAATAGGATTCCTTTCCGATTGAACTTTCCGTCCTTGTATACCGGATACCGCTCACCAGGCCGACCTTGTTGTTCAGTACTGTCTTCTCGCCCTTGATGCTCACGTAATTCCTGTAGAACAGCCCCCTCAGGCTGGTTGTTGGAAAATCTGAAAAAAACTGGCCCCTGTCAGCCCTGATATAATCCTTTTCCGGCGGGCCCCCGCTAATGAAATCGATGCCGGCGTCGACGGACAGGCACCTGGTTTTTGTGTCCTGACTTAAACCTGAAACGGCAACAATGGTTGAAAGAAAAACTGAAAGGAGTATTTTTAGCTTCATGGCACTGCAGATAGATTATCAAAGATAGTACATTGAGTTCAGATAACGCGGAAGAATCAATTATATTCGGAGATCAGGCGGAATAATCCTGATTTGAAGGATAATCACGGGAAGAAATAAGCCGTATACCAGGTTGCGGGAACGTTTTTCTGGTTTATGCATCGGAAACAAGAATTAAGTATATTAGCGCGGTGAAATTCATCATCCGGCAAACTTACAAGTGATGACAGATTTTTTTGATCATCTGATGGACGAATTTGTACTGCCGTTGCAAAATCCGGTGCTGGTTTTTTCATTGATCCTGTTTATAATTCTTATCTCGCCCATACTGCTCAGGAGATTGAATATTCCGGGGATAATCGGGTTGATAATTTCCGGTGTTATCATTGGACCTCATGGCCTGAATATCCTGGCAAAGAATTCCGCGATTGACCTTTTCTCAACGATAGGACTTCTCTACATCATGTTCATTGCCGGACTCGAGCTGGATCTGAATGAATTCAAAGCCAACAGGAACAAAAGCCTCCTGTTCGGGCTGTTTACTTTTTTCATCCCGCTTGCCATCGGATACCCGGTATGCTTCTATCTGCTGGGTTATGATTTCAATGCCAGTTTCCTGACTGCCAGCATGTTTGCCACACATACGCTCGTGGCCTATCCCATTGTAAGCAAACTTGGGATCTCAAAAAATCAGGCTGTCGCCATAACGGTCGGCGGAACGATTTTAACCGATACAGCCGTTCTTATAATTCTGGCAGTTATCATGGGGAACAGCCAGGGAAACCTGAGCCAGGAATTCTGGATCCGCCTGGGAATATCGCTGGCGATCTTTACCGCTATTATGTTCCTGATCATTCCGAGGATAGCCAAGTGGTTTTTCAGAAAACTGGAAAGTGAGAAACATTCGCATTATATTTTCGTACTCTCGGTAGTGTTTTTTTCAGCTTTCCTGGCAGAAGTGGCCGGTGTTGAACCTATAATCGGGGCTTTCATGGCAGGACTGGCTCTTAACAAACTGATCCCGCATTCATCGGCCCTGATGAACCGGATTGAGTTCATCGGGAATTCACTGTTTATCCCGTTTTTCCTGATAAGCGTCGGTATGCTTGTCGATGTGAGGGTCATCCTGAAAGGACCCATGGCACTGATCATCGCCGGAACCCTGTCAGTGGTAGCATTAACCGGGAAATGGTTAGCTGCTTCATTCACCCAGCTCGTATTTGGATATTCAAAAAACCAGCGTCAGCTGATCTTCGGCCTCAGCGGGGCCCATGCGGCTGCAACCCTCGCTGTTATCCTGGTGGGATTCAGGGCCGGGATCCTTGATGAGAACATATTGAACGGGACAATCATACTTATCCTTATTACCTGCATCGTTGCATCCTTTGCCACTGAAAAAGCCGCCAGGAAAATGGTTGTTGAAGCCGAGGAAGATGACGCGGTTCTGGCCACTGCAAACGGGGTTCACAATGAACATATATTGCTGCCAATCGCAAATCTGGAGAACATAGAAAAACTGCTGGAGTTTTCAATATATATCAAGGACAAAAAATCAATCAATCCGGTATCAGTCTTGACTGTGGTCTCGAATAATGACGAAGCCGAAATCAACATCCTGAAAGCCAGAAAAAAGCTTGAAGAATTCGTTAAACAGGCTTCTGCAACCGAAACGAAGGTGAATGTCATCACCACCATCGACCACAATCCAGCGAGCGGAATAGCACGTATTGCCAGGGAAATAATGGCCGACATCATCGTACTGGGATGGCCCAGAAGGACAGGTTTGATTGGCAAACTTATCGGCCAGAAAGTTGACAGTATTCTGAGCAATACTGACAAGAGCACTTTTATCTGCTACATGAAAAAGCCTTTGATCCTGCATAAGAGAATAATAATTGCCGTTCCTCCTTTTGCTGAGCATGAAAGGGGATTTGAATTCTGGCTCTTAAAAATTGCGAAGCTGGCACAGGAATTAAGCGTCCCCATTCAATTCTACTGTAACGAATCCACAGAGAAATCAATGAGAAGGGTTCTCAAGGCAGCAAAACAATCAGCTTCGGTTTCTTTTACCAGGTTCATTGACTGGGAGGACTTCCTGATCCTTGCACGTTATATCCGCGAAGATGACCTTTTTGTACTGGTTTCCGCCCGAAAAGGTGCTGCCTCCTATATCTCTGTGCTCGAGAACCTTCCCATGAAACTGGAGAAGCACTTCTCACTTAACAGCCGGCTCGTGATTTATCCCCAGCAATTCAATCAAACCTATGCCACTGACGGCTATGAAGATATAACTGCTGACCCCCTGAATAAAGGAATTGAAACCATTCAGAAAATAGGAAAGGGAATAAGCAGCATCTTCAAAAAAGGAGATATCTAGCGTTCCATTTCAGAATCTGTCGTATTTTCCATCGATAAACACATCCCTTACAGCTTCCAGGTACCCGAATCCGTTCAGCATGTCGGGCAGCAGGTAGCTGCCCTCCACCCATTCGTTCCAGGCGTTGATGGTGATCAGCCTGGTCTGGCCGGGATGGCTGTCGGCATATCTTTTGGCCCTGGCAAGCAGGGCTGCAAAGCTCCGGGGTGTATTGTGATAATGCACCACATCATGCATGCCCTTTGCAGGAAAGCGCGGCGTGTCGTCCCAGCCAATGGAAACACACGGAAATACAGGGATATCAAGCAGGGAATCCATCTGCTCCCGTATTCTGATTGAGTTTGTACCGTAAACGATGTAATCCTCATCAAGCCCTCCCATATTGTACATTGCAACACTGTTAAACCCCATTGCCTTCACATTGCCGGCAAACTTTGCGGCTGCTGCTTCTGACATGATCGAACCGCCCCCCTGGTTCCACTGGATGTGCAATCCCGGAAAACCGGCCTTTTTCACTTCATCGCGAAAATAATCGAGAGCCCTGCGTGCCTCTTCAGTACTGTTGCCGAAGCTTTCAAGCAGCTTGTCGACACTGAAAATGGAAAATACCGGTTCGCCGTTGATCTTGAAATAATTCGGACGCCTGAAATACTGGTTGATCAGCCTGTCTACTATGATCCGGTAATTTTTCCAGTCAACCCTGGCATTCCAGAGAATGTCGGTATTATCCTTGTAACGGTGTACGTTCCAGTAGTTGTATTTGACATCATGGTTTGCCCACATGACATAGAACTGCATTTTTTCATTGTTCCGTGCACCAAGGAAACCATCATTAAGAGCGCTTTCCAGGAACGGACCTTCATTGTACCAGTACCAGTCGTAAACAAATACATTCACGCCATGACTGGTTGCCGCTTCGATCCATTTTTCCACGACCTTCGGATCATTGTCCGCTTCGTAACCCCAAAAGGGCTGCCGGGGCTGATAATGCCCCTCAAAACGCGGAGTACCCTTTTTTATAACTTCCCATTCACCGGTACCTTCGGGCCAGAGCATCTCCCTCCCCAGCGGATCATCATGACAGGAGGGCCAAATATAGGCAGCTACGTAATAACCGGGTTTTTCAGCCCGGTCATCCTGCCTGTCCGTCTGTACACCGGGCCTGCAACCTGAAAGAATAAGGATTGTTGCGAAAATGACAGTTCGCGTAAAAGAGTTTTTCATTTTTTTCAAATTAGGTGACTAATGATCAATTACTTGAATTCTGTATTATTGTTCAGGATTTGTTAAAAACGGATCCCCGGGTCATACATCCGGCAATTTTCTTATGGCATGCAGGTTTAAATTTAAGAAAATCAAAAATAACTCTATGAAAAAACAGTATAATTACACGAAAACAGTAAATATCAAATATCAGTAAAAAAAGCCTTTGACGAAACAAATCCCGGCTAATATATTCCATAATTCCCCGGGCGTTTTATTCAGGGATTTATTATTAGATTCAAATATTAATTCTCCTCAGCCTTACTGATGGTTTATTCCATCCCAGGTCATAATGCCCCGTACTTAATGAAACACTTCAGAAAATGTACTTTATGCATATGAATCCCGCATGATACAAAATCACAAACAAGCATTAAAATAAAATTCATGGGGTTCCATGTGAACCACTTAATTTTCAGCAGTATACCAATTTATTTTCAGATGAAACCCACATGATTGACCACAATCACAAACACGATAAGAATATAATTTTCAACCGAGCTTGCGAGCTCGACAAAGTCAATCATGTGCGGTTCCCTGCCCGACGGGTCAGGCGGGCATCATACCATTAAAATCAAAATTATATTATGATGAAAA
>WXFD01000037.1 GCA_009877105.1 Bacteroidales bacterium
AGGATGATTTTAATGAAAACCGCCCACACAAAGCCCTAGGTTATAAATCCCCAAAATCTATTTTAAATGACCAGAACTATTGAAAAACGTCTAATTTTGATTGGCCCGAAATATAGGGAAGCTTACACCGTGATATTTTTGTTCCGACCTTTCTCCAACTCAAAAAACGCTTCCTTTCTAGATTTACAACTATAATGTGGGTATTATCCGAATTTGGTGTTTCTACGGAACTTTGTAGAAGTATTTTTGCTCGCTGGGAAGGATATAGTATAAAAAAATACAGAATTTCAGTGCGTTCGCTTATCATTGCTGTAAAGTCAAACTACTTTTTGATTTTGCTTTAAGATATGAGCTTATTGGAACAAGGCCGACAAATTTACTTGATCTTCAATATTTATATTACCTGCCATTTTGTTATATATTCACTACCAATGACAAATTCCAACTAAAAATAGCACCATACTTAATAGATGAAAAGCTGAAAATCATAGATGGATCAGAGCTTAAAAAAGATTTAAGATTCCTTACTGAATACTGTGAAACCCTGGATGATCCAAAAGACATTGATCGAACGAGAAAAGAGCCACCTCAACTACCACAATCCCTCACCTTTCCAAATCCCGAAGTCCTTCAAACATTTGCCACTAAATGTCATTTGCTGGCATTTGTTTGAATATTCCATAATACAAGACAAGAAACTTGTAGACAAAGAAAAAAAATAATTGACTCTCATTTTAATCAGCCTGGCATTTGCAATAAAAGATGTACCTACCTTTTAATAATCTTTAATCTGGCTTCAGTATGTTCTAAGAATGCATTACAGTGATTGAGGTAGTCCAACATTACATTATAATCGTCTCCATATATGTTTTCACTAAACTCATGTACCCGTTGTAACATTGCAATATAAGGTAAGGGATCGCCTTGTCTTGTCAATTTTCTCAGAGTCCCTAAATAATCATCACGATAGACAGTAGGTATAATAATCTTTGATTGCCTGTCTTTTACTAATTCTGCATTCATCATAATTCTGGCAATACGACCATTCCCATCAAGGAATGGATGTACTTCACTTAACACAAACATAATGAATGCTGCCTTAGCAAAAGGGTGATCAAGTGCTTGAAAAAAGTCAAATGATTGTATTAAAGTGCCACGTACCAGATTAAAATCCACAAATGAAGTCGAACCTGCAAAATTGTTTCTATCTTTTAGTACACCAGGATTCTTTTCAGGCCTGGCTTCCAGCAATATTTTATGCCGGTATGTGATAATCTGAAGTAGATCATCAGCTTTAGCCGGTGTTACTGACATCTCATCTCTATTCGAAACTATCCTGTAAGTTCCCAGTACATCGTGGCTATCTTCATTTCTGGCTGGCAATGGTTTATTCGTATCTATAATATTCTTTGCCTCCTCTATTTCAAAGACAGTTCCTTCAATATAATTGGAAAAGTAACTTTCGAAGAATGCGAAATTTCTGAAGGATTGTGTGGTTATATTTTTATCTGGTCTGCTTTTAAATTCTCTTGTTTTTAATGCTCTGAATAGGTTCTCAAAAAGTTGTATTCTGGCTGGATCATATGGAAATCCAAATGCCCTGGCAACAGCAATAGGAGACGATAAGATCTTTGGTGTATGTGTAGTTAAAAGAGCACTAATTATTTTATTTAATTTTTCAAATTCTCTTTCCATTTTGAGTTCAGGAGCAATTTCCCTGGCTCTGTCCCGTATATTATTTATTTCTTCCTCTCCATTTACCCTGATTATCTGTTCTAATTTATTTTCTAAAGTAGCTATAGGTAAACACTTTGAACTTCCACTTACATTTTTTGAAGTTTGCAGATTCTCTAAAAATGCTCTTGCCCTCTGGGATGCATATAATCCGCCAGAGATTTGATTATCGCCCGGTAAGGCTTTATGTCCCTCAAGAAACCTTATAATGATCCCAGCCAGATTTACCTTTTTTGTATATGTATATGTTAAAAAAATATGGCCTTCATTAGTTGGTTCAAACTCAAAAGCTGAACGATGGCTTAGAATTGCGCCAGGATAAAGCCTGCCAAGCACGATAAATAAGTTTCTTCGAATTATTGTTTCCGGTTGGTCAGTAAGGTTCGAAGAATATAATCGTTGAGCAATTTTCCTGATCTTCCCATTCTTCTCAAGTTTTGATATCTGTTTTGAAATTTTTTGATCCGAAGAACTGAAAATTATCTCCCGAAGATGTATTGGTAAAATATTTTCCATAATAATCTGGTTAAAATACAAATATAGATAATATTTTCCATCAAGAGACAAAATACGGCAAATATTTTCCATTAACAAAACTTCAGAGTGAAAAAAAATTCCAGTAAAAGCAAGAATATGCTCTAATTAATCAATTATTTTCCAGTATGAAGGTACAATTGGAAAATAATTTCCAGAGAGATACCTCATTCCCGTGATATAAAAAGCATTACTGCCATTCCTTCAGGAATTCTTTAAAAAGATACGTTTTATGCTGATCATTTAACAAATGGTCCGGACCGTTGACCAGAGGGTCATACCATGACAATTTCTGTGCTGCCCAGACCAACCATTGACTGAACTCTTCCGTAGTATTCCCATTTTTAATCGCATTTGTTTTAACTGTTTGGATGTAATTACGGATTATCCAACTTCAATACTTTGCCCGTTGTACAAATACAATCGTTAGCGATGAAATACCAGGCCGAAAAGAAGTGACAACCAAGCCTAAGCAGGCAACCTTTAATCTTTTCCTTTGAAGAAAGGGTATAGAATTGTACTCTATAGTTCATTTTCAACATATTAATCAGTATAAAGGTATCCCCCGGTATCACCCCCCCTGGGGTGCCCCCAAGGTATGAGCATGAGGGTGCTACAGAAAGAAATTCAACAGAGATTTACTTGCAATTTATTTTAATGTAAATACCTGATTGGTCCTGTTCTAACACCAAAATCGTGAAAAAAAAAATTCTGGAAATGAAAATAATTTGGCCAAAAATGGCTGTCAAAAATATTTTATAAAAAATTATAATGTATTCCGGTTAAGCATTTGAAAAACAGCGGATATATATAAGTATTTTTATAAATTGAGGTTACAAGACTTTGGAATCAAGAGGGGGAAATCTTTGTGGCAGATTTTGGCGGATTTTGTGGCAGATTTTGTGGCAGAAAATAAAAAACCCCTTGATTATCAAGGGGTTTCAAGGTTCTTGGGGCGGTGCGGACGGGACTCGAACCCGCGACCCCCGGCGTGACAGGCCGGTATTCTAACCGACTGAACTACCGCACCAATTCAAAATTGCGATGCAAAATTAACGGATTTTTTGATTAGTCAAAATTTAAGCGAGGAAAAAATATCCGCTTGTGAACTTACCCTGTGCATCAGATCTTTTCACCTTTCAGATTTGTCTTCATGCCGTTGTTCTCGATCACATCTATGATCCTGTTGAAGATCAGGCCGACTGCTTTTGAGGCGAATTCCGGGTTTGGATGCGAGTCGGAGGAAGAGGTTGCATATTCATCCCTGAGATACAGGCCACCCTCTGTTTCCAGTTCATAGAAGTCCCAGATATGGATGTTATCCCCTGGTAAATCCCATTCCTCCTTCACCCAGGTGAAGAACTCCCTGGCCCTCCCGGCTTCATCCTTACCGACAGCATCTTTTGCAAGGGCCGCTCCGGTCCATAAAATGAATCTGGTATCGGGAAATTCATGAAGCTTGTCCCTCAGTGCATTGTACTGAAGCTTGTAATTTCCAAGGGATTTGTAATCCGAATTGATATCGGCTGAATCCTTGTCCGGCTGTATGTTGCTTACCGGGTAACAATGCTTGAATACAACGACCTGGTATTGTTTTGTGAGTAGTTCGAGGGTGGGTTCCTCCAAATATGGCTCATTACCGGCATTCTTGACCCAGATGTTATAATAATCGTAGGGATAGTTTTCCCATCCGTAAGGAGCAGCCTTGGGAAAAGCTGTTTCCGTGATATGATAATTCCTGTTATTCTCCTTGTTGTATTTCCTGAATAGTGCAGGCAGCATAGCCTGTCCGCCAAGGTTATCGGCCAGACGGGTACTGACTTTCCTGACGGCACGGGTGAAAAGGGAGGCTTTTTTCCCCTGCCAGATCACACCACCCGTACTGTGATGTATATAGATGATATTCATATCAGAGGTCTTTTCTTTTTCCTTGCACGAAAAAAGCAAAGCAACAGAGATTAACAGGAATGCCGTTGGAAATTTCAGTTTCATGATCGATGGTTGTTATTTAATGGTTCTATGTTCAGATTAACAAATATATCCACAAAAAGGTTTTGTTTGCTACTGATCCCTGCCGGCAGCCGGTGAAAAAAAACTGAAATTCACTCCGCCGTAATGCCTGTGGTCTGTAAACCATTTGCTGTCAGCGAAGCTTACTGTTTTAGGATGTTCAAGAATAAAAATACCATTGTCTTTCAGAATTTCAGCCCCAAAAACCAGTTCAGGGATTTTGTCAAGCCATTTCAGGTTGTAGGGAGGGTCAGCAAACACTATGTCGTACCTGAAAGTACAAATTTTCAGATATGCCCTGGCATCAATATGGACAGGCTTTATATTGGCAAAACCTATTTCACCGATGACTTTTTTAATTCCTGCAAAATTCAGCCGGTCAATCTCTACCAGGTGCACCATGGCTCCCCTCGAAGCAAATTCAAAACTGATGCTGCCTGTCCCGGAAAACAGATCCAGCACGACAGCTGACGGGAAGTCCACCGTGTTACCGAGAATGTTGAAAAGACTCTCACGGGCAAGATCCGTGGTCGGCCTCGCTTTCAGGCCGCGGGCCGGGACAATTCTCCTTCCCCTGTATCTGCCTCCCGTTATTCGCAATTTAAAACCATGAACAGATTAAAAAACTTACTCCGGAGCATTTCGGTGAAAACGTAACTGAAGGTAAAGTTCCCGGAAGGTTCCGCATAACGGATGTTCCTTGCGTATCGGGAAAAATCCTGTACCATTCGTTCATATTTTTCAGTTTTTCCACTGAAATAAATGACCTCATCCTGACCTATGTTCAATCTTTTTATGACATAAAACACATAATACTGAATATCGGGCAGGGACTGGTAATTAAAGGTATTGCAGAACCTCAGCGAATTCTGGTCATGGACTATCATGTTGAAGAATTCATTCTCAAGATGCACGTGGACATGATTGCCGTAGGATGATCTGCGGCCTCCTGCAACGGCCTGCAGGAGCGGCTCCAGGTGATGTACGGGGTTTGAGCCCGGGAACAGCGACTGAATGAGCTCCAAACGGCTTTGGGGAACGGTGAACAACAGATTGGCATCAGGTTCCTGTATCTTGTTTGCCATCACTATGTGCCCCTCATCAGGGTGGAAATTGAACCTGAAATACTCATCCCGGTGTGAATCTTCATATAGGGGAGAAGGCACCAGTATGGATTTGGATGATGGAGTGACAATGTGGATCTTTTTAAAACGCCGTAAAAGGAAATCATCCCTGCTGATTATTTCTCCCATCCCGGTATCATCAAACCTGTTTCCGGTTTCAGGCTCGTATGACCTTATAAGAATGAATTTATTTCTCAATGTATCTAAAATGCTGAGAGAAAGATCATCAGGGCTCAGCTGAACAGCCAGCCTGTAATTCTCGGTTGAATTAATGTCAAGCGTTTCGTCGTAAAGTTCAAACAGCGGCATTTATTTCAGCTTTTTTTGTCATGTTCCCCCAGCGTTGTCCGGGATATTGATCAATCCATAATCCATCGTGAAAGGAAAGGATGAAACCAGCCCGGGATTTCATGCTGTGCAGTATAAAATCAAACAGATCCATTCAGTGAAGAATGATTTTCACCCGGAATGTTTAAGTTTACAAACAAAAATAGAAAAATTATCCAAGCACCTGAGGATTGATTTCAACATTGTGATGCGGGAAAAAGTAATATTCAACAACCTGTGCAAGTTCCTCGGCAATGACCCCACGGATGACCAGTCATCTGTCCTCGGGCTTTTTGCCGACTATATCTGCAACGACGATACCGGCAGGATATTTCTCCTTACGGGCTATGCAGGCACAGGCAAAACAAGCGTTATCAACGCTTTGGTTAAAACCCTGTCCGCACTCCGGTTTAAAACGGTCCTTCTTGCACCCACCGGAAGGGCTGCAAAAGTGCTTTCTTCATATACAGGGCAGAATGCTTATACGATCCATAAAAAAATATACAGGCAGAAATCCTTAAAAGACGGCATGGGAAGCTTCGTCCTTGACAGGAATCTGCAAAGGAATGCCTGGTTTATCGTGGATGAAGCTTCAATGATATCCAATTCTGAAAATGAAGCTTCAATTTTCGGAAGCGGAAAACTGCTGGATGATCTTGTTGAATATGTGTATTCGGGCATTGACTGCCGGCTGATCCTCGTGGGCGACACGGCTCAGCTGCCGCCGGTGGGCTCAGCGGTCAGCCCTGCTCTTGACAGCAGGGTATTGAATGCCTACGGCTTCGGCCTGGTCGCTGCGGAACTTAAGCAGGTTGTCAGACAAAGTGAAACATCAGGTGTACTTGTGAATGCAACCAGAATACGTCTGCAGATCGAAAACGAAGAGCTTGAGAGACCGCAGATAGACACCATCGGATTTGACGATATTAAAAGAATTACGGGCGAGGATCTTATTGATGAGATTACGGCAGGATATGATTCAGCAGGAATGGATGAAACAATTATCGTGGTCAATTCCAACAAGCTGGCCAACAAATATAACCAGGGCATACGAAACAGGATATTCTTCAGGGAAGAGGAAATAGGTCCGGGTGACTTGGTGATGGTTGTCAGGAACAATTACTTTATAACGGATGAAGACAGCGGTATTGAATTCATTGCCAACGGCGACATTGCCGAGGTCAGGAAAATAAGAAAATATGAGGAAATGTACGGATTCCGCTTTGCCGATATGGAATTATATTTCAGGGATTATGATCTTGAGATTGCATCCAAGGTTATTCTTGACGTTCTGAACCTCGATGCTCCGGCACTTCCTTCCGACCGGAACAGGGAACTTTTTCACAACATACTTGCCGACTACGCCCATATCAAAACCCGGAAAAAACAATACGAAGCCGTCAGGAGCGATAAGTATTTTAATGCCCTTCAGATAAAGTTTGCATATGCAGTTACCTGCCACAAGGCCCAGGGAGGGCAGTGGGAGAGGGTCTTTATTGATCAGGGCATGTTCAACAGAACCGGGGTAACGCCCGATTACCTGAAATGGTTCTATACTGCACTGACAAGATCCACCGACAGGGTGTACCTGGTCAATTTCTCAAATGAGTTCTTTCCTCTTTCTGAGTAGATTTATTGTATGTGATCCGCCATTGAATTAGTGACAGTCTATTCTCCTATGATCTTGACAAGAACGCGCTTCCGGCGCTTTCCGTCAAACTCGCCGTAAAATATCTGTTCCCAAGGTCCGAAATCCAGCTGCCCGTTAGTAACGGCCACAACAACTTCCCTTCCCATCAGGGTTCTTTTGATATGAGCATCGGCATTATCCTCAAATCCATTGTGTTTGTACTGGCTGTAGGGTTTTTCCGGTGCAAGCTTCTCGAGCCAGACCTCAAAATCGCTGTGAAGACCCGGTTCATCGTCGTTGATGAATACGCTGGCTGTTATGTGCATTGCGTTCACCAGGACCAGCCCTTCCCTTATACCGCTCTCCTGCAGGCATTTTGAAACATGCCCCGTAATGTTTAAGAAAGCTCTTCTCGTTGATGTTTCAAACCAGAGTTCTTTTCTGTAAGATTTCATCCTTATCTGATTTTATTGTTAATTAATTAACAGTAGCCGGCTGATGACCGGTCTGGAAATAGTCCTGTCACTTTTCTGCAAATTAACCTGATGATTATGGAAAAGCATTTTTTTCCTGCCGGATAATCAGTCCGGAAATGCATCGGGATCAGGCCAGTCCCATATCATTTATCACATCAGATATGCGCCTGTCGAGGATCTCACAGGTCTTTTCATATTCGTCGGGAGATGCAAGGCCGGTGTGCACACTGAAATAAAACTTGATCTTCGGTTCGGTCCCGGACGGCCGTACAGAGATCTTCGTTCCGTCCTCAAGGAAAAACTGCAATACATCTGATTTCACCAGGCCCAGCCGGCTTTTTTCCCCTGTAATGCAATTGGCTGACATCTGCAGTTCGTAATCATCGATCTTTACAACCCTGCTGTTATTGATGACCGTCGGAGGAGTGTCCCTGTAACCGTTCATCATGGCTTTTATCTCATCGGCTCCTTCCTTTCCCTTCCTGACAATGTTTATAAGTTTTTCCCTGTACAGTCCGTAATCTGAATAGATCTTACGGAGAAGGGAATAAAGCGTCATCCCTTTATCCTTCGCCCATGCCGCAACTTCAGCAACAAGTGCACACGAGCCGACTGCATCCTTGTCCCTTACATAATCGCCGGGAAGATAGCCGTAACTTTCTTCGCCACCGCCAATGTATTTTTCTCTGCCTTCCAGATTCCTTATAAGCTCGGCAAAATATTTGAATCCAGTGAGTACGTTGTAGCATTTGACATCGTGCTTTTCAGCTATCCTGTCGAGCAGGTCGGTGGTAACGATCGTCTTGATAATGTATTCATTACCCTTGTACAGATTCTTTTCCCTGTACTGTGAAAGTATGTACCACGTCAGCAGTGTACCGGTCTGGTTGCCGTTTAAAAGTACGAATTCGCCTTTGTCGTTTCTTACGGCCACCCCCAGCCTGTCGGCATCGGGATCAGTGGCCAGGACAAGCTCTGCCCCGGTTTCATTGGCCTTTTGTATTGCCATGGCCAGGGCAGCCGGTTCTTCCGGATTGGGTGATTTGACAGTGGGGAAATTTCCGTCGGCAATATCCTGTTCTGGTACCGTCCGTACATTGGTGAACCCAAAGAGTTTCAGTGCTGGCGGTACCAGTATGCCGCCCGTACCGTGAATAGAGGTATATACAATCCCCAAACCGGAATGCCTTGCAATAATTTCAGGATTCAGCCTTACCTTGAGCAGCTCGTTGAGGAAGGAATCATCGGTTTCTTTCCCGATTATTCTTATCAGGTCCCTGTTCCCGTTGAACCGGATCTCCGACACCGACCTGATCTTCCTTACTTCAGCGATGACGCCTTCATCGTGGGGTGGGACCACCTGCCCGCCGTCGTTCCAGTATGCCTTGTATCCGTTGTATTCCGGAGGATTGTGGGATGCAGTAATGACAACCCCGCTCTGACATTTGAAGCGTCTTATTGCATACGATAGTTCCGGGGTGGGTCTGAGTGATTCGAAGAGATACACTTCAAATCCGTTGGCTGAGAAAATGTCTGCCGCAGTTTCGGCAAAATACCTGCTGTTGTTTCTGCAGTCGTGCGCTACAGCCACCTTGACCGGTGAGTCACCGCATTCCCTGATAATATAGTTAGACAGCCCCTGGGTGGCCATGCCAAGCGTATAAATGTTCATCCTGTTGGTTCCGGCACCCATAATGCCCCTTAATCCCCCGGTTCCAAATTCCAGATCCTGGTAAAATGCATCAATTAGCTTTTTTTCATCATTATCGAGCATCCATCTTACTTCCTTGCGGGTTTCTTCGTTGAATTCATTTCCGAGCCATTTTTCGGCCCTTTTCCTTATGTCATCAATTGGCAGCATAGCGGTATGGTTTATCTTAGTAGGTTAATGCATTTCCTCAGACTGTCTTTCCAGTATGGTATTTCCAGGTCGTAATTCTCCTTTATCTTGCTTTTATCAAGAACTGAATATGAAGGCCTCTTCACTTTTGAAGGGAACTCATCCGACCTGATGGGAATTACCCTGCAATCCAGTCCTGATAAAGATACTATTTCAATTGCAAAATCGTACCAGCTGCATACCCCTTCATTTGAATAATGATATATGCCCGGATTGAAGGCTTTCTGATTCCTTATCACCCTGGCGGCAATCGTCATTATGGCGGAAGCAAGGTCTGCAGCATAGGTGGGTGTGCCAACCTGATCAAACACAACTTTCAGGAATTCTTTTTCGGCAGCATGCTTTAGGATGGTCTTGACGAAATTATTCCCAAACGACGAGTAAAGCCATGATGTTCTGATGACCATTGAATAAGGATGTGTCAGGGCGTTTTCCTCCCCGGCGCGTTTCGACCTGGCATACACTGACAGGGGATTGACTCCTGAATTTTCATTGTACGGGGTATTTGCAGCCCCGTCAAATACATAATCGGTTGACACATGGATCAGTCTTCCGTCAGTGTTCCGCAATGCTCCTGCAAGGTTCCTGACTGCGATTGAATTTACGAGAAAGGCCTTTTCCTCTTCCGTTTCAGCTTTGTCAACGAAATTGTAGGCGGCGCAGTTAATGATCCAGTCGGGAGCCGATTGTCCGACGAAATCATTCACCGCACTTTCATCAGTTATGTCCAGTTCATCCAGGTCCGTGAAAAGAAATTCATATCCTGAATAATTTTTTGAAAGAACCCTGATCTCGTTCCCGAGCTGACCTGAGGCTCCCGTCACAAGTATTAAAGCCATCCGTTATTTCTTTTAAAAGTTATTGTCGGCATCCCTGAACAGAGGATGTTTCATATCCTTTTCACTTATTACCGGTACCAGGTCATCAAGCTTCCAGTCAATGCCAAGATCAGGATCATTCAGGGCTATTCCTCTTTCATGCAGAGGGTTATAAATATTGTCGCATTTGTACTGAATTATGGCTATATCGCTGAGTACGGAAAAACCGTGGGCAAATCCCCTGGGAATAAAAAACTGTGTCTTGCTTTCCGAATCAAGTTCGATCCCGTACCATTTCCCGAATGTAAGGGAGTTTTTCCTGAGATCGACAGCTACATCATAAATCTTTCCTGCAACCACCCTGATAAGCTTCGCCTGATCATGCGGCTTAAGCTGATAATGCAGTCCCCTTATCACTCCCCTCACTGATTTTGATTCATTGTCCTGGACCGGTTCAAAAGAAATACCTGCTTCAATGAAGTTATCACTTCTGTAACTTTCGAAAAAGTATCCCCTGCTGTCAGTAAAAATCCTGGGATGTATAATAAAAAGTCCTTCGAATCCTGTTTCGATGATTTTCATCTTATTCCTGTTAACTGGCTATTCAAAAACGTTTATTTCTTCTGCCGCAATCCTGATAAGATACTGGCCGTACTGGCTTTTCCTTACCGGTTCAGCCAGTGCAAGGAGCTGCTCTTTTGTGATAAAGCCCCTCTTGTAGGCTATTTCCTCGACACATGAAGCTTTGAGTCCCTGCCGCTGCTCAAGCGTGGCAATGAAGTTTGAAGCCTGGAGCAGGCTGTCATAGGTTCCTGTATCAAGCCAGGCCATGCCCCTTCCCATGAGTCTTACTTCAAGTGTGCCTTCTTCAAGGTACAGGCGGTTCAGATCGGTTATTTCAAGTTCACCCCTGGCCGACGGCTTCAGCGATTTCGCTTTCCCCACAACGGTGTTGTCGTAAAAATAAAGACCCGTAACGGCATAGTTCGACCTCGGCCGGGCGGGTTTCTCCTCTATGGTTATTGCCTTCCTGTTACTGTCAAATTCAACAACACCGTAACGTTCCGGATCATTTACATAGTACCCGAAAACGCATGCCCCTTTTGTCAGTTCAGATGTCTTTAAAAGGGTGCTGCCAAATCCGTGACCATAAAAAATATTGTCACCCAGTATCATGCACACCGTATCCGATCCGATAAAATCCTCACCAAGTATGAATGCCTGTGCAAGTCCGTCAGGTGAAGGTTGTTCCTTGTAGCTGAATTTTATTCCAAGCGATGAACCGTCGCCGAGGAGATCCCTGAATCCCGGAAGATCCCTTGGGGTGGATATTACCAGTATATCCCTGATACCAGCAAGCATCAGAACAGACAAAGGATAATAGATCATCGGCTTGTCATATACCGGAAGCATCTGCTTCGATATGGCAAAAGTGATGGGGTAAAGCCTTGTCCCTGAACCGCCGGCAAGAATAATTCCTTTCATAGATGTCAGTTTTACAATATGGTTAAGTATACGAGCTTATTATTGTCCGGTCATGTACCGGTTTGATCCCTGCCTGAAAATCTCCGGCCGGCCGTTGTTTGTTACTTCCTTCAAAAACTACCCTTCCTGATACCAGTTCCTGTAATCCTGATTGTTCCGGATGACAAAACCCTGTCTCGCCGGAGCCGGGGGGAAAGTCAATAATCCCGGCTGCCTGAAGGCTGCCTTCCGCACGGTCGGATAAAGACTTTCCTGTTTTATCCTTATCTTGTTTAAACGGTGTGAAGCATGTTCCTATTGCTTGGTTTACCGGATCTGTATTGAATTTAAGGGGATCATTGTTTAATGATATGGCCTTCATAAAGCTGTTTACAGCCCTGTCGCTTTTAGGGAAATATACAGTTTCAGGAGCCGTTATTTTCATAATGACTTCGAAATCAAAAAGGATTATCCGGGCAAATATAATACAACGAACTAAAAAATGAAACTAACCCGGACAGATGCCTGCTGATGAATCAAACAGTTGCAGAAGTTTTTATTTTCTGTATGTTAACGCTTGTATTACTGTTAATTTAATAACACACCTTTTCCGGAGCGGAATTTTTGGTTTGAGCCTATCTGAGACCGGGCTGTGCCCATTGCGGCTTGACTCAGCCGATTTTTTAACTCAGTGAAAACCTTAAATATATTGTGTCAATTCATAAAAAATCATATCTTTGCATCCTGTTTTTTATACAAAATAATGTCTAACTTATTAATTATTAGATCTTTTAATTACAACTATGACTGACACAAAGAAGAAATCAGGCAATAAGGATAACATTGAAAGGAATGACGATGAATTCAGAGCCGAAAAAAAGCCAAAAATAAAGGAAGCCAACCTGATGCAGGAGATTGAGGAGGAATTGCTGGACACGGAACTGCCCGTCCGGGATTCGGCAGATGCTGAAGTTTTCGCGGAACCTTTAAAAGCAGCAGGGGAACAGGAAACTGACGACCTGCATGTTGAAGATTCAGACGACGAGGTGTTTTCCGTGCCTGGCATTGAATCTGTTCAGGGCGCAGTACCCGACATCAGGGGAACAAGCGAAGCGGCCAGGATGTCACCTGAGGATTTCGACTGGGATAGTTTCGAAAAGGATGAATTGAAAAATTCACCCAGACACAAGGAGTACGAGGCAATGTACGACAAAACCCTGTCAACCATTGCTGTTGATGAAGTTGTACAGGGTACCGTTATCCAGATGACGCCGCGCGAGGTTGTGATAAATATCGGGTACAAATCGGAAGGAGTTGTAAGCCTCAATGAATTCAGGTATAATCCCAACCTGAAGGTTGGCGATGTTGTGGAAGTTTATGTTGAAAGCCAGGAAGACAAAAAGGGCCAGCTGCTTCTTTCTCACAAGAAAGCAAGAGCCATAAATTCCTGGGACAGGGTAAATGCATCTCTTGAAAACGATGAAATAATAAACGGTTATATCAAGTGCAGGACGAAAGGCGGAATGATTGTGGATGTTTTCGGGATAGAAGCTTTTCTTCCGGGATCACAGATCGATGTAAAACCGATTCGCGATTATGATGTTTACGTGGGAAAAACCATGGAGTTCAAGGTTGTGAAGATTAACCAGGAATTCAAGAATGTGGTAGTTTCACATAAAGCGCTGATTGAAGCTGAACTTGAGCAGCAGAAAAAGGAGATAATAGCAAAACTCGAGAAAGGACAGGTACTCGAGGGCACAGTCAAGAATATAACTTCATACGGTGTGTTCATCGATCTGGGCGGAGTCGACGGCCTGATTCACATAACCGACCTTTCATGGGGAAGGGTTAACCATCCTGAAGAAATTGTTCAGCTTGATCAGAAACTGAATGTTGTCATCCTCGATTTTGACGATGACAAGAAGCGTATAGCCCTGGGACTCAAGCAGCTTACTCCCCATCCCTGGGATTCGGTTGATCCCGACCTTAAGGTTGGCGACAAGGTCAGGGGCAAGGTTGTGGTAATGGCCGATTACGGGGCTTTCGTCGAGATTGCTCCCGGAGTCGAAGGCCTTATTCATGTTTCTGAAATGTCGTGGTCGCAGCACCTTAGAAGTGCGCAGGAATTCCTTAAGGTGGGAGATGAGGTGGAGGCAGTAATACTGACCCTCGACAGGGCAGAAAGAAAAATGTCACTGGGCATCAAGCAGCTTAAGCCGGATCCGTGGCAGAATATCGATGAGAAGTATACAATAGGCTCAAAGCATATGGCCAAAGTGAGGAATTTTACCAATTTCGGAGTTTTTGTTGAGATTGAGGAAGGCGTTGACGGACTTATTCATATATCGGACCTGTCGTGGACAAAGAAAATCAAACATCCCGCAGAATTTACATCAATCGATTCCGAAATTGAAGTTGTTGTTCTTGAGATTGACAAGGCAAACCGCCGCCTGAGCCTTGGTCATAAACAGCTCGAGGAAAATCCATGGGATGTTTTTGAAGACTTGTTCACAGTCGATTCCATTCATGAAGGCACCGTTATCGAAGTATTCGACAAAGGCGCGGTGGTTGCCCTTCCATATGGCGTCGAAGGATTCGTTACACCGAAAAACATGGTGAAGGAAGACGGAACCCTTATCAAAGTTGATGAAAAACTTCAGTTCAAGGTGATCGAGTTCAATAAATCCTCGAAGAAAATCATCATTTCCCACAGCAGGGTGTTCGAAGATGAAAAGAAATCAGCCGACAGCACGGCCAGGAAAGGCGAAGCAGAAACTGCCAGGAAAGGATCGAGAAAAGCAAAAACAAATGTCGAAAAAACAACCCTTGGCGACATAACCCAGCTTGCTGCCCTGAAAGAGGAAATGGAAGAAAAAGAAGGCAAAGCTTCCAAAAAATAGAAATAATAGTTACATTTAGGCTATAATAATAAAACTATGGATTTTAATATTGAGAGTCGGAATAACAGCACATTAATTCAGATCCAGACTGAAAAGCTGGATACCCATATTGCCCCTGCGCTAAAATCCGAGCTTGTACTAATTTCTGGTAAAGGAGAGAAAAACATTATACTCGACCTGGAAAAATGTCAGTATTGTGACTCTTCCGGTCTTAGCGCCATTCTGGTTGCCAACAGGCTGTGCAAAAATGCCGGCGGGACCTTTGTTCTCTGCGGACTAAGCGAAGCTGTCGACAGACTGATTACCATTTCCCAGCTTGATACTGTCCTTAATATTACAGGATCGGTAGCCGATGCCGAGAAATTGATTTCCTAGCGGGCCTGTATTGCAGATTGCCCATGAAACTAACAATCCTTGGCAGCAGCTCTGCATTACCAACTTCCGAAAGATATCCATCTGCTCATGTACTCAATGTGCATGAGCACCTGTTTTTAATCGACTGCGGCGAAGGAACACAGATGCAGCTGAGAAAATGCAGGATCAGGTTCGGTAAAATAAACAATATCTTTATTTCACATCTGCATGGCGATCATGTGTTCGGGCTTTACGGGCTTTTGTCTACTTTCAATCTGATGGGCAGAACGGTGCCCTTAAGCCTTTTTGCCCCCGCCAGCTATATGGCAAAGCTCAGTTCGCACCTTCACGATTTCGATATTAATCTTAATTTTCAGATCGATTTTCATCCGCTGGCAGGAAAGGAGCCGGTACAGATTTTTGAAAACAAACATATGACCGTTACCTCTTTTCCCCTGAAACACAGGATAGAAGCTTTTGGGTTCCTCTTCAGGGAAAAGCCTGCGGAAAGAAACATAATCAGGGAACGAATTGAAGAACTGGGCATATCAGTGGCACAGATAAGGGCTATAAAAAAAGGCAGCGATTTTGTTGCAGCTGATGGCAGACTTATCAAAAACAGCGATCTGACCCTGGATCCGGAGCCCCCGCTCTCATACGCCTATTGTAGCGACACTGCATATTTCCGGGGATTGGCCGGGGTGGTCAGGAATGTCGATTTGCTTTACCATGAAGCAACTTTCGCGACGAACATGAAGGAACTGGCCAGGCAGACAGGTCACTCAACTGCAGCCGATGCCGCGAAAACCGCAAGGGCAGCATCGGCCGGAACACTCATTATCGGCCATTTTTCAGCACGGTACAGGGACATCGACCCTCTGGTTGAAGAAGCAAGGACAATATTCCCATCAACAATTCCAGCCCTCGACGGTTTTACTTACGATATAGCTGAACTGGCCCGGAGAATCAAATGAAAGAATAACTATCTTTACCTGCGTTTTCCCGGGTAATGGTGCAGCAGGAATGATATCCCATGCATTAATCCCGGCATGGAGTTTGCCGGCTGAATGGAATCACACCCTTAATTATCAGGAACCAGTGGAGAACTAATTTAAAACAGAAAAACGTGGGAAGATTTTTAAAACTTGCCTTCATTGTCCTCGCTTTTATACTGGCTGGCAGTAAAGGCTACTCCCAGGATCCCAACGAAGGGACCCTGAAAATAGGCCGTACCCTGGGGCTCATCGATGCATTCTACGTCGATACGGTTAACCTGGGCAGCCTGACTGAAAAAGCTATAATTGAAATGCTGCGGACCCTCGATCCGCATTCCTCCTATATCTCAGCCAAGGATGTAAAGGACATGAACGAACCCCTCAACGGTAATTTTGAAGGCATCGGGATCCAGTTCAACCTCCTTCACGATACCATCATTGTAATTGAACCTGTTGCAGGAGGACCTTCTGAAAAGGTGGGACTGCAGGCAGGTGATAAAATAATTACGATCGATAACGAGAGAGTTACGGGAATAAACATCACTACGGCAGGAGTCAGGAAACGACTTATGGGCATGAAAGGCACAAAGGTTGAAATAAGTGTTTTCAGGAAAGGTGAAAAAAACCTCCTTGAATTTACGATAGTCCGTGACAAAATCCCGATAAACAGCCTTGATGCCTCCTACATGCTGAATAATGAAACAGGTTACATCAAGCTGAACAAATTTGCAGCAACCACCGAAAAGGAATTCATGGATGCCATTACCCAGCTGCAGAAGGAAAAAATCAAAAACCTTATCATAGATCTTCGCTCGAACGGGGGCGGATATATGCTTGCAGCAACAGCACTCGCCGGGAAATTCTTTCCCGATAAAAAACTTCTCGTTTATCTCAGCGGAAGGAAGACACCCAGACAGGACTATAATTCATCCGGGATGGGAATACTGTCATCAGCAAAGGTGGCCATACTTACCGATGAGGGATCCGCCTCGGCAAGTGAGATACTTGCAGGTGCCCTTCAGGACTGGGACAGGGGAATAATCGTAGGGCGCCGTACATTCGGAAAAGGGCTGGTGCAGAATGGCTATTATCTCCCCGACGGCTCAATGATAAGACTAACAATCGCAAGATATTACACCCCGACTGGCAGATTGATACAAAGCCCATATAATGAGGGATATGACAAATATATTGAGAACTTCTACAAACGATATACAACGGGAGAACTGATGAGTGCCGACAGCATCCATTTTCCCGACTCCCTGAAGTTCAAAACACTTATCAGCCAAAGGACCGTGTATGGAGGCGGGGGCATTATGCCCGATATCTTCGTGCCGGCCGACACGTCCCACTATTCCGACTATTACAGGAACCTCGTCAGGCGTGGAGTGTTGAATTCCTTTGCACTGGAGTATTCTGACGGAAACCGCGATAAACTGTCGGCAGAATATAAAACATTCGCGGATTTCAGGAAAAAATTCAGTTTCACGACCGATGAGATTGCATCGTTTATTCGGAAAGCTGAGGAAGCAGGAGTGAAATATAATGATGAACAGTTCCAGAAATCAAAGGAAGAAATACTCATTGTGCTTAAAGGCCTTCTTGCCAGCAACAGGTGGCAGACAAACGCTTATTACCAGATAATAAACGAAAATGACAAAGTTATTGAAAAGGCACTCGAGGCAGTTTCTGATGATTCAGTCTACAACAGGGTATTGGGACGTTAGCTGATCTTTGTGGCCGTGTAGATATATTCGAGTTTCTGCAGTACCTTGTTAGTGGTTTCGTATTCTTCAAAGGACCAGACAAATGTGTTCTTATCGATGCTTATCTTCCATTCAGGCTTATCATCAACACCCATGTCAAGGGCAAGCTTATCTCCTTTCAGCTGCCATGTGAAAGCACCTTTTACTTCATTGTCTTCATAAATTGTCCCGGTACCTCCGTCTGAAAACTGAAATATCAGCTCCGGTTCGATAGAATACAGGGTCTGCTCCCATATTTTTACATTGTTTTCATAATATATCACGGTGACTGATTGCACCTTCCACTTGCCCAGAAGAAGTTTGTCGACCGGTTCATCTTTCTTGCAGGAAAATGTTGCCAGCAATGCTGAGAAAAGAATAATTACAGGCAGTGAGACAGATTTTTTCATCATTATATAAATTTGATTCGTATGATACGACTTAACCTCACCTGACCGGAGATTTTTTGTACTTGAAATTCTTGCCGGTCATGCAGGTTAAATAAGTATATTTTCAATTTTTGGCAAGGTACGTTTTTTTATTTTCACTGTTAACTTTGACCGGGATCATTTGGATTAATTTTGAAGATTATTTAAAAATACAGGGATGAAATATCTCGCAAAGACATTATTCGGGCTTGAAGAAGTACTTGCGAAGGAGCTCGAAGATGCCGGAGCGTCGGAGGTTGAACCTCTTAACCGGGCTGTCAGTTTCAGGGGCGATCTGAAAATGCTCTACAAGGCAAATTACTGCCTCAGGACAGCCCTCTCCATACTTGTACCCATTGCTGAATTCCGCATAGCTTCAGCCCGGGATCTGATGAAAAAGAGCCTGTTGGTTGAATGGGCCAGGTACATGGATGCCGGCCAGACCTTTTCAGTGGTTCCTGTTGTGAATTCCGGATTATTCAGTCATACCGGCTATCCGGCACTTGTGCTGAAGGATGCAGTTGCCGACTGGTTCAGGATGAACAAAGGCCGGCGCCCTTCCGTTGACACGTCGGATCCTCATGTTGTTTTGAATTTGCATATAAGCGGCGAAGCTGTTACAATTTCGCTTGATTCCTCCGGGGTTCCGCTGTACCGACGGGGTTACCGCAGGGGATCGGGAACAGCGCCCCTGAATGAGGTGCTTGCCGCAGGTATTATCCTGCTTTCAGGTTGGGACGGCTCTGTGCCGATGCTCGACCCTATGTGCGGTTCAGGTACATTCCCGGTTGAAGCCTGCCTTCTGGCCTGCGGAATACCTCCTGGTAAATACCGGAAATCTTTCGGTTTCCAGCGATGGAATGATTTTAACCCGGAATTATTCGATGAGGTGAGAAGGGAATGCAATGCGTTGGTTCCAATGAAGCATGCAGCTATCAGCGGAAGCGACATCTCCGGGGAAGCAGTCAGACTGGCAAGACTCAACGTTGAATCCGCAGGGCTGGATCATCTGATCAGTATTGAAAAACACGATTTCAGGGATATCCAGTCAGAAAACCGGGAAGGCATCATTTTTTTGAACCCGCCGTACGGACAAAGAATAAAAACCCACGAAACGGAAACCCTGTACAAAATGATCGGGTCGACACTGAAACATAATTTTCCGGGCTTCAGGGCATTCATTATCAGTTCTGATACTGAGGCACTGAAGCATGTGGGCCTGAAACCATCAGTGAAACGAACACTCTTTAACGGATCGCTGAAATGCAGCCTCATGGGATACAATCTTTATGCAGGATCCCTTAAAAGGTAAATTCCTTCGGGAAACAGGTGCCGTAACGTTCAGTTAAATCCCGGGCTCCGGCAGCGGTGCTGATATCTAAAGCAAATTGTTAATACTATTATTGATGTGAGTTAAAAAAGTATGGAGGTATTTTTATTATATTTGTTTCCGGATTAATTTGACTAAAAAATAGAAGCTTAGATGAGCTTTGATGTTGAAGATTACTTCTCAGCTGTTTCCAGCGGCGATACTATTCTTTGCTTTAAAGGTAATGTTGATTCGGAAAGGATAAACGAAACCCTGGATACGATTGAGGAAAAACTTATAAGAGACAATGAACCTCCCCGGCTGAGAAAAAGAGTCTACAATGTTCTCGTGGAAAGCCTGCAGAACCTTTATCATCACATGGAAAAAGCTCCTCCTGATTTTCATGACCAGAAATCCGAAAGATATGGTATGCTGGCAATCAACAGGACCGGTAACGGATACAGGATTTATACCTGTAACTTCATTTTGAATGACAATATCCCGCAGCTTGAGGAAAAGATTGAGCAAATCAACAGGTCGACGCATAAGGAGATATCAGAACTGTACAAGTTTATTCTGAATCACCAGAGGATCTCGGCAAAAGGCGGGGGAGGACTCGGCCTTGTGGATATTGCCAGGAAGACCGGGAACAAGCTTGAATATTCGTTTAAGAAATACAATGATAAGTATTCACTGTTTTGCATGAATGCACTTGTCAGGGAAGATAATAAGAACATAAATACCTAATAAAGATGAAACCAATAGTTATTGAAGGAACACCGAAGACTCCGTCAATAAAATTTGATCCCTCCGAAGGAGTGTTTGAAATATCGGGCCGGTCAATCCCGGAAAACTCGGTTGAGTTTTACAGGCCTCTCCTGGAGTGGCTCGACCAATACAAGGAAGTACCTCTTGAAAAGACTGTTGTTAAGATCAGGCTGGAGTATTTTAATACAAGTTCTTCAAAATGCATACTTGATGTTTTCAAGAAACTGGAAGCTATCCACAAGGCAAAAAATGAGGTTGAGGTAAACTGGTATTATGAGGAGGATGATGAGGATATGCTTGAAGCAGGCGAGGATTATGAATCAATCATCCGCGTTCCGTTTAAAATGATGGAGATAGAGGCCTGAGCATTATAATTATTTTTTGAAATTTCCGATGACATCATTCAAGAGGCTGTTCTCTTTGACAGCCTCTTTTTTTATGTTTCCTTGTCAGATGTCTTGTTCCTTTTCCCCGAGAGTGATTCAAATGACACGAGCAGCTTGTGCAAAAGCCTGAAGTATAGAATGATATAAAGCACCAGAGTCATGAACCAGATCACTGCCACATTGACAACATATGTATCTGTCAGACGGCCAAAGATCCGCTTTTCCGGTGAATAGAAATGAGCCTTTATGAATGCCGGCCCGGGATCCATGAATATTGGATCCAGTTTCCTGACCAGTTCATTTTTGTATTCAATGATCTTCTGTGTTTCATTTTTGGCTGTCACAAATTCTTCAAGTGCAACATTTGAGTGATCATTCCTGAGTTTCTGGAAATATGATTTGTCTTTTTCCTCCATAGTGGTGATCAGCAGATCCTTGAGGCTGTTTGCCTCATTATAGAATCTTACATAGTATCGCCTTACAGCCTCCACATACCCGGCTGCCTCACTGATAATTTCCGGGGTTACCTTCTCCGGTGTTAGCATCGGGGCATTGGCAAAGCTGATATCGGGCAGGATCTTAAGTTCCTTGCCGATCTCATTGGAAACGATAAGCAGATTACTGTTGAAATCATCGCTCCTGCTGCCCCGTTCAAGATCGAGCATCAGGATGTCGAGCTTCCCCTTGAGCTTTGAGTTCCAGTAATCCTTCTTGTACCTGGCATTGCTCATATCCTTGTCGTACTCATAGAAAAGCCGTTCATACCTGTTGTCCATGAATTGCTTTACCGCAAGGGCTTCATAACCCCATCGTGCCGTGATCATCTCTCCGTAAACGGGGATGTCGACCGGCGATGAAATGCGCGGATTGAGCTTTTCGAATTTGACCATCACCCCGCTCAGGAGAATCTGTGGTATCACCAGGAAGGGAATAAGGATGTATATTGTAACCACGGTCTTGAAACTGTCGGATATCAGCAGCCCCATGACGTTTGCCGATGCCCAGCAGGAAAAAAGCACCAGCCAGTATTCGAATGTCATTCCCCTGATCCCGGTGATTGAGTTTCCTATCAGCACAAATGACAGTGACTGGACAGCCGAGATACCGAACTGTACCAGCATCTTTGAGGCCAGGTAGCCGCTCCTGCTCAGGTTAAGGAAGGATTCCCTCCTGAGAATCTTCCTGTCCTTTATGATTTCCTCCGCACTTACAGTGAGCCCCATGAAGATGGCAACAATGACCGCCATGAAGAGGTATACCGGCAGGTTGCTGTTATCCATGAGCGTGTACCCGGGATTTTTGGCGCTTACATCGAAATACCTAATGAGGAAGGCAAGGAAGAATGCCAGTACCGGAGCCTCAAGCAATGTTATCAGCACATACTGCAGATCGGCCGCTTTTGAAAGAATATCCCTCTGTGCAAAAACCAGGAACTGCTTGTACCATGACGGGGTCCTGAAATTAATCTCAGGAAGGGAATCACCCTTCTCCAGATGCTCCTCCTTCTTTTCCGATTCATACAGTTTCCACCATTCACCGGGGGAAATGCGCCGGGTGGATGTGGGCCTGCCGCTTTCCGTAAAAACCTTCGTCTCCACGATATTGAAGATCTGTTCGGGATTGACATTTCCGCATGAATGGCATTCACTTTCGCTGTAGTCGGCCTGCCCTATCTTTTTTTTGAAGTATTCAATCGAATCGACGGGATTTCCGTTATAAATCATGTAGCCGCCGGTATCGAGGATTATCAGCTTGTCGAACATTTTGAAAATGTCGGATGAGGGCTGGTGAATTACCACGAACAGGAGTTTCCCTTTGCGCGAGAGTTCCTTCAGCAGGTCAAGTATATTCTCCGAATCCCTTGACGAAAGGCCCGATGTTGGTTCATCCAGGAACAGGATCGCCGGCTCCCTGATGAGTTCAAGCGAAATATTGAGCCTTTTCCTCTGACCCCCGCTGATCTTTTTATTCAGGGGCGAACCTACCTTCATGTTCCTGATCTCGTGGAGACCGAGACTCTTCAGAACGCCATCTACCCTTTCCTCAATCTCTGTTTCCGACAGATTGCCGAAACAAAGCCTTGCATTGTAGTAAAGGTTCTCAAAAACAGTTAATTCCTCGATCAGAAGGTCATCCTGTGAAACATATCCTATCAGTCCTTTGATCTTGTCTTTTTCCCTGTGAATGCTTATCCCGTTTACAAGCACCTCACCGCTGTATGGAGCATTGATCCCGTTCAGCACGCTCAGCAACGTTGATTTGCCTGCCCCGCTGGCACCCATGATCCCGACCATTCTTCCCGATTCGGTTTTGAACGACATCCGGTGGATCCCAACCTCTCCGGGCCTGAACCTGTACTCCAGGTCGTTCACTTCATAAACTACCCGGGAGGCAAGAAATTCCTCCTTTAGGAACTGCATCGTTATGTCCCAGAAGTAGATGGGTGAGATGTTGTATCCTTTTATCGAAGAACCCTGGCTGACCGGATATACCGTATCTTCCTGGAGCAGCTGGCCGTTCATCGATATTTCTCCCGTCTTGCTGAACCTGAGAAAGTACATGCCAACCGAAGGCACATGAAGTATCCAGATCCGGCCCTTCAGCATCTCTTTCCGGAGATATCTGGTTGTTACGCTGTGATCAATTTCGTCCTGACCGGAGATCACCAGGATATTCGGTGACGAGGGGACTTCCGAGAACGGATTGACTGCAAACTGCCTGATCGAATCAAATTCCTCCGGACCTATTCCCAATCCCTCAGCAAGGGTGTTGATGAACCCCATTTCCATCGGAGATATCTCTGTATCTCCCGACTTGCAGAATTCAAGCGCCTTTATTACCACGACCACCCTTTGCTCCTGGTCAAGCTGCCCCTCTTCATTGATGTCCCTGCAAAGCTTGGTTATCCTGATGGCTATTGCACCCTCACGGCGTTCGGGTGTGCTCCTTGCCAGCTTCTCGGCAGCTTCAGAGTAGGCATTGTTGTAAACTGAAAGATACTTCCTTGCCAGCTCCTGGTTGAGCAGATGTCCGAGAAAAGCCTCCACAACGCTCCTCCGCTCCGTTTCGTTCCTCATCGGATTCGCAATCAGGGCAAAAAGATGCATCAGGGTTTCAATTATCTTCTCGCTCATTGTCTCTGCTAAAGGAAAAAATCTTTCACAAAAATGATCAGGATGCTAAACTAAAAGAAGACCCTGAAAAAAACTCAAGAAATAACAAGTTGTTATCATCACCTGCCGTATAATTATTAACAAGTTGGTATCGCTGATATTAAAACGTGAAAAACACAGGATGGTTATTCAGGTTGTGCGTTTGTCAGCATTTTTGTGCTGACAGGCCAGTCGGCCTTGCTGCCTGCAATTAACCCCAATCAGAACCGGAGATTCAATCGTTCTTCCTGAACACTCCGGCCTCTTTTTTGCCATAATGGCATAATAGCGAATAAATTATATGCCAGAAAGACATGAAACCGCGATGGCAAAGAAATTGAGATATCAGTGCAAAAACTGAATATCATGAATCTTAATAATTTCTCTTTAAAAGCGCAGGAATCGGTACAACAGGCCTTTAACATTGCTTCTTCAAAAGGTCAGCAGGCGGTTGAATGTGCCCATCTTCTCCAGGGAGTGCTCAGTCAGTCGGAAAACATAACGGAATGGCTCCTTGGCAAGGTAGGAGCAAATGCGCAGGTCATCCGGAACAATATCGAAAAACTTATCGATACATATCCGAAGGTGTCGGGAGCTGATAATTATCTTTCCACAGGTGCATCGGAAGCCTTGCGGAAGGCCAACGACCATGCGTCAAAAATGAATGACAAGTTCGTTACAGCCGAACATATCCTCATGGGAATTCTTGAGACGGCCGACCCGGCAGCCCAGATCTTAAAGGATCAGGGTGTGACGCTGAAGGACCTGCGCTCTGCCATAAATGAGCTAAGGAAAGGGGCAACGGTGGAAAATCCAACCTCCGATGACACATTCAATTCCCTGAACCGGTACGCCATTAATCTTAATGAAAGGGCCCGTTCGGGCAAGCTTGATCCGGTGGTAGGACGTGATGATGAGATAAGGAGGATCCTTCAGATCCTTACGCGGAGAACAAAGAACAATCCCATAATGATCGGCGAACCCGGTGTGGGTAAGACAGCCATTGCCGAAGGTATTGCCCACAGGATTACACGGGGCGATGTTCCGGAGGATCTTAAGTCAAAAACCATTTATTCCCTCGACATGGGGGCGTTGATCGCAGGCGCCAAATACAAGGGTGAATTTGAAGAGCGTCTGAAGTCGGTGATAAACGAGGTGATTGCTTCCGACGGCAGTATCGTATTGTTTATAGATGAGATCCATACCCTTGTAGGTGCGGGAAAGTCGGAAGGGGCAATGGATGCGGCAAATATCCTGAAGCCTGCTCTTGCAAGAGGCGAACTCAGGGCAATAGGGGCAACCACACTGAATGAATACCAGAAATATTTTGAGAAGGACAAGGCACTTGAACGCCGGTTCCAGGTGGTGATGGTAGATGAACCCGGCAGGGAAGATACCATCTCGATACTCAGGGGTATCCGCGAGAAGTATGAAGCCCATCACAGGGTTATTATAAGGGACGAGGCAATCATTGCCGCAGTCGATCTTTCTACAAGGTACATCACCGACAGGTTCCTTCCCGACAAGGCCATTGACCTCATTGATGAGGCGGCTTCGAGATTGCGGCTTGAGATGAATTCGGTGCCGGAGGAAATTGACTCGGTCACCCGGTCCATAACACGCCTTGAGATTGAGAAGGAGGCTGTCAGGCGCGACGGCGACAGTGCCAAGGAGAAAGAGATTTCAGGGATGCTTGCCGAACTTCAGTCGGAAAAGGATGATCTGCTTGCCGCCTGGAAGTCGGAAAAGGAAATGGTCGAACGAATGCAGGAGATGAAGGAACAGGTGGAATCGCTCAGGCTCCAGGCCGAGCAGGCTGAGCGCAGGGGCGATTACGGGCTGGTTGCGGAAATACGCTACGGAAAGATCATCAGCCTCGAAAATGAAATTGCCGCGCTCAAGGAAAGTATCGAAAAGAAAAGAAGCAAGGGCTCGCTCATCCAGGAGGAGGTGCGGTCGGAGGATATTGCAGCTATTGTATCGAGGTGGACCGGCATTCCCGTTTCGAGGATGCTAGAAAGTGAGAAGGAAAAGCTTCTCAGGCTCGAGGAGGAACTTCACAAAAGGGTGGTCGGGCAGGATGAGGCTGTCAGCGCGGTTGCCGATGCAGTCAGGCGGTCGCGCGCCGGCCTGCAGGACCAGAAACGGCCTGTCGGATCTTTCATTTTCCTCGGTACGACAGGTGTCGGAAAAACCGAACTTGCCAAAGCACTCGCGGAGTTTCTCTTCAATGATGAAAATCTTCTCACCAGGATCGATATGTCGGAATACCAGGAACGTCATTCAGTCTCAAGACTGATAGGAGCGCCCCCCGGATATGTCGGATATGACGAAGGCGGCCAGCTGACTGAAGCGGTAAGGCATAAACCCTATTCGGTGGTACTGCTCGATGAGATCGAAAAAGCTCATCCCGACCTGTTCAACCTTCTCCTACAGGTTCTCGACGACGGCAGACTCACCGACAACAAGGGCAGGACAATCAATTTCCGGAACGTGATCCTGATAATGACATCCAATCTTGGATCGGAGATAATACGTGACAGGATGGACAGGTGGAACAACAACATGCCTGAAGGCGAGGCTGAACTGTTGAGAAAAGAACTGTTTACACTGCTGAGGAAATCATTGCGCCCGGAGTTCCTGAACCGGGTGGATGAAGTGGTCATGTTCAAACCTCTAAGCCAGGACCAGATAAGGGAAATTGTCAATATGCAGCTGAATATTGTCCGAAAAATACTTGAAGGCAATAATATTCATCTTGAGGTTTCCGACGACGCACTTGACTGGCTGACCAGGCACGGCTATGATCCCCAGCTCGGGGCACGACCTGTGAAACGTCTGGTTCAGCGGGAAATAATCAATGAACTGTCGAAGCGGATAATTGCCGGCACCGTAAAACGCGATGACAATGTGAGGATCGGTGTGGAAGGAGACAGGCTCACCTTCGGAAGGGGGTAGCAGGGATGTTTCTACCTGAACGATTTGATACAGGCATCGAGGTCATCGAAAATTTCAAATACGGTATGAAGGTGCAGGGTCTGAAACAATTCAAAAACCCTGGGCTCGGGATTGACAAATTTCAGGATCCCGTAATTGCTTTTAGCTGCCTTGTGCAGGGTCAGGAAGAAGGCAAAACCGGAACTGTCAATGTATTCAATGCCCTTAAGGTTGAAGATGATTTTTGAATTCGGTTCCTCAAAAACCTTGCTCATCCCGTCCCTGATCTCATCCATGTTGACTGCGTTCAGCCTGTTGACGGAAAAGGAAATGATCCCTATCTTTCCTCTTTTCTCTGTTGTGATCATCCCCGGCTTCGCCATTTCCCCGTTAACCATTGTTTCGAGTTCCTTCATTGCCGATCTTGTGTCTTCCCCGAATCTGCTTACATAATTTTCATATTTTTCGGATTGCTCTCCGTCCCTGGCCTGGTGTTCAAATATCTTCAGCATTTCGGCCAGGCTCTCCATTCCCATAATTGCAACCGACGATTTGGCCTTATGGGCCAGGAGGCCCAGCGAATTGAAGTCGCGGCGTGAAAGCATCGACTTCATATCCCTGTATATCTCATCCATCTGATCCCTGAACATCGTTACCAGTTCCCTGATCAGATCGGGATCCCCTCCGGTGACCATTTCAAGATATTCCGGCTTTATATATTTGTAGTCCATGATTTACTGGTCCCTGCTGCTGAAACTGAAATCTGTCGTATAGGTAACGTTTATATCAGCTTTTTATTTTTCCTCCAGGTTCCTATTCTCCGGTCAGATGCGGAAAACAATTCTTCCCCCTTCCCTGATTACATTAATAAAGATGTCATGAGGATATATCCTAAGTCCTTTGTCTTACCCCCTTCTCCTAAACTGCTTTTAATACACGATTAATTGTTCATGGTTTGTCTGGAATTTGAATGTTCGTATTAATAATTTTTTTAATGACAGGTAAAAGACTAATCCTTGACTGACACCCGGGGTGTGGGTTTCCAGTAGTCCGTGCAGACAAACCCATTCTGCCTTCCCTGGCAGGTGTTTCCAGCCCGACACCTGCGGTGTCGGCTTCCAGCAGCCCGGGTCTCACCCCGGGGAAAAATCACCACATGCCAATTACAACCCCGGAGGGGTTGACTTCCATCGGTTTCCAGTAGTCCGTGCAGGCAAATCCATTCTGCTTTTCCTGGGAGGTGTTTCCAGCCCGACACCTGCGGTGTCGGCTTCCAGCAGCCCGGGTCTCACCCCGGGGAAAGATCATCACATGCCAGCCACAACCCCGGATGGGTTGACTTCCAATTGTTTATTATAATTGTTTTGTTTATATTTGTTATGCTGCATTCTTTAATTGGAATAAATATGTCAACCACACCCGGATTCTCTATCAGATAGTCTTTGACAGTAAAAACTACACCTATTTCCTTAATAAGGAAAATCAAGGCCCTCTTTTTGGATATCTTGTCGGCATGTTAAGCAAAAGAGGATGCCATCCTTACCGGATGGGAGAATATGGAATATGATATTCAGTGTTTGATCTGTTAAGATATTCAAGCCATTTGTTGCCAAAGAACTATTTCAACGTATCTGATAAAGTTGTTAATTTGTTTTCAATCCGGGTAGTCATTGTAATTTTTGTATTGGTAGCTTAGTGTTAAATAACAGAACATCAGGGTTGTATATTAATATTTCATCCCTTGTTTATTTATAATAACAACTTAACATATAAACAGTCAATTAGTTAGTATTTTATTGTCATGTCCTAAGAATATTTATGTTAAATTTATATCATAATAATTTTTGGCTGGCCCCCAACCCGGGCATGATTGCCCGTGCGCCGGACGGAACAGCCTGATAACCGATGAAAATCAAAATCTGAATAATATGAAAAATACAATCTTTACCCGTTTTCACGAGGCTGCCGGAGCCAGGATGATCCCATTTGCCGGCTTTAATATGCCCGTTGAATTTGCGGGAATAAATGAGGAACACGTGGCTGTAAGGGAAGGCGTTGGCGTGTTTGATGTTTCACATATGGGTGAATTCTGGGTCACCGGACCTGATGCGCTCCCTTTTCTCCGGTACATTGCCTCCAATGATGCAGCTTCACTTACTGACGGGAAAGTACAGTATACCTGCTTTCCTAACGGGAAAGGCGGGATAGTGGATGATTTTCTGGTTTACAGGTTCAATGCAGAAAAATATCTTCTTGTGGTGAATGCGGCTAATATTGAAAAGGACTGGGAGTGGTGTGTATCGCAGGCCGGCCGGTTCGGGATCAGGCCGGGAAAGGATCTTGTCAATGCATCTGACGAAATATCACAGCTTGCGGTCCAGGGTCCCCTGGCCCTGAAAGCCATGCAGAAACTCACTGCAGCTCCGGTTGCTGAAATGGAATGGTACACATTTAAAATAATCGAGTTTGCCGGCATAAAGGATGTTATTTTCTCCACGACCGGATATACCGGCGCCGGCGGATGTGAAATATATGTGAGGAATGAGGATGGCCCGAAACTGTGGGAAGCTGTTTTTGACGCCGGCCGGGAATTCAATATCCGTTCCGTCGGGCTGGGAGCAAGGGATACACTCAGGCTCGAGATGGGCTATTGCCTATACGGAAATGATATAAATGATCAGACCTCGCCGATTGAGGCCGGACTGGGATGGATCACCAAATTCAGCGACGACAGGGATTTTGTCGACAAGGCTTTACTCCTGCAGCAGAAAAAGGAAGGTGTAAAAAGAAGGCTGAAAGGATTTGTTATGATCGACCGTGGAATTCCCCGTCAGCATTACGAAGTCGTAAATGCATCTGGGGAAAGGATAGGTGAAGTAACCTCCGGTACCATGTCGCCCATGCTCAGGCAGGGGATAGGAATGGCTTACCTCGATGAAGGATACTGGAAACCGGATACTGAAATATTTATCAGGATAAGGAACAAGGATCTCAGGGCGAGAGTGGTGAATCCCCCATTCTATAAAAAAGACTGAGAGCCGGTACGTTCCCGCGTTGATCTGCCTAGAATGCGGAAGAAAGTTTACGGGGCCAAACCCGCTGTTCCGCATTTGGAGATTCAAGATAATACTGATGGAAAAGAGAAAACTCGAAACCTGCTTTTCTCCCGCTTTGTTTGAGCCTGAACTGCTTCATGATCCGATAGTGGTGATAATCGATATTCTGCGGGCTTCATCGTCGATCTGCACTGCTTTCGCCAATGGGGCAGCCAGGATCATACCGGTCGGGACAGTCGGCGAAGCCAGGGCCCATAAGGAGAACGGCTTCATGGTGGCAGCCGAACGTGATGGCTATGTGCTTGATTTTGCTGATTTTGGCAACTCACCTTATAATTTCACAAAGGAAATGGTCGAAGGCCGGACCATTGTATACAGTACCACAAACGGTACCGGAATAATCAAACTGGCCTCATCGGCCAGCTGTATTGTTATAGGTTCCTTTCTTAATTTAAGTTCTCTTGTTAAATGGTTAACAGCAAAGGATAAGAATGTACTGATATTCTGTGCCGGCTGGAAGAACAGGTTCAACCTTGAAGACACGATCTGCGCCGGGGCAATAGCAGAGAGGCTGATGTCTACTTCGCTCTATTCCACCATCTGCGATTCAACTCACGCAGCCATCGACCTCTGGCTGCTTGCAAGGAATGATGTCATGGGATATATAGAGAAGGCTGCCCAGCGGTCGCGGCTGAGAGAAAAGGGCCTCGACGACTGCCTTGAGTTCTGTCTTTCATGCGACTTCACGGATGTGATACCCGTCTTGCGTAACGGGGTACTTGAAACTGTTGATTTGAGTGACCAGGCATGATATTTTCCCCGGATCACCGAACAAACATATTATTTAATTAATTTTGTATACAGACGAACCACAAAAATTTAATAAAATCAAATTATTCAGACCATGAAAAAACACAACTTTTACGCGGGCCCGTCAATCCTTTCCCAATACACAATCGACAAGACCATTGAAGGCATCAGGGATTTTGCAGGATCCGGACTCTCGGTACTTGAAATATCACATCGCAGCAAGGAATTCATTGCCTGCATGAATGAGACCATTGCACTTGTTAAGGAGTTGCTGGATGTTCCTTCAGGTTACCAGGTAATATTCCTCGGCGGAGGGGCCAGCCTTCAGTTTGCAATGGTCCCCATGAACCTGATGAACAGCAAATCGGCGTATCTCAATACCGGTGAGTGGGCAAACAAGGCACTTAAGGAGGCAAAGTTGTATGGCGAAGTGACAGAGGTGGCATCGTCGAAAGAAAGCAACTACAATTACATTCCAAAGAATTATGTGGTGCCTTCTGATGCCGACTATTTCCATGTCACCACGAATAACACGATATTCGGGACCAGCCTTAAATCCGACCCCGACGTTCCGGTGCCGCTCGTTGCCGATATGTCGTCGGATATTTTCAGCCGCCCGGTTGATGTGTCAAAATATTCGCTGATCTATGCGGGGGCCCAGAAAAACCTTGGCCCGGCAGGGGTTACCGTGGTTATAATCAAGGAATCCGTTCTCGGCAGGGTTAACCGTGCCATACCGACAATGCTTGACTACCGCACCCATATCAAGGCCGAATCGATGTTCAATACCCCTCCGGTATTTGCAGTATATGCTGCCCAGCAGACACTGGTATGGCTCAAGGGATTGGGAGGAGTGAAAGCCATGCACAAAAAGAATACCGAAAAGGCCAGGATGCTTTATGACGAGATAGACCGGAACAAACTGTTTGTTCCCACAATTAAGGATGAGGAGGACCGGTCGATTATGAACATCTGCTTCGTTATGGCCGACGGATACAAGGAACTTGAGAAACCTTTCTCGGAATTTGCCAAATCACGCGGAATCGTGGGGATTGAAGGACACCGTTCTGTCGGAGGATTCAGGGCTTCAACATACAATGCCCTCCCTGTTGAAAGCATAACTGCCCTCATTGATGCCATGAAAGAATTTGAAAGTAAAAACTGATTCCGGGAAACATTGTTACCTGTTTGTATACATAATTCCGGTAATTAAAATCCAATACAATGAAAGTACTTGTAGCTACTGAAAAACCTTTTGCAGAAATTGCCGCCAGGAAAATAAAGGAACTCATAGATGCAGCCGGTTATGAAGCCGTATTCCTGGAGAATTACAAATCAGCCTCGGAATTTGCATCCGCAGTTTCCGATGCCGATGCCCTGATCGTTCGCAGCGATATTGTATCGGCTGAACTGCTTGATGCGGCAAAACGCCTTAAAATAGTGGTCAGGGCCGGTGCCGGATATGACAATCTCGACCTTGAAGCCTGTACGCGTCATAACGTTGTGGCAATGAACACTCCGGGACAGAATTCAAATGCCGTTGCAGAACTTGCGTTTGAAATGATGCTTTATATGGCCAGGAGCGGATTCTCAGGTAAATCGGGAACCGAATTGCGGGGAAAGACGATCGGCATCCATGGTTTTGGAAATGTTGGCCGGTATGTTGCAGAAATATCCGGAGGTTTCGGTATGACTGTCAGTGCATTCGATCCCTATATTGCAGAGGATGTTATTACAGGGTATGGCATCAGGGCCTGTAAATCCGCAAAGGAACTTTATTCTGAATGCCAGTACATATCGCTCAATATTCCGTTTAACAAGGAAACAGGCTCTTCCGTCAACTACAGCCTTCTTTCAGGGATGCCTGTACCGGCGGTACTCGTCAACACCGCACGGAAAGAAATCATCGACGAGGAATCCCTGCTGAAAATGTTCGCGGAACGCCCCGATTTCAGGTATCTTTCCGATGTTGCACCCGACTGCAAGGCTCTTATCGAGGAGAAGTACAGCGGAAGATTCCTTTTTACTGCAAAGAAAATGGGAGCTCAGACAGAGGAGGCAAACAGCAATGCCGGTATTGCCGCAATAAACCAGATAGTCGATTATTTCAAAACCGGGAATCAGAAGTTCAGGCTTAACAAGTAAAAGGATCGTGACCAGCAGCGCCGGAACATCACCAGGTTTTTGATATAATTAAATATTAATGATTCAACGATCATATAAGAAATGGCTATAGTCAAACCATTCAGGGGCCTCAGACCCCCTTCAGGCATTGTCAGCGATCTGGCGTGCCTGCCCTATGATGTAATGAACACAGGTGAAGCAAGAAAAATGGCAGAGGGCAAAGAATGCTCCCTGCTTCACATCACACGCGCCGAAATAGAATTTCCTCCTGAAACCGACATCCATTCGGAAGAAGTATATGAAAGATCCAGGCAAAACTTTGCCCTCTGGCAAAAAAAGGGATGGCTGATTCAGGACGACCAGCCATGCTATTACATTTATGCCCAGACAATGAAGGGCAGAACCCAGTACGGAATTGCAGGTTGCGCTTCGGTCGATGATTACCTCGACGGAACCATTAGGAAACATGAACTCACCAGGCCTGATAAGGAACAGGACAGAATGGTTCATATAAGGGTTAACAATGCCAATATGGAACCGGTATTTATTGCCTATCCTTCAGTCAGCGAGATCGATGAAATAGTCAGTTCAATTGTGGAGAAGAGTACGCCGGAATATGATTTTATCTCTGACGACGGCATCGGACATCATTTCTGGGTGGTGAATAAGCCTGGTGTCATCAGGCGCATAGAAGAGCTTTTTGCTCAGAAGGTGCCATATACCTATGTGGCCGACGGACACCACAGGACAGCTGCGGCTGCCCTCGTGGGCAAGGAAAAGAGAGAACAGAATCCCGGATATGACGGTACCGAGGAATTCAATTTTTTCCTGGCCGTACATTTCCCCGACAACCAGCTCGGGATAATGGACTATAACCGGACCGTAAAAGACCTTAACGGCCTGACTGAGGAAGAGTTCCTTCAAAAGCTGAATGACGGATTCATCGTGACTCCGAAAGGTACAAGAGCCTACCGGCCCGCCAGGCTCCACAACTTTTCAATGTACCTCGGAGGGATGTGGTACAGCCTTACCGCCAGGGAAGGTACCTATGATGACAATGATCCTCTCGGTGTTCTTGACGTAACAATACTGACCGAGCAGGTATTGAAGCCGATCCTC
>WXFD01000038.1 GCA_009877105.1 Bacteroidales bacterium
GGGCGAAATTATTCCTGACATACTCGGTCACGTCGGTCATCCTTTTATTATTCCTTTTGTCGAATGCTTTTTTGTAGGTCTCGCTGCAAAGAGCCTTTCTTTTTACCGATGAACACATTATACTGAGTACATTGAAGAAGCTTATCATCTTCTCAATGCCCTTTGTTTTCAGCATATTTTCCAGATGTGGTTCAGCCAGCCGGGCATCATCGACAGAAAAGCGAATGCCCCTTCCGGAATCGGCAAGAAGATTTCTGACCGCCTGAAGCTCATGCTGGGCAAGCAATGCTTCACCTATTGATGCAAGTTTGAAATGGATCATCACACCCCTTTCCCGGCCAGCATTGTCGCTGTCGCGGTAATACTCCCAGCTGTGGGGCAGATTATCACCGATCAGAACCAGGTCGTAGGAACCAAACATTTCAGCGCTGTCCCCGACTATCCTCGTGCCTGCACTGTCGATATTCAGCATAATTTCGTACTCGGGATGGGAATGCCAGAATACGTCAGCCCCGGAAACATGCTCTGTAATGAATCCGCCACTGTCGTCAATATCGGTCATTTCAAATTCAGCAGCCATAACATGCCAATCAATCAGCGGAGGGTATGATCAAATATACGGATTTTTTAATCAATACAAAATGGTGCTTCGTCAATTAAAAATGTTAACTCATCATAATAAACAGTTATGGTGAATAAATATTTAATTTTTCTTTTTGATAATACCTTTATTATATATAAATTTGTTCCAAGCTCATGCTATTGGTAAAAAGAGGAGAACAGGGTTGAGTGTGAAAATCATCAGGATTGTATTGCAGACATTGACTTTCACACCAGGAACCTGAGGAATAGTGCCAGCTAACCATGGTTCCGTCCTTTTATCAGACAGTAGACACGGGAATTATCTCACTAATAACGCCCGCTTTTTGGTTTTCACATCGACCCTCACTCCTCTTCTTTTTGCAGCCCCGCGAGGCTGTTTTTTTATGCCCGGAATTTTTTTGTTGCCCTATATTAAAATTCGCTATATTTGGTAAGGCCGTCCATTCACCGGAATGACAATAAAGCCTTTAACCAGGGACAAGATGAAAACATACATAAGGAGACGCGAAAAGAATGACAGGCTTGTAATACTCTACGGGGGCTGGGGTACTGACGAAAACATGTTCACCCCCCTGTGTACAGACGATTTTGACTTTATCCTGTTTTACAACTATTCTGCCGACGAGGCCCTGGTTCTGCCCGAAACAAAAACCTATCGCTCTATTACTCTTATCGGATGGTCGCTGGGTGTTTGGGCAGCAGAATATCTTTCCCCAAAAACGGCAATTAAACCCGACCTGACAATCGCCGTCAATGGAACGCCGGTTCCGGCAGATGACAATTACGGTATTCCGCTTAATGTTTTTGAAGGCACCCTGAATAATATTACTGAAACTAACATGGAGAAATTCTATTTCAGGATGTTCGGGGATAAAAAGAACTATCTGAGAAATGCTGACAGGATACCTCAAAGATCGGTAAAATCGCTTCATGATGAACTGAGATGGCTTTATAACAGAATCATGGAGCAAAAAGAACCCGGATTCAGGTGGGACTATGCACTTACAAGCGAAATCGACAGGGTATTCCCTGCAAAAAACCTGAAAGGCTATTGGGAAAAAGAAAAGGAAACCAGGCATATAATAGTACCTTTCCCTCATTATTTCTTCCACGAATGGAGATCCTACACCGATTTTATTGAATTCGTGAAAAAGTACAGGATGTCCGGGAAACGCGGGAAATGAATCTCTTTTTTACCCGTGGAAGATCCAGGCTATAGATCATTTATAAGAATGTTTGACTCCGAAGAAGCAACAAGGGCCTCAAATTCATCAAGCATGCCCGTCATTTTATCGTATTCGCCATTCTGATTGAACAGCTGCTGATCGGAACCCTTCCTCTCGAGTTTGTTGAGAACAAAACTTACCGTCATCTTGTTGACATCCATGGCGGGCTGGTAAAGCCTATCATGGTGCTCCTCTTCGTGTATCACCGATACCAGCCTGCTGTCGGTAAGATCCTGCAATATGTCCCTTACCAGTCTGACCGGGATTCTCAGATTGCGCGAAAGGCCTTCAGAACTCAATGCCTTTTCACCCATTGTGAAATTATTCACAATGGTCTTCATTATCATGAGCGACAGAGCCTTTTTCTGGTGCTGACTGACATTCAGAGATTGATATTCAAACTCGAACCTGGTAACGTTTTGATTGGCAAAAGCAAGCTCCGCCCCAAGAAGCAGGATTATCCAGCTGGCCTGAACCCAGATTATAAACAGGGGAATGGCGGCAAAACTTCCGTAAATGGCGCTGAGTTTTGAAATTCCGAACTGAAGGTCGATATAAAGCCACTGAAGCAGCTGAAGTATGGTGCCGGTTATAACTCCCGAAACAAAAGCGGGAATGAATTTAACCTTGGTGTTGGGCATGATAATAAACAGGATGGTCAGACCGATCCATGTAAGAACGTAGGGACCAATTTTGATAAGGAAACCGATTATAGGCCTGATGAATCTAATCGACTCGGTGTTTGAGTAAAGCTCTGATGTCACAAACACTGTCAGGCTGCTTGAAAGAACCAGGACAACCGGGGCAATGAGAAGGATTGCAATGTAGTCGGTAAACTTCCTCAGCCAGGGTCGTGATACCTGAATCTGCCATATATGATTAAAGGAGCTCTCTATCTGATCGAGAAGTGATATCACCGACCAAACAAGGATGATAAGACCAACTCCGGCAATATAGCCTCCCCTGGTGGCCTGCATGGCGTTGCCCGCCTGGTCGAGTATCCATGTAAGCACTTCAGGCTGGTTCTGAAACTCCTTGATGAGTAGTTCCTGAAGTTTCTGATCGAGGGCGAATCCCTTTGCTACACCGAAAGCAATAGCTGCAAAGGGAATGATAGACAACATCGTGTACAGCGTAAGAGCAGATGCCCTGAGCTGAACCCTGTCTTTCATGAAGCCCCTGGCGGCAAGGACAATAATCCTTAATTGCCTTATCAGAAATGATTTGCCTCTTGAAATATCGGATATCGAGGTATTCCAGATATAGTCATTAGCCTGCTTTATCTTTCCGAGAGCCCATGAAACCGGATCAGCCATCTTATTGTTTTTAACTCTAACGTGCAAAATTACAAAATAGTGCATATAAATTAATTCACTATTTTAGATCAAAATATTAATCATGCGAATTGAGATTTCCGAATTTGTAGAGGGTGCTCGACAGGCTGTTGGACTAACTGTAATAATTGATGTCTTCAGGGCATTCTCGCTGGAGTGCTATGCCATCGATGCAGGAGCTTCGAGGATAATAGCCACCGCTACACCGGGAGAAGCATTCAGGCTCAGGGAGATTTATCGTGGTTCGCTTCTGGCAGGTGAAAGAAATGAAATGAAGATACAGGGATTTGATTTCGGCAACAGTCCGACGGAAATAATCAAATCAGACCTTACAGGTCGTACACTGATCCACACTACAACCGCAGGTACTGCAGGACTGGTCAGCGCGGTCAATGCCGACATGATAATAACCGGAAGCCTGGTAAATGCATCAGCAGTAGCCGGATTCATACGCGAACGTAAACCCGGCAGGGTTTCACTTGTTGCCATGGGTTACAGGGCATGTATTTCTGCTGAAGAGGACCTTGTTTGTGCCAGATACATCAAATCGCTGGCAGAAGGCAGGAATGAGAATTTTGACGAAGAAATAGCTGCACTTAGGCATACTGCAGGGAAGAGATTCTTCGCGGCTGAAAACATAGATTTCTCCCCTCCTACTGATTATTTCCTGTGCATAATGAAAGACAGGTTCGATTTTGTCCTGAGGGCGGAAAGAAGAGATGACGGGAATATGGATATCAGAAGAAGCGATTTCTAGATGATATCAGGCGGTATCCTGAATATGGGAAGCAGCTTCCTCCGGCAGTGAATCTCCCTGTAGGTGCAGAACATGCTCAGCTTATAGAGTTGAAAAAGAGGAAGACATATTTTTGCAGAATCAAGACGTATCTCCATTCTTTCCCTGTTGCGGATAAAGATCAGGGCAAAAAGCCGGGTCAGCCTCATAATATTAAGACACCTGAAAACTCTTACAACGGGAATTGCCGATGCAAAAGTGAGCTTGTCAGTGACATTGTCATACAGTTTGCTCAGGTTCTCTATACTGTCCTTTGTTTTGGCGAGGAATTCCCTGTTCGACTCAAGTCCCAGGTGAACAAGTCCGTTATCAATGTGCAGGACAGGAATACCCGCCTTGCGAAGCTGGTAACCAAGCAGGGTGTCCTCGTGACCGTAACGCTTGAGCTCCTCGTAGAACCTGAACTTGGAAAAGACAGATCTTTCAATCATTACATTGAAAGTGGAAAAAAATGAATACGGGTGCTTGTTCCTGTATGATGCCTTCTTCTGCTCCTTTTTTCTCCCGTATTTCCAGCGAAGCATCTTGTCAGGATCTCCTGGCGGGATGTCCCTGTAAAGAATTCCTCCGCTGATCACCCTTGCCCTGTGAATATTCTCAAGCCATTTCTGAAGATAATTTAATGCAGTTCCCCTGATCATCGTGTCGGCATCGATGAACAAGAGATAATCGCCCGATGCCTCATCTATAAGACGGTTCCTTATCGATGCCCTGCCAATGTTCTTTTCTGATGATACAAGCTTCACCACATCGTCAGTCAGCGACTGGTATTTTTTCCGGAAGTCCTCGGATGATCCGTCATCACCTATTATTATCTCGGTGAATTCAGGTACATTTTCCATTCCATCCCTCATCCAGTGGACAAGGGCGACAATGTCATAATCATTAACCGGGATCAGGATGGATATCTTCATTTAACAGCTAATATGAAACGAAGGTTTAGAATTACCAAAATTACAATTTATTTCCAATTTTCCTAAAACTGTCGTTTGGCAAAGAAATTGCATTGAATATATTTGCACACATGTTATTCATGTCATTCATTATTATGAAAAACCTGATATTTTGCCTGCTCCTGATATCGACAGTATTTTGTTCCTCAGGCCAGACACACAAGGGATATGAAATCTCGGTTAATGTATCAGGACTGAGCGACTCTACAATATTCCTGGCATACCATTTCGGCGACAAACAATATATTCAGGATACTGTGGTTCTCGACAGCAGTGGCAATGCCGTGTTCTCAGGTCAGGAAGCCCTGCCACAGGGTATTTACATGATCGTTCTTCCCGGAAAGCAATATTTTGAAATCCTGATGTCTGATGACCAGCAGTTTACTGTTTCATGCTCCCACCCTGACTATTTCAACACGCTAAACTTCTCCGGTTCAGGCGAAAACGAATCCTTTGTTGTCTACCAGAGGAATTGGGTTGAAATGCAGAGAAAAGCTTCGGGGATAAACAAGAGGCTTCAATCAAACAGACAGAATCCGGATTCCCTTCAAATCCTTACCGGACTGCAGAAAAAGCAGGAAGATGCAATGAAGAGCTACCTGCGGGAAGTGATAAAGAAAAATGAAAACAACCTGCTTTCACTGCTAGTCAGGGCCATGCTTCCCGTGGAGGTCCCGCAATTTAAAATTCCCGAAGGAACCGGGAATCCCGACTCGGTGAGGTGGGCCATGACTTACGCGTATAACAGGGATCATTTCTTCGACAATACCGATATCACTGATGAAAGGCTGCTGAGAACACCGATTCTGCAGGCACGACTTAAGACTTTCTTTTCAAATGTCCTGGTTCAGTCGCCCGACAGCATAAACAGGGAAATTGACAGGATAATTGCCAGGACAGAAAAGAATCCGAAAATATTCCAGTTCGTTTCGGTCTTTCTTTTCAACCACTTCAGGGAGAGTGAAATAATGGGACACGATGCCGTGGTGTTAAAGCTAGCAGACGATATTTACCTGTCGGGAAAAGCTGATTGGGTTTCCGATGACTTTAAAAAAGACCTTCGCGAACAGGTTGATAGAATCCGGCCCAACATTATAGGGATGAAAGCCCATGACCTTATTATGGATTCAGACAGGGGTATGTTTGTTGCCCTTTATGACATTGAGAAGGATTTCACCGTTGTTTATTTCTGGGAACCTGATTGCGGCCATTGCGCTGAAGCGACGCCTAAGCTCAAGGCCTGGTACGACACGGCAAAAAACCAGGGAGTGGAAGTGTTTTCCGTATGCACGGCCGGAGATAAGTCGAAATGGCAGAAATACATTGATGATCATAAGCTCGACTGGATTAACGGATGGGATCCGGAGCGGAGATCCAATTTCGGATATTACTACAACGTTGAGGCAACACCGCTTATTTACATCCTTGACAGAGATAAAAAAATATTAGCCAAGAAGATTGGAGTTAATGACGTGGCACCATTTATCGACAATTACAGGAAGTACTTCATGAAGTAAACAGCTTTGCCTGGACAGGAAACTAATTTTCTGATTTTATATCAAGACGGGACAGATGATCAGATAGTTCCGCAGGATTTTCTTACAATGAGCTCCGGAGAAATGGTCACCTGTCTCTTGTATTTCGATTTACCTGCATTTCTTACCTCCGACCAGATCATGTTTGATACCTTGAGAGCCATTCCCGAAAGAGGTCTCCGCAGACATGTCACAGGTGACGACATCAGGTCAAAGCCAATGCCTTCCTCCATTGATACAATCGCGACATCCTGTGGTACACGAAGATTTTTTCTTCTCAGATAGCTCATGATACTGTAAACGAGGTCGGCCTGGACAACTATTATTATCTCGGCACTGTACGGCGGACGAAGATAATGGTCAATCTGCCCCTGATCAATTTCTCCTCCATCCACCGGCATATCGAACTCGACTATTAAAGGTTTGCTTATTCCTTCTTTCGAAGTGATGTTATCCTTCAGAATGCTGATTAGCTGACGGTCGAACTGAGAAGCCAGCCTGTCGGTGGCAATTAGTATATTTTTGTAGCCCATCCTGACAACATGGTCGACAACTTTCCTTGCGCCATCTGCATAATCGGTGCCGACAGTATTCAGACGCAGATTCCTCACTGATTTTTCAAGCAGAACGAATGGATAAGCCATGGCCCTGAGCGAACGTATGGTATATTCATCGGCGGCATCACCGGCAAGTATAAGACCGCTGTAAAACTTCTTAAAGGCTCCAACCATTCTGTTATACCTGCCATCATCCGGATCCTTGGTCATTATTGAGAATCCAACTCCAATACTGCCAAATGCCCTCTGCAGATACGGAGTAATTCCATATACGAAAGGATCATGAAGGGATGGAACAACCATTCCTATTATTCCGGGTTTCTCTTCTGCCGAAGAACTGTCCGCGGGATCCCTCTGCAGATCAAAATATCCCATCTGTCGAGCCAGTGCAAGAACTTTCTCCTTGGTTTCCTTCCGGATACCGTGCTGGTCGGCCTTGTTATTCAGAACAAGCGATACCAATGTACTGGATACACCTAACTTTTCAGCTAAATCTTTATTCTTAACTCTTTTTCCCATTTGCTCCTAAAATTTGCCTGATCTAAAATAGGCTTTTTTAATATAAAAGAGAAAAGTATTAATTATTTTTAACTTATAGCAAAAACTCTATATCTGAGTATGTTGCTGAAACAAATAATTTTAGCTGATTGTCACTAAAAAATCATTTCTTAGGTGGCTGTATCCCTCTCTGCCTGGCTGCTTCCTCAAGCCGCTGCTGCCATTTCGATTTCTTCATTGGCTTTTTCCTGTTCTCCTCGAGTGTTGCCAGAACCTTCTCTTCATCAATAAATCTCTTGGAGATCATGTTCTGCAAGTATGTCAGAATGTTTGCCAGGAAGTAGTAATAGGTCAGACCGGCTGAAAAATTATTGAGTATGAACATGAACATAATGGGCATCACGTACATCATCATCTTCATTCCTGGCTGATCCTGCCCGGGAGACGAACTGGTCATTTTCATGGTCAGAAGCGTTGATGCAGTCATCAGAAGCGTGAAAAGGCTTACATGGTTACCGTATAAGGGAATATTGAAAGGAAGATCCAGTATGGAATCGTATGTTGAAAGGTCAGTCGCCCATAGGAAAGCTTCCTGTCTCAATTCAATCGAAACAGGGAAGAAGCGGAACATGGCAAACAGGATAGGCATCTGGAGCAACATCGGAAGGCAGCCTCCCATGGGATTTATACCTGCCCGCTTGTACAAATCCATGGTGGCCTGTTGCTTCTTCATGGCATCTTCCTGCTTGGGATATTTTTTATTTATCTCTTCGACCATAGGCTTCAGTACCTGCATCTTTGCCGTAGACTGGTACGATTTGAATGTAAGCGGGAAAAGGAAAATCTTGATAAGTATTGTAAGGATAAGTATTATCAAGCCGTAGCTGCCAATGTACTTTTCAAGAAAGTTGAAGACAGGGATTATCATAAACCGGTTGATCCATCCGATTATATTCCTTCCAAGGAAAATAAGCTTATCGAGCTCGAGACCTTCCTTTTTAAGGGTGGTGATATGATTCGGCCCATAGTATAGCTTCATTCCCACTACATTGTCTGAACCGGGGTTGAAGGGTACACCCAGCTCTGCAGTATAATATCTTATGTATTTTTCAAGGGCCGGGGTTTTTGTTGAAACTACCGTCCCATTAAGGAAATGATCCTTGCTGATCAGTACCGAAGAAAAGAACTGATCCTGGAAGGCCACCCAGCTTAGTTTAGTCGGAAGATCTGCCGTCTCAACTTCCTTCGATTGCCTGAGGCGTATACTTTCAACATCGTCCTGATAGAATTTGTACTTTATGGTAGTATAATATTCTTCATTCTGCCGGCCTTTTTCCTGCTGGGGAAGATACATCCTCCAATCTAGAGCGATGCTGCTCAGGTTGGGAGCGATGATATCTTCAAGCGATTTGAAAGTAACGTCGAAATCGACCATAAAACGGTCGGGTTCAAGCGTGTATTTATACTCGATGTATTTATCGATTCCTGCATGAAGCCTCAGTGTTACGCTTCCGGGCGAATCAGTTACACTTACATGATTTCTATCTCCAACCGGCATGAAATACAGATCATTTGTCTGAATAGCCTTGTTGTCAGCAGTATAAAAATTAAAACCGAAAATGGTCGAATCACCTGAGAAAAGTATAAGTGGCAGCGAATCATGTGTTACATACTCCTTGACACGTGCAGAATACACCCTTCCTCCCCTTGTGGCAATTTTGAGTTCGATACGGTTGTTTTCAAGTGTAATGAATTCATTAGTTCCTGTAACTGAAGCCCCAAAGGCACCAAACCTGCTTGAATCGGCAACTGCCTCTCCTGGAAGCTGTGAAAGGAGCGTTCCTGAACCTGCATCAGTTACAGGTATGGTATCAGCATTCCGTGTAGCCTGTGTAAAACCCAGCTCCCTGTTGATTTCATTTACTTTTTCCACGGCTTCGGGGTGATTCGGCTTGAATCGCAGGGCGTTTATATACTCAGCTCTCGCGTTTTCAAGATCACCGGCGGCATACAACGAGTCAGCAACTTCAATGACTGACGTATATGCCTTGTTCATCCGGCTGGTGTTATAAATGCTGAATCCGATAAACACTGCGAAGATCAGAATCAGTCCGGTAATAGTATTCCTGTCCATTCTGTTTTATCAATAATATCCTTTTGTTAGCTTCCTTACCTTGTTTATTCCAGCCTGACAGATCCTTCCCGTCGTTACATTCCTTGCCTGGCTCACAACTGCATTGAGAAACCGGGGGGACGAAGCAGGTTTCTGCCCCGTCGCTGGTGACGCAAGGTTTTCTGTGCGATTATTCGTCAAGGCCCGACTGATCAATCAACCTGACCTTTTCCTCAAGCATCTTGATCGTCTTCTTTGCATTTTCAATCTTGTCCTGCACCTCCCTGATCAATGTTTCCGCATTGGGTGACCTGGCAAAGAATCCTATGTTGTTTTCCCATAGCACAATATCACTCTCAAGCTGCTTGATCTTCGTGAAGAATTTATCGCGTTCGTTGCGGACTTTCCTTGACGCCTTGGGATTAGTCCTGAGACTGTCGAGTTTTGTTCTGTATTTGAGAATACTCTTGTCTTCGTCAGCGATCTTGAGTCTGTCGAATTCCTTGTTCAGAGCATTCCTGTACCTGTTTGTTATTTCCTCCTTTTTATTAAAAGGAACATAGCCTATTTCAGTCCAGCGTAACTGTAATTCCTTTAGTCTTTTGAAAGCGGCGTGAACATCGTTGCCGGGTTCAAACTTCTCCAGTTCGGCAATTATTGCGAGTTTGGCCTTAAGGTTTTCCTCGTAGGATGTATCCAGACTGTTGAAGTGTTCGGACTTCCTGTTAAAGAAATGGTCGCATGCTTTTCTGAAGCGCCTCCACAGCTTTTCAGAATGTTTGCGCGGCACCGGACCAATCTCCTTCCATTCGCGCTGAAGCTTTATAAGGGCATCGGAGGTAGCTTTCCAGTCGGTGCTTTCCCGAAGGGCTTCTGCCTGTATGCATAGTTCGGTCTTCATCTGCATATTGGTAAGCTGAATCTCCCTATTGTCGGAATAGTAAATCCTCTTTTTCTCGAAGAAGGCATCGCAGGCTTCACGGAATCGCTGATAGACCTTGTTGTTCTGCTTCTTTGGAGCAAATCCGATAGTCCTCCACATTTGCTGAAGGGACATTATCTTATCGGCCATCTTGTCAAAATCCCTGAAACTTTTCATCTCACTGAGGTTGATGGCTTCAACTTCCTCGCAAAGAGCTATTTTAGCCTCAAAATTTCTTCTTTGCTCTTCCTTCTGGTTCTCGAAATATTCATGGTGACGCTTATTGATATGGCCTGTGGCCTCCCTGAAGCGTTCCCATATTTCATTCTTGGATTCCTGAGGCACCGGGCCAATTTCACGCCAATGATTATGAAGTTCCTGAAGCAGTCTGAATGCACTCACGGGGTTTGGCTCTAACATCAGTTCTTCAGCCTTTTCACATAGCAGTACCTTTGCCTCTAGATTTTTCTTCAGATCAAGGTCCCTGAGTTCCTTGTTGATCTTAATGTATCCGTAGAATATTTCAACACTATGATGGTAGTTTTCCCACAGATCCTTCAGGGAATTCTGCGGAACAACTCCTATTGAATGCCATTCATTCTGGAGGGAACGGAAATCCTGAAAGGTTTTGTTGATTGATTCCTCGCGGTTGACAAGATCCTTAATCTTGTCGATTATATCATACTTCTTTTTGAGATTATCGTATTTCTCAGCTTCCTGTACACGGGAGTAATCATTCTTTTTTTCCCTGTACTTGTTAAGAAGATCCTTTACCTGGTAATCGAGCGGGTCAACCCATGCCTTGTATTCATTTATCTTGCCTCCTTCTTCAAGGAATTTTGCCTTGCGCTCCTCCGACTCCTGTCTGAGCTTCTTGTAAAACAGGGTTTTTATCCTCTCCACATCCTCACGAATCTCCGATGGCGGTCTGTTGTCTATAATCAATCCCAGCGTCTCAACGAGCTCGTTTTTCGAAAAACGTGAATAGTCAACAGGCGGAAGCTTCATGTCTTCATAATCGGAGGTATCGGATTTCCTGCCTTCAGCTTCCGGAGCAATCTCAGGTTCAATGTCTGTTGCACTGCCGGTTTCAGTTTCTGTAGTGCCCTCAGGTTCGGTTTCTGATTTTACTTCCCCTTCTTTCGTGTCCTGAGCAGGTTCTTCATCGACTGCTCCTTCGTTTTTTACATCATCAGAAACCCGCGGTTCAACTACCACTTCAACTTCTTCTTTAATCTGCTCAGCTTCTATCTCCTTTTTGTCTTCGTCCCAACCGTCTTCCAGCCTCTCAAAAGCCCTGGCTGCTTCCGAGGTTTCATTTTTTATTGTGTCATCAGTACCCGAAGCGTTGATTTCCGCCTCGTTCTGTTCTTCCCGAACAGTGCCATCCGGATCATCTTTAATCATAACCAATCCTTTAAGGTTCAATGTCTTTAATGAAAAAACATAGCATGCCTGTCCATGTTTTTTTCAGACTACGAAAATATTGAATTATTTATTAAAACTCAAAGAATTATGCAAAAATCGGAAATAGGTTTCAACAGTGATCAGGTGCATGAACTGATGAATGTACGCGGTTCGGGAGCTTTTTCCCTAAAGTTCAGAATCATGTATACAGCCAACCGGAAATAATAATATATTTGAAATGCCCTGAGCCCTGTGCTTTGATGTTTGAATTGTTTATAATATAATGTAATGAACAGAAATGATGTAATCTTCGCCCTTATTGTTCTCACAGGACTGGGTATAAGTTTGTATCTCAAACACTCAAAGAAAGCCAAAAGGAAAGATGCCGGAACCGGAAATAATCCTGTACAAAACACATCAGGATCTGGATCTTTTCACTCCGTCAGGGATGGCTATGAGCCATACTCAGGAAAACATCCCGGTTCAGGGTCCGGAAAAACGGATGCCTGATGCGATTGAGGAGTTAACACTGCCCTCAAAAGCAGTTATACCTATTTTTGGAAGTCGATTATCTGGACTTCAGTACGCCTGTTAAGCTTTCGTCCTTCCGATGTGACATTGTCACCCACGGGGGAAGTATTCCCGTATCCCTTATAAGTAAGCCGCTTCCGCTCGATACCGCTTTTTACCAGATAATCGACAACTGACAGAGCCCTCTTTTCTGATAAATTAAGGTTGTAATCGTCAGACCCCGTCGAATCTGTGTACCCGCCAATCTCAATAATCAGCTCCTTGTTGTTTTTAAGAAGATCGGAAAGCATGTTGAGCTCAGTCAGCGATTCCTTTTTGAGCTGCCATGAATCGACTTCATAAAACACGTTTGCAAGGAGCATCCTCTCTCCAACCCTGAAGGGGCTGAGCTTTATGTTCTTTATGAAGGGATCGGATACTGAATGGGCCCCCTCAAGCATAAAGTTTTCGGAATAAAACAGATAGCCGTTCTTGCTTATATTGAGACCGTAATTGTTTCCTGCCGGAAGGCAGACCAGGAAATTTCCTCCGGCGTCGGTCTTGTTATTGAATACCAATTTTCCTGTACTCAGGTTTATCAGTTCATATTCCGCCACAAGAAGTTGACCTGTTATTTTATCACTTACTTTTCCCTTGATGTAGGCAACAGGATCGGGCTGTACTGCTTCATAGAGCCTGAATGAATATATATCCTTCCCGCTCTTCTCGTCGCGCTTTGACGAAAAATACGCTTTCTCACCTCCTGACTCGATTGTCAGTCCCATCTCATCATTATATGTATTAATGGGATAACCCAAGTTTACCGGCTCTGTCCAGGTCGTATCCTCCAGCATTCTTGTAAAAAAGATATCTGTTCCGCCCATACCCGGATGTCCATCGGAAGCAAAATAGAGAGTATGGCCGTCAAAATGAATGAATGGCGAAATCTCATCACCTGGTGTATTGACCTTGTTGCCCATATTCTTCGGAACACTCCATTTTCCGTTGGACATGTAGACCGAATAATAAAGGTCCTTCCCTCCCATTCCTCCAGTTCTGTTACTTGAAAAGAAAAGCATCCGGCCATCTGCATTGACCGAGGGCTGGCTTTCCCAATAGGGGGTATTGACAGGGCTTCCCAGATTGACTGGTATTGACCACCTGTCATTATTCCGGGCAGAGAAAAAGATGTCGCAGCTTCCCAGCCCGCCCGGGCGGTCGCATGCTGTGAAATACATATAGCTGCCATCTGAAGAAAGGCTTTGCGCCCCCTCATTCTGAGGCGTGTTCAGCGGACTTCCCGCGTTGATCGCGGCTCCCCAAACCGATTCCTCAAGGAAGCTCACATAGAAATCCTCCTGGGAAATACCGCGCCTGAGAACATTTTCACCCGGGCGGGTCTGACGGGTGAACATCAGCGTCTGGCCATCGGCAGTGATTGAAGGCCAGTATTCGTCGTGAATTGTATTTATCCCTTCGCCGACACTTTCAGGACTGAAAGGAACAGGTTTCTTAACGGCCTCAATTGCAAATTCACAGTTTCTTATATTTCTTGAAGCAAGCAGTCTGTTCTTCTCAGATATATTATCCTGGGCCAGATAAACATTGTAATGAAGAAGGGCTTTTTCATAATCGCCCGACATTAGTTCAGCAGTGGCCAGGTTGAAAAAAACAGGCATATAGGCTGTTGAGTCCAGACTCACGGCTTTCTGATAGTTCCTGGCTGCATCCCCGAATCTTTTCAGTTTGGAAAGCAGATCACCAAGCATCATATAGGCCTCATAAAAATTATTATCCGTTTCAATAGCCTGATTGAAGTAGTTCTCTGCATTTATATAATCAATATAGTCAAAGGCAGTCATACCGGCCTTGTAGTACTTAAGGGCTTTTGCCGATGTGGTATGGTACTTCTGAGCCAGGCACAGGTTTTCAGAATATGCCGGAATCAGAAACAGGGAAATTAATATGATCAGCCACTGTTTCATCTTAGGGAATATGCATGTATTTGTGTATCTGGAGAGAGATCTTCCAGTCGGGATTCTGCCTGACATATTCGACGATAGCGGGGATGATTGCTGAAAAACTGCTCCACTCAGGCTGCAGGTATAGTCTGCATTCTGCTCCGACGAGGAGTCTATATTTCTCTGCCCATTCAAAACCATCACTGTTTTCAATTATTACTTTTAGTTCATCCGCCCTAAGGCATATATCTTTCCCGGGCGGTATGTTGACTTTGGGCGAAAGACATATCCAGTCCCATCTTCCGCTCAGCCTGTATGCTCCCGATGTCTCTATAAAGGTTTTCAGGCCGCCTTTCTTCAAGCCATCGCAGAGGGGATCGAGGTTCCACATCAGGGGTTCGCCCCCGGTCACAACTGCTGATCTCGCCCCCGAACTCAGTGCATGCTGCACAATGTCACTCGTCTGCACCAGCGGATGCATCACGGGATCCCATGAAAAACGGGAATCACACCAGTTACAGCCAACATCGCAACCTCCGATCCTGATAAACCAGGCTGCCTCACCCGAATGATACCCTTCTCCCTGAATGCTGAAAAACTCCTCCACCAGCGGCAATTCATGACCATCGGACCTGATATTCTGTGCTTTTCCCATAATTCAGAACGTGATTGCTACAGCATTTATTTTCCAAACAACAACTCGTAGTCTCTTATCGCGGCTTGCTTTACCCAATCGTCCGGGACTATTTTCCAGTTATTGAAGGCAAACGGCTTAATAGTTTTCCGATCTTCCAGGTAATTCAGTATGTAATACCTCAGATCCTTGTCGGTAGAGCTTATCAGCCTGCCGGAAAGTTTAGAAGCAGAAATCCCGGCTCCGGAAGTGAAATGTCCACCGCCACCGTTTCCCCTGTAGGAATTTACAGCAACACGATACTGTTTATTCATCTCAAACGGCCTGCCATCCGAGAATGATTTTATGCTTACTCTGTTGCCTTCCGGCTTGCTTGCATCAACTATGTAATCTATCCCTGCCGCAGAATCAAAATTATAGGGCTGATTTCTAAGCCAGGCTTCGCCATTCCTGATCAGTATCTCTCCGTCTTTGGTCCTCTGGAATTTTAGAAGATTATCCTTAGGGCCTTTCATGGTATTAAGCCAGTCGGAATATGAATATTCAAGGTATCTTTCAATTTCCGATCCGGTCATCCACATTGTATAAAGCATGTTTTCGAATCTGTACAGCTTGAACATATCGCCTACCGTTACCTTCCCGGCCGAAATGCTTACATCGAATGAAAGAGGAGCTGAAAAGGATATGTCGGCGCCGGTTATCTCAAGCTGAATGGAATGAACCATATCCACGAAGGGAGATGATCCAAAATATGAATCGCGCGATGACATGTCTGTCTCTGAATATGCGATTACTTTACTTACATATTCATGTACGGCAGTATGACTGTCTTTGAAGGCCTTGATAAACTCCGGGTCAGGTTTATAGTCTCTGACATCTACCAGTGAGCCTGTCGCAACCGGTTTTAGCTTTCCCGTTGTTTTGTCCCTTACAAATCTGACATCCACCCTTCCTATCTTCTGAGCCCTGCTTCCGCCCTCTATTATGACAACACTGTCACCCGCGGAATTGGCAATGGTAGTGTTGACAGAATTATGGTTATGCCCGCAAAGGATAACATCAAATCCAGGAACATTATATGCAATTGCAGCCACTCCGTTCTTGTCATAATGGCTTTTGCCTTCTTCCTCATTGTTACGTTCATCCCAGCCTGAATGAAACAATCCTACGATCAAATCCGGCTTCTCACTTTTTATCCTCGGCATATATTCCCTGGCAGTTTCAAGCATATCCCTGAATTCCATTCCCGAATAAAGCTCCGGTGGAAGCCACTGGGGTATTGACGGGGTGACCAGACCGAACACGGCAACCTTTATGCCTTTCTTTTTCACAATAGTGTATGGTTTGAAATAAGGTTCTCCGGTGGCAGTGCTTACTGCATTTGCAGCAAGCATGGGAAAATCATATTCCCTGACCAACCTGTCGTAAACCGCGTGACCTGCCTCTATGTCATGGTTCCCGGCTGTAGTGGCATCATAGCCCAATAAATTGAATGCCCGGGCATTAATGTGAGTTGAAACGGTATCTATAAAATTATAGTAATAAACAGATGGCTGTCCCTGAAGGTTATCCCCGTTGTCAAGCAGTACTACCGGGGTGTGTCCGCTTCGCACTTTCTTAACATAGGAAGCCACGGAGGCAAGGGAAACATCGATTTCCTCCTGCTCCGTAAAATCATATGGCAGAACAAGACCATGCAGGTCTGTTGTCTCAAGTATTATCAGATCATCTTCGCTGCCACCGATGCAAGACGTCAGTACCACGAATAATAAAACAGCAATGCGGGCAGCAAAAAATATATGTCTTCTCATTTTTATGTATTTGGAGTAAAATTTCCGGTTTGGCAGATCTGTATTTTTCACGCCATAAACATAAAAAAGAATATTTACTTTAGCTTGATTTTCCTTTCTCAATTAATCGGATAATCGTTAAAGATACTTAAGCCTATTTAATATCAAGAAAAATGACTCAGACCGGACTCGATCAGATCAGGTATGAAACCCCGGCGGGGCTCACCGGAAAAAGAATCGGACTACTTTGCCATGCTCCCAGTGTGGCATCCGATTATACCCATATCATCTCTGTTTTCCTGAAGAAATCCGATTGCATGCTTGCGGCCATCTTCGGTCCCCAGCACGGTCTCCACGGACAGACACAGGACAATATGATAGAATGGAGCGGATCGCTTCATCCGGTCCTGGGAATCCCGGTCCACAGCCTTTACGGAGAACACAGGAAACCTACCGTGGAAATGCTTGCCGGACTGGATGCATTCGTTGTCGACCTGCAGGATGTGGGTGCCCGTCTCTATACCTATATATGGACTGTCAAGCTTTGCATGGAGGCCTGCGCTGAATCAGGAATCCCGGTCTGGATCCTCGACCGGCCAAACCCCGTTGCCGGGATCGCCCTCGACGGCCCGGTGCTTAAG
>WXFD01000039.1 GCA_009877105.1 Bacteroidales bacterium
GGGGGCAGTGGGGGCGGGCACTTGCAGATCGCGCTCATGGGCCGGTTTTGTATATTTTTTTACGATACAAAACCGCGGGATTGCAATATGCAAGTGCCCTGAGCACGGGCCGCGGGAGCCCATCTTGTTTTTATTTTCATTCGTTGCTGGTATATTCTGGAAGAAAACATCGGCCACCTGGCAACAAATCTTACATAATAGGGCGTGGTTGTTAGCTCGGGCAGCCGGGAGAGGCACTTGCAGATCGCTCTCATGAACCGGTTTTGTAAATTTCTTAAAAACAAAACCGCCGAATGCCATATGCAAGTGCCGGGAGCGGTGGCCGCGGGAGCCCTTTTTATTTTAATCCAGGCGCTGATATATTCTGGAAGAAAGCATCGGCCACCTGGCAACAAATCTTACATAAGAGGGCGGACAATGCTACCCTAACGGCCCGGCGGTATGTTTTAGTAGGCGTAACCCGACGACAGCACCGGGTAGGGTCCAGGTACCCCGCGTCAGCGGGGCCGATAAACTGTCACGGTGCAAGGAGGGTTTGGCGCGTGTTTTTGCAGTCCAGGTGCAAAAGTTTGTTGAGCATTACGCGTGTCGCGGTACAAGTTTTATTGGAGCCGGGAACTATCCCCGATTACAAAGCTGGTTGGTTGCACTGGCGCAGTGTCGCGGCACAAATTGTCTCGGAGGCAGAAAATGGTCAAGGTGCAGGATTTATATTGGGTGCAGATGCGCGTGTCCGGGTGCTAGAACCATTACAAATTTGTCTAAAGGGCAGGAGCAAAGCAAAAACCGTGACAAGCCTATTAAACATACCGTCCGTGTTAGCATTTCGGGCCAGAATTAATCTGTCAATGGTTACCATAAATTTCTTTGTTATGTGCTGATTATGTGCTATTTTAATTAAATATACGATGCTTACCTAACATGTCCTTAACATTATGTATGTGCTGATTTTGTATTTCTCCGCTATCTCCATTGTACACAGCTTCTTTCAGAACTTTTACTACTTCAAATTTGTCTGTATATGGGGCTAATTCATTTTTGTTTAAGATTAGGTCTAGGACTTCTAGCACTCTTGCTGATTTTACAATAAAAGTGCCGTCTGGAACGAAAGTAATATCCTTCAATTCACAATCTCCGTAGAACACTACTACTGAGTAGAATGGGATGCTTTCAAGTTGTCTAAGTTTTTTTCTTATTTCGGCTACATGCTTATTGTTTTGCATTATTGGGTTATAGAACCGATATTTTTCCTGTCCATAGGCTAAAACCTGAGTCCATTCTCGATATTTCCCATTTCCAAAGATCCAACCACTATAATTTTTAACTTCAAAAACAATTATTCCGGTTTTTGAAGCTACTACCAGATCAATTTGCGAAAATTCGCCATCAGACTTTCTTATGTACAGATCATGAAAAATCGCCTGTGCTGGTATTCCGTATTTTAGGAGTCTTAACACTAAATCTCTTTCGGTTCTCGTGCCTCTATTTGGTTTAGTGACAGTTTTCAATAATTTTTTGTCTTGAATCTTTCTATATACAGCATAGAAACAGAGGCAGAGAAATATGACAATTGGAGTCCATTTTATATAAGGTAAATATGATTTAAAATCTCCGACCATAAATCTAATTGATACACTCAGTTATCCTATTCAAACAATTGTATTTTATTGTTTTTATTACAAAATTGTCTCGCTATGCGTAAATTTTCCCTCGTGTTGGTGCAGCAGGGCCTGAATGCTAACTGTTTATATGTTGACCAAAGGTAAATATTATTGTTGCATCCTGATGCAATCGGATAGATTATGGTCACTGCTAATTCCAATACCGCTACAGATCATCAAACGGACTCCGTATCTTCTCTATGCTGTGAATGGTCACATGGGTGTAAATCTCCGTGGTACGACTGCTTTTATGACCAAGTAAAGCCTGAATATAACGCAAATCCGTCCCTGATTCCAGCAAATGCGTTGCATAACTGTGCCTCAAGCCGTGCAGCGTGATGTCCCTCTTCCTGATTCCGGCCCTGTTATATGCCGTACGGAAAACCTTCTCAATACTCGCCTCACTGTATCTGCTGCCCGGCTGAAATCCTTCAAACAAATACTTTACCGGCCTGTAATGAAGTATATATTGATCAACCATCCTGACAAGCTTCTCCGAAACCGGCACCAGACGATCCCTGAATCCCTTCGATTGTCTTATATGTACCAGGTTCCTGTCACGATCTAGATCAGGCAGCAACAGATCCAGAACCTCACTCCTGCGCAAACCGCAGCCATAAACCAGACTAAGCATCACCCTGTGCTTCTCATTTGTCAGTGAGTCCAGGATTTTCTTAACTTCTTCCTTGCTGAGAACATTCGGAAGCCTGTGTATTCGCCTCGGCCTGGAGAAAGCACCAGGCTCGATAACATTCCTGTAAATAACACTGTAGAATTTTTTTACCGCACTGATCATCTGGTTCTGGTATGAATAACTCAATCCGTTGGGAAGAATAAATTCATCAACTATCCTTACCATATCGTCTGAAGTAACCTCCCGGGCACCCTTCGGACTAACGAACCTCAGAAACTTTTCAAGCATCGAGGTGTAAGTGCGTATGGTCGTCTCCGGAAACCTGCCTGCCTCAAGCCACCTCCTGTACCTTTCAATATCCTTCCTGTCTGATTCACTGATCTGCCCCGGCTCCTTATTAGTTACAGGCTCCGGCTTATCAAAAATTTCATCCGGACCCCCGGTAGCCGCTGAATCTGACCTTCCGGTTTCTTCGTACCTGATATTTGAATGATCGAGGAAAGCCTTCCCGCTAAATAGCCGTGAAAGCCTGCCTGCAGTATCAATACTGTCCGGGACATGCCAGTAACGCATACTGCTGCTCCAGCGTGCACCGGGAAAAGTTTTTACAAGCGAAATCAAATCAGGGTCATAGGTAAATACTAATGAAATCCTTTGTACTCCATCATGAGTAACCCTTCTCGCAATTACGGTTTTCATAGAATGCAGCGGACATTATCAAATTCAGTTGCAACAGCTCCTGAAGGTTATAGCACAGCCCCTTCAGTCACAATTATATTGACAGGCATCCTGTGACGGATCTGCCAATGACTCAATACTGGCTGACATTTTTTGCATTACTAAAATTAAATAAAATAAGCAAAGCCGATACTGGGTTATGGCGAATAATTTCAGGAAAATTTTTCGGGAAACATCTGAAGGACAGGACCTGAATGCATCTAGACAGGATCAGTCTTTTCCCTGTCATTTATTAACCCTGCCATGCACCGGTCGCAGATCGGAAAAAGCCGTTTGAGCCTTGTGAGCCATTATTTGTTAAGTCGTAAACCTGAAATAAAGAAAACATACGCCGCATAATTTACCTGTCTATCTGAAGTATATGCTTCCCGTCCTTTGCAGTTCCTTCAACCGTGACAAGTTCCGGTTTGGGCAGATTCTGGTCGAGATTGAGATATTGCATCTTCACTTTGATAGGCGAACTGATAACATAGGGCTTGCAGGAGGAAATTACACCCATCGCTTTCCTGGCTCCTTCATAAAGAGCCTTGCGGGTCTCTTCAAAAGGATACAGAACCGCAGCTTCCCTCGATAATCCCTTTTTAACCGAAACGGTTACAAGATTATTGCCCAGAAATCTGTGCGCTTCCCGGCAGGTTGCATCATCACCGGTTACCATTATCACCGGAACCCCGTAGTATCCTGCAATGGCCGCGTTCTGCGCAATTTCTCCCGATTCAACGCCATTGTACCAGTATCGGTTTTCCGACCGGGAACTCTGCGTATGGTTTAAAACTCCGTCAGGGGTACCCATCATTGCATGAAAACCCAATAGAACCATACCTGCAAAAGAACTGTCAAGGCCTGATAAATTACCGGGTCCCGGCCTTGGTACTCCCGTAATGTACTTTGCGCCCGGCACCATAAGATGCGGCAGTATTGCCTGGCTGCCATGGCCGTCGAGTACCACTATTTCAGTGGCTCCCCCGTCCCTTAACCCCTGAATGACCGCTGCCAGATCACCCATGAAAAATTCACAGGCCTGGATATTCAGCGGAGTGTCCTTCTCCCTTGTCTGCGCAAACTTAAAAACGCCGCTGATCCCTTCAAGATCAGTGTTTACATAGATCTTCACCTGTGCCGTCAGATGAGGAGGCGAAATAAGACCTGTCAGAATCAATAATGCGATAAAACCTGGCTGAATCCTACTGAATCCGGACCTGTTGCTTTTCATGATAGCTGATTTTTAAATGTGACTTAATTCTCTGATCCGCTAATCCAAAGATATGGAAATATCTAAATTCTGGCATCCTTTGCAAGATTTTTAAACCTGCAACGTTAATATCCATGAACAGACCAGGTATTTACAGAATATTGACAATTGAGGCACTATATATACCGCCGGAAAACAATACCCCGGAATACCGCCTGTATCCTGAGGGAATCATCAGGATTACCGGAAGGGGAATCAATGAAACCAAAAAAGAAGTTTCAGATAAGATAATGAAATGGATCGACAATTACCTCCTGGATCCGGCCGACGTTACATATGTCATCATTTCATTTGAGTACCTGAACAGCTCCAGCACTGCGATCCTCGTTTCAATAATAAAAAAAATATCGGGCGTCAGGCTGATGATGAAAAAAGCCGTTATCAGATGGTATTATGAGGAGGATGATGAAGATATTCTTGAAAGAGGTGAATATATATCTGCTGCATTCAACATTCCTGTCGAGTTTATAGCAGTCAGCGACATTTCTTCCGTTCCTGATAACTTTACCCGGAACTGAGGAAGTTCCTCGCTGCCGCAGCTGCCAGATCCGCTCCCTGATTACAGAAACGGAACCTGATTGCACACTGTCTGGTGATAAAAGTCACAAATAAATTTCCGGGTTTCTGAATTATTGTGATGCCTCCCTTTTTTAAATCAATATTGTGGTTTATCTTTATTGAAATGACCGGAGAATGCAAATCACCAAACAATCCATATAGTCATGAAAAAATCATCTCACAAAAGATCTGCGCTGAATTCGCTGGCCGTTATCCTGGCCGTTGCTTCATTGGCTTTTCAAGGCTGCAAACCGGGTTTTGATAAGGACAATCTGATGTTTACATACGTCGATCCCCTGGAGAAGGTTCTTGCTGAGGCTTCCTATTTTACTGAAAAAGAAGCGGTCAGCGACGTTGCACGGGGAGAGTATGCTACTTTACAGTTCGTTGTAAGATCATCGTATTCAATAAAAAACCTCAGAGTAACGGTAACACGGGCAACAAACGGCACAAACAGCCTCCCGCAGGCGAAAACCGGATTTGTGGGATATGTAAGGGTGGGAAGGACAATCTGGGACTACTCGCGCGACCGTATCGTTTCAGCTTCAGGATATTATCCCGATCCTGTCCTCGAAGAGGAGGCAATCGATGTTCAGTTCGGGAATGCCCGGCCAATCTGGATCTCAATACCCGTTCCCGCTGATGCCGCCAGCGGTTCATACACCGGGACCGTTACAATAACCGGAACATGCAACAAAAAGAATTTTTCAGTTTCCAGGGACTATACTGTGAATGTTTACCCGGTTACCGTCGGTACAACAAGCCTCTGGGTGACAAACTGGTTTGCAATGGATACTGCCAGGCTTAGACTCCTGAATTCGGGAAGGCCTGTAGGTCAGTATTCAGCAGAGCATTTTGAACTTATCAGGAAACTCGCCTCAAAAATGGCCGAGTACAGGCAAAATGTTGCAATCATATCTCCGCTGGAATTGTCGGCCTTTTCGTTTGAAAATGGAAAGTGGAAGACTGACTTTGCAAATTTCGACAAGGTCGTCGATATTTTTATCAGTGAAGGCGTTATTGGCAGAATAGAAGGCGGACATATCGGAGGTCGTGCCGGTGACTGGAACTCACAATTCGTGGTTATGGTGCCAAATAATTCCGATGCACCCGCAAACAGGTTTGACCGCCTTCCAATTACCGACCAGCGGGCAAGGGATTTCTATCAGCAATTCCTCACCCAGCTTAAGGATCACCTTAAGGAAAAGGGATGGGATAAATTCTACATGCAACATATTGCCGACGAACCGACCGAACAGAACTTCGGGAGTTACATACAGATTGCCCGATTCGTAAAAAGCATTGTTCCGGATATCCCCCTTATCGAAGCATGCCACAGCAAAAATCTCGGGGGAATACTCGATATCTGGGTGCCCCAGCTCGATTTCATGAATGCCGACTTTGAGTTTTATGATAAGCAGAATAAATCAGGAAAAGAGGCATGGTTCTATACCTGCCTGTCGCCGAAGGGTGAATACGCTAACCGGTTCATAGAACTTCCGTTACTTAAAACACGGTTTATTCACTGGCTCAACTTCAAATACAATATCCCCGGTTACCTGCACTGGGGCCTGAACTACTGGAACCGCAACCCGTTTGAAGAACAAACATCCATCCAGTACGAGGGAGGAAACATTCTGCCGGGGGGCGATTCGTGGATAATCTATCCCGGAAACGGGAAAATACTGAGTTCCATAAGATTTGATGCCATGCGCGATGGTATAGCCGACTATGAACTCCTGAAAATGCTCGAAAAGAAATCACCGGAAAAAGCAAGATACCTGGCTGATATCATTATTTACAGTTTCGACAGGTATGATAATAATATTGATGAATTCAGGAAGAACAGGCGAAAACTCCTGGAGTATCTTTCCGAATAGCTGATCAGACGCCGGGTTCAATAAATTCATCCCGCAGGGGAGTGAAACAGTCGATCAGCCTCACCTTACTGCTCAGGACCTGGATTCCGTGCGGCAGCCCTGAAGGTATGGTGTATATATCACCTTTCTTCAGATAGTGCTTTTCATCCCCGCAGAAGAGGAATAATTCTCCTTCCTCAACATAGGTAATCTGTTCATGCGGATGACTGTGGAAGGGATCAGGATCCTCCGCAGGTCCGTTCGTGAATTCACACACAACCAACATGAGGTTGTCCAGATTTGCAACCATCCTTGAGAATCCGGGGCCAACCCGCCTCAATGGGTTTGCTTCTGACTTCAGTATTGCCATGATATCGGTATCCCGTTAATGTTATAAATATAGGCATCTTTAACGGAATTCCCCGGTACCGGTTGTCATGTAACTAGTTCAGGAAATAGAAATAATTGAATGCATGCCCGTTCTCACGCAGCCACCAGCGCAGGGCCTTTGCAATTTTCCTTCTTCTCAGGGTCACCACTCCTGTCTCGCATGATGTGATCTGGTAAATTGTTTTCATGAGCTATGGTTTTAATTCTTGTTAACAGCCACTCCGGCTTTCAATATTTTTAGGCCCTCAGTTCTGCCTTTTTGCGTATACTCTTTGCATGAAAATAAGTGAGACCGTCCTTCTCGGTCATGTCATAAACTTTGAAACCATTGGCGGCAAAAAGACTCAGAACCTGGTCCCTGTTCATGTAATGATTCGTTTTTGAGTCGAGGATACTTATTAGCTGATTGAGGAGCTTAGTGGAATGATACAGTGTGAATCCATTGTCCCTTTTTAGCATCCTGCTGTCGGTGAAACATCCTATAAAATCCGCTTCCGGAGGCAGAATGCGGAAAAGCGTATCAAGGAACAGATCAAGGCGCTCAATCAGATTGAGCTTCTTTATATTTACAAGTATCCTGATGTTTTTCAGATCGCTCTCATCATAATAGTAATGGCGATCCTGGGAAAGGACCATGATCTCCCCCTCAGCCGGGATACCCTGGTCATTAATGTATTCCAACAGGTTATTCCCGCCTTCGGATACTATCCTGGCAGATACCCTGTTACTGAATTTTTTTGACTTTTCCCTGTCTCCCGGATCCGTTAAGGCACCAGGCATCTGGGTGTTGATCCGGGAATATTCAAAACCTGAAATATTTTCCATCACTCTCATGTTTTAAGATGATGGTAAATATAATGGCGTCGATAATGGTTAACAATACGCAGATGCCCATTAGATGGGAATGTGAACACATTCTGCGGGCCGCTTGTCATTCAGTTCAGGACGCTGGCAGAAAGTATCCGGATGCTTGTACCGGAATGCCGGCCGTTGGTCAAAATCAGGTTAAAATTTACCAGTTTTTCCGCGAAAGGAGGCAAGGCCGGATAAAAGATTAATTAAGTATTTGTTGCTGAGCAAGATAGTGATGAATAACTTTAATCCGGAGAAAAGAATATATTTTGACAAACAGATGATTTTTTTCGATTAAAAATCCTGTCTTTCCTGTTTTTAATACGTTTTCTCAGGATTATTTCCGTCCCTGAACGTCAGAAATTAGATTAATCACCCTCGTGCCGGTTGGTTATGCTTCCTGCCGGTCTGTTTTTTCCCCCTGGCGATTGAGGGGAAAAAGCACAGTATCCATGACTGCAGGTTATAAAATGATGCGGTACTATAAAAATGCACCCGGGGGAATTATTTCAGGATTTGGAGGTGTATGGGTTTCACGGCAGGTTTCGTATGCCAGCGGATGAAAGGATATTAATCTGACCCTGACTGCCAGTGCCGGGAAATATTCTGCCATGCCGGGGCGACGGTAATTCAGCCGGCCATTCTGTCCTTTGCTTCAATGAACCATAAAAGTTCCTTCAGGAAAGCAATGCCTCTTTTATCAGTTTTATGCTTGTCGGCCGGAATCCCGTTCTCATCGAATGATTTATCAATGTTCGGAAGTCGCATGACTGAAGGAACAATTATTGCACCCAGCTTTGAAAGGCTGAACTGAAGTGAAATAATTGCCTGTGTCCCTGCAAACATGCCGTCAGAAACAGTTGCAAAGGCAACAGGCTTCTTGTTCCATTCCTCAACCAGGAGGTCGACAGCGTTTTTCAGACTGGCAGGAGATCCACCGTTATATTCGGGAGAAACAATTACAATTCCGTCAGCTGTACGGATTCTTTCGGCGAAATCAACGGCTTCCTTCAGTGGAGGATCCTGATATTTCAGCCGTTCATTGAACAACGGAAAGTTGTACCGGAGAAGATCCAGTATCTCAACTGAGGCTAAGCCATTTTCCCTGATCAGATTTTTCAGGTAAAGCGCTATCCTGTGGCTGTTCCTGCCTGTTCTGACACTTGGTGAGATAATTGCAATATTCTTCATTGTGAATTAATTAACAGAGAGGTCTTATTTCTGACGCCGGTAATTCTCAATCAGGGTGATCCCCGGATAACCCATGCCCGCAAGTTCGGGATAATACTGATAGGTTTCTTCACGGGTATAGAACCCGGTTACCAGAACGTGGTAGTAGTCCCATTGCTTCACGATTTCTACCGTCACATCAATTCGTGATTCAATTCGTTTCTTTGCCCTTAATGCCTGTGATTCCTTGTGGAAGATTGCCACCTGCAGCGCAATTGTAGCCGAACCGTCAGGCAAAGCTTTCTCGATGGGAATGAGACTTTCAGCGATTCCCGGGCTCACCCTTACAGACTGATATGGCCTGACCGGGGCCTTCATAACAATTACGGGCTCCCTTTCAGCAACAGGTTCGGCCGGTATTGCCCCCTTAAGTACTGGCTTGCTCCATTCATTCCTGAATTCAAATTTTCCTATCTCCGGAATATAATCCTCCATTGCATCGAGGATAGTGCGGTCAAGGATAGGCTGATCAGGGGTCTTCAGCCGGTACTGCTCAGCCCTGAATCCGGCAATATCTCGCCCGGCAGACGGAGGAGTAAGTATTTTACCGGGTGCGGGTACCTGTGTCCGCAGCCGGAAGGCATCAAGCTGCATCTGTGCTATTTCAGCTTCAGAGAGCGGTGTCTCCCTTATAACTGCCAATGAATCAGTTTTCTGTACAAGTACGATCTGCTGCTGGCGGGCTAGGAGCCTGATTATCCAGAGCTCCCTGAATCCAAGCTTGTTGAGCTTTCCGATTATCTCATCAACTTCCTCCCTGGTCTTGAGATCAAGGACCCTCACCCTGAAGTAATCACCTGCAACGGTGATCTGAACTTCCTTGCCCAGCTCTCTTTCAAGCATATCCTTGAATCCTTCAGCGTATGACCTGCTCCGGAAGGCGCCTATCTGGATGGCCCAGCTGTCCTCGGTAATTGTGTAGACCTCCTCCGTCATTTCATGAATGGTCATGTATGTGGTGTCTTTTGCTGCCGGTGGCTTTTCAGGTATTTCCACCGGCCTGACAGCTTCTTCGGGGGTTACCGGAGGCTGCACTTTTTCCGGTGTGACCTCTTCTTCAGCCGTTATCCGGCCAGTATCGGTATATCTGACTGTAAAATCAAGACCTTCAACAATGTCACCGTCAAGAGTAGGGGATATTTCAAATGACAGGATCCCGGGTTCTGATTTCATTCCAAGTGCTGCCAGCTGTACGGTGTCAGGCTGTGCGAAATATTTCCCGGGGGTGAGCCCGAAATAACTGAAATAACCGTCAGCTTCTGTTAATGTCCTGCCGACAGGCCTGAACTTGCTGTCGCTGAAGCTGACAATTATCCGGCCGATACCTCTCTTGATACCTGCTTCTTCGAGGCTCACGCTTCCGACTGCTTCACCTGCAATTGCCACCGGTATCTCAACAAGCTTCATGATGTTCGGATCAACCGCAATGCTAAATGACTTTTTCGGAACCTGCCAGGCTATATTATCAAAACTGGTGCTTTCAATTTCGATGTAGCAGTATGTATAGGGCTCAAGACCCACAATGCGGATTGTTGTGTCTCGCTCACTCTTTATTATCCTGCCGCTGTTGGTACGTATATTGAGTCCGTAGGCCCTGGGTTCACCTTTATCCCTGATTCCGTTCGAATTCAGATCGATGAAAGGCACTATCGAAATTCCGCCCCTGCCCACGTTTGTCCTGTTGTCGGTTCCAAGATATCTGGTCTTTCCGTCATTTATAAGGCTGCCCCTGGCATATTGAACAAAGCTCGTAGAATTGTTTGACCGCCTTACTGATGCTCCGGCCTGGGCAAACGCAAAATCGTAACGGAATCCTGCCTCCGCCTGCCTGAAATTATTCCGGAAATTATGTTCATACGACAGGGTGAGATAAGCATTCCTCAGCAGATGCTTTTCTATCCTTGCCCTTGCGGAGTAGAACCGGTTCTCGGTATATCCGTATTGTACCTGCGGCATCATTATGAATCCGCCCGGCAGCCTGAACGACATCGACAGATTGCTGTAAAAGAATGGCTTTGTCTCCTTTAGCAGCATTGCATAGGTTGAGAGATTGGTATTGATGCCGAACAGCGAACCAGATATCATCCATTCACCTGTGGTATAATTCGTGGCGGGAAGAACAATCTGGTAAAGCGAGATCCGCTGGTACGTGTTCATTTTCCCCAGTCTTAGGGGAATTGACAATGTTGCCTTTCTCTCCTCCCTGTAGTTATAGAAAATGGCCTTTTGTTCCTTGTCGTACCATGTGTAGTTCAGGTCAAGCTGCATGTTTGAAGGAAGCCTGTAGCTGAGCGTTCCCCTGCTCCTGACACCATGAGTGTATTCTCCTGAAAGCAGCAGGTTGTTGCTGAGCCTGAATGATGCCGTGAGAAAAGGCATAACCGGCCGGTCGGAAAGCGAAGAAAGATATTCTGCACCTGCCCCCAGCGTTATGCTCCTGGTAAGACCGTAACTAACAATGCCCCGTGAAAAAATGCTGTGTAGCGTGTCTTCGACCATCCCGGCGCTCACGGTATATTCAAGCGTGTTTGCGGGAAGGAAATTATACGGTATCACAATGTTCTGTTCCCGTGTCCTTTCTTCACCCCATGGACCGTAAAACTTCAGCCTGACCATCGAATTCCCGTATACCAGCGGCACCTCGAAGGTGAAAAATCCCGAAGCATCCGCTTTCACGTAATTGACAAGAACATTGTTTACATAGAGCTCTACGATCCAGCCGGGCTCGGTCCTGTCACTTAAAAGATAAGTGCCAAATGACCTCCTGTAGGTAGTCGGTGTATTTGTAAGCTGAACACCCACCACCGGGTTGAAAAGAGACGATATTGCATTGGCTGCTATCTTCCCTGCTATTATCTGGCGCAAGGGTGCAAAATCGTTGTTAACGTAGCGCCACCTGTAATATTGCTGCTTTTCTGAGAAGGGTTCGGCAGTGTTGTAATATAGGCTGGCAGTTGCCTCACCCCCTGCAATCATTGCTCCGAGGTCCAGGTTTAACCGGGCATCGGAACGGCCGTTTACTTCCTGGGTAGCAAGGGCCGACCAGTCGGCCATGCCGAACCGGAAGGCAGGATAGCTGCGGCCGATTACCGTGTCAGCAATCATATCTCCCTGCAAACGGGTCAGGTTCCTCCGCATCTCCTCGAGCCGCATTTCCCTGATAAGCGGCAGCTCAAGCCTGCTGCTCAGGGTTACCGATAAACTCCTGAAATTAAAATTACAGTCCAGGCCGAATATCTTTCCAAACCATGGCGACTTGAGATACAGATCTGATTCCGTACGTATCAGATCGCCCCGTCCCGGCCTGTAAACCGTTCCCTGGTATTTTAGTTCGCCTGCATCCCTGGAAATCAGGTATTCGGCTTCAGGATTCACGAAAAAACCTTTGATGGATTCAAACCCCGGAGATGCTTCATTCTTTATTTTCAGGATATCGAAAAGGTTCGTGACAGGGAGATAAAGCTCTTCATTCTTTATCAGGGCGTCTATTTCCCATCCGCCAAGACGAGGGATCTCGAGAAAAACCCCAATCTCATCGTATTCCGGAAGATCCTGGCCACGTACCTGCAAAGTTGCTGAAAGGAGCAGTGAAAATGAAATCAGGATTAGAAATCGCCCGACAGCCGGATGCATACATCCTGATAACCTGGAAACGGAGTATGCTTTAAAGGCCGTCATTTATAATTTCATTTTATTATCCCGGTACTTGAATTTATTCTCTTACCAATGTAATCTCAAAGGTGCCTGAGTAGCTTCCCGGCGGATTTGCCGCGGTATTTCCCACATTAAGTATTCCCCCCACATTAAGGTATATGGGAACGGAATAAGGTACGTTTGACACAAAAGGCGAAGCCGGAAATGAGTTCCCTACAGTAAGCTGCATCGAACCGGAAGGGGTTCCGAAAAGCGATACCGGAGGACCATTCAGAATGGCAATGACTGTTCCCGGCTGTGCATGAACCTCAAACCTGGATGCAGTAACGGGATATCCCAGACCAAGCAGGACAACATCGCCTGAAGACAAGCGGGAGTTGTCGGGCAAAATGGTTACAGTGCCTCCTGTAGCCCCGTGATAGAAAGCACCGAAACTGAGGAACTGGGCCGTCGGAGTAATCCTTATCGGACGAGGCGGAGGTTCCTGGGCTGCTACATTCAGCAGTGTGGCAGACAGAAAAAGCCCTGCAGATAGGATCAGCAGCTTCAGTACTTTTATATGTCCCTGGGTCCTTGTCATTGGTTGTTTATGATTAGTTTCCTTGAACTCCTGAATTTATCCGAAGCATAAGTGGCAATATAGATTCCGTCTTTTAATCCGGGATGGAATTCATTGTAACCTGTGGCAGTGATCTTTTCAACAAAAAGTAACTGCCCGGCCAGGTTGAATAGCTTCAAATAGCCTGTTCCGGCTTTCTCAAGGTCAATGTACGATTTTACAATCCCGTGAGAACTGTATACCGTGAAGATGACATCATTGTTTACTTCAGGAATTCCCGTTGCTGCAGGTGTCATTTCAAGGGTGAAGCGATTATTGCATTCACCGGCTTCAAGGAATACCCGGTAACCTTCTCCCCGGGTCAGATCATGTTCCGTCCCGGCCTTGTGATCAGTCAGGACAATCTTCCATCCCGACAGACTTTCGTCTGCATAGGCTAGCATGAATACAGCATAACCATCAGTCGAGGTCTTTATGCCAAGCGGAATGCTGTAAATACTGTCATATGAAACAGGCAGGGCATTTATTGACAGCTTCCTTGAATCGGCAGAGAAGCTGTAAAGGCTGGGGGTGTAATAATCGGTGTTCATCAGTTTCAGGGCATCCAGCTCGCTGTCGAAACCCCGGCTGGCTTTTTCACTGAAGTAGATTACCATGGGGTCGGAAAGGTCCGAATCATCACCCAGTGAGGCCGTGAGGCGAAGAAGCGATCCGGACTGAACCTCTCCCGATTTTGCAAAGTTCGGACTGAGACTGGTCACCCTTGCATTGTTGTTCACTGAAAGGGTCGCAGTAACCGGCCAGGGGGGACCGTTGGCTACATGTACGAAGAACCCCTGCATCGATGGAATTATATTTGAAACGAAGCCATCGCTTGATACCCCGTTCACCCAGGTGCTATAAGTCCCTTCATATGGATCTGTTGAGCTTGCCCTGAAAAAGTACAGGGAGTTGTCAAGGTTGGTTTTTATCCAGCCTGATGGCTCCGACCAGTTTACCGGCGACGGGTAGGGATTGCCCACAAGGTTGAATCCGGTGGTATACGGCTGGTTATGATTATACAGGGTGACCGAAAGATTCCCGTTGTTAACCACACCGCTTATGTCAATTGTTTTTGCAGCAGCCTGATCGCCGAAATTAACCGAATAACCCGAAAGGGGACTCAGGATGCCTGAAGGAGTTTCATATTCAACCCATCCCGAAGCCGGCTGCCCGTGAACAATATTGTTTTCATCGTACCTGTAAACGGTGGCGAACCAGGGATCAATGGTCCTGTCATCATCCAGTTCGGCAACAGTGGCTGCCAGGAATGGAGAGCTGATGTATTTGTACCCGTATGCCGGGGAAAGGTATCGCTGCATCGTCACGTTTCCGGTTACCTGGCCAGCTCCGGACCCGTCGATAAGGGCTGTTCCGGTATTTGTTGAAACAAGTGTAAGGAAGCCATCTGAAGCCAGGCTGCCCGCAGTCACCTTAACAATTCCGGTAACATTGAGGGCCCCGGCAATTGTTACCCCTGACGCATTGTTTACATTCAGGTTTTGTACGGTGTTGCCTGAAAAAATGCCGGCTCCGATTGTCTGTGGCGCCGTTCCGGCAAGTTCAACGGTTCCGGCGGAGGCATCAAAGGTCCCATTGTTTGTAATTGTACCGGAAACTTGGAGGGTTCCTCCTGTTATCACCAGCGAAGATCCGGCCTCTATTGTTAAATTATTAACAGTCCCAGAAATACCCGTGTTCAGTACAGGCTTGCGGGTAACATTGGGTATAACCACATGCGTCGCAGGATAGGGAACATACCCGCACGACCAGTTGCCGGGAGTATTCCAGTCAGTACTTGCGGCCCCGCTCCACGTGAGACCCGAAATTGTAACGGAAGCGGTGGCGGTCAGTGTACCGCACACGGCTGTAGATACTGTATTGGTGACAATGAAGGTTCCGGAAGAACTGGCAGATAGATCTATCTGTCCGGTAGAGGTATTTAGAAAGACAAGCCCGGAGCTGGATGAAAACGTTCCTGCCATACTGCCCTGATCCAGAATCGGCAGCGGATCCGGATCATTCTGGCAGAATGGACTGCCGTTGTATCTGAAGCCGGCCGAAGGGATTGAAATATCGATGCTTCGTGGCTGGCTGGTGCCGCAGTTATTGGTTGCTGTGACACTAAGGGTGCCACCGGTGGCAGCGGGTCCGAAATCAATGCTTACCGCGTTCCCCGTTCCGTGGATAGTATGACCCGTCCCGGTGTATGACCAGGTGTAAATAATCCCGGCAACTGCAGGTACTGAATAGATATTACCTGTCGATCCCTGGCAGACAACAGGCGGTGCAGATGTAAAATCAGCGGGTGTTGATGCGACAACCGGGAAGGAAATTACTACATCATCAGATGATCTGCATGGACCATTGCTTATGGTCCATCTCAGGGTGTAAGCGTTCCCGAGGACACCGTTAAAAACAGTATTGTATTGCGAACTGTTCACAAATGAACCGCCGGTGCCGTTGACAATAGTCCATAATCCCGCATAGGGAGTGGGATTGTTACCTGCCAGAGTAGCGGATGACAGGCCGCAGAGCGACTGATCAGGTCCAGCCATGGATGCAGGCGGAGTGGCATATACGGTTACGGTCTGGGCATCAACCACTCCCGTTCCCAAACCATTATTGAACCTGAAACTGGTCAGTTTATAAATTCCCGGGGAAGGAGTGGGAAGCGTGAAGGGTAAAGCTGTGACTGTTACCGGTGTCTGTGGTGTGCCGTTGATTGTGTATCCGATTGTATAATTGAGATTTATCGGATTGAAAGAGGTAAATACAAGAGGAATCCCGGAGCTTCCGCAAATATATCCGCTGACCCCAAATGCTGCCCGTGCCAGGGTGCCCGATAAACAGGCCGAAGTGAAACTGGCCTCCGTGGCAGAGATTGTTACAGTGAACCTTGTCTCAACAGTACCGTTATTCACCGTTCCCGCGGCAACAGAAGTAATTTGTGTCCAACGACCCGAGACATATTGGGCAACCCTCATATCTGCCAGGCCATTGGCTGCCATGAGAGGTGTCAGATCGCTCTGGGGATCCCATGCTATCCTTATTTTTGCAGAGGTTGAACTTGTTGACTTAACGGTCCAGTACTCGCCTGTGTTGGTTACTTTCAGTGGTGCCTGTACTGATGTGGCTGTAGGGTTCGGGGTGAAAAACTCAACGGTGAACGGCATTGTCGAGAATGCTGATGATGTGACTACGAAAGAGTGTCCCTTTATAGCTCCCTTGCCAAGAGGAAAACTGAACTCCTCACCCCGGGCAATATATTTCGTGAGAGGTCCGCTGATGTAGGAATTCGCGCTTCCTCCTCCCGGTGTAACAGCTGACGGTGAGGTGTTCAGTAATGTAAGGCTCGCTGCCGGCCCCGTCGTGATTACACCGTTTGTCAGAAGGAGTTCATTGCCGACTTCCACTGCGCCTCCGGTATTAATGATAAGGCCGGCCGGGTTGCTGATCTCGAAGTTATAAAATTTGTTTGTCCCGGTGAAATTGCCGGTGGCGCCGCCAATGCTCTGAACAGAAGTTCCGGAAAAGATCACTGTTGCCGACGGGGATGGTCCCGAACCACTTCTGAAGGCTCCTGTATTGTACCGCTCCATTGTACCCATGATATAAAGGCTCCGGTTGTTCACGGAGTTGTCAAGTGTCGGACCGTCAATCACCATCCGCCTGCAGACAGTGAGATCCTTGTTCGGAAGGACCCTGGTTCCTGTTCCGCTGAACCGTACATTGGGAAGACTGCTGAAAAGTGTTGCTATGATATTGTACGAACCCGATCCTCCGTATTCAACTGTTCCGGTGCCAGCGCAATCGGTAAAAGAGGAATAGTTGCCTCCCGGTAAATTACCGCTTTCCAGGTAAAGTGTACCGTTACCGCTTACATATCCCAGGTTATGACCGAAAGTCGGGCTTAGTATTCTGAGCCTGTTATTGATTGTGGTTGAGAATACATATATCCTGTTTGTATTTACCGTAACCGTGTGATTTATAATAACCAATGCGCCGACTGGCCCGCCGGGCGGACAGGGGGGAGAAGCACCCAGGGGTGTCCAGATCACTGCATTTGACCATAAACCATCGCTATTACTCTGGTAAGTAGGCACCTCTCCCGGTATTGCATCGGCATCCCCTGCGGTGTAGTCACCGTTCAGGTTGTCGGCGGAATTGAAACTATAGCTTATCAGATTGCCAGCTTCGTCCACATTATCCGTTGATGGCCCGGGCAGAGCCTCATGCCAGATATTGGAAGGAAGCTCAAGCCTCGCAGCTACATAACTGCTCTCGGATCCATAAACATCATTTTCATCATAAGAGAGCTGCACCACCGCATCAATTCCGGTAATGCCCGAATTCTCGATCTGCCAGTAATATTTTAATGCGTTAAGGGGATCGGTGACGCTTGGATGAGTACTGTTCACCGTGTTAACCCTGATAAAGCCCACTGAGGAACTTGCTGTAATTGAAAAATTTGCCGGAGTATACTTGTCCGAAACCCCCATGGGAAAAACAAAGTTCTGCGGACCCGCATTAAAGAATTTCTTAACACCCGGGCTGCTGACGACTCCATCCGGCATGATCATTTTATGATCACTGAAGGGAGCACCCGATATTATACTGTTCTGACTCAGGGTAAGAAGATACATGTTGATATCCAGAACTCCGTTGGACAATACAAGATTGTTCCTCAGGTTGATGTCGCTGTATAACCTTGCACCTTCCGTGTTGTTGATATCAAGGAGCCCGAACAGTCCCGTGCCGGAAATCTGCTGCCGGGTTGTGCCGGCAAGAGTAATCCCGCCGGAACTGTTGTTGTCGGTGTAGGAACCGTTATTTACAAGATTTCCAATCACCGTAACCCTGTTTGAACCAAGGACCAAATCGCCGTTGCTTATCCTCAGATTTCTTCCAACCGTGAAACTGTTGCTGACCGTAAGGGTTGTGAGTGACAGTACATCAAGATCGTGAAAATCTGATGTTGAACTTCCCGTTATAAACTGGGCCCCCCCATTAAATGTAGTCAGATTCGTGCCGTAATTATATGTTCCGTTGTTGTTCAGATCACCCTTCAGGGATATATTCAGGTCGTTTGAATTGAATATACTGTAACTGTTTGTAAGAGTTAGAGAACCATTCAATGACAGCGAACTTACCATAAGAGCCAGGGTAGCAGCCCTTCTGGTCGGTGCTGTTTTCCCGGTGATTGTCAGATTGTTCAGAGGAATATTAGCATCAAGGCTGTAGGACTGGGGCGCATCGATCACGGGTCCTGAAGATGGTACCTGGGTAAATATAATTGTACCTCCTGTCACTGACGATGAGGAGGGCCTTAAATAAAGATCACCAAAGGTCGTCCCTCCTCCTCTTACAATGGTAAGAATACCCCCTGTCATTGTGAATGAGCTGCCTTCATTTAAAACTTCAAGTTTGGCTTTTGTAAGATTTGTAGTCGTTGGATTGTTTCCGAATATATAAACATTGCCTCCTGTTTGTGAATAGTTTAAAATACCATTGGTTGAGGCGAGAGGCCTCCTGATCTGGCCATTCACATAGAGGTTGCCCGCCTGGATGTCAAGCTGCGAAGCACCGCTCCCCGAATATTCAATGTCTGCATTATTGGTACTGTTCCCTGCTGGACCAATGTAAACGTTACCGTCGCCACCGGTAATGGCAAGCCGGCCGTCAAGGAAAAGCGTCCGGTTAATCGCGTTATTGTTCGCTATATACACGTTTGAAGGAGTATTTATAACCAGGCCCGAGGTTGCCGGGATAGTAAAATCAGTGCCCTGCGATATCGTGAGATTGCCGACCCTGTTGTAGATCAGTGTGCCGTTCAGTAAGTTAAGCCAGTTATTGGCTGGTGTGTTCAGGGTTCCTGCTATATTGATGGTAAGTGTTGTTTCCTGTGAACTACCTTTATTTACCGTTACTGAACCGAAAGTTGTCGAAGGCATTCCCGTGGTGTTTGTCACCGCCGATGAATTGGGACCGAAGAAAGTGAGGGGGATGTTGTTAAAATCAGCTTTAGACACTGTTGTAACTCCGCTGCCGTTTATCTGCCCGTTTGCATCATTGATCAAATTCCCGCCAATGGCCATACTCTGGTTTGTGGCACCGCTGTATACATAAAGGGAGGCGTATACCCCTATTTTAACATCACCGTGGATAACGAAATCCTGGGCCCGGTTCCCGCTTCCATACCAGATAAGCGCTCCGCCCTGAATATCCATGTTACCCATTATCGTGATTGTTTTGGGAATCACCTGGACATTCCCGGGATAGGTAGTTTGCCAGGCCGGTACAAACCATGAATCCGCGTTCTGACCCCTTGTAATAAGATTTCCGTAAATTGTCACATCATTGTTCGGAAAAATCAGGTTTGATCCGCCAAGGGGGGATAATATCAGGTTCCCGTAGCTTGAAATTCCCGTCTGCATGTAATATGTTGTTCCTGCCGTTGGATTGGTTGTATAAAGCTCGGTTGTCCCCCTGTTCGCGTTGAAATCGCTGAAATCGCCTGAAGGAAAGGCAAATATGGCGCCAGTGTTATTATTTGTCGTTAGCCTGAAATTTCCGTTGCCGGAAGGATGTGACAGTACCATGGCAAACCTGCAGGCTGGGTTGTAGCCAATGTCGAGGGCTGAGCCCGCCTCAATCAAAAGCGTGGCGCAATTCTGAACACCGGTGTTTGGATTAGTGTTGTGTGTTGCCAGGTAAACGGAATCCCTGTCGCCAATCATCACTATGTCATTAGGCCCCGGCACGGCAGCAGGGGGATTGTCAACGGTATGACCGGTCAATGACCAGGTTGAGACATTTGCCCAAGGGCCGCTTCTGCGGCTGTAATAAATCCTAGGCGTTCCGAAACCCGATGGAACGCCGGCCGTATAATTCCCGTCAAGGAAGTTGGTGCTGTTGGTCGGGGTTGTCCAGTCTGAAATGATATTGGTGGTTGTGTTTACTGATGAAGTTGTGCCGTAATACCAGAGATGTGCCGTTTCGTCATATAATGCTGGAGCATAGGCGGCTTCAGATCCGACAACATCCGGCTGACCATAGACAAATGTATGTGTCACCGAATAAAGCGGAATGCCTGAAAATCCGGATGATTTTATCCGCCAGTAATATGTAAGGCTTTGTCCTTTAATAGTTGTATTGGGATTCTCGTAACCCACGGGGATAACAGTCACCGATCCGTAAGTTGACGGGGCGGACGTAAAACCCAGGGTTGCGGGAGTGTATTTTGCCGCCCTCGCCGGCGTTATTGTCGGAGCCCCCACCGGAAAAACCAGCGCATCTGTCGATGAATAAACTCTGGTGAGGCCTCCGTCCCCTGCATTTCCCGCAGTGAGAATGTACCGGTTGGCCCCGTAGTTCACGATCGTTGCCGAAGCATTGAGACGGAGGTTGTAAGTGCCGATATTGAACAGGGCATTGTTTGAAAAAGTCAGGGTTCCGTTGATGGTCATATTGGCCGCAAGTGAAACCGGTGTACCTGATGTATTGTTCAGACTGATATTCTGGAACGTACCGTTGCCATCAATTGACTGAGCGGCTGTTCCGTTCAGGTTAATTATACCTGTTCCTGTATGTATGCCCGAATTGATTATTGTTCCGCCCGAGAGGTTCAATGTCTTCCCTCCGTCAACTAATGTTCCCAGGGTCAGGTTAAAACTGCCCGCTGCATTGATTATATTCTGCGATCCTGCCAATATGATGCTGTCTCCTGCCTGCTTGTTCAGGGTAAGTGCATTTAGTGATAAAGCCGCTCCTGTGTTTATCGTGAATACCTGGTTTCCGGAACCGTTGAAGATGGTGGTGTTTGTACCCGGGCTATATGCTGCCCCGTTTTCAATGGTGAAATCACCGCCAACGCCCAGATTGAAATTATTGGCAGTTAAACTACCGGAGATCAGGTTTAAATCATTAAGGACGTTCAGAGGTGTTGACAATCCTGCAACAGATGTGCTGCCCAGTCTGTTTACCGAAAGATCATAGATAGGGGCATTGCTGTAGATCAGGAATGATGTTGCATCTGCCAATACCGTCCCTGCTACCGGCATGATTTCAAGACTTCCTCCCGTAACATTGATATTGGACAGGGAGCTTTTGACGTCGAAAGCTTTTCCGCCAGTGTTGAGAGTTACATCATAAATCCGGATAATACCTCCGGAAACAGAATAGATATTTGCCGGATTTTCGAGGTTGAAGGAACCGTGAGCAGTGCTTATTCCGTTGTTGATCCTGGAAGTACCCAAACTTGCATTTGAGATATCAGTGATATCCGCAATTGTTACATAAGATACCGGGATCCTCTGAAGCCGGCCCCTCAGGATAAACAGTCCGCCCGTCTGGGTATATGAAGCGCTGCCCGTTGATCCGAGCATTTGTTTGGCATCAACTGTGCCTCCGTTTATGATTATCTGCCCCGAGGCTGTTGAAGAAGTAACAATACCGCCCGATTCACGTGTCGACAGGATTCCGTTGTTTATTTGAAGCTTCCCGAACACGTAAAGAGAACTGTTTCCCCCGGTTGTTATTCCAATCGTTGAATTGTTGGGTGCAGCTACCCCATAAGACGTGTTAACCTCCCTGTAATCATCAGCGGTGGTGAATATGACAACATCGATGCCATCAGTCACCAGTGCACCGTTTGAAGGAATATAATAATGAGCGTTCGGTGCCGTCCCTTCTGTAAGTGATGGTATAATCAGCTTACCTTTCAATACAAGCGTTCCCGTGTGAATCCAGAGCGCTTTCTTCAGAAGCGGATTTTCTGAAACCGATTCTGTTGCAAGGGAATTGGCGCCGAACAAGCGGAAATTATCATATTCGGAGGAGTTTATTGTCAGCTTGTATGTCTGATCCGTTCCTTTATTTACAATGAGATTGTAAAAGTCGGTCGTGCCGTTGCATGTGAGTGTGTTGTCGGCTGCTCCCTGAAAGTACACGGATGCAGCGCCAGAGGTCGGACCTGCCGAGGCAGGTGGAAAGGCAGTATAAAGAGGATATGTAAGATTGGTGAATCTTACTGTCCCGTTATTTGTAAAATCACCCCTGATTATCACCGTGTGGAAGTTAAGGTAATAGTTCAGAAAGGGTGCGCTTCCCCCCAATCCTGCCGATCCTATGGCCGGGTTAGTAGCCCCATTTCCCACGGTAACAGATGCCGCGTTGTTAACCGTTACATTGCCGTTGATCGTGAGAATGAGTTTCGTTGTCGAGATATTGTCGTTTATCCTGAAGTTACCAGCTTTAACATCCAGGTTCCCGTAAAGTGTCAGATCGCCGAGCAATGTTGCAACCCGCCCGGTACAGTTTATTATCAGGTTATTATAGGACGAAGGGGAGAAAGGAATTGTAAAGTCAGAACTGTTATAGTATTCCGTTGTTCCGCCTCCGGCAGTTATAAATGTGTTCGTGACGGCATCTGGGAAATTGACGGAAGAAAGCCTGAGAGTGCCCTGGCCTTCGAGTTTTGCCAGGGTGTTTGTGAACCGGTAGCCGGCCTGGTCGAGAACACCCCCCGGTTCAATGGTCAGCTCAAGATCTGTAGTGTTTATGTTGCCTGTCAGGGTCACCGTTCGGTCAGAAAGAATAATAGCCTTATCGGTGTTCCCGGGCACCTCATTTCCGATCTGCAGTGTGCCGCTGGGATCCGAGGTCCAGGTGGTGACAGAGTTCCAGTTCCCAGTCTGATATGAATAAAATTTATCTGATCTTATTTTATCCCCTATGCAAAAAAAGGTACTCAAACCACTAACGACAGATGATGTCATTGATGATGGGTTCAGGGTGCCTCCGATTGATACATAGGGACCTGACACGGAATTTGACATACCAATGGTCTTCTGAGAGGACAGACCTGATTCGAACAACTCAATTCTTGCACTGGTCAGGTTTCCGCTGACTTTTATCAGGGTCCAGTACCTGGAATCAACCGGGCCGATCGTAATATTGTCACCATCCAGGGCGCCGGCCGGACTGACGGAAACACTTAGCACAGGTTCCGGTGAGCCGGTATTAACATCTATAAGATTTAATCCTTTATATACGCCGCCCTCACCTACAGGGAAAAAGTAATCATTTCCTGTTCCTGAAAGATTGCGGGGTAGTGTTCTTCGTAACGCCCCGGTAGTAATGTTCACAAAGGCCCCTGAGTTATTTGTAATGGCTGTTGCAGCAGTATTGGCTATACTAAGCGTATTTGACCCTATATCAAGGATTCCGGATGTGAGTGTCAATTCACCAGCCGAAGATAAGGTCAGATTGTTGTTTATTGTGACACCTCCCGGGTTGTTTATAGTGAGATTTCTTAAATTGGAAACATTTGATGGTACAAAAACACCCGATGATGTCCCGCCGAAAACAAGACTTGATGTTGTTGTTGTATTGAGACTGCCACTTCCGGCAATGGGAGATCCGTTAAGGATAAGGGTATTCGCTGATATTGACAGAGTTCCCGATGCCAGTGTAATGGTGTTTTCAACCGTTACCTCACCAGTCAGAGTTGAGGTGCCTGAGCCTGAAATTATCAGATTGCTGTAAATAATTGATGCGACTGACTGGTTCACTGTTCCGTTGTAATTAACTGTATTATTTGTGGCTGTGGCAACAAGGCTGCCGGTGGACATTGGTACTGAGCCGTTACCGTAATTAAGGGTTGCATTGGCACCATTGATCCATTGTGAACCGGCATCATCGCCATTCAAAACACCTGCTATTGTGACAATACCGGAATTAGTCACAGATGAACCGCTGGAAATTGAAACATTGCCGCCGCTGAATGACAAGGGGCCGGAACCGTTTATTGCCTGTGAACCGGCAAAGGTGGCAGTGCCGCTGCCACCTTTGCTGAAAGTACCATTATTTGTGATTCCTCCGCTGAAAGTAAACGGGGAATTGTTCGTGGTTGAAAAAGAACCATTGCTGTTAATAATGAACTGCCCGTTAAAACTGGCCGATCCATTGTTGTGGCTATCTGTAAGGGATCCATTGATACTCGTTGTTCCGCTTACTGTCAATGTAATCCTTCCCAGATTAAATGTTGCACCATCTGAAACTGAGAGGTTTCCCGAAGTGTTTAGGATTCTGTTTGAATTGTCAGTTTGAAGCGTTCCGCTGCTTCCTTCACCAATAACAAGATTACCAACAGGATTGGTAGGAGAAACATTCAATGTAACAGTGTGTCCATCGCGGATGGTAACCGTTCCGGTACCAGGATTCTGACCCGGATAGCCCTGATTGTTTTGCCACACTGACCCGTTGTATTTTTGCCATGTACCCGGAGTATTCCAATTACCTGTTCCTCTAGACTGGTAATCACCTGCCGTCTGACCCAATGATACTGCCGGAAAAATGAATAACAGAAAAAATGCGGCACTGGCCTGCTTATTGCCGGAAAATTTGTTCATAAAAGATATAAACCGGCTCGGGCAATAAAGACAAAATCCCGAAAGTACCGCTATAACAGCCAGGACCATCAGGATCATGTCCGTATTAAAAAGCGCTAAGTACATCATTTATTCAGAATGAGCTCATTCTCCGCAAATTTTGCTGGTTTTACATCCGATGAGGCTGAATACGTTACTCTTAATTTACCCGCCCCGTAATCAACTCCGGGGACATCCATAAGACTGATTCCGAATCTCCTTGTGGCATTGGGCGTGTAAACCGCCACCCCGTTGGCCATGCCTACCCTGGTAATCTTCCCGTCGGCCGAAATATGATCAATCGTTATATCGCCGTAAACCGACATGTTGCCGGTACGGTTTATGACCATCTCAAGCATGGGCATTCCATCTCCTCCGGCCCCGAGCGACAGCCCGCTCAGAGTAACCTTCGACGTCGATTCACCAACCCTGATTATCGCGGGAATGGTTATACCGAACACAGGTATCAGCCTGACTGAAATGGCTGTAGTATCCTCCGGCTTTTCCTCCCCGCCGAGCGGCTTTATCCTGGGAACCGATCTGAAATAAAAATGGGACCGGTATTCCCCATCTGTCAGTTCATTGGTCCGGGTAAGCTGTATCTTCACCGTCTGGGCCTCATTGGGGCCAAGGACCACCGTTCTCGGAAAAAATCTCAGGTAACGGTCGGCAAAACGCTGACCGGGATCAGGCTCGGCAATGGTCTCGAATCCTCCGTCGTCCTTCATCCTTATCTGGATCAGCGATATCGCATATACTGCAGTATCCTGGCCGGTATTCGCCAGGTTCAGATCCATCGATCGCTTCGGCCCTTCGAAAACAATCCTCCGGGGCGTGATCAGAAGATCACCCTGGCCTGAAACATTGCCGCAAAACAATGAAACCAGGACCATGAGCCCTGCAGCAGGCTTAAGCCATGCCGGACCCGTCCTGCACGATCCGGAGAAGTTTGTTGCTTTTTGTGATTTTAAATGCGCCATTTTATGTCAGGGATTAAGGATAGACAGCTAGTAAAAGTCAAAGGTTATATTGTATGATCCCGTGTAAATGCCCACCGGATTGTCCTTCAGGCTGCCCACGTTGAGGGTTGCCCCCACAAAAACAGTCTGGAAACCGTTCTGCAGCTTTCCCGTTCCTGTCCCTGCAACCGGGACCGACACCCAGTTGTCAATGACCATGGTTTTGGCATCAGAGGTGTGCTTCAGGATTACCGGACCTGCCGGCAGGGTTATCGAATACGCGCCATCGGAGTCGCCCGTTACATAAAAGCTTGCCGCATTGAATGCCCCGGGTCCCTTGAATATGCTTCCAACCACCGACAGCGTATTCTGCGGGGTGAGGATGATTTTTCCTCCTTCAGGGCCGGGGGAAAACCTCCCGAAATTCAGCTGGGATGTTTCGGTTGCGGAAAACACCGGAATAACTTCGGCTATGACATGACCCGTTGCACTCCCGGGAGGAGCTGACTGGGCAAATAAACCCCTCCCGCCTGTAACAAATAGCAACAACAGGCTGAAAAATACTGTTCTGAGCCTTATCATTATATCGGTGTAACGCTGACTGATTCCTGTTATTCTAGTTATAATTTACCGTAACCGTAAAGGGGGTTGCCGATGTATAGGTTCCGGCAGCCTGACTACCTGAAACATGGAGGGTGGCTCCGACCCAAAGAGTCTGGCTTCCGCCTCCATCCAGGGTTCCCGTTGGGGTGGGATTACTGGTCCAGTTATCTACTGTCATACTGTTAGCTCCTGAACTAATCGTTAGAGCCGCTGAAGGCAGGGTTATTGCATAAGTGTAGCCTGCTACGCCTGTTACAGTGAATGCAGCTGCTGCAACGGTTCCGGTTGTTGCCGGCAGAGTAACGCCCCCGGTTGCAGTGCGCCCAGCGGTAGTTGAAGGTTCAAGGATAACGGTTCCACCGGTAGCACCGACTGCAACGTTGCCAAAATTCATGTTCGCGGTATTCGATATCCCTATCGGACCCACAATAACTGCAGTTGCCGTAGCTGTGGCTGAAGCCTGTGCGAACAATGCCGCGTTAACTGCAAAAAGCATCAATGGAATAAAAATCAGTTTTTTCATCTTCTTTTAGTTTAAAAAATTTCTAATTAATGTTTATTGTCTTGATTGGATTTAGCTGATCATTACCGGGAAACCGCCCTGACTGATTTGTTCGCCCGGTTACCACAGCCAAATTAATAACCAATTGACTTAACGGCACGTATCTCATTTTATTATTATTTAACAATTCCTTTTTTTTATCAACATGGAATTGCATGCCATTCGAAACCAGGCATGAAGAATGCCGGGAATGTGCTTCCGTTAAGTATTTATCCTAAAAAATGTGATTTTAATGCTCCAGTACCTGTCCGTCGGCAAGGAGCTTTTTCCTGAGTTCACCGTAGGGAACATCGTGGACTGCCAGTTTCCTTTCAAGTGCAAGCGATGCCAGTGTTCCGGCGCTCTGGCCTAGGATCATGAAAACCGGTTCCATCCTTATCGATCCGAATGCAATGTGCGAACTGGAAACACAGACGGGTACCAGCAGGTTGCTGCAGTCCTCCTTCTTCGGCAGGATGGAACCCAGGTCGATCATGTACGGCTTACCTGCGGGTAACTGTACGTCTCCCTCGTTGTCGACAAAACCGTCTGGTTTGATATATCTCTGGGTGTTGTGGGAGTCGAGATTGTATGAGCCCATGCCAACCGGATGAGGTACAACCCTTTTGCTGAGGACATCGTTTTCGGTCATTATGTAATCCCCGGTCATGCGACGGGCTTCCCTTACATAAATATTATACGGCCAGTAACCATTGTCTGTGAATTCATCCTTTGAATATCCCCATTTCTTCATTTCTTCCCTGGTGTCGGCGGGAACCCTGGGATCGTTGGCAATGAAATACAGCAATCCCTTCTGGTAGGAAATGTGCTCATCAATGATCTCCTTCCTCCTTTCATAGGTGGCATCGGGATAATCATAATTCATACCTATATTGTCGAAGCTGAAGGGCCCATGGTTATTTACATCCGTCTTGCGGTTAGGGATCTCATCAAACTTGTTGAAGGTTCCCCTCCATCCCGCATCATATATTCTTATCAGCAGCTCATACCGGGTTGAGTCATAATCATCCGGCCTGTCAAACGGCACCCTGTTGGCCTCATGTTTTGTAAGACAGGTCCTGAAACAATATGCCTGTATTCTCCTGTCTCCGTCACCCTGCCTGCCCGGATCTTCTGTTGATATGCGGGGCAGCACACCGCTCGCCGGATCGCCCGGAACAACATAGGGGCTGATGTCCAGATCAGTGAAATCATGATGCTTGTATGGATTGTCGGTAGTCTGCACACCGTTCCACTGTTCATTGTAAAGGCTGCAGGGCTCCCTGCCGGTTGTGTATCCAACTCCCGCTGCGGCCATAAGATCTCCCTCATACGTTGCGTCAATAAAGATTTTCCCTTTGAATACCTTTCCGCTTAAAGTCCTTATTGATTTTATCTTACCTCTCCCTTTAACCACACCGTGCTCCCTGTCGAGCCATTCATCCCTGTAAACCGGTACCTGGTTCTCCCTAATCAGCGTTTCGAAAGCTTCTTCCGCAACATGCGGTTCGAAGATCCACATTGTCCTCTTTTCACCGTCGATAGCAGGAATGCCCTGGCCCCTGTTGCCGTATTCCGACTGCTTTTCCCATACCCATGCTTCAGGGTTCTGGTAATGACGGTAAATAAGATTGTAAAACTCCCGTGCAATGCCGCCTATCACTTCCTTGTTGCCGGTGTCGGTGTAACCAAGCCCCGAAGATGAAAGCCCCCCGATGTGCCTGTCGGGCGAAACAACCATGACGCTTCTGCCCATCCTCGACACCTGAACTGCTGCTGAAACGGCAGAGGACGTGCCGCCGTATATAATTACATCCGCCTTGATTGTTTCAGATCCCGTTCCCACGCCCTTACATCCGGCGGAGATTAAAATGATTGCAAAAAGAAAGCTGTTTGTCAGTCTCATCCCCGAATTATTTATCAGATTCTTTCAAATTCAATATCTTCGCCCAGATCATCGGTGTCATTGTCATTATTCAGATCCCGCCTCAGATGCAATCTTGTCTCACCCGCTTCAAATTCTCCCCCTCACGGTCTTCTGGAAATATGGTATGTTGTCGTTCCAGTACTGGCTGCCTTCTCCAAACCACTGTACCGTCCGGGTGCAGGCATCCGACTCATCCCGTACGCAGGAGCCAAGCTCCTCAAGCCTGAAGATCATGTAATATCGTGAAAATGCAATCTTGCCTTTCATGCCCAGGATCCCGACCGTCAGCCCTGAATTTTCCCGCTGGATCTCATAAGTTTCCTCATAGGTCGACCTGGTAAGAATCAGTGTTCTTATTGTCCTGTAAAAAATATCCCCGGTTTCCACCCTGCTCACTGATCTCCACGATCCGGCATACACCGGATCTTTTCCTGATTCGCATGACAATAATGTGAAAATACTGATGAATGTCAGGACCAGGATTGGTCCGTGGCGTTGGAAAACCATTGGTCACGGGATTTAAGTCTTAATGCTAAAATTACAAAAAGTTTTGTACAAACTCCTTTCTGATCGTGATTATGTTTTACTTAACTTTCCTGGCTGACCGGATCAATAAATATAATATCCTGTAAGTTGTATTGTTGATTTTTCCCGGCAGGCAAATATGCTGCAGAAATTTCAGCATTTTTGGCATATTTGAAATAACAGAATTTGAAATATTGCTAAATTGTAAATGATTTCTGACCTGATCTCTTTCAGAACTGCTGACTTTGTTTTGATAACGATTAATAAGAAGACCGGTTTAAGGCATTTCCACGATGCACCCCCGTGAAATTTACCACGAAAAAAGAGGTTACACCCTTTTACAGTCATTCTGAACTTAAAATATCGGCATATGCGGAAAAAAAATTATTTAAAGATATTGATGCTGGCGGGACCGCTTTCGGTAATTCTCCTCCTGTTGCCCGGCTTTGTCTTGCGGATGAAAGCTCCGGAGGAGAACCTTAAAAGCAGGTATTCGTACCGCGATTTCGAGTCGGCTAAAAAATGCGGCTCATGTCATCAAGGTATTTATGAGCAGTGGAGTCAGGCCCTGATGTCGCAGGCCTATACTCATCACTGGGATGAGATTGAGTATTTTGATCTTGCCGTTAAACACTCCGAGGCCGATCCGGCACTGAAAGAGGTGGTTGACGGTTGCAATGGCTGCCACACCCCGGTGGCATTCATGGGTGCCAGGGAATTTCCGCCCCCGAGGCCCTCAGCCAACAGCATGGCTAACGAATCGGTTTCATGTGAGGCGTGCCACCTGGTTCAGTCGGCCCAGACCGACCCTCCTTTCAATTTCAGCTACCTGATCAGGCCCGGGATGACCAAGTTTGCCGTCAGGGAACCGGCAGTTGAATCACCTGCACATAAAATTGTGACCAACGATTTCTATAAAACCACTGAGTTTTGCGGAAACTGCCACAACGAAAAAAGCCCTTTCGATGTATGGGTAAAAACAACCCAGATTGAATGGAAGGAAGGACCCTATGCCAGGGAGGGCGTGCACTGCCAGGACTGTCATATGCCAAGGGGCGGGCCCTTCCTGAATGCCCTGATGACAAAGCCCTATAATGACGCAAGGATCCATCTCTTCCATGGCGGACATGATCCCGGGAAAGTCAGGGGCACAATAGAACTCAGGATCAACCCCGATATTCGCGAGGCAGAACCCGGTGAAACGGTGGTATTTACCGTTGTGCTTTTCAACCAGAAGACCGGCCATAAGTTCCCTACAGGGTCGGTGGAGGACAGAATAGCATGGCTGCAGGTTGAGGCCACCGACGCAAAAGGCAAAGTTTACCATCTCGATGTGGACAAGAAAGGCTTTGAAGGGGAGGAATACACTATCTCCGGCGACTACCTGGCATACCAGGATATGGGCGTTCCCCTTGGCATTCCCGACTTCAGGGGAGTGCAGCGCGACGGGATCCCTGCGGGAAACCGGATCTTCAGAATGCCTTTCTTTGATCCCGAGGGCAGAATGACAATAATGCAATGGAACACAGCATCACTTGGGGTTGATTATCGGATTGGCCCGCGCGAAACAAAGGTAGAGACATTCACCTTCAGGCTTCCCTATGAAACGGCATCCGGCGAAATGAAGGTGAGAGCCGCACTTAATTACCAGCTGCTGGTTAAACCCGTGGCCGATTTACTGAAGGTCCCTGATGATGAGTCTGAAATCAAACTGGTAAATGAGCATTTTACAACTATTAACGTCCTTCCGTAAATCTGTTGTCATCAACGAGTAAAAATATCATCCAATGAAAAGAATATGTACAGCAAATCCTCACAAGTATGAAGATCTTTCATGCGGGAGCAATCCTGATTTGAAAACCGTTTTCTTCCGGAAGGTGAAAATAAGATCCTTCCAAATGATCTTTACGGCAATTGCTGCAACACTTACATTGACAGTTCAGGAGGCCGGCTCCATACCGGCTTTTGCACGTAAATACCAGATAAGCTGCCAGGTCTGCCATTCACCGGCCATGCCGCGGCTCAAACCATTTGGAGATGATTTCGCCGGTGACGGTTTCAGACTCACGGAATATGAATCACCCCGTTATTTTATCAAAACAGGCGACGACATGCTTTCCCTTTTCCGGGAGCTCCCGGTTGCAATCAGGATGGATGGCTTTGTCACCTATAATTTCGGAAATAAGGGATCAGTCGACTTTGGATCACCTTTCATGCTTAAAATACTGTCGGGAGGAGAGTTGTCAGACAAACTGTCCTACTATTTCTACTTTATTTTTAATGAAAGGGGATCAATTGCCGGAGTGGAGGATGCGTTTATCATGTACCACGATCTTCTGAATACGGGCATTAATCTTTATCTCGGTCAGTTCCAGGTCTCCGATCCTCTCTTCAAGGGAGAACTCAGGTATACAATTGAACCATATAAAATTTACAGTTCGGCTCCCGGTACTTCTTCCGCTGACCTGAAGTATGACAGGGGGATAGTCGTGGAAAAAGATTTCAGCACCGGAACCACCGTCGTCGGACAGATACTGAACGGCTCCGGAATAGGGGAAGCAGGGTCGGGTTATTTGTTCGACAAGGACAAATACAAGAATTTCATGCTGAGAATAAGCCAGTCGGTTGGGAAGAGCATTTCAATCGGCCTGTTTGGGTATGCCGGCAGGGAAGTCATTGAAAATTTTCTTCTTGGTCAGGCGACGAGTAATATCCGGATGTTCGGGCCTGATTTAACAATTGACCTTGATGAAAAACTTATTGTAAACTGCCAGTTTGTTAGGAGGACCGATTCAAGGGTTTATACCGTGGAATTTCCATATACAGAAAAAAAAGATGTGGTTACATCAGGGGCATTCGCAGAAGTCATTTTTGCTCCGAAAGGTGATATGAGCAAGTGGTACCTTACCGGATTGTTTAACTGGGTTGATTCTGACTTTGATGCCCTCGATTACACTTCGGCAACGCTTCATGCGGGATACCTGCTCCGGAGGAATATGCGGGTTGTGGGGGAATTCACACAGGTAATGTCGGGAAAGAATTTCGGAAAGGTAAATGTGGGAGTCATTACTGCATTCTGATACGGTCAATTGTTAAAAGATTAACAATCAGCCGGAAATAGTTCCGGCAAGTCATACTTTTCCGGGCAGGACATAAAAAAAAAGGTATCCCGTGCGGATACCTTCCTGGTAATTATTTTGAATGAAATGATCCTTTTATTTCCTCCGCGAACTGCTGCTTTCTGGATTCCTGCCCTGACTGCTGGTTCTGCTTTCCCTTACTGCTGTTCCTTTCGAGGCTCTTTGGCTGCTGCCGGCTGATGCTGCTGCCGGCGCTCCGGTTGACCCGCGCCTGGCTGAAGATGCCGCCCTGGGAGCAGAAGCCTGGCTCCTTGATTCAGGAGCCGGTCTTGCTGCAGCTTCCGGTGATCTTCTGTTGCCTGTCGCAGCCTGTCCAGCCTGGGGGGTTGAACGGGTGCCGCTGTTCATTGCAGGGCTGCCGGATCGGCGTGTTCCACCTGCCTGCCCCTGCACGGGAGCTGAACTCCTGTTCTGGTTAACGGTTTCAGTTGACCTTCTGCTGGTACCGGCCTGTCCCTGCACGGGAGCTGTACCCCTGTTCTGGTTGACTGTCTCAGATGATCTCCTGCTGGTGCCTGCCTGTCCCTGCGAAGGAGAAGTGCTCCTGCCGGTGCTGACAGTGCCGGAAGACCTTCTGCCCTGGTTCACAGAAGTCCCGCTTCCCTGCCTCGATGTCGATGCATCTGCTGCAGATCTCCTGCTGCCAGTTGCCGACATTGTGGCAGCCCTTTCAGGATGCGCCTTGGCATACATTGCCTCTCCTGCCTTTCTCTGATCAGGACGTGAGTAGGTATCCCTGTACTTTCCTGTGTTTATGTTAATCGTGACATTTGTGGAGTAAACCCTTCTGTCGCGGTAGTAATACCTGTCCCATCCGGTCCACCGCAGACGGTCATACCTGTGGTAGTACCTGTAGTATTCAGGGAACCAGTGGTAGTGATAACCGTAGTAGTAGTGCCAGTAGTAGGGTCGCCAGGGACGCCAGTAAACCGGGTAATACCCCCAGTACCAGGATGACCGCCATACCGTATATCCGGGAAGGTAGATGAACCTTATTACCGGCCAGGCTGCAACCTCTACATAAGTGGTTCTCACAACCGTTGTGTTGTTGCGAACCCTGGTCCCGGTATAACCCGGGTTGGGCGTCTCTGCATAATAGGGTTCCACAATGTAGTTTCTCCCATACAATGCTTCATCGCCTACCAGCTGTATCTGTACCGACCCGTCACGGAATCGTTCCACGGTGAACACTGCAACGTCCTGGCTCTCATTCCGGCCCAGAACGGCCTGAAGCACTATCGTATGCACATTCCCGTCAACGTAGTCAAGAACCTTGATATAATCAATGTAGTTGTCATTGTTAAGGTCAAGATTGTTGATCCTTGAGTTTTCATCGTTCAGGCTCCTTTCAAAACCCTCGAGGGTTTCAGATTCCTGGAACAATTTCATTACGGCATAAAGATTAAGATTATCACCCGGCAGACCCAGATATTCTTTCGGGTACTCCTGGGGCATCATCGCTGTCCCGGCTGCAACTATCGCTGCAAAGATCGAGGTGATTAAGAATCGTTTCATGACTTTGTTTATTTGAAGAACCTGTTTACACTTACCTCATGACAAAACTTATGCCAATACCTTCCGTGCTATCTTATGTTAAACAAAAACACTCTTTAATGAGTTGAATAATAAAATATTAACAAAAATCTCTTTTTTTATGCAATTTGATTTATATTTGATAAACGAAAGGTTTCAATTATTGACCAAACAGGTTGAACCTGGAGGCCGGTCATTATTGATATAAATTTTCGGGTATTCTGCCTCCGTTGCAGAACGGCTTTGCCATGGTTTGTAACTTAAACGGATCATTGTTATGAAATCCGGATGTTTACAATGCACAAATACATGTAAGTATCATTTTCAGAATGAAGACTCCCCGGTCCGACGGGTCAGACAGTTTCCGAACCTTTACAAATAAATTATAAACCGATGAAAAATTCAGTAATTGCCCTTCTTTTTCCGCTGCTCGGCTTTTTCTGTGTTGAAGCGGCAGGCGGATCCGACTCTGCGCCGACAGGACTGCGTGCAGGATTCGCAAAAACCGATATCACACCGGAGATACCGGTTAAACTGTATGGATATGCTGCCAGAAAAACATATTCGGAAGGCGTGCATGACCCGTTGTCGGCCCGGGCTGTTGCTTTCGAGAACAATGGCAGGAAACTTCTGCTGGTTTCAACCGATCTCGGATCATTTGGAAGGGATGTCTTTACGGTGTTTCAGAAAAGCATTATGGATAGATTCAATCTCAGGGAATCAGAAATATTCCTCTCAGCTATCCACAATCACAGCGCCCCGATACTGACCCTCAATCCTGAAAGAGGTGATCCTAACAATATTGAGTACACGAAGGGACTTCAGAAAAAACTGCTTGATCTGATAGGGGAAGCTTTCAGAAACATGCAGCCTGTTCTGACAGGAACGGGGACCGGAGCATCACCAGTCGGGGTGAACAGACGTGAAATGCTGCCGGACGGATCAATAACCCTTGGCAGAAATCCCTATGGCGTGACCGACAAAGAGGTTCTCGTCCTGAAAATTGCTGCCGGGGACGGGAACAGTCTCGGTGCTCTCTACGATTATGCAACCCATTGCACCTCCCTTGGAGGATCGAGTATGAAAATTAGCGGGGATATCCTGGGTCTTTCCTCACAGTTTGTTGAGAAAATTCTTGGCGGCAAAGTTATTACGCCGGCATTTGCAGGGGCTTCCGGGAACATTGATCCGTGGTTCAGGGTTCTTCCCGGTTTTAACGAAGAACCCGGATGGATACCTGAACCTGTTTTGCTGGGAACATTGCTGGGCGAGGAAGTTGTCCATGTTTACAGGGGAATTAAGGAATTGAAACCCGGAGGTGAGATCAGGACCTCATTTGAAACACTGGAGTGCCCCCGGAGAGAAACCGCAGCTGATCAGGCAGGCGCCGCTCAGCCACAGTCTCCGACCATACCTGTAAATATCACTGTCGCCAGTATCGGTGACGATGTGGCATTTGTCGGCTTCAATGTTGAAATGATTACTGAAATAGGCCTGGAGATCAAAAAAGGATCACCTTTCAGACATACGTTCATTATCACCCACTGCAACGGCTCAAGTGGTTACCTGGTACCAGCCGAATTCTACAAAGAGGGCGGCTATGAAGTCACAACGACAAGATTTGCAATAGGATCTTCCGACATGGTTGTGAAAAAGGCCCTGAAAATGCTTTATGATCTGCATTAACCGGCCCATTTGATGTATTTCAGGGAAGAATCGGCTTTGAAAATCAGCATAGTTCCTGGAATGCCTTTCTGAAATTGAGCGGGCGGGTTATATTGTTAAATGTCTCTTTCGTTCCGCCGGTGCCTATTATGGTAATAGATCCGTAATTGAATATCCTCCCGGGTATGTTCTGATCAACGTTGACGCTCTCAATTTTTGAGAGATTCATCTCAAACGTGCTCCGGGCAATGAAACCTGTCTTGATGATCACCCTGCGGTTCGTTATTACAAATTCCGATAGCTTCCTCTGCAGCAAAGGCAGTATGCCGAGGGTGAAAAGCGACTTCAGGGTAAGGAAAATCACCCAGTGAAGCCTTGTTTCGTAAACGACCGATTCATCCCGTATCAGATGATTATTTACATATCTTCCCATAATTCAAATATACTGATCAGTAAAACCCTTTTTCTTCCTTTATTATATCTTTCTTGTTTCACCGGCTGGTGACAAAGCCGGAGTCCTGTAAAATTAGTTATTTACTGCATTTCCCCTCAGGATAACCGGCTCTGATTCAAATGCGAAACTAATTTTCAGTGCGACCTCAATGCTGTCTCCTTCAAACCGGCATGTATAGGTCTCGGAATGTGGGCTTTCAATGTACCGCAGTATCAGCGTAATTGTGTTTTCATCCTGCCAGTTGTACGAACACGCTGTCTTCGCAGGACCCAGTCCCGCGAAATGACCACGGGCATTTTCAAGGAGATTCGGGCCCTTTTTTTCGGTTTCCCCTTTTATCCATTTCCCGTTGCCGAAACTGAAAAAATAATCTGTTTCGCCGGCGGTAAGGATGACATTGCATACATCACCGGCAAATTTAAAACTGATTGCCCCGAGGTTCCGGTCATTGTGTGCAAATGAATATTTCCTGCCGCTTACCATGGCCGCGACCTGTGGATCAGGTTTTTCCGTTCCCGGTGAAAGTTCAAGATCTGACAGCATGCCTTTCAGTTCTGTGTATGATGCAGGATTCTCCGGGAGCTTCTGCTCCTTCATGCCGGGTAAAAGGAATTTCCATACGAGATTTAATTCCTTCTGCATGTCGGGAGTTTCTGATGTTATTGCAATAACAGCATCGCGTTCGGGCATGACAATAATGTACTGGCCGTAAGCCCCGTCGCCCCTGTAGGCATTGTGCCTGCATCTCCAGAACTGGTAGCAGTATCCCTGGAGCCAGTCGCTCGAATCCCTTACTGCCTGCACTGCACCCGGCATCTGATCTATCTTGAAGCCCGTTGCCTCATTGATCCATGCGGCAGGAAGGATCTGCCTGCCGTTCCACATCCCCCTGTTCAGATATAACTGCCCGAACCTGGCCATATCTTCTGTTTTCAGCCTCAGACCCCAGCCCCCGGTATTGATGCCTTCAGGATCCGTTTCCCAGTCCATTCCGCTTATTCCAAGCGGCTCAAAAAGCCTGGGTGTCAGGTAATCTATCAATTTCTCCCCGGTAACTTTCTGAACAATGGCCGAGAGCATGTAGGTGGCCATCGAATTATAAAGAAATTTGGTTCCCGGATCATCTTTGACCGGAAGTGCCAGGAAACCCTTTACCCAGTTGGTTTCATTCATGGTCAGAATGCGGGTCGGATCGGGAGTCTGACCCGCCGACATTGTAAGAAGATCCCTGACCTCCATATCAGCAAGGAAGGGTGACACTTTGTCGGGCAGGAATTCCGGGAAGAACGTTATGACTTTGTCGCTGACCTTTACCAGGTTTTCCGTTACGGCAAACCCCACTGCAGTGGAAGTAAAGCTCTTGCTGGCCGAATAAAGGGTATGTTTCAGCCCGGGTTCGTAAGGATCCCACCACCCTTCGGCAATGACTTTGCCGTGCCTGAGGAACATGAAACTGTGTAACTCATGGGGCGAGGCTTCCACTGCCTTAATGAAGCCTATGATACTTTCCGATGTGACCCCTTCGGCTTCAGGGGTGCTGCGCTGCAGGCTGCCCGCCGCCCGGGGAGTAGTCTCGTTCCTGCAATAGCACAGAAGCAGCAGGGACAGGAATATGGCAAATTTTGAAATGATACCCTTGTAACTCATTGTATGAACAGTTTTGTTAAACAGGAAAGAAATAAAAATACAGTTTTCCCCGTTAATTGATCAAAAGGTTGTTTTGAAATTATATTCCCCTGAAGGCACCTCGCACAGTACCCTGCCATTTCCGGTTCCCCTGACTTTTACATGGCTGGAACTAAAAATGGAAGTATCATCTTCGGTTATCCTGCCAGGATCGGTTCCGGGCAGGGATATGGTTGCCCTGCATCCCATCGGGATCTTCACTTTCAGTGTGAAAGTGTTTTCCGAGATCTTCCATGAAGTCCGGATTTCACCCCGGATCGAAAGATATGTTGTCTCCGCCCGGTCAATGCCTTTCACGGGTTCAGGACAGATGAAAATACTATCACAGGCTCTTGAACCCGGTATCTGCCGTATCCCTCCCAGGCCGCTGTAAAACCATTCCATGAGATGACCCAGCATCATGTGATTGTTCGAAACATCGCGAAGGGCAGCCCATGATTCGGTGAGCGATGTGGCACCCCTTGAAAGCTGGTAACCGTAACCCGGTACATCGGTCCTCGAATTCATTTCATAAATAAGCTGTGAGTGTCCGCCCTGCTCCAGGACCCGGAGGAGATACCTGTAACCGATATCACCGGCGGTGAGGGCTTTATTGCCAGCGATGACCGAGCTTACAAGATTTTCCGTCACTTCCGGGATACAGGCAGGATCAACCATCCCGAAATAAAGCGGCATCGAATACGCAGTCTGGCTGCCCGTTGAATAAACCTTTGTTTCAGGATTGAAGAATTCCTTGTTGAACGCTTCGCGGATATTTCCGGCCAGCTTCCTGTAATGAGCCTGATCGTCAGTGTTTCCGGTCAGGCCGGCCATTCTTGCAAGGAGATCCACGTCATGATACCAGATGGATGTTGCAGTCAGTGCTTTGGGCGTAAGCTGTGCCTCCCCGGGAAATTTAGGACCAAGATCATACCAGTCGCCCAGTCCGTGGCTAAGTAAATACCTGTCAGCCCTGCTTTCAAGATAACCGACGTATTTCTTCATCATTGGGTAGGCTTTTTTTACTGCACCCAGATCCCCGTACCACTCATACATCTGCCAGGGAAGTATTGTGCACGCACTTCCCCATTCCGGGGAATCGCGAAAACCTGCATAAAAAGGTACATACTCGGGAGCAATATCGGGCACGAGGCCGTTTTCAAGCTGGGCCCCGGCCATGTCGTCGATTATCTTGCTGTAAAGGTTCCTGATATCGAAATTGTACCTGATGGAGTTGCCCATCAGATGGGTCTGCTCCAGCCAGCCAAGCTTTTCTCTGTGCGGGCAGTCGGTAGCAACGCTGGCCAGATTGCTCTTTATGGCCCAGCTGATGAGCTTGTAGATCGAGTTGAATAGACTGTCAGAACAATTGAAACTGCCTGCCGGGGGTGAAGAGTTCCTGGTATGAAGAAGCTCCAGTCCTGTTATCACCGGGAGATCATGAGGATTTGGATTGCCCGCCGGAACGGCCCCTTCAACCTGTACATACCTGAAACCGTAATAGGTAAACCGCGGACTCCAAATTTCCTCTCCCGACCCTTTAAGGGTATAGGTAAAGAAGTAAGGGAATCCTGAAGCTTTTTGGGTGACATTGGATCTGTCATCGATAAGCTCTCCGGGTATGAGCTTTACGGTCCTGCCCTTTACTCCCTTAACCTTTAGTTTTACAATACCCGACGCGTTCTGTCCGAAATCGTAAAGGAACATTGTATCGCTGAGCCTGGTTGCCTGTGCATCGTCAAACGCCTCCATTACCCTGAGCGGATAATCGGCTTCGGGCCGGAGAACCCCTTTGGGCCTCCTGGCTGTCAGTACACTGTTCCATCCCGAATCATCAAAGCCGGGTTCACTCCATCCGTCCTGCTCAAAACGTGCATCATAATCCTCTCCTCCGAAAATGCCTGAATATGTAATGGGAGAGGGGGCCGTTTTCCAGCTTCCATCCGACACTATCGTTTCTGCACTGCCATCACTGTACCTTATTCTGAGGGCCATGATCATCTTCGGGGCATCATAGGCTATAACCAGTTTCCTGTAACGCTCGCGGTTAATATTGTAGAATCCGTTACCCACTATAACTCCTAACGCATTTGTACCTTGCTTCAGCTCTTTTGTCACATCGTATGTGTTGTACAGGCATGTTTTGTCGTAGTTGGTCCATCCGGGCGAAAGGAAGCGGTCGCCGATCTTCCTGCCGTTGATATGAAGCTCATAATGGCCGAGCCCGCTTATGAAAACATAAGCCTGCGATATCTTTTTCCCTGTATTGAATTCCTTTCTGAAGTACGGGATGACCGTTCTTTTCAGGGCAATATTGCCGAGGTCGTCCCCGTTGCCGTGAACTCCAGGTACAAGAAGCAATGAATCAGGCAGAACCTCGTTTGCTATCCATTCTGCCCCTTTCCAGTTCATGTCTGCAAAGAGTCCGGTTATGAAAAAAGCTGCATCGCTCCATTCCGTCACAGCATCATCCTGGTCCCAGATACGCACCTTCCAGAAATATTTTTCCGAAGGCTCAAGCGGGGGGCCTGAATAAACTATCCATGCCGTTTCAGGTGAAACGATTTTTCCGGAGTTCCAGAGACAGGTCCTTTCCTGTTTCAGCCTGTTTATGTTTCGGTCAAGGATTATCTGATAGGCACTCTGACCGGCTCCCCTGGTAACAGACTCAGGTATCCAGCTGAATGAAGGGATACTGTCGATGCCAGCCGGGTCGGTCAGGTTATTGCATTTCAGGTTCCCGATCCTGATGCCGGAATGAATATCATGGGAACATGATACTGATATAAGAATTGAAATCAGAAACAGGCAGACAGTTCTTTTCATTATGAAGGTAAAGTTACAGTTTTAAACCTGATAATGCTGACCTGTCATGATAAAAAGGGATTGTAAAAAAACATTATGGGGGTATGGTCAGCATACCCGGTACATGAGAATGCGAAGCTCCACAGTACAATGAATAACGCTCGGGGCTTCGCATTCCGGACGGCAGAGATTTGCAGCCTGCAAATTAAAAGAAACCGGGGCTTTTAATGCATGCTGCTGGGTATTGGGAAAATACTGTCGGATTATTTCTTCAACAGGTCACGGATCTCTGTAAGGAGCGCCTGATCCTTAGTAGGTTCGGGCAGAGCGGCCGGAGCGGCCGGAGCTGCTTCCTCCTTCTTTTTAAATGCGTTGATGGCCTTTATCACAATGAATATGGCCCATGCAACGATGAGGAAATCAATTACCACCTGTATGAAAGAACCATAGTTCCAGGTTACGGCCTCTGCGGTATCGGTGGCTGCCTTCATTACCAGTTTCAGATCGGTGAAATTAACGCCGCCCAGCAGCAACCCGATGGGAGGCATAATTATGTCGCTTACCAGTGAGCTTACAACCTTCCCGAATGCAGCTCCAATGATTATACCAACGGCCATGTCGATCATATTGCCCTTAATGGCAAATGCCTTGAATTCGTCAAAAATTTTCATCTTGTCAGGTTTTAGTTGTGTGATTAAAATTTATAGGATAATCCTACGCCGAAAATTTCCTTGAACTGAACTTTTGAACCAACGACTTCGTTTTCTGTGATTATGCCATCCCCGTTTTTGTCGAAAGGCACCTTTATGTCATCATCGTAAAGCAGGTGCGTGTTTAGGTTCACGGTAACAAATTTATTTACTTTCAGTGCGATCAGTGTCTCCCAGCTCACATCGACATTTTGAGGCTTGTCGAGGTAATTCGAGAAAAGATCGATTTTCGTGGTGAATGCAACATTCTTCAGGATTTCATTTGTGAAATCGTTTCTTGAATATATCATTCTCAGGTAACCACCAAGCTCGCCCCTGGTATTTTCACCCGGCTTCACCCCGAAAGCACCCTGATCGGAAAGAAATCCATCGGTAACAAAAGTGAATTTCCCCGTAAACGGCGCAATGAATGTGCTGAAATAATCATTGGGCTTATAATCAAGCCCCAGTGCCAGGGTCAGGTAGCCGGGTGAGAGGAAATCCGAGATCTTGTTTTTGTTATCATTGTCGATGTAGTTATATCCCGGCTGCATCTGGGTCTTGAAATTCAAAAGGGCGGCATAATTGAATTTTCCGAATGCCTGCCGGCCATATTTCGACAGAAAGTCAATTTTATCATCAGTCTTCCTGAAATCTTCATTCTTACCCTGTTTCATAATTCCGTAACCCAGATCGAGTGAATTATCCCATGATGATTTTTCACCCCTGAGATTCGCGAAGAGACTGAAAATACCATTTACAGCCACTGAATTCTGACCTCCTGCTGCCCAGTTCTTAAGGGCCGTTTGCGACAAGGTCACTGAAAAAATACCTCCTTTTTTCCAGCCAAGGGTTGTGTCGGCACTGACTGCCCGGAGATGTTTTTCTGCGTCCGTTACCTGACCGGAAACACAGACTGCCAGACTTACTGAAATAAAAAGGGTAATTCCTGATTTTTTGATCATGCCTGATATGTTTATGAACAACTTTAACAATCCTTCCTGCAGCACATAATTGATATTCTGTAACAGCAGATAAAATTATATATTGATTACTGTTCCGGTTTTGATTAATACAGCCGAAACAAAAAAACCATCGCGGGCACCTCGCAGATAAATATGACTGCTGCCTTATGACCGTAAGAAAATCAATGGGTACAGGATACCCCGCCCCTGCATAAAAGTACCTGCGGTATGACCTTGGATCAACTGTATCCGCTGAATCCGGGGAACACTTCCGGATATGGACTTTTCAGGCAGACCGGAAACGGTTTTTCCTGACCGGTAGCGAAAAATGATTATTTGTCAACCTCTTTGATTTCAGCCTTTGGTGCATTTCTCTTCACCGATTCGATACCATTGTCGCGGCCGCTTTCACTTTTATAGTTCTGGCTGGTCCCTATGATCTGATTGTTGGCTGCAGTCATGCTGAAACGAAACATCTTGGTAGGCGTGGTTGTTTTGGTGAACCTTTTTGGATCAGATGCATTCTTTTTTACTGATTCAATTCCATTGAGGCAGGATGCCTTTGTTGTATAACCTTCACTGCTCAGGATTGTCTGTCCGTTGTCGGCTTTCAGACGGAAACGGAATTCATTTTTCTGACCACTCTGGTAAATTTCAAATTTTGCCATAATGTTGAATTTTGATTAAAAAAGATGTAACCTTAAATAATTTAATTGCTTTATTCGTTGTTTTATAAATACTTTACCTGATTTTCCTCCCGTTTCTGTCAGTAACAACAGGCACCCTTCAGCGATCATCGGGCAAAGATAATAAATTTTAACAAATTATTATATATAATTGTTTAAATATGTTCTGTTTCAAATTTTTGATTATTAAATCTAAACTGCTAAATTGCATCGGTCTTCAGCCGGGTTAAAGAAAATCAGAAAAATCAAAATGGAAAGAAAAGAGACATTTGCCGCACATATAAACAGTGGATATGCATGCAAGGGGGATTCTGTGATCCTCGGGGGCGCCATGCTTGACGGCGTCACCATAACCGGGGCTCATGTGAAGGTTCCGCTAAGAACAATGAACAGGCACGGCCTTATTGCAGGTGCAACGGGAACCGGCAAAACCAAATCACTCCAGGTGATAGCCGAGCAGCTTTCACAAAAGGGAGTCCCGGTCCTGGTGATGGACATAAAAGGCGATCTGAGCGGGATAGCAATGCCCGGCACCGAGAAGCCGTTCATTACAGAGCGGCACGAAAAGATCGGATTGCCATATTCGGTGCGGGGATGCCCCGTTGAACTCCTTACAATCTCAAAACAGGATGGTGTGCGCCTTCGTGCAACCGTCTCGGAGTTCGGACCGGTCCTCCTTTCTAGAATACTCGACCTGAATGACACCCAGGGAGGAGTTCTTGCCGTGATCTTTAAATATAGCGACGACAGGGGATTACCCCTGCTTGACCTTAAGGACCTGAAAAAGCTCATTCAATACGCCACCGGGGAAGGAAAAGCCGAATTTGAGCAGGATTACGGCAAGATATCAGCTTCCTCAACAGGTATAATCCTCCGGAAAATAATGGAACTGGAACAACAGGATGCTGACCTCTTTTTCGGGGAGCTTTCATTCGAGGTGAGAGACCTGATGCGCCGCGACAGGGATGGAAACGGATATATCAACATTATCAGGCTCACCGATATCCAGAACAGGCCGAAACTCTTCTCTACATTCATGCTCTGCCTTCTTGCCGAGGTGTATGCCACAATGCCGGAACTGGGTGATGTTGATAAACCGGAATTGGTCATTTTTATCGATGAGGCCCACCTTGTGTTCAACCAGGCAAGTAAAGCACTTTTAAACGAGATTGAGAATATTGTCAAACTGATCAGGTCAAAAGGGGTTGGGGTCTTTTTTGTGACCCAAAACCCCATGGATGTGCCAAACAATGTTCTTGCACAGCTCGGACTTAAGGTACAGCATGCACTCAGGGCATTTACTGCACTCGACAGACAGGCAATCAAACTTACGGCCCAGAACTTTCCCTTATCGGAATTCTATAAAACGGATGAAACCCTTACCTCGCTCGGTATCGGTGAAGCCCTTATTACCGCTCTTAATGAAAAAGGAATACCCACACCCCTTGCCGCAGTGATGATGAGGGCACCAATGAGCAGGATGGATGTTCTAACGCAATCGGAAATTGATTCCATAAACCGGAATTCCGAACTTGTGAGGAAATATTACCAGACTATTGACCGCGAAAGCGCTTTCGAGATTCTTACAAGGAAAATCGAGACAGCCCAGAAACAGGCAGCTGCCGAAACGGAAAGGAAAGAATGGGAGAAGCAGAGGGAGAGGGAAAGAAGAGAAGAAACAGGAAGAAGAAGGACAACAGGAACCACTGTGCGCAGAAGCACCGCCAGAAGCCCCGTCGTGAAAGTGCTTACAAGTGCCACATTCATCAGGGGAGTTTTTGGTATAATGAATAAGATACTTCGCTGATCCCCGCGGAAGCAAGATCTTTTTCAGGATAAGGAAAATATCCCTGAAAGGATGGATGAACCGCTTTAAGGCCGATTTTATTTCCTCAGGGCAATGCTGTCGACAAGGAAGCGGGATTCTCCCCTCCAGGGAATCGCTCCTTTTTTCTCTATGTAGTAAACAATTACATTTTTTCCCTGCAGCGTGTCAAATTCGGGTGTCATGTGTTTTTTCAGTACCGAAAACTGGAATTTTTCTGATGCGAGCGCAACATTTGAGTTACTCGATACACTGCTCAATATCAGCTCTCCCTCGTAAGTTTTAAAAAACACCCCTCTCTTTGAGAAAATCTGCAGCAAACCTGCCCTGGAGCCTTCACTGTAAGTGAAGAAATATTTGAAATAAATAAAGGATCCAAGGGCAAGGAGAAGAATGAACACTGTCCATCTGACAATTCTTCTTGTTGCCTTGACAACACCTGCCCACCGGGAGGGTTTTGACTGATTGTGTTCTGCTTCCATTCTGATACGGATTAAATTATAAAGGCTTGAAAGTTTCCGGCATAATGCAAAATTACATATAAAAATCAAGCCATTTTCCGCCTCAGGCAAAACGGATAAATAATTACGGCTTTTTCCCGCCGCGGATCCTGCGGCCTGATCGGGAAATTAAATATACAATGAGTACAATCAGCAAGGCTGCAATGATCAGGGGTATGAACAGGGCCAGTACAGAAACTCCGAACGATGCAGCATGTTCCCCGGTTGCCAGCACTGCATTACCTGTTCCGGCGGTTAGTTTGGATGAAGCGGCCCGGGTCACTACCGTTCCGCCCTGTACGGCTGCTGCCGATCCCCCTCCGAAAATAAGCCCGGCAGCCCACCTGAGCAGATCATTGTCAACCGGCAAAACCGAGGTCATAAGGAGAGTCCCGCCAGCAATCGCCAGCGGGGTGGTTATCGTATCGAGCAGATTGTCAACAAAAGGGATGTAATATGCCATGACTTCAACAACCGTTGCAGTTCCGAAACATATTATGGCCGGCCAGCCGGCAAGCCACTGAAAGCCTTCAGCTGCAGGAAAAATACCAAGCTTTGCCGCAACGCTGGCAACAAGCAGGGGCACAAACACCCTGAATCCGCAGCTTGCCGCCAAACCAAGGCCAATCGCGGCTGCTGTGATGATCTCCTTTTCCATGACCCGAACATTTCTCTAAAGATATGCCGGATTCCTGAAAAAATTCATATCCGGAAATCAGGATATTTATTCTTTTAGTAACTTTCATGGAAATTAAACAATCCGTTCGGAAACATGCTTATTAATGGCTCTCCTAATAATTCATCAAATGGAAGAAAATACGACTCATGAATCCGGTCAGACTGAAAAGGAAAGACTGATCGACAAGGCAAAAAAGCTGGTTGACAAGGCTGATGACTTTATTGATGATAAAGTCGAAGATCTGAAAAAAAGTGAAACCTTCAAAAAAGTGAAGGAAACCTATGAGAAGGCGGAGAATTTCGTGGAAGACAAGATTGAGGACATCAAACAGAGCGGCGTAAAGGAAAAACTCGGGGCATTTGCCGGAAAGGTTGAGGATAAAACAGGGGAGACGGTCGCAAAAATGAAGAAATTCGGTAAGAAAGCCGCTGAAAAAACCGCCGAAAAGCTTGAAGATATTGCTGAAAACCTGAAAAAGAAAGCGGGAGGCAATGATATGGAAAAGAAACCTGATAATGCCTGATCAGCGCGGCTATTCAAACGGGGGAAAGCATTCCTGTTTCCCTTACGTAACCCTATGATGGTACATGAACAAATCCTGCAACCAGTCAGCGGAGACCGCCGGGGTTTGCCTCCTTATCGCTGGCCGGAGGGGTAAAAATGATGCGTTTGGTATATCTCCGTTGTTTTGCCGGATTTTGCAGGTAAAAATGGATATTGTTGTCTGAATCAGTGTGAAACCGGAGAATGAGTTCTTTTCCCCGCTGCTTTTCCTGTTACACTATTTTTGTGGTGCACAAGGAATAAACTGCTTTCCTGAAAAAGGGAGGGCATCCTTCCAGGACACCCTCAAAATAAAAAATCATTTTATAATTACGGTAATTATTCTGGTAACTTATTTGTCAAGAGGCGGAATAACCAGCACCTGCCCCGGGTAGATGAGGTTAGGATCCTTGAGCATAGGCCTGTTTGCCTCGAAAATGATATTGTACTTGTTTGCGTTCCCATAGACTTCCTTTGCGATCTTGGAAAGATAATCACCTTTCTTCACGGTGTAATACTGCTTCTCCGGCGGAGGGGGGGTGACAACCGGCGGATTCTTTACAACCAGCCAGTCATCAACTGTGGCAATGCCGTCAACGTTACCGGCCGTAACTATGACCTTGTTCTTGTTCTCGATCGTGTCGATGCTGCCCATCAGGATAACCTTGTCGTCATCGACCTTTACCTTTATGTCGCTCGTGTCAAACCCGAACTTCTTAATGTGAGCAACTATCAGATCAGCTTTTTCCTGTTCCCTTTTTTCTTCTGACTTGAAAAGCTTGTCGCCGGCGTTTTTGATAAATGAAATTAGTCCCATAGTTAACAGTTTTAGTTTGAAATTGATTCTTTTATATGCCTTTCATCTGAACCAGCCTGTCAGGTCCCGGAATTTCATGTTCCAATGTCTGTGTTCACTGCGGCACTTCTAAAATGCGCATATGATGAAACAAGCAGACCACCGGTGTCCGGCGTATCGACATGGCTGTATAACATGTATATTTTTAAATAATACAGACATAAAAATCAGTTGACTGAAGAAAACTCTTTATTGATCCCAAATTAATCATTCTGTTTCAATAAACAAATGCTTCTTTTTCAGAATAATTTTTAAGATGGTTGATTAAAATATACTTCCCGGGGATGTTTAGTTATGCCCGGAAATTGAAATATAAGACCTGCATTTTAGTCTATGTCATCCTGTCGGCCTTCATGCGTTGTTAACCCGGGACCGGGTTTACCATGGGCCCTTAACCGGCGCCCGGATTTTAATCAGAAACGGATATCTCCTGACCCCGAACCAAACCGGCCGTTTACGGCCAATACTGGGGCGATGCAGGTCCAGGCTAACCCCGGTTGCTATTACCTCTTATTACCGGTTAAATGACCTGAACCAGGCCAGTGAAATGTCAGAATAGGAATAATATTCTGATGCAACCAGTTTCGTGCTGAAAAACTTCCTGTCGGCCATTAAGTTCACTTCCTCAAAGCTTTTCAGAAAGCTGTAATTGTATGCTGCCGACAGGAATTTTACCTTCTCCTCTTCATCCATCCCTCCCATGTCAAATGTCATCCCGCATATCCTGATAAAGGCAATAAGATAGATAAACTGCGCCTGGGGGTTTTCGAGATTGGCCACTATTGACGATCTGTATCTCCAGGCGGTGTTGTATGCTGCAGGATCAGGGAAAAAGTTTCTCAGACTGCCTTTCAATAAATGGCTCCTTTCGTTGACAGCTTCAGCAAATGAGGGTTTCATCTGGAAACGGCCGACGGAGAAATTCGCATAATCCTCCCCGGCATAAATATACAATGACTTAAGGATTGTAATTTCCATTTTGTCACGGAGGGCGGAATAGCGTATCAGTTCGGGGAAAACCACAGCAACAGCTACCGGGTAAGATACATTGAACCTTGCCGACAGCTTTTTCATCCACGGTTCATTTTCATTTATGAATTCTGCAGCTTTGTCCCAGTCCTTCCCGAAAGTATTCCTGTAGTCCTGTTCCTGGGAAAACAGGATACATGTGCTAAAGCCCAGTATAACAACAGCCTGAAGAACTTTCATCCGGTAACCTGAAATTGAATGGTCCGTCTGAATAACCGGCGGTTATTAATATGAGGGTCAGAATGGAATCGTGCACTGCATGATGGCATCTTTCCCCGGTGAATGATACATGTAAGTGAGGCTTGGTTTTCCATCAATACTGGTCATATAAGGATTAAACAAGCCCGATAATTTTGTATTATCATTGAAAGACAGGGTCCCTGATGAGTAGTATGCATACTTGTTGTTCGTACTGCTTATAAAAAGATCATCATTATCATAATGGTCCCCGTTAAGTGTCAGGATTGGATTTCCTTTCAGGTCAAATATTTTGTCGAAGGTTTGGATCACGATATCGTCATATTTAGCGGTGCCATTGAGTCTTCCGGGAACCATTTTCTTATCATCATAACTTGATACCGGGATATTGGTAACGAATTTTGATTGTAATGATTCCGGCCCGCCTGACTGCATCATCTGGTTCTGCATCTGCATACCCATCTTCATACCGATTTCCATCATTTCCTGATCGGTTTTTGCATTTGCCATTGCCTCTTCTAACTTTTTAAAGTCCGATTCGCCCATTAACACGGTCTCGGTGACGAAGGCCGCGAACTTGTTTTTTGATCTGCTCAGGGCGAAATCGCTGATAATAGCGTAAGGACCATAGCTTTTCCCATTGTGTTTTATTAAATATTTATCGCCTGATTTTACTATGATCCCGGGATAGGCCTTCACGTAATAGTCTTCTTTATCGTCGTTGTAATTTGAATTGCTGGTATTGCCGGCAGCTATAAGCCGCGGATCATTTTCATTAAGAGGCCCAGTAGTCTGTCCGTTTTTAAGTATGTAGAATTTCTGTGTCTGCCTGTCCTTTATTACTATACTGCCGTCGATGCCTATGGTTAAGTACAATTCCCTGTAATCGAGATTATATTTCTTCAGGTCGATGATGAGCTTTGCATTATCGCAGCTGCATGAAGGTTCAGGCGCAACCTTGCTGTCATCATTGCCGCTTTTCCCGGTGATCTCTTTTGTCACGTCCTTCTTTATCTTATTAAGCAGGCTTTGTGAATGGAGGGGCAATGACAGGTAAAATGATATCAGAACTGAGAGAAAGATGAACTTCTTCATAGATACTAAATTTATTGTTGTTATTATCAGGAAATAATCTTCTTTTTTCTTAAACGATGTGAAATTTGTGATATAACACTATGGAAGAATAAGTGTTCAACGGCAATCTGTTTTTTCTGAAATTAAATCATCTAATTATTTTCACTGAACTCCGCCCAAAACAAAAAATGGCAGTATCCTGAATACAGCGGCGCAGTGGCTCTTTTTCTTTGGTGACTTTCTTTTGGAGAAGCAAAAGAAAGTTACAACAAAAAAACGTCTTTTTTTAATAACCAGAAGTTTCACCCCATAGCCTTCTCCCGGCTTTTCCCGGACCAGCCATGGTTTCAGGGAACTTTTTATGCTGGCATTTTGTTAATAATTCAGATGATAATTTGAAAAGTAACTTTTTGCAAAGTTCATCATATGGCAAAAACACAATAAATTGCCGGTGAAAATGAACAGTCAGATTTACCGGGAAAACCGGAATTCAGATGCAGCGGCAGTCATATATTTCAGACATCAACCTGCAGATTATCTGTTATATACTAAGCATGATGCAAATCTGCAATTATTGTAGTTCAAAAAAACATGGAATTCCAGAGCCTGTTTGGCCGGGCTTAGTGAATCCCTTTTATGGAAAATTATATAACTGAGTAAAAACAAAAATTAAAATATGAAGACAAAACTGATCCTGCTGGCAGTGATTTTAACGGGTATTGCCTCACCGTCATTTTCTCAGACACGACCCAGACCCGATATGGGAATTCATCCCGCAGTACAGGCAGGCGGATATCTTCAGACCATCTACGGTAAAGATTTTGAGGGGAAGGATCTGAATTATGATCTGAATCCGGGTTTCCGCGCAGGCGTTAACTTCAATATTCCAATCGCACCTGATTTGTACATTCAGCCGGGACTGGGACTGGCACTTAAAGGCTTCAGCCAGGAAATCATAGCAGGAAAAAGGATGAAAGTAAGCCTGTATTATGCTGAGATTCCCGTTAATTTTCTTTTCCGGCCGCAGGTGGGTAACGGGCACATGCTGCTTGGGATCGGTCCGTATGCCGGTTACGGTGTTACCGGAAGCAAGCGTTACGGGAAAGATAACGACAAAATAAAATTCAAAAGCAAGGTATCAATATCCGACCTGTCGTCTGCAGGTGCCTTTATCAAACCCCTTGACGCAGGAGCAGGTGTCCTTTTCGGTTATGAATTGTACAGCGGATTGTATTTTCTGATCGATGGCCAGTTGGGCCTGCTGAATATTTATCCTGAGTACGAAGGCCTGACCGGCAACAAAGCCGCATTCAGGAATTTCGGTTTCGGATTGTCAGCAGGCTTCCGATTCTGAAAACAGCTGCTGAAAAAACGAACACCTGGTTTCATTCAACACCCCACCGGTAATCCGGCTTATCACCCATTTTAAGAATAAGGGTTCCGCCTTCCGTAATATCACTGTGCGTGAAAGAGGTTTTTCCCAGCTCCTTTCCGTTCAGCCATGCCGATTGCACATACTTATTCGCCTGGCTGTTGTTCTCAGCAATAACGTTGAATGTCCTGCCGTTCTGAAGTTTAATTCTTATCTTTTTGAATAGCGGACTACCGATCTGATATTCGGGGATCCCTGGCGCTATGGGATAAAAACCCATTGCCGAGAACACATAGAAAGCGGATAATCCGCCGCCGTCCTCATCTCCCGGCACTCCCATGAGATCATTCCTGAACCAGGTGTCCATAAGCATCCGCAGGCGTTTCTGCGCTTTCCAGGGCGTACCGGCCAGGTTGTATAGATACGGTATATGCATTGACGGCTCGTTTCCCATAACAAACTGTCCTACGTTGCCCGTGGCATCGGGAAAGGTTGAATAATAGATCCATTTGGTCCTGCCCAGCCCTTCGCTGAATAGCTGGTCGAGCTTATCCCCGAGTTTTTCCTTGCCCCCCATCATGCGGATCAGATCGTCAAAAGCATGGTAGGGCTGCCAGATATAAGTCCATGCATTATTTTCATCATAGTAATCACGCGCCCCTGTCCCGGAATCAAAGCGGTAATCGAAGGGCTCGATCCACCTTCCCAGGGAATCTTTTGGATGATAGAATCCGGTTTCGGTATTGAACAGGTTCCTGTAATTGAGGCTCCGCTTAATGAAAAAATCATAATCATCTTTCCTCCCCAGTTCTTTGGCCATTTGAGCCAGGCACCAGTCATCATATGCCGAGGCAAGGGTTACTGCAACCGACTGCCTCCGCTCAAAAGAGTTGACAATGGAATAGGGCTCGGTCTCTCCCTTGAGAAGCCCGGGAAAGTAGCCATTCTCATCGTAAAACCTGTCGAGCCTGGTTGCCTTTCCCCTGATCCATGGCAGCTTTGTTTCATTGAGAACAGTGTGTTTCAGATGCCTGTATGCCTCTTCAAGATCAAATCCCCTTATCCCCTTGTTCCATGCATCCAGTATTACCGCCGCAGAATGGTTCCCGTTCATTGCATGATGATCTCCTGTCGGCGTGGGAAATGTAGGCATCCATCCCGACTGTCTTGCCATCCTTATGTAGGATGTGATCTTTTCGTCCTGCGTGCCGGGGTTGAGAATAACCTGCAGCGGGTGCATGGCAAGGTATGTATCCCACACCCAGTCGTCGGTATAGAAGGCCGTGTCACCGGCAGATTCGATCTGGCCACTCCAGACACTGAAATACCTCCCGTCTTCGGTGATGTCGACCATCCTTTCAAAGCAACGGTACAGTGATGTGTAGAAGACATGCCGCTGGTCATCTGTTCCTCCTTCAACCTCAATAACCGAAAGAGTTTTGTTCCAGATGTCACGCGCCCGCTTTTCCACTTTGTCAATGTCCCATTCGCCGATCTCTGCCTCAAGATTTTTACGGGCCTGCTCCTCACTGATGTAGGATATTCCGTAACGAATCCTCATCTCGCCGTTGCCGTTTTCGGTGCATGATGCAACTATGGATTTGCTGCCGATGGCCCCTGTTCCCTGGTCCCCCGGGGTAATGTTATCAAACCGGGGAGCCCGCTCGAACTCGAGGAAAAGATAGGTCTTCACTCCCCTGAAAATGTCATAACCGGAAACAACCTTTTCCCCGCAGCTGAGCTTACCTCCTTCGCCTGTCGTGATTACAACCCCGCAATTGGGGCTGTCGTTGAATTTTAGCCTGAAAAAACCTGCCCTGGCTGCAGGGGAGAATTCCAGACCGATGTTTCTTTCATCAAGCGTTACAGAATAACGGTAAGGACTGATTTTTTCATTGTCAGTTGTAAAAGGGGTTAAAGCCTGCTCACCGGCATTACTCCCCGAAAAGGGAATGATCATGAAAACTGTTCCTGACCGGTGCGATACTACATTCAGGGGAAATCCCGCCATTTTGTTGGTTGTGTAATTATCCCTTTCGGGATAAAACCTCAGCATACTGTTCGGAAGATGAACGGTAGGGTAGGTGGGTACCAGCAGATGACTGATGTTTCCCATGTACGGGTTGACGTAATCAACCGGATCAGGTGTCTTCTGACTGCATGAAATGGACGATGAAATCAGTATGGCAGTAACAATTACAGTACAAAGCCCGGGTATCCTGTTCATATGCTGAGGTATTAGGTTATTTTATGATGTTATGTTTCCTTAGGATCTCAAGTGTCTTTTCAACCGGCAGCGCTTCAATCCTGAAATTATACCGGCCGGTCACTGTTTCAGCTGCAAAAAGAGAATTTATGATCGCTTCTTCGGTCGATTCAATTACTGCTTCGAAAAGAAGATCCATCTCTTCATTTCTAAGAACTGTCATTTCCTGGTACATTGATTTCGCACTCCAGGGGATCCTCAGGTTTTCCGCAGTTGATACGGCAATTGCAAAATCCCCGCTGCTGTTCGAAGTCATGCCTCCGGTCATTGCGATCCCTCCCATAGCCCTTGCCGCCAGTCTTTTAAGATTCCTTGAATCGAGAGGGGCGTCGGTCATGATTACAACCATGCAGGAACCATCTTCCTTGTATTTTTCGGTAATCTTCATGAATTTATGCCTGCCGAGCTCAATTCCTACTGGTATCCCGTTTATCCTGAGTATGCCTCCGAAATTTGTCTGGACAAGCACTCCCACGGTATAGCCTCCCTTTGATTCCGGGAGAATCCTCGAAGAGGTTCCGATTCCTCCCTTGAATCCAAAGCAGACGGTACCCGTCCCGGCTCCGACATTCCCTTCAGCCACCGGACCTGTGTCAGCTGCAGCTATCGCATTGAGGACATGCTCCCTGGTGATGACCCTTCTCCGGATATCATTAAGCCCGGCATCATTGGTTTCCCCGACAACGGGGTTGACGCTCATCACGGTAATATTGCCCGGAAGACCCAGGGTATAATCAATCAATGCCTCTGCTGCAACGGGAACACTCAGGGTATTCGTCAGAATAACCGGGGTTTCTATATTTCCCAGCTCTTCAACCTGGGATACGCCGGTGAGCTTGCCAAATCCGTTGCCGGCAAAGATCCCTGCCGGAACCTTGTTCTGAAAGATATTACCTGAATGAGGCAGAATTGCTGTCACACCTGTGTTTACAGCGTTGCCTTCCTTAAGGGTAACATGTCCCACTTTGACTCCGGGTACATCTGTAATGGCATTGTTGCGCCCCGGATTCAACACTCCGAAGCGTATTCCATAGTCGGCTGCTCTCTTATTCTGGGCTTGCATGCTTAAACATATGATTAAAACCGGAATTAGCAATAAATTTTTCAGCCGGATATGATTTATTTTTAAAGTTCGGATGCCTGTCTGACCCCCCGGGCAGGGAAACACACATGATTGCAAACGATTAACTTCATCCGGATTTGGGTTTTTGGTCAATAATGTGGATTTCATCAGCATTTCATGCATGATATTAAAAACTCCTTCGACTCCGGAGACAGTTCGCTTTCTTCAAAATCGCCGCAGATCGTGTAACTGTCGAATTCTGACCGCTCGATAAGATGCTCAAGCTCAAACCTGAAAAAATATCTCAGGGAAGTGTTCCATTCCTTTGTGAAAATTGACCTTCCTTCATTCCAGTCAAATCTGAAAGTGACGTTAATCAATTGATTAATGAGGTCGGGTCTGGTGGTGACTGTCCTTTTTAACCGGTTTCCCGGTTCAAACTCCCCGTCGAAATCGATCACATTGTTCAGGCCGGAAATAAGTATCTGCAGATCAGGAACAAAAACGTCGAATATAAATCTGCCGCCCGGATTCAGATGTTCATAGACATTGTTCAGGGCCCTGATCTGGTCAGATTTCTCCGTCAGATGCATGAATACCCGGAAAGGAGCCATGATAAGGTCAAAACTGAAGTCGAATTTAAAATCAATTATGTTCTGACAGGTTATTCTTGACCCCTGGCTGTCATTCAGCCTGCTTTTCAGAATATCTGTCATGGCCGGGCTGATATCGATTCCGTATATGTCTGCGCCGTTGTCAAGGGTCGCGGTAAACAAACGCCCTGTGCCGACACCTGCCTCGAGTATCCTTCCTTTCGTCCCGACGGCCTTTTTCAGGTAATATTCATTATCCACATCGTCCCTTACCTGATGATATATCAGGTCATAGAACCGGGCAAAATAATCGGGATACAAGGCTTCATCTGCAGAACCAGCCCCCTGGTTTGAAATGATTGTCTCCGGCATTTCCGTCAGAATGGTGAAAAAAGTAAATTTACAATTCTTTTAGTTGGTTCAGGAGTCCGGCAGCAGTTAAGCATTCATGATCCGGGGAAAAAATTTTTTCCCGTTTTATTGTTATTCTGTTAACAGAAGATGGCAAATAAGCCGGATCCCTTTCAGATCAGCTCTCTTTTAAGGCTTTTTTTTCTGCCGGCTGAATCTCCTTTGCATCCTGCAATGGATCAAACCTTATTTTTTCGATTGGCACGAATGTCTCATCGGCAGTTTCAGCAATAGTGATGTTTTTACAGAGGCTGCCGAAAACTGCCCTGATAGTGTTTATTACAGTCTGCATAATAGGTTTGTGGATCCATTCCAGCTCCTCCGGACCCTTCTCAAGTGATTTCTCGGTGTTCAGCCGGTATTCTTCCTTTACTTTACTGGCATATTTGTACAAATTGTCGGTTGTCATCCATCTTTTTTCGGCAAGTGCATTCTGACTGCGGAACTCAAATATTTCAAAAAAATCCCATTCCAGTTTTCTCTTTCCGAATGAAAGGAACCGGGGATTGATGTTTGCCACAATAAGTTCGTCATTCTCAGGAAGATATTTGAATCTCAGTTCCTTGCAGTCTATTCCGAACTTGGCTCCCAGTGATATATTAAGGCTGCCGAAATACTTAATTTCCCGGTCATCTTCCGAGGTAACCTTCCTGGAAACCGGCCTGTTGAAGGTTGTTTCGACTTCAAACAGGTTAAGTTCCAGGATATTCCTGATCTTTGTTATCTGAAACTGCCTCTCTTTAAGGAAACTGACTTCTTCCTCCAGTTTCCTGTTCAGGTTAAGCAGCGACTTGTTTTTTTCTTCCAGTCCCCCGACCCGGTCCTGGAACTTCGACAGTTTTACGTTCAGCCCGATCAACTGCTGGATGCCGAAAATTATCAATCCAATGCCCAGGGCGACAAATCCCCAGATGAACAGCTTGTTTGCAAGAAGAATAAAGGCAATTAACAAGAGAAGAATAAAAATAGCATGTCGTTTTAAAATACCCATCTCTGCATATTTACAAACCCTGATGCATAAATACTTAATACGATAAAGGAACTTGTATAATTCCGGATATTAACAATCAGCAAGATATGAATAAATTTCTTAGCTTTTAAAAATCTCTCCCGGACCGGATTCTGTCTGTCAATTTGAATTCCTTATTAACCACTGTTCCGATACGCCTGCCGGCATATCGGAAGCACGGAGAACACTGTTATTCTTTCTTAATGAATTTTAATTGATTTATCAACTTTAATGGTCAGCAATTAAAAGATGGCATACGAAGAATAATCATGTAAGTAAATCAGACTATTCAGAAGCACTTTCAATCTGTGCCAGCACAGTGCTGCAGTAAGCCGGCAGGCAGACTGCAACCGTGTTCCCTGTGGTTGGATTAAAGGACTATAGTATCGTAAAATCTTCTATTTTGCCGGGAGTACTTTATTCTGATACTTATTGTGGATTACCTTTTTAAATATCACCCAGTCTTCGGAAGTCATCCTGTCGGGGGTGAAAAGGCAGATACCTGCCGCGCCGTTCTCCATCGATTCCCTTATCGCAGCCTCAAGTTCACCTGGCACCAGCCCGTGGTTCTCGGGATCAGGGTCATTCGCCTTGCCGGCCGGATCGGGACAGATAAACAGTCCGCTGTACAAAGGTTTGGAATTGTTGAGAGAGGTGACTCCTTCCCTGCACATGTCACCTATCCATTTCGTACCCTCGAGGTAGAAGTCGTTGTAGTTCATCGGATAAATAGCATCGATCTTCCATTTGTCCCATTCCTGCCTTACAATCTTTTTTGCAATGGAATTCGGACCGGGAAAAACTGCGGCAGTAATTTTTTTACCCTTTGAATGCACTGCATCTGCCAGCCTGTTGACCAGGTCAGTTATCAGATCGTACCTGAACTGCTTCCATTTTTCAACCTGCGACGGATCCTCCACATCATTCAGATCGACCCCCGTGTTTATCAGGAAATCATTTTTACACTTGTCGCAATAACAATAGTCGAACTGTGGATATTCCCTGTCCATTACCAGATTGTACTTTTTCCACAAACCTCTGGCAAGGATCACATCGGGAAAACGGATAAAGTCGAGGTGAATGCCGTCAACTTCGGGTATACCGGCAATTGTCCCATACAGGTTTTCAAGATATTGAACAACTTCTTTCCGGTTGGGGCAGACAAATTTATAATGGTCGGCGTAGGCAGGCTTGTCATAAGCCGACTCTCCCAGCCCGTTGATAGCATACCATTCAGGTTTCATATCCGGGTTATTGCTCTGGATAAGCGTCGGTATCCATGCATGGAATTCCAGCCCGGCCTCTTTTGCGATCTTTCCCACACGGCGGTAGACCTCCGGATCTCGGCCCGCCGTGTACATGAGCCCGTCAATCCCCTTGCTCCTGAGATCCGTGAACTGCGCCTTCAGCCTGGTGTCAGTAGCTTTGCCCGGGCCGTCGAGCCAGGCGTAGCAGGGAATTTTCGGCTCATTACCGCGGGTGAAAGAGGCAAGAAAAACCAGAAGAACGATTGCTATCAGTTTGTTCATGATCATGTTGTTGGTTTTTTATAAATCGGCAGGCAGAAATGTAATACCGGCCCCTGAATGATATTTCAACAATTTATTGCAATGATAATCATTTTTCTATCAGTAAGTATTCAGCAATTGATTTATGATTTTCCTTACCGGTGATTGTCCTTTTATTGCCGGGAGTCCGGATGCAGGCAGAGTACAATTCCCGGTTTGATATTTAACTTTTCAGGACTGTTTCATGAGAAGCAATTCCGATGATTTCAACAGCTTATTTAGAATGTATCTAAATAAGGGGGGGGTAAAAATTCATCCGTGGATTGTTAAAAGTATTTAACCTGAATAATTCATAAAAAGGGGGTTTTTGTTCTTCATTTACAACTTAATTAGTTATATTTGAAGTGCTTACAACAAAAACACACCCTTCTATTATGATAAATAAAAATACAGAAAATTTCACACAAGAACTTAA
>WXFD01000040.1 GCA_009877105.1 Bacteroidales bacterium
GGCCAGTGATCAGGCAGTATCTTCAAATTATTAACAATTATGTCAAAGAACAATAAAAATATTTTTTACAAAACCCTTGTAATGTCAAATGACATTAACTTACGGGGAAGTCAACTTATCCCCAAAAATCTTTCACACTGGTTAAAAAGCAGAAGGAAATGATGGTGCCATGCGGGATACCATATATTTTTGGAACACTTGATTCGGTCGACAAGAATATTATGCCGGTGGATAACATGATGGCAAAGGCCGGAGTGGAATCTATTGTCGGTGAGGTTATATCTATAAACAAGGAAAACAAAACGGTTGAATTAGCCGGAGGTGAAACAATAAAGTACGACAAGCTTATGATTGCCACGGGATCGATGCCAATAAAGCCAAAATGGCTCACCGGGGCTGATAAGGACAATGTGTTTACCATTCCAAAGGACAAAGTCTATCTTGAGGGAATGAAGGAGAAACTTGATTCGTGCAAGAAGGTGGTTGTTATTGGAGCCGGTTTTATTGGCGTGGAATTTTCCGACGAACTGGCAAAAAAAGGACATGAGGTCACACTTGTCGAGAAATTGCCGGAAATCCTTTCCCTTGCCTTTGATGAGGAGCTGTCGGGAAGGATAGAGGAGCTTCTTAAGTCGAGAGGTGTAAAAGTGATTACCGGTAACGGGATCAGTGAAATCCTGGGCGATGAAAAGGTTAAAGCTGTTAAACTTGAAAACGGAGAGGTGCTGGAATCTGATGCGGTTGTTCTCTCGATAGGCTACAAACCGAATTCAGACCTTGCCAGGCAGGCTGGGATCTATGTTGACGAGAACGGATTCATTGCCGTTGACGAGTATATGAGGACCCACGAGAAGGACATTTTTGCCATTGGTGATTGCGCTCAGAAAAGGGATTTTGTAACAAGGGCAAGGGTTGGCACAATGCTGGCTTCAACTGCCTGTGCAGAGGCACGGATCGCGGGGATGAATCTGTTTAAACTGAATGTTGTAAAGACATTCAGCGGTACCATAGCTGTTTATTCCACGGCAATAGGTAATACCGGATTCGGAACTGCCGGAATAACTGAAGCCAGGGCCAAAGCAGAATGTATCGATTACGTTACAGGTATTTTTGAAGGTATCGACCGCCATCCCGGAAATCTTCCGGACACCCATAAGCAGATCGTGAAACTTATTGCAGGCCGTCAGTCGGGCGTTATTATCGGAGGAGAAGTGATCGGTGGACTAAGTGCCGGTGAACTTGTAAATGTTATCGGGCTTGCCATCCAGAATAGGATGACAGTCAACTCACTGCTGACATTCCAGATCGGGACACACCCCTGCCTTACCGCCTCACCTGCTGCCTATCCCCTGATCAAGGCAGCGGAAATAATAGCAAACAAACTGAGATTGCAGTAAGGATATTATGATTAAGATTGCAGTAGCAAGCGGAAAAGGAGGTACGGGAAAGACCTTTGTCGCCGTGAATATTTTTCAGTCGCTGATTAAAAGCAGACTTGATGCCGTACTGGTCGACTGTGATGCGGAAGCTCCCAATGCAGCTGCTTTCTTCACGAAGAAACTGACCGGAACCATTGCCGTAACACAGCTGGTTCCGGTCATTGATGAATCGAAATGTGTCTATTGCGCCAAATGTCATGAGTACTGCAATTACAATTCAATTTTCATTCTTCCTCCGGTAAAAATCATAAAGGTCATAGTTGATCTGTGTCACGGATGCGGAGCCTGCAGCGTTGCCTGCAACTACGGTGCCATAAGTGAGAAACCCGATTCTCTGGGTACAGTTAGTTTGTTTTCAGAAAAGGACAGAGTTTCAATCATAGAGAGCAGGATGGATATCGGTGTCATGTCAGCGGTTCCGGTCATAAAAGCAGCGATTAAACAAATTGACCCCGGAACCGGAATTGCAATCCTCGATTCTCCTCCGGGAACATCATGTCCTTTTATAGAGACTGTAGCCGCTGCCGATTTCGTGATCCTTGTAACCGAGCCCACTCCTTTCGGCCTCAGCGACCTCAGGCAAAGCGTTGAAACCCTAAGGTCGATCGATAAACCCTGCGGGGTGATAATCAACAGGGCCGGACTGGGTAACAACGCGGTCAGGGATTATGTCGACCGGCAGGAAATACCTCTCTTAATGGAAATTCCATTCAGCAAAAAGACAGCAGAAATATATTCTGAGGGGAAAATACTGGCAGGTACAGATCCGGCTTTCGCAGGCAGTCTGGTTTCAATGGTGCAAAACATAATAAA
>WXFD01000041.1 GCA_009877105.1 Bacteroidales bacterium
TGCTCTATAAGGGCAGGATCAATATTATAAGTATCAATATCAGGTTCAACCAGTACCGGTTTAAGCCTGTTATCCGTAATAGCCAGAATGGTTGCAATAAATGTATTTGCAGGGACGATAATTTCATCACCCTCGTGCATCACACCTAACTCAATATAAGCTTTCAATATCAGCCGGAGTGCATCCAGACCGTTTGCAGTTCCGATACAATGTTTTGATCCAATGAATTCAGCAAATTCCTTTTCAAAAGCAGCACTCTCTTCCCCGAGGAGAAACCATCCACCCTTTACAACCCGTGCAATTGCCGAAGATAACTTTGGCTCAAAACTTGAAGTTACTTTCTGCAGATCAAGGAACTTTATCATTCTCCCAGCATTTTTTTCTTTTCATCTTCAGTGAAAGTTCTCAGTATCCTTGCCGGAGTGCCTCCTATAATAGTGAAAGGATCAAAAGACCTGTTTACAAAGGAGTTGGCTGCAACAACGCAATAATCACCTAATGTAACACCCGGCATGATTTGGACGCCGGCTCCTATCCAGACATGATCTCCTATTGTTACAGGCCTCCTGTCAATCGGGAAAACTTTCTGCATGGCTGCAGAAGCATTGGGGCCTGAATCAACCAGAATAATAACATTCTGGGCAATGCTCACATTAGAGCCAATTATCAGTTTGGCTGCGAAGCCATTCAGCAGGCTGTTCATCCCGATATAAGTCCCGGAACCTATCTCAAGCAGGTTGTCAGGGCTCCCAAAGAGAGAGCATCTTTTTGCAATCCTGACATTGTCTCCCAAAATCACGTTATTGGCCGTAGATGAGGGATCTATTTCCACATCTTTACCCAGGTTAATATTTGCATATTTCATTTGTCAGCATTTTTAATAAAGACTTTCATCACCTCGTAAAAATAATCGAGATCATATTCAGTCAGTGCCTGATGAACAGGTATAAAAAAGGCATCTTCACCATAAAAGACGCTTGATTGAATACCATGCGCCCAGAAATGCTTTTTAAGCTCAGGAAGATCAATCCCTGTATCATCTGTCCGAAACATAAAGACACCCGGCACCACTCCTTTTTCAAGAATGAATCGTTCGTTCAGACCCAGAGTTTCAAACCTGCTTCGGAGCTCCTGATAATTGAAAAACCTTTGGCGGATTATCAGCTCTTTCTCATTGATATATCTGGAAAGGACTCTCCTGATGTAACTCTGCATTTCAGGTATCAGGCTTCCATTATAGTTTCCATGAAGCTGAGAATCTGCAACAAGAAGTCCTCCAACCTGTATGGGAAACATTTTAGGAAAGCTGTAAATAACAAAATCACCGGTTCTGCCTATTGTTTTGTCATCATCCTCAGAGAAGAAAGAACCCGCGCAATCTTCAATGACAGGCAGGTTCAACAGTTTAAGCTTTTGCATCTCCGGGTACGGATACCCGAATTCATGATTAACAAAAAGCACCCTGGTTTCAGGGACGATTTCCCTTGACCATTTACAAAACT
>WXFD01000042.1 GCA_009877105.1 Bacteroidales bacterium
CGCGAAGGTCAGATGCGAAGCATCCGGACAAGATAGTCACGTAGGTGACTGAATATTAATAACCCCCGGTGTTAACCGGGGGTTAAAGTCACACCAATGATTTTGAGCCCCGAACGGGGCGACACAGCCCCGGATTTTGCTTTCCGGGAAAGGCAAGTGATCCGGACGGTGAAAAGCCAGCGCATGTAGTTTTAAACCATAATAATACATGCTCTTTGTTGAACAATATCCTTTATCCGTAATCTCTTTGGCTACCGACGGAACTCGTTTCCCACTACAGGTGATTATGGGTAAGGAATCCATCAGACTAGTACTGTAATCACAATCCCGTGGGCAATGCCCCGACAATAGCGCCCCGGTGAGATTCTTAAATGCTTCACTTAAGCGGTTTAATCTCATTACAAATGCTTCGTAGGATGGCAATAATGGGAACCAGGAACGAAGATAATCGCTTGCGTACTCATGTATTTGCTTTATCTTTAAACGTTGTTCAAGGTTCATTGCGTAGAGATAAATTGTCAAAACCTCCTGGTTGGTAAAATCAGGATTGCAGTTGTTACTGAAACGCTCACATGAGCTTCTTAGTTTTGAATCATATATATCACAGATATACATGTGGGTAGCGATTAACTTGAGATCTTTTACCTTGGGAATCATAATTATGATATTTTTTGGAATTATATCATAATATATTGATTCCCAGGGTTATGATCAAATATTATACATTTAATTTATTGACAATCTGTATTTTATATGTTAATTACTTATTTTAAGTCAACTCTTAATTCGCATTATTAAATTTGAAATATCGGAAGCCGATAGCTTTCTGAATGGGATGGAAGGGAATGGAGGCTGATACGGAGGAATCAGTTTGTGGAAGTCACCGGTCCCGGGAGATTATACGGAAACAAAAATCCGGAAACCGATCCAATATGGGCCACCGGTTGGGATAATAAATCACTGATCCTGGGGGTTAGGGATAAAGGTAAATGGAGCTTCTACCGCATGCCCAAAGCAAGCCATACATACGACGGTGCACACGGATGGAACACGGAATGGCCCCGGATAAGGAATGTTGGGGAACGGGACAGAGATGATCTATGCTCAGATCTCTGTGGCTGAAGGAGAAGTGTTTAGGTACGTTTTCCCGGAGTGTTTTCAGGCTCGGTGGATACGATTTGTGCCTGACAAAAACTGCAAGGCTACAGCATGGCTTAAATACGAATAAAAATGAAAACTGACACCAAACAAATCCGGGTATCCGGAACAATCACCTTCTGCCTGATCTTATTTCTGAGTGTTTTCAGTCTGAAAGGTCAGAATAATGATGAAATGCCTCTGAAAGTGGGCATGGTATCAGACATTCAGTATGCCGATATCGACAATTCCGGTACACGTCATTACAGGGCTTCTGTAGGAAAATTTTCTGAGGCTGTCAGTAAATTCAGGGAAGAAGATGTAGACATGATTGTCAGCCTTGGTGATTTTATTGACAATGATTTTAAAAGTTACAAACCCCTGATCAAAATTACCAGGGGAATAAACATCCCAGTTTATTTTGTGCTTGGCAATCATGATTTTTCAGTACGGGAAAACTTCAAGAGAAAAATACCTGGTATGCTGAATGTCAGATCAAGATATTACTCTTTAACCAGGGATAACTGGAGATTTATTTTTCTCGACGGTACTGATATCAGTACCTTCTCACGGAGGAAAAAAGATCCTGAGTATAACAGGGCGCGATCAATCCTTGATTCACTAAAATCGGTCGGAGCTCCCAATGCACATTCATGGAACGGTGGAATTGGAAAAGCACAGATTGAATGGTTGGAGCAGGAGATCGACAATTCACATAAAGCAGGTCAGAATATTTTTATATTTTGTCATTTTCCTGTATACCCGGAAGACCAGTCAGAGAACCTCTGGAATGCAGATAAGATCAGAAAAATAGTTGAATCCGGGAACGGGAAAATTGTCTTCATGACCGGACATACCCACAGGAGCAACTACTGTTTTAATAATGGTGTTCATTATGTTTCGCTCAGAGGCATGGTCGAGACGGACGAAAACTCCTTTGCAATCGCTGAAATATACGACGATTCGATAATGATCAAGGGCTATGGTGCTGAAAAGGACACCGTGATAAAATGGTAATTGATGATTTAAATATTCTGTATAATAGAGAGAATCTCTCATTTCGCTGATTCTACGCAGGATAAAGATCGTCTCATTCCCCCAGCCGGCCTGATGTACCGTGTCATTCCGAATCCCGGGAAATGGTTAGAGTAATCTCTTTTATGAACCGGTTAACCCATGACAGTTCACAAGCTTCAATATCTTTCAAATGCCACAGGAAATAGGAATCTCCTTCAGCATGACGGTATACTCATTGAGGCTCTCCAGTATTACAGGGAGGGATTTCATCCAGATCATTTTACAGGTTTGCCGGAATGGAACCATCAGGCCATACAGCCCTGAGGGCTGGAAGCCCAATATCCATGGTCACATCCATGGTAGGGCAGTGCGGTATGCTGTCAACGCCGGGGGCGTTGAATAACACCTCGTAATTCAGATCTGATATTCAGCTCCTTCAAAGCTGAGGCATTTTTGAGGTCGTTATCCGCGGGATTGTACCGCTATTGTTAATATTGTGCCACTTCACGGCACTGGCTGCGCAAAAATATGCGGCTTAAGAGCTATTTCCGGGATTACTCAATTCGAAGGGAGATCCTTAATTTGGATGATCCTTTGCATGAAAAGGATCGTTTCTGGGGAAGTATTTTTGTTCTCAGCCTGACGACAGGGAGATCCCTCATTCCCCCTTAGCCAACCAGATGTACCGTGTCATTCCGATCACACCTTAGCGTGAGAGGAATCTCCTTCAGCAGTACGGTTTGATATAATAGTTGTAAAGTGTTATTGGTAATCCAATAAAAATGGATAAGGGATCTCCATCTTTGTGGTAATGTTCAATCATCTTGCATGAATAATGATTTTTCATCTTAAATGTTGTTAAAACTGACAATTCAATTCAAATCGGCACTCAATAAAAATGATATGACTCCGGGATATTTTAAAATTAGAGAACAATATCTCATTTTTGGTGGGCACTAATTTTTAAATGCCTAATTTTAATAGGATCTTAGAATAATTTTAACCTTATACTATAATGAAACCAGTTACAAGGAGGAATTTCATCAGGACCGGCGCTGCCGCCGCATTGGGCATAAGTGCCGTTCCGGCTGCCGCTTTTGCGGCTGATGTTGATGCACAACCGGTTAAAGTTGGTGTCGTAGGTATGGGCAACCGGGGTACGAGCCACGTTAACTGCCTTTTGACGATAGGAGGAGTCGAGATCGTGGCATTATGCGATCTTTTTGAAAACAGGGCCGTCAATGCTGCGGAAATCTGCGTGAAAGCAGGAAGGAAACGGCCCTCTGTTTATCATGGTGACATGAACACCTACAGGCAGATGCTTGACAAAGAGCCAATGGACGCAGTAATAATTGCCACCTACTGGGATTCACACACTCCGATAGCCCTGCATGCATTGAAAAACGGCATTTATCCCGGAATTGAAGTTCCTGCAGCACTTACCGTCGACGATACCTGGAACCTTGTGGAAACATCAGAAAATACCGGTGTCCCTTGCATGATGCTGGAAAACTGGAGCTTCAGACAGGATAACCTGGCATTGCTGAACATGGTGCGGTTAGGAATGTTCGGGGAAATAGTCCATTGCCATTGCGCACATTCACACGATTGCATTGATCACTGGTTCTTCGACAGCAAAACCGGTGAGCAGCGCTGGGGAGCGGAATACCTTCTCAGATACAACAGGGACCAGTATCCCACCCATTCGGTGGGACCTGTCATCAGCTGGCTGGATATCAACAGGGGAGATATTTTTACAGAAATAACCTCAACAGCCACGGCATCAAAAGGCATCAATGCATATTTCAAAAGAAGATTCGGGGACAGTCATCCCAATGCAAACCTCAAATACAGTCAGGGTGATATTGTAACATCGGTCCTTAAGACCAAAATGGGAAAAACCCTTGTTATAAATTACGATATGCAGCTGCCAAGGCCCTATTCCAACAGGTGGATGCTCCAGGGAACAAAGGGAGTCTATTTTGAGGAAAAGCCGGCGATTTACCTCGTTGATGTAAGTCCCGAGTACCATCAGTGGGAGCCATGGAAACCCTACGAACAGAAGTTCAATCACAAATGGTGGCAGGGTGACTATTCAGCCCTTTCGCACGGCGGCACCGATTATGTCATGCTCAGCCAGTTTATCAGCGCCGTGAGGGCAAAGGGACAAACACCGGTAGATGTTTATGACTCGGCAGTGATGACAGCCATTGTTGAACTTTCGGGAATCTCGATAGCCAACAATGCTCCTGTCGCATTTCCCGACTTCACCAAAGGAAAGTGGCAGTCGAACAAACCTTATTTTGCTATGGACAGAACACTTTAAAGGGAAATATTAATTTAATACTCAGCCAGCCTTGTTATCTGCGTAAATCTCAGGATCAGCGGGAAAAACATTGTTAAATGTGGTAAACAACATTCAAAAAGAACTCCTGATGCGATACGTCTTTTTAATTACAACAGTTGCAGCTTCACTATTTCTTTCAGGTTGCGGCAGCACAAACAAAAGCGATGAGCCTGAGGCCATAAAGGCTTACTGCATTGATTACAACTGGGGGCCTGGCGGTCCGAACGGTTTTGCAGCTCCGGGGCTGTGGGCTGATGCCGATCCTGCAGAACATGTAAAGTGGTACGCAGACCTCGGATGCAATGTAATCCAGTCATTTGCAGTCTCCTGCAATGGTTATGCGTGGTATAAGAATGGAATTGTACCAGAACAGCCCGGACTGAAGCATGATTTCCTTTCAGAACAGGTAAAACTCGCTCATGAAAAAAATATTAAGGTATTCGCATATTTTTGCGCAGGATCCAATACCCGCTGGGGAATGGAAAACCCCGATTACAGCTATGGCATACCTGCATTGCCTCACATCCCTTACACCCGGAAATACCTCGACTTCCTGTGCGAATCAATCAGGGATGCAATAATAAAGACGGGCATCGATGGCGTATTTATCGACTGGCTCTGGAATCCCGGTGCCGTTATGGAGCCTTATCCTCCGCTCAAATGGATCCCATGCGAACAGGAAATGTATCAGGAGCTTATGGGAGAGCCATTCCCGGGGATTGATAATGTAACACCTGAAAGGGAACTTGAATTTCGTCGCAAAGCCATCGATCGCGCCTGGAAGAGGATAAGGGAAACCGTTAAAAATACTGATCCCGGCTGTATTATCTGGCTTACCTGTGCACAGCTTACCAGCAGGGATATCGCGGGATCCGATATGCTGAAAGAGGTTGACTGGGTGCTTAATGAGGCAGGCGATACCGCCACAACGGCATCATCCCGGTCAATGCTCGGCCCGGAAACAAGAATGGTTACCTGCCTGGCCAACTGGAACGGTCAGGATGCAGCAATTGTCATCCCCGATGCCATTAAGAAATCCATTGGGCTTTACGGATTCACAAAACCTGTGAATGGTTCAGCTATGCCACCTGTAGACCACTATCTGTCGGTACATCCCGACACTCTTGAAGGTGATGCCCGAAACATTGCCCTGCTTGCACGTTCGTACAATAATCTGCCATTTGATTATGTGAAAAAGTAGGCGACAGATGCCGGGAAAGATCCGGGCAGGGCGGAAAAATAGCAGGTATTTGTATCCGCACAGGATCCGGTCAATTGTACAAATGGAACAGAGAAAGCTATTTTCAATGTTATTTAATTTCAAATCGAGATTTATGAACACGATCATCAGAACAATTACATTCTTCGTGATTATCATTTTTCTGTCACATTGCCGAAGAATTTCAGACACGAATGAGAGTGATAGCGGGCTCAAGGTTATTCCAAAACCTGTAAGCACCACACTTTTACCGGGGGAATTCCGGCTCAGGAAGCATACCGTTATCCATTTCGATGACGATTCTGCATCTGCCGTGGCAGAATATCTGGCTGTCCGGATAAGAGATATTTCGGGCTATGAGATCCGTACGACGCAGGGAAACGGTAGGGGAATAAATCTGACCATAGTGGAAGATCTTCAGAAATCGGTGGGCGATGAAGGATACAAGCTTAGTGTGAAGCCAGGTGAGATAGTGATCTCAGCTCCAAAAAGAAATGGTCTGTTCTATGGTATTCAGACTCTCCTTCAGATGATCCCCGTCAAGGAAGAGAATTGTGCAGGAGTCAGTAGTGATATTATCAGGATCCCTTGTGCAGAAATCACTGATTTTCCAAGATTCAAATGGAGAGGGCTTCTTCTTGATGTCAGCCGGCATTTCTTTACCACCGATGAAGTTAAAAGGATGATTGATCAGATGGTCAGGTACAAGTTCAATGTTCTTCAGCTTCATCTCACAGATGACCAGGGCTGGAGGATTGAGATCAAAAGCCTTCCCGGACTGACCTCAACCGGTGCATGGAGAGTACCGCGTACCGGACTATGGTGGGATCGTGAATGTCCGCAGGAAGGAGAAGCTCCTACATACGGAGGCTATTACACTCATGAACAGATTAAAGATCTCGTGAAATATGCAGCTTTCAGGAATGTGGACATACTTCCCGAGATCGAAGCTCCCGGGCACAGCCTTGCTGCAATTGCTTCTTATCCGCATCTTTCATCAACGGGAATTCAGTATAGGGTAAATCCGGGCTGCAGGTTCTATACAATCGAGGACAACTCAATCTGCCCGGGAAAAGAGTCTTCATACGATTACATGGATAAGGTGCTCACAGAGGTGGCTCAGCTCTTTCCCTTCGAATATATACACATAGGCGGAGACGAATGTTACAAGGGCTTCTGGATGAAGTGCCCGGACTGCCGGAAGAAAATGAGGGAAAACGGGCTCAAGACATATGAGGAGCTGCAGAGCTATTTTATCAGGAGGATGGAAAAAATAATCGAATCGAAGGGAAAAAAACTTATAGGTTGGGATGAAATACTTGAAGGCGGACTTGCTCCGAATGCTGCTGTTATGAGCTGGAGGGGCATGCAGGGAGGCATTACTGCGGCAAGGTCGCAGCATCACGTGGTAATGTCCCCGGTTGATTATGCATATCTCGATTTCTACCAGGGCGATCCTGCAATTGAACCTCCTACCTATGCAATGCTGCGTCTTAAAAAGGTTTATGAATTCGAGCCGGTGCCTGAAGGTGTTGATCCGGAGTATATTCTGGGAGGACAGGGTAATCTTTGGACCGAAAGCGTTCCCACATTCCGTCATGCCGAATACATGCTATGGCCGCGGGCCTTTGCCCTGTCCGAAGTGCTTTGGACGCCTGCCGGTGAACGGCAGTGGAACGATTTCGTAAAACGCACCGAATACAATCTAAAACGGCTCGATCAGTCAGGTATAAACTATGCAAGGAGCTTTTACGATGCTATAATTATTCCCTCCAGGGATGACAATGGAAACCTGTTGATTGCACTTGATTCAGAAGTAGATGACATCGATCTTTATTATACCTTCGACAATACTTTTCCCGATGATCATTCTCCTGCATACATTAACGGAGAAAGACTCACGATACCAAAGGATGCTGATACTTTCAGGGTTATTTCATACAGGGATGGAAAGCCGATCGGAAAGATGATTACGGTGTCACTGACCGATCTGGCAAAACGTATTCCTACCGGATAATTGCTATTTAACCTGGGTTATTCATTTACATTGTGATCCTCGTGTGTACTTAATTCCCCTTTGGGGTAAAACAAAGTCATTATTTTTATAACTGAGTCACGAAGGGCAGTATAAGTAAAAAATTCATAATATTCCGGTGTAAAATCTATCAGGAAGATTCATTCATTTTCAAAACCTGAACCCGATATTAAATCGGCGAAAAAGAAAAGGTATATTTGTGCGGCAGGAGACCTGCTGCTACAGCGTTCGGTAATATTCTCATTTATCTGTTTTAGTCATGGATGCAATACTGCTGTTTCGTAAAACCCGGAAAATCATTGTTCTAATCACTATGTTGATGATAATTGCCGGATGCGGTGACAAGTCAGTGAGTAATATATCAACATCAGAAGCTTATACTAAATATGAAAGGAAGACAGAAAGCAAATCATTAGTTGCTTTTTCAGAGTCCAGGGAGAACCCTTTGAAATGGTTTGATTCCATTCCTGAGAGAAGATTACTTGACGCTTTTGAAGGCAGGCAGCTTAAGCTGACTGCCAATCCCGGTGAGATTTTTGTGTATCAGATCGGAGTCTGGGCAACCAACATGGATTTAAATGATCTGCAGATCAGTTTTTCAGATCTGAAGGGAAAGGCCGGGAAAATCAGTTCTTCAAAAATGACCTGTTATAATCTGGGAGGTACAGATATCCGGGGAATTGCTTTCAGAAAGCAATTAAGTATTCCGGGGGGCCGAGTACAGGCCCTGTGGATAGGTATGGATCTTGACAGTGTTGTTTCAGGAACATACAGGGGATCAGTCACTGTTGTTTCAGGAAGCGGGAAACAGGTTTTGCCTGTCACACTCAAAGTAACGGGTCCCCGGGTTTTAAATAATGGCTATGATGAAGGTGCCAGGCTTTCCCGGCTCAACTGGCTAAATTCCCGTAAAGGAATAAACAATGAGGTTACAAAAGGCTTCATCCCGGTTAAAGTTGAGGGCAACAGTTTAAGCATCCTCGGCCGTAATCTTGCTATCGGCGGCAATGGCCTTCCGGCTTCAATTGTCAGTTTTTTTAAATCCTCAAATCAACATATAGATGAGAAGGGTGAGTATGTTGTCAATTCTCCTTTCAGATTCATAATTGAAAAACAACATGGTGGAGTCATCAGCCTTGTTCCCGGTGAGATTGTTTTTTCTGATAAATCCGATGCCGGTATAAGCTGGAAAGTCACCAACTCATCGGAAGAGGCTGACCTTGAGGTTTCCGGGCGCCTCGAATTTGACGGATTTGTGGATTATGCCATGAAGCTGACTGCAAAAAGAACACTGAAAATAAGGGATATCCGCCTGGAGATTCCTGTAGTTAAGGATAAAGCAGAGTATATGATGGGCCTGGGCCATGAAGGGGGACTGCGTATTCACGGATGGAAGTGGAAATGGGATGTTTCAAAAAACCAGGACATGCTGTGGATCGGATCAGTGAACGGCGGAATAAGGTTAAAACTTAAAGCGGAGAATTATGTCAGGCCTCTGGTAAATGTATATTATAAATTCTGCCCTCTCAAAATGCCGGTATCGTGGGGGAACGGAGGCAATGGGGGTGTTGATATTACCGATGGGGAAACCGGCGTCGTAATAAAAGCATACTCGGGAGGACGTACGGTCGAAACAGGAGAGGCCCTTAATTATGACTTTGAGCTGCTTCTTACCCCTTTCAGGACCATCGACAGGAATACTAAATTCAACGACCGGTACTATCACGGAGGCGGGGCATCAACCACCTTCAAGATCGACAGCGCAAAGAAATATGGTGCGAACATTATAAATATTCATCATGCTGAGGATATCTATCCTTTCATAAACTATCCGTACCTCGATGCAAATGTTGCGGAACTGAAAAGGCTTGTGTCAGAGGCCCATGATAACGGCATCAGGATGAAGTTATACTATACGACAAGGGAACTGACCAAAAACCTGCCGGAATTCCCGGCCTTTTACAGCCTGGATGGTGAAATCATTTTCCCGGGGCCCGGCAATGATTCCAGAACCGTGATCAATCCCAAAGGACCCAATGAATGGCTGGTTAAAAACCTGAGGGAGAAATATATCCCTGCCTGGTATAATGAGATAGAAGAGGGTAAATTCAGGGGAGAAACTGATCTTTCGGTAATCACAACTCCCGACAGCAGGCTGAATAATTTTTATGTGGCAGGTCTGGAATGGATGGTAAAGAATATCGGCATCGACGGTGTTTATATTGACGATTCGGCCCTTGACCGGTTTACAGTGCAGAGGGCCCGGAAAGTGATTGATGAGTATCGTCCTGAGGGAAGAATGGATCTTCACAGCTGGAACCATTTCAACGAATGGGCCGGATATACAAATTGCCTCAACCTGTACATGGATATGCTTCCCTATTTCGACCTGATCTGGATAGGGGAAGGCCGTGACTATAACCGGGATCCCGATCACTGGCTGATAGAGGTTTCCGGTATTCCCTTCGGCCTGCCGGGCCAGATGCTTGAGGGAGGCGGCAATCCCTGGAGAGGCATGGTTTACGGTATTACCAACCGTGCCGGATGGGTGAAAAATCCACCTCACTACCTTTGGAAATTCTTTGATGATTATAAATTTTCAGAAAGGGAAATGCTCGGTTACTGGGACAGGAACTGTCCTGTAAGAACAGATAATCCGAAAATCATTGCATCAGCTTTCAAAGGATCTGAGGATCTTGTTTTTGCGATAGCCAATTGGTCTGATAAAGAACAGGCATGCAGGCTTATCATCGACCGGAAAGCATTGGAAACAGATCTCAGCTCAACTGTCCTGGAAGTTCCTTTTATTGAAAATTTTCAGGAATCCGGGAGCGTTACCCCCGGTGATCAGATAATGATAGAGGGTGGGAAGGGTCGTCTTTTGGTCGTGAAAACCAAATAAATATTAATTAATTAGGTGATATACATCAGTAGATCGATAGAGATATATCATTAAATATAATGACATATATCAATTACTGCTAATGGCGACAATTGTCAAATATTCTTCGTAAATAGTTCCCGGTTTTCAAACGGATCACTTTTTTCTTATTTTTAAAAAACTTAAACCACAATACTCAATCGGGAATGGCCCTGAATCCTGCGTTGCAACAGTCATCAACAATTTTATGAGCATTATATGATTTCAAAGACATCCGCCTCGTCCCGTCCACAGCAGGCTATGTGGCTGACAATTGGTACCATCGGCCTGTTTTTCTTTATTTTCGGGTTTGTTACCTGGCTTAACGGCATACTGATACCCTACCTTAAGATATCGTGTGAACTTAATCATTTCCAGTCATACCTGGTGGCCTTTTCATTTTACCTGGCCTACGTGATAATGGCAATACCTGCCTCGTGGGTACTGAAAAGGACAGGTCTCAAGACCGGCATGATGATCGGTCTGTTCATAATGGCGGGTGGAGCATTGTTTTTTGTACCTGCAGCCGCGACCCGGACATATGGTATATTCCTGACGGGCCTTTTTGTGATGGGGACCGGCCTGGCCCTTCTGCAGACAGCGTCGAATCCCTACATAACCATACTGGGGCCCATTGAAAGCGCCGCCCGGCGAATCAGCATAATGGGGATCTGCAATAAATCCGCAGGGATAATAGCCACTCTTGTTTTCGGGGTAATGGCGCTTAGTGACGGAGATGCACTGGTAGCCCAGCTTAAAACGCTTGAAGGACCGGAGAAGAACCTGATGCTCGATCAGCTTGCAGCTAGGGTCATAGTCCCATACCTGGGAATGGCAGCGATCCTGTTTGCCATCGGGCTAATGATTAAATTATCCCGCCTTCCCGAGATTGATCCGAATGAAAACAATGCCGGGAACATTAAGGATGAGTTCAGCAACAGGAAATCGATCTTTCAGTTCCCGTTCCTTCTGCTCGGAGTTGTAGCAATTTTCTGCGACGTGGGTCTCGAAATCATTGCAGGCGATACAATAATCAGTTACGGGATAAGCCAGGGTATCCCGATTGCACTTGCCCGGCATTTTACCTCATTTACAATGATTGCTTCCATTATAGGATACCTGGTGGGAATAATCACAATACCAAAATACATTTCGCAGCACAATGCTCTGAAAATATGTGCAATCCTGGGAACGGTACTGACCATTGCTGCCATTGTATCACCCAGGATGATCTCGGTACTTTTCATTGCTTCACTGGGCATGGCCAATGCTTTGATATGGCCGGCGGTGTGGCCGCTGGCAATAGAGGGGCTCGGACGATTTACAGGAATAGGCTCATCCCTGCTTATCATGGGAAACCTGGGCGGTGCGCTTCTTCCACTGCTTTATGGCCGGCTTGCTGATATCATGGATCCGCGAACTGCCTATTTCATTCTGATCCCATGCTACTTCTTTGTGCTTTATTATGCCTCAAGGGGTTATAAGGTTGGCAGGTATAATCCCCGCCATGATATTCACGCGTTGGATGAAAATCTTTTGGTTAAATCAGATAATTTCATCAAGTGAATAAGGAATTGTCAAAAGATCCCGTTCGGATCGGCGTGGTTGGGACGGGCAAACGGGGACAGAAACTGATTGGTTATCTTCTGCAGCTGGACGATGTTGAAATAACTGCAGTTTGTGACGGATCAGTTTCCGAGGCGGAGATTGCGGCAGGGATGTGCACCAGTTCAGGGAAAAAAAAGCCCTCGGTATTCGGCGGAAAGAAGGATTCATACAGAAGGGCGCTGGATTCGGGCTTACTGGATGCTGTAATAATTGCCACCTATTGGGATTCGCATGCTGAGATTGCCCTGCTGGCAATGGAAAATGGCATATATCCCGGCATTGATGTTCCTGCTGCCCAGACGGTTGAACAGGCATGGAAACTGGTGGAAACATCGGAGAAGACCGGTATTCCATGTATGATGCTTGAAAACTGGAGTTTCAGGAAAGATAATCTTGCAGTACTGAACATGAAAAGGCTGGGTATGTTCGGCGAAATTATACACTGCCATTGTGCCCATTCTCATAACTGTATAGATCACTGGTTTTTTGACAGTGAAACCGGGGAACCGAAATGGCAGGCTGAATACCTGATGAAACATAACAGGGATCAATATCCAACCCATGCCGTGGGGCCTGTAATCAGCTGGATGGACATCAACCGGGGCGATATTTTTACCGAGATTTTCACCATGACTTCCGCTTCCAGGGGTATCAACGCCTACTTTGCGGATAAATTCGGCGCGGATCATCCCAATGCCGTTACAAGGTTCCGGCAGGGCGACATTGTAACTTCCCTGTTGCGTACCAGCTCGGGAAAAACACTTGTGGTTAACAATGATCTTCTGCTGCCCAGACCCTATTCAAACCGGTGGATGCTCCAGGGCACGAAGGGGATTTATGATGAGGAGAAAAGTTCCATATATCTGGCCGGCCACAGTCCCCAATACCAGAAATGGGAGCCGTGGCAGCCATATGAAGATAAATACAATCACAGGTGGTATCAGCAGGATCTTTCTTCACTCCGGGGAAGAAGAGCTGATTTTGTGATGCTCCGCAGGTTTGTTGACGCTGTAGCGGTCAGGGGGCCGGTACCGCTCGATGTTTATGATTCAGCCGTAATGTCCGCTATTGTTGAGCTTTCGGAAATATCGGCAAGAGAAAACCGCCCCGTACCCTTTCCTGATTTTACCCGCGGCAGATGGAAAACCAATGAACCTTATTTCGCTGTTTGACCAATAAAAAATTTAAGATCATGATCAAGATTCAGGCAAGTGTTTCAAAAGGCTGGCTGCACAAGCATGGAGGATTTGATTTCACCGACAGGTACTATCTGGATCCGTATTTCAGGATGAAACAGGATGAGGCATGTCATAACTTTATAAAGAAAAGGTTCCCTGATTATCCTCTGTACAATATGGAAGACAATCTTGTCCAGGCGGAATATGTGGTACCGGACATGATGCTGGTAGGTGCAATCCAGCCGAATATGATAATTGCGGCAGCGCTGGGATCTGAATTCGTTTTCGCACCCGACAGGGATTCGGATGTGAGGGGATTTCCGCTGAAAGATATAAAGGACCTGAAGGAACTTCCCCCTGTAGCTGAAATACCGGAACTGGAGTTTATTCTCAACCTGATAAACCAGTTTCTTGAGGCGAAGGAAAAATATCCCTGGTGCAGGATAATTCCACCTTTCTTCTGGGATACCTCTGGCAGGGCAACGATACATGGAATAATCACCACATCGATGAAATTCATCGGGCAGGATATTTTTACCATGATGATGATATACCCCGATCTTGTCAAGGGAATTCATGCCTGGATCGCGGATGTTTACATCGAGGTCATAAAACTCTTTTCAGGGCTTGGCGATCTGCCTGTGACATCCGTTCATGTGGGAGAGTGCTCGGGTACGATGCTCGACGGTGCATCTTACCTGGAGTTTGTCACCCCATATATTAACCGCCTCGGGAGGGAGTTTGGAGCCATCAGGCTTCACAGCTGCGGAAATGCTGATCATGTAATGCCTTCCATTTGTGCCATTGACAACCTCAGCGTTATTGATACAGGTTCAGACACCTCACTTGCCCGGATCAGGGAGATGAAAGGCAGGGATTTCGAGATCAATGTTTTTCCCCATGTCGATTACCTTTCCGAAAGTGCCAGGCATAAAGATATTCAGGATTGGCTTGCACGCACACTGAAGGATAACGACGGGGGTAATCTGAAGATCGAATACCACCTGGAATCCGATTACAATCTTGAAAACTGCATGTATATACATGATGAACTCGACAGGCTGGGACTGGTTAAGAAGGGCCGGCTTTACTGAATTATGAAGCCCGCATGATACGAAATCACAAACAAGCATGAAAATAAAATTCATGTGGGTTCCATGTGAACCACTTAATCTTCAGTAGTATATAAAATTATTTTCACATGAAAATAGTATCGGTTGTGTGTTACTGAATTGAACTGACGGAAATAAAAGACGGAATAAATGAATTTCAGGAGTAACGTGTGGAAAAAATAAACAAAGATGAACGGATATCAGAGGATAGTTGCTGCACTAAAGGGAGAACGGCCGGACAAAATTCCGGTGATGCTGCATAATTTCATGGTTGCAGCCGAGGAACTGAACATCAGCATGGGCAGATTCAGGGAAAGTCCGACCCTGATTGCCGAGGCTTTCATTAATTCAGTGGAAAAATATGACCTTGACGGAGTTCTTGTCGACATTGATACTGTGACTCTTGCCGGCAGCCTGGGTGTTCCTGTGGATCTCCCTGAGCATGAACCCGGAAGATCACCCGGGGGATGCCTGGCATCGATGGAGGATGTCAGATCACTGAAACCCGTGAATGTAGAGGATTACAAATATATCCAGATATGGCTCGAAGCGGTAAGAAGGCTTAAGGATTATTTCGGCGATGAGGTTTTCGTCAGGGGCAACTGCGATCAGCTGCCTTTTTCACTTGCAGGAATGATGCGAGGGACAGGCAACTGGATGATGGATCTGTATGTTGCCGAACATTCTCTTTTGAGTGAATTGCTTGAATACTGCACTGAAGCAACAAGCCAGTTCATAAGGTTGATGATCCAGACGGGAGCGGATATGGTATCAAACGGCGACAGTCCGGCCGGTCCCGACCTGGTGCCGCCTGAAATTTATGAAAAATATGCCTTCCCGTATGAGAAAAGGATTGTTGATGAGGCCCACAGGGGAGGAGCCTTCTACACCCTGCATATCTGCGGCGACACCAAACCCATCCTCGAAAAAATGCTCCTGACCGGTTCAGATGCATTTGAAATTGACTACAAGACAGATGCGCAATTCGCATGCGATACCCTCAGGGATAAAGCTGCCTTCTTTGGAAATGTCGATCCCAGCGGTGTCCTGGCCCTGGGAACGCCTGAGCTTGTTCGAAAAAAAACGGAAGAACTTCTCCGGATATTTTCGGATAACAACAGGTTTATCCTGAATGCGGGCTGTGCACTGCCGTCAACAACACCTGAAGAGAATCTCAGAACATTCGTGGCAACGGCAAGAAATTTCAGATGAGAAACCGGGCAGCATAATTTCCCATATCTGCGGTGACCGTGACCGGAGCAGGTCTGATCTGCCCGAGAGGCCCGGCAGGGTTCATTCTGATTACTGCAATACTTATCAGGTTGCTGAATAGAAATTAATGTAGGTGAGGACTGATAAATAAGAAATTGTTTTTAACTTACTATCCTGAAAAATCAAGCCGGAATTACCTGAAAAAATAATTTAAATCATCTGAAAAATGACAAAACGGAGAGAATTCATCAAGAAAAGTGTTCTGGGAAGTGCCGGGATAGCCGTCGGCGCCACTGGGTTTTCTGCAAAATCCTATAATTCCATTGCCGGTTCAAACGAAAGGATCAATCTTGCCGTGATAGGTATCAGGAACCAGGGAAGCGTGCATATTGACAGCTGGTGCAGCCTGGCTAAAAGCCATAACGTGTTTCTGAAAACTCTTTGCGACACCGATGAGCAGCTTTTCGGATCACGAATTAAGATGGTAATGGATAAGGCCGGTCATAAACCGGTTACAGAATGGGATCTTAGAAAGGTTCTGGATGATAAGGAAATTCATGCTGTTTCGCTGGCTGTGCCAAATCACTGGCATGCGCTTGCAACAATATGGGCTTGCCAGGCAGGCAAGCATGTCTACGTTGAGAAACCTGCATCACACAATATCCGCGAAGGGCGGAAAATGGTGGAGGCTGCGCGGAAAACCGGACTTATGGTCCAATGCGGACTGAATAACCGTTCCTCGTCAAATGTAAGGGAGGCAATCAAATTCCTTCATGATGGCGGTATCGGTGAGCTTTTCATGGCCAGGGCACTTTGCTTCAAGGCCAGGGATTCATACGGGATGGCCAGGGACAGCAAACCACCTGCCGGCTTTCACTATGATATGTGGCTCGGCCCTGCCCCCTGGCGTCCGTATAACGTCAAAAGAAGCCACTATGTATGGCACTGGTACTGGGATACAGGGAACGGCGACACGGGAAACACCGGGCCCCATATGCTCGATATAGCCCGTTGGGGGCTGAATAAGAACGAACATCCTGTTTCAGTTTATTCCACAGGAGGTATTTATGGCCTGAACAGGGATGAAACCAGACCCGAAAACCGGACGAAAGGAGTGATGGTCTATGGAGATGTTGAAGCCTATGGCAGGGATAAAACCACTCAGGAAACTCCCAACACCCAGACCTGCGCATACAAGTATGCCGACGGCACTCTCCTGGAATTTGAATGCAGGGGACGTTACACCAATCATGAAGGATCTGACGGATCGGAGGTTACAAATGTTTTTTACGGAACAGAAGGATGGCTGCAGATCATGGGGGATACATGGAAGGCTTTCCGCGGAAGGGAACGGACCCCTTTTGCAGGATCAAAACCAGTGACTGAAACCAGTCCTGCACCCAATTATGCAAACTTCATTGATGCGATCAGGGCAGACAACATTGATGTCCTTAACTGCGAAATCTATGAAGGGTTTCTTTCCTCAACCCTGCCCCATCTTGCCAACATATCATACCGGGTTGGCAGAAGCCTGAGGTTTATAGGCGAATCGGAAAAATTTGCGGATGATTCGGAAGCTGATGCCCTTCTTACAAGGATATACAGGGTTCCCTATGTGGTTCCGGATACTGTTTAACAATTTGGCAGGACACGCATGCCGGATAGGCCGCAATGCCAGCCCCACGGGAAAAACCCCGTACTGGTACGTCTTGTCAACATGTTGTACCGGATTGTTTCACTATTAACGACTAATTGTTAAAATCACTTCGGGAGTTAACAAATACTGCCTGAAATTATTTCCCATGTCCGTTACAAATTTTCCGGAAACATGATCTGCATTCCCCGGAAAAGACAGGCAAGTGAACTTTTTTAACATTTTAAATCCCCTTTAAATGGGGATTTAATCTTGAAAATGTTAAAATATTTTATATTTTGTTAACTAATCATGCATTAATGTTAAATTATTATTAAAGATGTGTTAAATGAGTATGGCTTAAAACAAAAGGATGACATATATTACATAATTTCGTTAAACCTAACCTATGAATCTAACCATGATAAAGAAATTCTTTACTGGGCAGGCTGTCTATTCTAACTATCTTATTCTTAGTATTTTTATTTTTTCGCTGTTGGTTGCCGGATGTCAGTCGGGCAATAAACCTGCACGACAGGCAAAAAGTGCGCCCCTTGTAGCACCCCCTGCCAATGATGATTTTTTCCAGGAGATATCAAGGGAGATAGGACTCGACTTTGTCCATTGGATCGGAGGAGATGAGCTTATCAATATAGTAATGTCCGACGGGGGAGGAGCTGCATTCCTGGATTTTGACCAGGACGGTTATATGGATATATATGTCTGTACCGGAACGTGGATTGAGAATTTCAGCAAGTCGAAGAAACCCGATGTTTTGCCTGTTAACCGGCTTTACAGGAACCTTGGGAACGGGACATTCGAGGATGTCACCAGGAAAGCCGGTGTAGGAGGGCCATGGTACACTATGGGTGTGTCAGTTGCTGATTACAACAATGACGGATACCCTGATCTTTACCTGAGTAATTACGGCCCCAATGTTCTTCTGAAGAATAACGGCAACGGAAAATTTACCGACGTTACAAAGCGTGCCGGGGTGGCGGGCGGCAATGAGTGCAGCATAGGAGCAACCTGGCTGGATTTTGACAATGACGGTTACCTTGATGTTTATGTTGGCAATTTCCTGGAATTTGATCCGGAGTACAAATATTATTATGCCCCTGATGGCTTTCCCGGGCCTATGGCCTATGACGCCCAGAAGGACGTTCTTTACCGCAACAACGGTGACGGGACGTTTGAAGATGTAACTGATAAAATGGGAATCGTTGATTTGGACGGCAGAGCCATGGGCGTGGGATCGGCCGATATCGACGATGACGGGTGGGTCGACATTTATGTGGCCAACGACCATACAATGAATTATCTCTGGCACAACGAGGGCGGGAAGGGTTTCACAGACTGGGGAATCAGATCTGGAACCGCATTCAGCCAGGGGGGTGAGGCAGCTGTCAGCATGTCAGTCGATTATGCTGATTTCAACGACGACGGCCTCCTGGACATGTTTGTGTCGGATGATACCTATTGTGCCCTTTATGAGAATCTGGGAAACGGACTGTTTGCTGACAGGGGCGTGCCGTCGGGTATCTCAATGGCATCTGCACAGTTTGTTGGCTGGTCATCCTCTTTCCTCGATTATGACAACGACAGCTACGTTGATATTTTCAAGGTTAACGGAGAGCTTAAGCATCTTTACGGACATGAGGACCAGGTCTTCAGGAATGAGGGAAACGGAAAATTCAGGGATGTTTCCCTGGAGCTGGGTGAATATTTTGAACAGGAGCTCGTCGGACGTGGTGCAGCCATGGGGGATTACGACAACGACGGTGATATTGACATATTCATTGTTAATCTTAACGATCATTGTGCTTTCCTGCGAAACAACAAGGGGAATCAGAACAACTGGATAACCCTGAAACTGACGGGCACGACCAGCAACAGGGATGCTGTTGGCGCAAGGATCAGAGTGACGGCCGGCGGAAAGACCCAGACAGCAGTCAGAAAAAGTACCACCGGATATCTTTCCCAGAATGATCCGCGTGTCCATTTCGGACTGGCTAAAAGTGAAATTATCGACCGGATCGAAATCAGGTGGCCTTCCGGTAAAATTCAGGTACTGGAGAATATTAGTCCAAATCAGATTCTTGATGTGAAAGAGCCTTAAATAATTTATTATATGAGTGGAGTCGGGTTGAAGTTTTTCCGGGGATTTCCTGCGTTTTTAATAATTTATGTTTTCCTGGTTTCCTGCACGGGAAAATCAGTAGGGGATGGAATGATCATACTTACTGAGTCTCCTGAATTATTGCGATCGCCGGATTATTCAGAAGGGACGGTGTGGAGATATCTTCCGGGCGCAAGAATAACTGCCGTTAACCCGGATAAGCCGGAAAAAATCATTGTGCTTACAGAAGAATTCAGTTCGGCATGTTTTCCCGAAATATCATACGATGGTAAATGCATGCTCTTTACTGCCAGGAAAAATGAAAATGATTCATGGCAGATATGGGAAATGAACCTCCGGAATCTTAAAAGCCGAAAAATCACCTCATTTGATGAAAACTGCACCGACCCTGTCTATCTTCCCGGAAACAGGATGGCCTTCAGCAGACAAACCATAAATGATACCGTCGGGAATGCTCATTGCATATTCACCTGCCGGCTTGACGGATCGGGAGTGCAGCAGGTAACGTTCAGTCCCGCCTCAAGCTTTGCAAATACTGTACTGAAAGACGGCCGGATTATTACGGTCAATACTGTCCTGAACCCGCAGGAAGCTGATCCTGTTCTGCAGATTATGAGACCCGACGGAACAAAGGCTGACCTGTATTACAAGGCTCCTGCCGGTTGCCGGCTAATAAGCAGTGTAAGTGAAACCAATGACAGACACCTGATATTTGCGGAAAGAAATGCCGGAAATCCTGGGAAGGATGAACTTATTTCAATAAGCTATAATCGACCCCTTCATACAAGAATCAATCTTACTTCATCAATTGACGGTGACTTCCTGTTTGCACTGCCGGTTGCAACTGACCGCTTCCTGGTTTCTTACAGAAAACCCGGATCCGAATCATACGGAATCTGCGAGTTTGATCCGTCTGAGAAGAAACTTGGCCGGCAGATATACTCCGACCCGCGATACAATGTAGTTGACGCAGTGATTGCTGTCCGGCATGACAGGCCCAAAAACCTGCCCAGCGAGGTGGATATGCATGTTAAGACCGGTTTGATCATGTGCCAGAATATCAATGTTTTCAATGCAGAGCTGCCACGGTCGTTCCATGAAACGCACAAAGCCCGCAGGATTGAAGTGGTCGGGGTGGATACTACATACGGAGTGGTTGATGTTGAGGAAGACGGTTCTTTTTACCTTAAGGTGATAGCTGATACTCCTTTCCGGATTAAAACAATCGATGATAACGGAAATTTGATCAGCGGTCCCTGTTCCTGGCTGTGGCTCAGGCCAAATGAAAGACGGGGATGTGTGGGTTGCCATGAAGACCCTGAACTGGTGCCCCGAAACCTCCTGTCAATTGCAGTTACAAAAGATCCTGTCATCATACCTGTTCACATAGGTGAGATAAAAGAAAAAATAGTTGAGCTGGAGTGATTTAACAAAGAGGTTGGCAAAATGAAAAAGATTTACTGGAAGCTGGTTTTAATCATTGGTGTCATCGGGCTGCTCATTATTCTGATATACCCTCCCTTCCACAGGTGGGCCAGGGCACATGTTAATTATCAGACTGCAGTTGAGGATCACCCCCTAAATTGCCTGTCGTGTCATCTTTATACACAGAAAACGGGACTGATCTCCAAACTCATTAATGCTGATTATTATTCTCCTTTTAATCTTGCATTGTCAAATGATGGTAAGAGATTGTATGTTGTGGCGGAGGAATCCAATACATTGCTTGTAGTTGATACAGAGAAAAGAAAAGTGACCAATAAGATTAAGGTCGGATACAGGCCCCATACGGTGATACTTGATAAAGATGAAAAATATGGCTATGTGAGCAATCAATGGGAGGATAATATTTATGTGATTGATCTCGGGAATAATATTGTAATTGATACTCTTGATACCGGAAATGGTCCTGCCGGAATTGCATTGAGTTCTGATGGCAAATTCATTTATGCGGTAAACTCTTACACAAATGATATTTCCGTAATCGATCTGAGTTCAGGAAGGGAATGGAAACGACTCGCCGCCGGTAATAACCCGACGGGGATCGGGATGTCACCTGACGGCAGGAGATTGCTTGTGACAAGCAGGAGGGCCAATCTTGTTCCTTATGGAGACCCTGTGGTCTGTGAACTCACGGTAATCGATGAGGATACCAAAATGGTTATCGACCGGCAGGATATGAACTCCGCCTATATGCTTGAAAACATCGCGTTTACACCCGACGGAGAACTTGCCCTGATCCCCCTTATCCGGCCCAAAAACCTGGTACCGTCAATCCAGGTGGAAAAGGGCTTTATGATGACCAACGGGATGGCCGTTATTGAACAGAAACCGGATGGAAGAGTAATCCAGCTTCTACTCGATGAGCCAAACGAGTATTTTGCCGATCCTTTCGACGTGGCCATTACACCTGACGGTAAAAGAGCTTTCGTGTCGCACGCAGGGGTAAACAGGATCAGCGTTATTGACATGGATTCAATTCGTTCATTTATCAGTCACACCCCGACCGAAATGCTTGAGTACTATTCCAATCATCTTGGGATAAGCAGCAAATACCTGGTAAAACGTATTGTTACGGGCGCCAATCCCAAAGGACTGGTCTTATCATCCGACGGCAGGTATCTCTATGTGGCCGAACATCTTGAGGACAGGATAGCGGTTATAAGCACCGAAAGCCTGGAAACGGTGAATACAATCGACCTCGGCGGACCGAAGAGAATCACAGTTGCACGACAAGGCCGGCGAATACTCAACAATGCCAGCGGTACCTTCCAGACCCAGTACGCCTGCTATACCTGTCATCCTGACGCACATGAAGACGGACTGGTCTACAATATGGCATCCAAGGACATGGGTCGCAACCTTGCAAATACACAGTCGCTGCGCGATATCGGCGACACTCCGCCATTCAAGTGGAACGGGAAAAACCAGACAATCTATAAACAGGACGGAATGAGATTCTCAACCGTGCTGACGCGGAACGAGGCCTTCAACTATAAGGATCTCGATGCCCTGGTAGCTTATATAGTTACCGGCATACCCTATCCTCCGAACCTTCTTTATAATCCGACAGGTGAACTTAATGCAATGCAGCTAAGGGGAAAGGCATTGTTTGAACGCACCATCGACAATCATGGCAACGAGATACCCGAAAAACAACGGTGTATTACCTGTCATCCGCCTCCCTACTTTACAAATAAAAATTTCGAAGATGTTGGATCTCTCCTTGCAAGCGATGATTCGATGCTGTTCGACACTCCCCACCTGAACAACATTTATGCATCTCCGCCCTATCTCCACCACGGCCGTGCCCTTACCCTGGAAGAAATATGGACGGTGTATGCAGAGGAAGATACCCACGGAGCTGTTAATGATTTCACAAAGATCGAGCTTAATGAACTGATTGAGTATCTGAAATCAATCCGTGAACCGGAGTATTATATAAATGAAAGCAAGAAAAATAAAGTTTTGCAGGCAAAAATTAAAAATCATTAATCCTGACTTCCATGAAAAGAATTTTTAGCAACAAGTTATTCAGATACAGTCTGTTGGTCTTGATTATTGCCGGCGCTGGCGTCCTGGGCCTAAGTAAAAGCAGGAAACCAAACTCCGGAGCAATGAAACCCAAAAAGGCCGAAATGGCAGATTTTTCAACGATTGAATCGCGGGAAAAGGAAGCCAGACCCGGTAATATTTCTGAAGGAATTCCAATTTACGGCAACTGGAAGACATTCACTGAAAAAGACGGGCTTCCATCCGATAAATGCTATGCGGTGAGGATTGATAAGGAGAGGAACCGTGTTCTTGTAGGCACCCATCATGGCCTTGCGGTTTACCAGGACGGAAAGTGGACCACCTACACCAAAGAGGACGGCCTTGCTCATAACGGCATAGTTTCGATTGATATAAGCGTTCTAACGGGCGACGTATGGATCGGAACGCTTGGTGGCCTTAACAGGTGGTCGGGCGGTAAGTTCGAGACATTTACCCAGTTTAACAGCGGTATGCCGAATGATCTGGTGTACAATGTGTTCTGTTACGGGAAAGATGTTTGGTGTGCCACCGGGGGCGGAGCAGGCCACTATGACACCCAGACCCGCCAGTGGGAGATCTTCACCGAGATGAATGCTCCCATGCACGAACCATGGACATATGCCCTTTCGGCAGGTGATGGGAAAGTGTGGATCGCAGCCTGGGGCGGGGGCGTGATCGAATACAACACAGTGACAAAACAGTTCCGCGATTATGTCGACCCTGATGGTTTCATGGAAATAGACCTGCAGCCCGATGACGGTGTTGTTCATGACATAACCACCGCCACATCCTATTCGGACGGCATCCTGTGGATATCATCCTATTTCGGAATGAGCCGCTATGACGGAAAGAACTGGAAGGGCTATTTTGATCACGACAGCGGTATTGCAAGCAATTTCATAAACTTCCTCAGGGCCGAACGAAATGTGGTATTCGTTTGCTGTGATGAGGGACTGAGCTGTACTGACGGCACGACATGGGTAACCTACCACAAGTTCGACAACAGCACCGATGGAAAGGCAATAGTTAAAGAGGGAAATACGCTTATAAAGGAAGTTCCCCTGTCACCTTCGATATCACATAACTTTATCATAGGGGTTGACGCCGAAGATGATGTGCTCTGGGTTGCCACATCCAAGGGTGTGTGCAGGGGAGAGCTTCTGAATTAACCCCCTGAACAGGTTGTGAATATTGTTTAATTATATGATATATGTAGTAATCAAACCCGGAACTGAATAAACCTTTAAAATCAAAACCACCTCCATATGAAAAATCTACGTGTAATTTTCACAGGTTTACTGGTCTCCGTCTCAATATCAATGGCGTCAGGACAACAATTGCCGGTAAATTACGGCAATATTCCGGATGAGCTTGTAGCATTCGATAAATACCAGAAAGCCTATAAATACCATTTCATAGAGCCAATGGAGTTCTATGGAGCGGGTCGTGAGCTGCCGTTTCCGACTGATCTCAAGGAAGTGAGGATTGGATTCCTGGGCCCCCTCGAAGGATCCATTATAAGCAATTTGGGTCAGCAAATGCTTCAGGGATCGGTTCTGGCAATTGAAGAGGCAAATAAAAAAGGCGGTTACAAGGGAATTCCCTTTAAGCTTATGATTCATAATGACGTCGGCCTCTGGGGAGCCGCTGCAAATGAACTTGTTAAAATGGACGATGAGGGTGTCTGGGCATGGCTGGGATCAATTGACGACATAGTGTCGCATGTTGCAATAAGGGCAACCCTTAAGCTTGAAATTCCCAATATCAATACAGGCGACCCTGATCCTACTTTCACCGAAACCAATATCCCCTGGGTACTGCGAACCATTCCTGACGACCGTCAGAGCAGCTACGCCCTTGTCGACAAAATATTCGTGAAAGACAAGCACACACGGGTGGCTGTAATTCGCGCCAATAACCGGTACGGGCGGGTTGGTATTCTTCATTTTAACAGGACCTCTACACGGATAGGTTATCCCTTGATAATCGAAGAACGTTTCATGGACAACGAAACTGATTTTAGGCCACAGCTGAACAGGATAAAAAAGACCTCACCCGATGCCATCCAGATCTGGGGGAATGCAAAAGAGTCGGCACTGATCCTCCAGCAGATACGGGAACTGGGCATGAACCAGCCCGTCTATGCTTCCGACCGTGTTGTAAGCAAAGAGTTTCTTGAAATTGCCGGAAGCCTTGCCGAAAACATCATAACGACCTGTCAGTATAATCCCGAGGCCAATGATCCCAAGCTGAAAGCATTTAAAGCAAACTATGTTAAAAGGTTCGGACAGGAGCCCGATGTTTTTGCTGCTCATGCATATGATGGAATGAACATTATCATTGAGGCTATAAGAAAAGCAGGGCTGAACAGGGTGTTGATACGCGACTTGCTCACCGATCTGAAAACTTTTCAGGGATACCAGGGGGTTACAGGTCCGATCCATTTTGACGGAACCTGGAACAACATACGACCCATTTTCATGGCGCAGGTAAAAAATGGCAAATTCGAGTTTTATCCGGCTCCTGCATACCAAAAGGATAATACGATCTATAAGAAAACCAGTATGGGATATTAACAGAAAGGAGGGACGTAATGATGATATCTAACCAGTCTGGCATTTCCGGAACCACCGGGGGTTGCTCCGTTCCGATCAGGGTCAACCGGAACACACGGACTGATCCTACCATGGTGAATGTGGCAGGCATTATGTTCGGACCCAATGAGATCGGTATTATTGCCGGTCCGTGTGCAGTTGAGAGCAAGGAGCAGCTTATTGAAACGGCAAAAAAGGTCAGGAACTCGGGAGGTGCTGTGCTGAGAGGCGGTGCATTCAAACCCCGTTCCTCACCATACAGTTTTCAGGGGCTGGGAGAAGAGGGAGTAAAGCTGTTGTGCGAGGCCAGGAAGGAAACGGGATTGCCTTTCGTAACCGAAGTTATGGATACAAGGCAGGTTGAATACATTGCTGAACATGCCGACATGCTTCAGGTAGGATCAAGGAACATGCACAATTATCCCCTGCTGAAGGAAGTGGGAATGACAAAAAAGCCTGTCCTCCTCAAACGGGGTATGATGGCAACAATAGAGGAGTTACTCCATTCTGCCGAATACATACTCAATCAGGGGAACGATCAGGTGATCCTTTGCGAGAGAGGAATCCGGACTTTCGAAACATCCACAAGAAACACCCTTGACCTTAATGCAGTCCCGATGCTTAAGCATCTGAGCCACCTGCCTGTGATTGTCGATCCGAGCCATGGCACGGGTCACAGATGGATGGTGCCTGCCATGGCCAGGGCTGCCATTGCAGCCGGAGCAGACGGCCTTATTATGGAAATACACTACAATCCGGATAAGGCCCTGTGCGACGGACACCAGTCACTAAGCCCGGAGGAGTTTGACAGACTCATGAACGATCTTGTTAAAATTGCCCGGAGCATTGGCCGGGAGATCCTTCTGCCCCAGCCTTCGATTATTTGAGGGTTGATATATCCGGCAGAATATGTCTGAAAATAGATCTATAATAATCCGGACCGGTCTTATTGTTAGTCTCTTTTTAATGGTATATCCGGGACTTTATTCCCAGGAAAATCCGGGAAATACCATTAAAATCGGATTGCTTATACCTGAAAGGGAATCAACAGCAGCATTGCACGGAGCCCAGATGGCCGTAAACGCGGCCAACGGAACAGGAGGGCCTGACGGCAGGAATTTCAGCCTGGTGGTCCGATCAATGGAGGGTCCCTGGGGAACGGGATCAAAACAGGCAGTGGACCTGATCTTTAACGAAAAAGTATGGGCCCTGCTTGGATCCCATGACGGAAGAAACGCCCATCTTGTTGAGCAGGCAGCAACAAAATCCATTGTTACCATGCTATCCGCATGGTCAGCCGATCCGACCCTTACACAGGCATTTGTCCCATGGTTTTTCAATTGTGTCCCTAACGATCTCCAGCAGGCTGAAACGATCATAAATGAAACATTTGACAAAAGGAAACAGAAAAATCTCGTTGTAATTTACGACCAGGATTATGACTCCCGCCAGGCCCTTACCAGCCTGCTGCGTGAAATGAAAGGCAGAAACAAGCCCTCCCCGGTTCAGCTGAGTTATGAAGCATACTCGTCTGATCCGGGCAGCCTGCCCAAAAGGATAACACAATCAAACGCAGACTGTATTGCCTTGTTTTGCAGCCCAAAGGTGGCATCCGGCCTGTACGCCCTGTTACGGAAATCGAAAATAAACCTTCCTGTATTCGGATCTTTGTCTGTTCTGAATGAAGACCAGCTGACCGAATCCGAACTGAATAAATTTGAAGGAAGTTTTTATGTCACCTCTGCGAACTGGAATTCTGAGAAATGCCGGAATTTCATCAGGGATTACAGGGAAAAATACGGCAGCCGGCCAGGTTTGGTCGCAGCCTATGCCTACGACGCCACGGGCCTGATCATTGAAGCTATCAGGCGGGCAGGCTCGGCTGATCGTACGAAAATACAAAAAGCTTTGGCCGAATTAACTTATTCGGGAGTTACCGGCACAATCAGATTCGATGAAAGAGGAAACAGGTCCGGTAATTACAATATGGTAAAAATCAGGAACGGTCTTCCCGCAGAATTTGCAACAGACTGAAATATCCGGATGGAATCTGACGGGAATGACTGAAAAGGTTATATCGGGGATTGGCGGAGCGCCGGATTATCATTACCTTTAACTTTTGCTTTTACGAAAAAGTTTCATTTAGTCATAAAATAACAGGAATGGAAGTTTGTGAAAAAAAAGTATTAAGGCAGCATGCAATGAACCTGCCGGTTAAAGCAGCAGGTTGTTTCTCTTTTTTCCGGGGCAGAAACTATAAAATCCTGTCAATGCTGCTGTTCCTGACTGCAGTCTGTCAGAGCTGCAATTACGGACAGACAAAGGATCAGGCAAAATCGCAGGAACTTATATCAGTCAGAACACTCGGTCTTGCATATCTTGAAGAGTTCAAGCTTGCAGAGGCTGAAAAGGAATTCCTGAAGTTTATAAAACTTGCACCTAAGGAAAAACTCGGCTATGCCAACCTCGGACTTACCTATCTCCGAATGGGTAAATATCCTGAAGCTGAAAAACAACTAATAAAGGCCATAAAAATTGATCCGAAGGATCCTGACATCAGGCTGATACTGGCAACCGTATACCGGATGACTGATTCACGCGACAAAGCTATTGCAGAGCTCCAGGAAGGGCTTAAATCATCTCCAGCCCATGTGAAAACCTTGTATGATATCTCAGAATTATACTCACTTGGAACGGATAAGGCTTCTGCCGAACAGAGAGAACTCTATACCCGCAAACTGGTCGGAAGCGCCCCGGCAAATGTGGTTCCGAGGCTGAATCTGATAGATATACTTATCAGAAAGGGAAATTATGATGAGGTTATCTCTCATCTCGAGATCCTGAAAAAACAATATCCCGAATTTTCCAGGGAGGCCGCAGAATATTACAACAAGACAATGACTGCACTGAGATCACCGTCAAAAGAGAATGCCCTTAATTCTTTCATTATATTTCACAACTACCTGAAAATATCCGCCCCATACCAGGCAGGAATGGTTGATCTGAAAGGTCCGGGCGGATCGCTTGTGGGCTTTCCGCTCATCTCATTCGATGAGGATAGTTTTACACAAACCGTTGCTTCTAAAGCGGGTGCTGCAGTCGTGAAATTTACCAATGCCACTTCGTCGGCAGGTCTGGATATCGTTAATTCTGCCCGGAAATCAGGTTCATCCGGTGCAAAATCCCATGCATTTGTGGTTGTCAGCGACTATGACGGTGACGGGGATATGGACCTTTATGTCGCCATCACCGATCCCGGCTCACAGATATCAAGACACTATCTTCTCAATAATGAACTCGGGAGGTTTAAGGATGTAGCATCGAGGGCAGGCATTAAACATACCGGGAACGAAACTTCGGCGATCTTTGCGGATTATGACAATGACGGGTACCAGGACCTTCTTATAGTAAGGGATGAAGGAAACATCATGTACAGGAACAACGGAAAGGGCGGCTTCGATAATACGACTGATAAGACAAAACTAGGCGATAAGCCTGCAGACAGGTCAAAAGGAAACATTCCCCTGTTTGTTGACCTTGATCACGACGGCGACCTGGATCTGTTTGTCGGCCGGACCTCCGCAAACAGGATATACAGGAATAATGCCGACGGTACATTCCTTGAACAGGCATCGGCAATGGGATTTGATTCAGCAAATGAGAATACCCGTGGTGCTGTTTTCGGCGATTTTGATGAAGACGGTGATATCGACATTTTTATGGTGAATGAAAATGCCGGGAACAGATTATATTTAAACCAGAGAAACGGGAAATTCATTGAGTCGGCCGAACGCAGCGGGTTGAAAGGTGAAGGCGCTTCATCCTCGGTGGCTGCAGGTGATTATGACAATGACGGCTATCTCGACCTCTTTGTGACTTCTGTGAAACCCGGGAATCACGTTCTTTACCGGAACCTGAGGGACGGGACTTTCGAAAAAGATAAGCGGCCAGCAGCCTTACTGAAAGAACTGGGAAAAACAATTGTTCATGATGCCAGGTTCATCGATTTCGATAATGATGGCATGCTGGATATCATTGTTGCAGGGGAATCTTCAGAAAAAGACGGCCGGGGTGTATTCCTTTTCAGGAATGAGGGCAACGGCACTTTTACCAACGTAAGCAATATTCTTCCGGCTGATCTGAAATCGGGCAGACAGATTGCAATAATGGATTATAATGACGACGGTGACCTGGATATCCTTCTGGCCGGCACCGACGGCACTATTTCCCTCCTTCGCAATGACGGCGGGAATGCCGGGCATTTTATAAACATGAAACTTGTCGGGCTAAGGACAGGCAGTGCAAAAAATAATTTTTTCGGAATCGGAGCCAAGGTGGAGCTGAGGTCAGGTGACCTTTATCAGACAATGGTTGTCACTCAGCCCAATATCCATTTCGGCATTGGAACGAAATCGAGGGCGGATGTAATACGGATCACCTGGACAAACGGGGTGCCGCAGAATATTTTCTTTCCCGAAACCGATCAGTCATTTATAGAAACCCAGATGCTTAAAGGCTCCTGTCCTTTCCTTTATACATGGAACGGAAATGAATTTGTTTTTGCCAAGGATATAATGTGGCGAAGCGGCCTTGGAATGCCCCTCGGAATAATGGGTGGTACCACAACTTACGGATTTGCCGATGCTTCCGACGACTACATCAAGATACCCGGCGAACTGCTAAGGGAAAAGGACGGCATGTATCCGATCCAGATAACTGCCGAACTCTGGGAAACAATGTATATCGACAAGGTTGAGCTTGTTGCAGTTGATCATCCTGAATCAGTTGATATTTTCGTGGATGAGAAATTTTCGGGCCCTCCTTTCCCGGAATTGAAAATATACACCGTAGGTGAAAAACATTTTCCGGTTTCTGCAACTGATTCCGAGGGGAACGACGTGCTTTCCTGCATCACCGGTGATGATGACGTTTATCTTGGCGGATTCAATCCGGAAAAATACCAGGGTATTACCGAAATGAGGGATCTGATCCTCGACCTGGGAGAATTTGATCCGGGTACCGGTTGCTATCTTTTCCTCAAGGGCTGGATTTTCCCGACTGATGCCAGCATTAATTTCGCATTGTCGCAGACTGAATCCCTGAAAGTGATTAATCCCTCGCTCGAGGTTGTCGACAAAAACGGGAACTGGACCATGGCCATCGAAAATATAGGCTTTCCGATGGGTAAGGACAAAACGGTCATTGCCAACCTTACGGGAAAATTCCCGACCAGCGATCATCGTATAAGGATCAGGACAAACATGGAAATATACTGGGATCAGATCTTCTGGTCAGACTGCAATGTCAATTATCCGTTAAAAACATATTTCATGGATCCGGTTAAGGCGGATCTCCATTACAGGGGATTCTCCAGGGGGTTCAGGAAAGGCGGCAGATACGGACCCCACTGGTTTGATTACTCCGTGGTTGACACTACCTGGAAATGGAGAGACCTTACGGGTTATTATACAAGGTTCGGGGACGTACTGCCTTTGCTTACCGGGGCAGACAACAAATATATAATAACAAATGCCGGAGACGAAACCTCAGTCTGGTTCAGTGCCGAAGGATTACCTGCCCCGGAAAAGGGATGGAAAAGAGATTTCCTTATCAGGAGCGTGGGCTGGGTAAAAGACGGTGATATGAACACCGCACATGGAAGCACTGTTCTTCCTCTGCCATTTCATGGCATGAAGAGCTATCCGCCCGGAGAAACAGATGTTTATCCCAACGATCCTGATCTTGAGAAGTATAATCGTGAATACAATACGAGGCGGATCGATCGCGAAGATTATCTCAAGGCTTTCAGGAACAAAAATTTTGGACTCCAGGGAATCAGGATTTCTGAATAATCGGGTTATATTTGCATTTCTCATTTTTTCAGGATGAAAAAGATATTTGCATCTTTGGCGGCAGCCGTTATAGCAGTATTGCTGTTCGTGGTGTTCAAGCCCGGAGAAAAAATACTGACCTATACTGATGTTACCGGCCCCGCAGGGATCGACTTCAGATATAACTTCGGGGATTATACTTACCAGAGCATAATTGAAAGCAGCGGGTCAGGCATAACCGTGTTTGATTACAATAACGACGGCCTGATGGATATTTATATGATGAACGGGACCTATCTCGAAGGCATATCCGATCCCGCGGGAAGTGTATTCAGGGATACACCCAACAAGTTGTACAAGAACAACGGTGACGGAACTTTCACCGAGGTCGGGCATGAGGCCGGCGTTGACGACAGGAACTGGAGCATGGCCGCCTGTGCCATCGATTATGATAATGACGGTGACGAGGACCTGTTCCTGCTTAATTACGGGCCTAATGTTTTTTTCAGGAACAATGGTGACGGGACCTTTACTGATATCACCGACCAGACAGGACTCAGGGGCCCAGAGAAACTGAATGGTTTTGAAAAATGGAGCATAGGAGCGGTATTTTTCGATTATAATGGAGATAACAGGCTCGATGTAATGGTAGGTAATTTCCTGGCATTTGACCCGTCAATTGTATCACCCGTCTCCCGCGAGGCCCAACCTCATCCGTCACAATACAAGGGTCAGGCTTCAATGCTTTATGAACAGCAGCCCGACGGATCCTTCCGTGATGTGACCAAACAGGTGAACCTGTATTATCCCGATTCCAAATGCATGGGACTTACTGTGTTTGATTTTGACAATGACGGCGTCCTCGATATTTTTCAGGCTAATGATCATCATTTCAATTACATGTTCAAATCGGTCGATGGGAAATACCAGGAAATTGCGATTGCGAGAGGCCTGGCGGCAAACAGCAAGGGGATTGGCGCCGGATCAATGCATGGTACAATTGGTGATATAAATGGTGACGGGTTACCCGATATTCTTGTATCTGACACAGATTACGGGGCGCTCTATCTCAACCTGGGCAATGGAATGTTCCAGGATGTGACCCATTCAAGCGGTATTGCAAGCAATCTGGCAGGGAAAGGTACCTGGGGTACCGCCCTTTTTGATTTTGACAATGACGGCGATCTCGATATATTCGCTGCAAACGGGAATGCAGAGGAACTGATTCTCCAGCTGCAGCTTCTTCTGGAAAATGACGGAAAGGGCCATTTTACAGATGTGGGACGACGACACAGCGACTATTTCCTCAAGCGCCGGTCAGGGCGGGGCATGGCAGTGTGCGATTATGACAATGACGGTGACCTGGACATAATAGTTTCACATGTCGATCTGATTGCCACGCCTGTCCTTTTAAGGAACGACGGGGGAAACAGGAACAACTGGCTGGGCCTGACACTGAAAAGTCATGCCGGCCTGGCTCCAGCTATCAGTGCAAAAGTGACCGTTTTTTCAGGATCACTTAAACAGGTCCTGATAAATCAATGGATAACCGGTTATCTTTCCAGCAATGATCCCCGCCTCCATATAGGTCTCGGGAAACACAAAACAATAGATTCCCTTGAAATAGCCTGGTCAGACGGACAAACCGAAACTTACAGGAATATCAGGGCTAACCGCTATATCACCATAATGCAGGGTGAGGGAGTCGTGGAGTGAAAAATATAACACATCACTTCCTTAGACACCATGAAAACTGATGTTTGATTAAATCACCTATACCCGCTCTGCATAAATCCTCCTGTTTAATCAGAAATGAATATCCAATAAGCACGGATCCGGGCTGACAAATGCAGTTAATTCCCGGCATTCCGGTCTCAACGGAAACTGAAAGATCAATGTATTGATTTACTGATTTGATCGATATCAGCCGTGGATTCTGCGGACAAATGACCGGATTTCCTTATCAGGCCTGTAAATCCTGCCTGAATGTAAAATTCACTGATTAATGAATAGGTGTATCTTGTTGGACGTGGATATTACATACATGGAAAAGCAAGAGTTGGGCAAGATTCATTCTGATCGGGAAATTCAATAAGACTATCGGCATCTGATGTGTTTAAGCGTTTGTAATTGAGCCATCAAAAAAAATCAAATGAGGAGAATTCCGTGCATGCGAAAAGAGGCATATCCGGATATTTTTTCGAAGGATATGCCTGCAGGGACATATAACAAATCATTCTCTTCATAAGAGGATTTTTTTGACAGATAAAATTCAGATATCCCGGAATATTATTCTTCAGATGACGGAGGAAAAAGAATCTGTCGGGTATGATGCTTTTATCCGCAAGAACCGGAAACCGATGAAAAAGAGACTGCAGTTTACTTAAATTAATTTAACCCCAAAAAACCTTAAAGATTATGAAACGAAAGATCCAGTTCATTCCTTTTATTTTGCTGCTGTTGCTTTTGCCGGGCAGAACGACGGCCCAGTATAACGACAATGCTGTTTTTCAGGTCAAAGGATTAAGCATCGAGGTTCCGCGTCCCAAGGATGTAGACAGGTTTGTGAAGTTCATTGGCGATGAGCTTGCGCCACGTGGCGTCAATACACTTTTTCTGCTGGAGGCTCTGAATTACAAGTTCCGGAGTTATCCACAGCTTGCCGATTCACTTGCACTCACCACGAGCGAGGTAAAGAAAATAGTATCGGCCTGCAGGAAATACAAGATCAGGATCATTCCGCAGATAAATCTGCTTGGTCATCAGTCATGGGGCACCAATGTTGGGATTCTGCTGAAGACGTTTCCTGAGTTTGATGAAACTCCTCATATAAAGGTAGAAGATGCCAGGAAGGTTTCACCTGCCGAGGGGGGTCTGTATTGCAAGAGTTATTGTCCGCTTCACCCGGATCTTCACAAGGTATTGTTTGCCGTGATTGATGAGATATGCGACGTATATGAAGCCGACGCTTTTCATGGCGGGATGGATGAGGTTTTTTACATAGGCGATGACAGGTGTCCGAGGTGCCGGGGCTATGACAAGGCGCAGCTATTTGCCGATGAAGTACGCAGGATTTATGATCATTTAAAGAGTAAGAACCGTGAGTTGTGGATCTGGGGCGACCGTTTGATTGACGGTCGTACGACGGGTTACGGGATCTGGGAGGCCTCGTTTAACTCCACCTACCGTGCTGTAGATCTTATACCGAAGGATGTAGTTATCTGCGACTGGCATTATGAGAGGCCCGATCAGTCGGCTGTATATTTTGCGATGAAGGGCTTCAGGGTTGTCACCTGCCCGTGGCGGACTCCGTCGACAGCGATTATTCAGACGGATGACATGGCGCGCTGGCGTAAATATGCCACACCGGAGATGAAACCGCGATATTATGGGATGGTAGCCACCACGTGGATGGATAATGGTTCATTCATCGACGGCTTTCAGGGGAACCTTACCGAGACGGCCAAACGGTCGGTTCATCCGAAAAATCCTGCATACACCCCGTGGGATACCTTCAGGGCCATGTTTCAGAGAATGAATGAGCTTGAAAAAGAAAAATAACGTCATTGGCATATACAGGCGTGCCTGCTGGTTATTCGGTAATAATAACGCATAAAAAAGCAATTGTTTTGTACCGTGAATTGCAAAAGATCGACGCAGGACATACTTGTATTCCATGAATACAAGACAAGAGAACCGGGAAAGGATGGATAAATGATAATCAAATACCTGAATTGGTCATTAATCATTTAGTTCTGTTTAAATCCACTAATAAAAAAACACTCGGGGCTTGTATTTGGGATATTTCGTGAATCTGTCCTGATTTTAATGCTTTTCAAAACGGGGAAAAAAAGGATGCTTATTTGTAACAGATGATAAATTAGATAATTGCGAATAATGAAGTAAGTTTTGTAAACAGATGTTCCTAACCGGTTGATTTATCATTTTGAATTTGGGTTTTCATAATATGTTATACCTGATTTTAAAGGAATTGACTTAATCAATTAATTATAAACAAGGGTATTGATTAAAAAATACCCTAAAAACCTATGACCTATGAACAAAAAAGAAGTGTACCAGATTTTGAAGCGAACACTATTAATGTTGATCTGCGTTGTATTTTCTCATTCTTTGCCGGCGCAGCAACATGTAGTATCGGGATCCGTCAGGGACGTGAATGGTGCAGGACTGCCGGGCGTGTCAATTCTTGTGAAAGGCACCACAGTCGGAACCATTACTGATGCACAGGGGAGGTACAGCATTTCAGCGGGAAGTGATGCCACCCTGCAATTTTCCTTTATCGGATATGTAACACAGGAGGTTGCTGTCGGCAACCGTTCGGTGATTGACATGATCCTTGAGGAAGACATACAGCAGCTTGGAGAAGTTGTTGTAACGGCGCTTGGTATTGAGAGAAGCCAGAAAGCGCTGCAATCTTCGATTACGAAAGTTCCTGGTGTGGGACTTACCACTGCCCGGGAAAACAGCCTTGGCAATGCAATGCAGGGCCGCGTTGCAGGGGTTAATATCTCCAGGTCACAGACCGGAGTAGCCGGCTCCTCCAGGGTGATAATAAGAGGTAACAAATCATTGGGGGGCTCAAACCAGCCTCTTTATGTTATCGATGGAGTTCCGATGGACAACACCCAGTTCGGTCAGGTTGGTTTGTGGGGCGGTACCGATCAGGGTGACGGGCTTACCTCCCTGAATCCCGATGACATTGAATCAATTACCGTTCTTAAGGGGGCAGCAGCTGCAGCTCTTTATGGTTCAAGGGGAGGTTATGGTGTTATCAACATAACAACAAAAAGAGGGACCCAGCGCAAAGGTATCGGCATGGAATTTAATTCAAACTATGTTTTTGAGAAAGTTTACAGGCTTGATGATCTCCAGGAAGAATACGGGCCGGGGGGATTGAAATTAGACCCGGCAAATCCGTCAGGTCCGAGGATCTTCTCAAAACCTGCCAGCCAGCTTGAAGCCTGGAACTGGGGTAACGGTTCAATGTGGGGTCCAAAATATGATGGCTCAATGGTTTACCAGTTCGATGGCGTACAAAGGCCATATTCATTTGCAGGGGATAACTGGGAACGTTTCTATAAGACCGGTACCTCATGGACAAACAGCTTTGCCGTAACTGGCGGCGGAGAAAGACAGACATTCAGATTCTCATTTTCTGATCTGAAAGACACTTATATTATTCCTCTTCAGGGTTTCAACAGGAAAAACCTGTCACTTACGACAAACGGTAAGTTTGGAAAGAGATTTACTTTTAATGCGAAGGTAATGTATTCGAATGAAAAGACGAAAAACAGGTCCCTGCTTAACGACTCACCTGCCAATGTGCCTTATGCAATCTGGGGCCTGGCAAGAAATGTTAACGTTATGGATCTATATGGTGATCCGAATAAACCGGGAGCCGTCCCGGTTGGCACTATAACTCCCGACCTCAAGAAACCCGGGGAAGAATTTTCACAGGCATCCAGCCAGTTCACCCAGAATCCATGGTGGGCGGCTTACCAGATGACTAACCAGAACATCAGGGAACGTTTTATAACCTCCGGTGAACTTCGTTATAATATTTTCGACTGGCTGTATGTTCAGGGCAGGGTTGGTATGGACTATTACACAAGGAACAGCAACATACTGGTGCCGCAGGGTACAGGCTACCTGCGTAATGGTTCAAAGGATCATACAACCAGCTTTGTCAAGGAACTTAACCTGGAATGGATCATTGGAGCAGATAAGACAATCGGCAACATAAACGTAAATGCATTTATGGGCGCCAACAAGATGACTCATGAATCTGAAACCATGGATGTACTGGGTCAGGTTTTCAATATTCCATTCTTCCCCTCCATTACCAATACAAACCAGAAAAATATCTTTTACGGGTATACCAAGACTGGTATTAATTCACTCTTCGGCTCAGTGGAAATTGGCTATAAAAGATTCCTTTACATTACGGCAACAGGAAGAAACGACTGGTTTTCAGTGCTTAATCCTCTTAGTAACAATAAATTCTATCCATCACTCGGCGGCAGCTTTGTTTTTACCGATGCATTCAAAGGCCTGCCTGAATTTCTCAACTTTGGTAAGTTGAGGGCCGCCTGGGGTCAGGTTGCAACTGCAAATGTGGGTGCATATTCCATTCAACCCACCTACATGCTTTACGGTGGAGGTCATCTCGGCCTGCCTATGGGTATTTATTCTTTTGGTGATCTTATTCCCAACCCGAATCTTAAGCCGGCACTCTCATCCGAAATTGAGTTTGGTACTGACCTGAAATTATTCGGGGGAAGAGTAGGATTTGAGTTCACATATTATACCCAGAGAACAACAAATGATATACTGGCTGCAACGGTTTCTCAAACCACAGGATTCAACTCCACTTCGATAAACATCGGTGAACTGACAAACCATGGATATGAAATTCTTTTGTCGGGAACTCCTGTTCAGGGCACCGTTACCTGGGATGTTTCCCTTAACATCGCCCACAATAAAAATAAAGTTGTTGAACTTGCACCCGGTATTGACCGTGTGTTTATAGATGAACCCAGGACAAGAGCAGCGGGAGTTTACCATCTGAAAGGATATCCGTATGGTATGATCCTGGGGTTTGTTCAGAAAACTGATCCGGCTACAGGCAAAAAGGTTTATGATGCCCAGGGAAGACCTGTCCGGTCTGATGTCTATGAAATTCTGGGGAACGGTGTTGCAAAATTCACCGGAGGCCTGTCCAATACCCTGACATGGAAAAGTTTTGCCCTGGATTTCCTTATAGACTACAAATTTGGCGGTGACCTTTATTCAGGAACAGAGGTTAACCTGACGAACTGGGGTCTTCACAAGCAGACACTTGCATATCGTGAAGGCGGAATGCCTGTTGAGGGAGTTATACAGACCGGGACAGATTCCAACGGAAATCCGGTTTATGAACCATTTTCCAAGACCCTTAACCAGGAAGAAACCCGTAATTACTGGAGCTACGTTACCTCATATGCACAGGAACGGTTCGTCTATGATGCTTCATTCATTAAACTTCGCCAGATTCAGCTGGAGTATCGGCTGCCTCAGAAATTATTGACAAAAACACCATTTACTAACGGTTCCATCTCAGCTGTCGGAAGAAACCTCTGGATCCTTTACAGGAATACCGACAATATTGATCCGGAATCAACCTATACCAGCGGCAGCGCACAGGGGGTTGAACAGTTCGCAATGCCGACCACACGCAGTTATGGATTTAACCTGAGGGTAACATTCTAAAATTTTAAATATTTGAGAAAAATGAAACATATATTAAAACTGGCCATGAGCATTCTGCTGATTCTGATATTTACGGCAGGATGCGATACAGATGAACTCCACAACCTGAACATCAATCCTAATGCAGTTACGGAGATAGATATGAATTTTTTCATGACTACAGCTATTCTTGGAATGGCGAGTGCGGGCCCGTTGGTTGATAACAGGAATACCGACTACACCAATCTTGGATTTGCCGGCCATGCAATTCAGCATTTTGCCGGAACAGGTACCTCAGCAGGAGATAAGTATTTCGAAGAAAATATAAGTAATGTCTGGCAATACTTCTACAGGGATTCACCAAAATATGCAGCCGAGATTATTAAACAGACCGGACCAGGCGGTATTTATGAGGGGAAACAGGTAAATACCCGTTCGGCTGCAAGGATTATCCGCCCGTTCTGGATGCATCGGCTTACCGATTTTTATGGGAATATCCCTTATTCCGAGGCACATCGCGGAATCGAGGGTATTTATCAGCCAAAATACGATAAGCAGAAAGACATTTATATCGATTGCCTTAAGGAACTTGATGAAGCATGTGCTGCTTTCAATGCATCAGATATGGATTATCCGAATTTTGCCAAAGCTGATTTCCTTTTTCATGGTGATGTCGAAAAGTGGAAAAAGTTCGGCTATTCACTGATGCTCAGACTTGCAATGAGGGTGTCAAATGTTGATCCCGGATTGGCTGCAAATTATGTCACAAAGGCAGTAGCCGGCGGCACAATGGCCGGCAATGGCGACAATGCATGGGCTCAAATGGCAATGGGACCATACAACTGGGTTAACCAGAACGGACTTTCACGTTCTTTATGGCCCGGTGACGGAGGACTCTGGTCAAGCAATCTCTTCAGCAAAACATTCATAGATATTCTTAAGGGTTCTGATCCTTCAAGTACTGCTGATGATGACCCCAGGCTTTACATTTTCACCCAGGGTCCCATTAAATGGTCAGCTACCGATCTGGGAGTGATCCTTGAGCCGGATCCTCTTAAATGGATTGGTCTGCCCGTGGGTTATGATGCTTCAATGATCAATAACGAGTATGGCGGCGGTAATCCTGTGACACCATATGAGCATTTCTGTGCCATCAATACAAAAATGCTGAGGATTGACGCACCCTATCTTTTAATGTACGCAGCCGAATCAGAATTCCTGAAGGCAGAAGCAATTTTAAGGAATATAGGAACCGTTCCCGGTACTGCGCAGAGTCATTATGAAGCCGGAGTCAGGCTTGCAATGCAGATGTACACTCCCCTTGATCCATCATTTACCGTAACCGATGCCCGGGTTGACACGTATCTTTCCCAATATCCTTACGATGAAGCCAATGCGCTTGAACAGATTGGAACTCAGCTTTGGATCAGCAAATTCCTGATGTGGTGGGATTCATGGAGCGACTGGAGGAGAACTGGTTATCCGGTTCTCGTTGAAGTAAATTATCCCGGCAATGCTACCGGTGGTAAAATTCCCAGGAAATTCCTGTATCCGCCAGCGGAAGCTGCAGGAAATCCGAACTTTGCTGACGGAGCTACCAAACCCGACAAGATGACAACAAGAGTATGGTGGGATGGCGGTTCTGATTAGAGCATTCAGACTTTGGACTGACAATTGAATCTGAGGGTGCCCCGCCCGGGGCACTCTCTTTATATTCTGAGATAGTCTTTTTGAATCTCATCTCTTCAAATGGGAATTTTGAGGGCTCCTCTTTTTATTTTTAGCAGCCTTTTTAAATTTTAAATCTACCTGGAAAGAATTTTGAAACCCACATTTGTGCCATAAACAAACACGCGTAAATATAATTTTCAACATGTGGATTTCACCAGACCATTAAAAAAACAAAATTATATCACGATGAAAAAATCAGTCAGGAACCTTGTAAGAATACTAGTTCCATTTATTCTGCCAATGCTCTTTACTTCTGTTGTGCAGGCTCAGAGGGTTAAGCCGGATGGTCAGCTGGCTATCCGGTCGTTGGAGCTTAACTACCCTGTTCCGGGTATTCCCTTTTATCATTTCCGGGCTGAGATAGAGCTTCCCCGGGAGTCGATGATTGAGGTCGAGGCGTCAGTTGACGGGAAGGCTCTGCGAGCAGTGGATATCCGTCGTGCGGCAGATTTTTCGGATTTAAGCCGGCCGACAATTCCCATCCGGCCGCCTTCGGGTTACAATTTGTCACAGGACCGGACGCTGTACAGGAATTTCCAGGTTACCGGGTGGGTAAGATGGGAACCTGGGAAGGATTATACGGTTAGTCTTTCGGTTCGGATGAAGAAGGATGCCGGGTCTTCGGCTTCAGACACGAGGCTTACCGGGACCAGGGTGGTCAGGGCTCCGCTGGGTGCGGGGGTTTACAGCAAGGACTGGAAGGGCTATAAATCGGTTATTCTGAGTGAGACCGCAGGGATAAGCAGGAAGGGTGAGCCGGTGGAGGTTCTGCTGGCCTTTTATGCAGATGAGGCCCAGCAGCTGGAGCGTGACATACGCGTTGTTGGGGTCGATCCTGTGACCCATGCGCTTAGCGAGGTTCCCTCACAGGTTTATGACCGGATGGAATACCTGAAGGAAGATGATCTCAGCCCTGACAAGGACGGCAAACCGACACGGGGGGCTCCGCTGTGGCTTCCTACGGTAACAGCCCGTGTAGCATTTCTGGCCGATGTACCGGCAAGGACCAGCAAGGTTTATCTTATATTTTACAATAATCCGCAAGCCACGGGCAAGATTTATCTGACAGATCTTCGCGTGCAGGGAGAATCTCCGGGGCTTCAGGTGGAAAACAGTGTGATTTCGGTCATGCTTCATCCTAATTCGGGTCATCTGGATCAGATCGTACTTAAGAGCAAGCCGGAATCGCCTCTTTATCACAGGAGCGAGACTAACGGTGCGATGCACTGGAACCCGGATATTTACCCTCCGCCCAGATTATGGACTCATACTGCAGACTGGAATCCTCCGTCGAATGTCATGAGTCTTTCCGGGAGCGTTATTGCTCGCAGCGATGTATGGGGGGAGATGCGTAAGGTTCCGGAGGTAGAAGCCTCGGTGCGGTATGAGTTTTATCCGGGTGTTCCCTATTTCATAAGCAGCACCAGTATGCGTATCAGGGAGACTATCCAGGCTCTTGCACTCAGGAATGCAGAGATGGTCATAAAAAGGGAAATGATCACCCATGCAGCCTGGTATGACGTAGTTAGGGATTCGGTTATAATATATGATATTGAGCACATTCCTGATTTCACTGATCTTAAGATGGAGGCAGATGTTCCGTGGGTTCTTTTTTTCAGCAGGGAGACGGGAATAGGATTCGCAGGGATCCAGCTGAGTTACTCGAATACTGGCCTGGAGTCACCGTTGAGGGTGCTGAACCCGTTTTTTTATATCACTGCCGGCCCCTGGGTTTACTGGGCCCGTGGTCTGTCGCACACGTTTCTGTCATCGAACATGCAGCAGGTTGTACCGGCCATGAAGGGGAACATATTCAGTGAAAGGTGGGCGTATGTTATCCTGGAAACGGACAAGACCCCGACGCCTTATGCCCCGGTCTTGGAGTGGAAGAAGAGGCTGACCAATCCGCTCAGGATAGATCTGGTTGAGGAGGTTGACGACAGGGTGACAAAAGTCATGACTGAAGCCCTGGACGATGC